>NZ_CP012996.1:1844187-2458916 GCF_001412655.1 Pedobacter sp. PACM 27299 | reverse complement strand
CGATCCTTAAGGTTGGCGGAGTATATCTGCCATTGGATCCGGATTTCCCCCATGATCGGATTGTGTATATGCTGGAGGACTCCAAGGCAAAAATGCTATTGGTTTCCAAGGCGCATCAAGGTAAATATAAGTCTGAAGCGAAAGAATTAGTCATAGAAGATCTTTGGCCTTCCTTAGCGCATTGTCCGGCTAAAAGCTGGACAGTTCCGCTTACCGGTACCGATCTGGCCTATATATTATATACGTCTGGCTCCACAGGAAAACCTAAGGGGGTAAAAATCATGCATGCTAATCTCGTTAATTTCCTGCTCAGCATGCAATCCCTTCCAGGAATTAGTCCTTCGGATCGTTTACTGGCCATCACCACAATTTCTTTTGACATTGCAGGCCTGGAATTGTACTTGCCGCTGATTACGGGTGCAGAATTGGTTTTATGTGATACAGAAAGTGCCAGAGACGGACGTTTATTGCTAGACCTGATTCGAGCGCATCAGGTTACGATCATGCAGGCCACTCCTTCTACCTGGAGGATGATCATAGAATCAGGTTGGACAAGTCCGATTAATTTAAAGGTATTGTGTGGTGGAGAAGGGCTGCCTAAGGATCTGGCCAACGCATTGCTATTGCGCTGTTCGTCCTTATGGAATATGTATGGGCCTACGGAAACGACGATCTGGTCGACTGTAAAAGAGATTAAAAATGATGATGAACTCATCACTATTGGCAGGCCGATACAAAACACCAGTATCTACCTGGTAAATGAAAGCGGACAATTGGTTCCTCCGGGAAATATCGGAGAAATCTTAATTGGTGGTGCGGGATTGGCCGCTGGCTATTTGAATCAACCGGAGCTGACCGCCGAAAAATTTATTACGGATACTTTTAGTGGAAAGGCTGGCAGCAGACTTTATAAAACTGGCGATCTAGGGAAGTTTACTGAGGATGGGGAAATTATCTGCCTGGGCAGGTCTGATCAACAGGTAAAAATCCGTGGTCATCGGATAGAGCTCGGGGAAATTGAAAATTGCTTAAGCGAGCTGAAAGATGTTAAACAAGCTGTCGTATTGGCCAGAGCGGATCAATTGGCTGAACCCCGACTGGTTGCTTATGTGGTTCCGGAAGATTCGGAATCCAAAAATACCACGCCTTCCTGGAAAGACCGATGGGACACCATTTACGATATGGCCGCACAATCATCAGCAGGAAAAGCGGAATCAGAACAAAAGATTGATGGTATTTTACTGGAACAATGGAAGAATAGTGATAGCCTGGTAGCGCAGGCAGCGGAATGGCTGGAGGTTTCAGCGCAAAGAATTAAGGCATTAAAAGCAAAGGACATTTTAGAGATTGGAAGTGGCGGTGGTCAGCTGATGTTTGAACTCGCACCTTTTGCAGCTTCGTATCTGGCCACGGATTATGCGGAAACAGCGATTGGAAAACTACAGCAAAAACTGGATGCACATCCTGAAAAATGGGCTCATGTGACTACAAGCGCTCATGCAGCGGATGATTTTAGTGGGATGAATGGTGCCTCCTTCGACTTAATTCTGATCCACAGTGTGGCTCAATATTTTCCAGATGCGAATTACTTCCTCAAAGTGATCGGTTCTGCTGTACAGCGCTTAAAAAAGGGCGGCTGTCTATTTATTGGGGATATGCAAGGCAAAAACAGCCTTACGATGTATCATGCGATGGATTATCTGGCCAATGCAAAAGACAGTACTTCGATGCCTGATTTTCAGGAAGTGGTGAGCAACCGGGTAAGAATCGAGGATGAGTTTGTGGCAGACCCTGCATTTTTCTATTTATTGCCGAAAATAATGCCAGAGATTTCTGGTGTAGATGTACAATTAAGAAGGGGCTCATCTTTAAATGAGACCACTAAATACCATTATGATGTATGGATTTATGTGAATTCTGATCATAAAACTCTAGCTCCTACCTTAATAAAGCCTTGGGAAGAGCTGAAAGACATAACTGCGCTAACGGCCTTACTTGAAAAAGAAAGCGCAGCTTCAATTGCAATAAACGGAGTATTCAATGCACGGACAGCGAAGGATTATGTCCTATTTGAATGGATGAAATCTGCCCCGGCAACAGCCTTAGTTGGCGAGATAAAGCAGCAGTTAGCAGAAGTTGAGCAAGGTGTTTATCCTGATGAATTTTGGGATTTGGGATCCAGGATGGGTTACCATACCCATATCCGCTGGAGTTCCGATGGCACCGATGGCCGTTATGACGTATTGTTTATGAAGGAGGAAAATTCTCTACTGATCCCTGAAAACCCAATGGCAGGACATTTCCAGAATGCTCAGCCTTCAGACTTCGCGAAGACTCCAATCTCTACAAATGAGCTTTTCCTTTCTAAAAAAACGATCGCGGAATGGAAGGAAATTTTGGGGCGTGATCTTCCGGATTATATGGTTCCGAATGATTTCATTGCTTTGAAATCGTTCCCACTTACACCTAATCATAAGATTGACAAGAAAGCACTTCCTAAGCCTCAGCCAAAGTCAGAAAACCAATGGCAAACGAGGGAGCTGCCTCAGAATAAGAATGAGCAGCTGATTTTCGATATCTGGTCGGCGGTGCTTGGCCTGGAATATATGGATACTACTGCTGACTTCTTTGAGCTTGGCGGTCACTCTTTACTTGCAGTAAAGGTAATGGCTGCAATTGAAAAGGAAACAGGAAAGAGGTTGCCATTAGCTACTCTTTTTGAAAATGCAAACATTCAAAAGCTGGCCAAAAAACTGAATTCAGATGAACAGGAAGCACAATGGGATGCCCTGGTACCCATTAAAACTTCAGGAAGTAAAAATCCATTGTTTATGGTTCATGGTGGTGGATTAAATGTACTGGTGTTCCAATCGATGAGCAAATACCTGGATGAAGACCAGCCGCTTTATGGCTTGCAGGCCTTGGGTTTAAATCGGGAAACCCCACTTTATAATAGTATTGAGGAGATTGCAGCAGTGTATGTTTCGGAAGTCATAAAGGTACACCCAACAGGGCCTTACTATTTATCCGGTTATTCTTTAGGTGGTTTTATCGTGTATGAGATGGCCAAACAGCTGACAAAAATGGGTAAAGAGGTGAAATTCTTAGGGATTCTTGATACTTATGCTGGAGATGTAGGCAGTTCGGTTCCTAAATCTGTTAAATTATGGAACAAAATTAAGAGACAATTTTATAAAATTCCGTTTATCATCGGTTCCTTGTTCCGTCATCCGGGAGAAACACTGCGTTATCAGTTACAAATGATCAAGCGCAGGATGAGCGACACGAAAGTACCATTAGGTGAAGATTATACCTTGCATTTCAGTCCTTATGAAAAGGAGATTTACAGCAATTATGATCAGGCCCATAACCATTATACGATGGTCACCGAAAATGTAAAAATCAGTCTGTTTACCGTAAAGAAAAGGTTGTATTATCTGGATGACAATCATTCTCTTGGCTGGGCTAAATATGCCAATAAAGGCATAGAACGTCATGATGTTCCTGGTGACCATGAGACGTTTTTATACCCTCCAAATAATGAAGAGTTTGCCAGAATTTTACAGGATGCATTAAATAAAATATAATGGAACCAAGCATTGATTACTTGCTGAAGGGGCCGATTGAATGGCTTCCTTATGATGGACAACTGCTGTCTATCAAAGATGGTGTACATATTTTTAAAATTAAGGCGAGTGAATATTTTAAAAAGATTGACCCAAAGGAGTTATTATCTACAGAGGAACTGGCTAAAGCAGCCAGATTTCTTCATCAGCAAAGCAGGGAAAATTATACGGTCCGCAAATACTTTTTAAGGAAGCTGCTGGCCCATTTTATGGGTATTCCTGCAACCGCAATTGTTTTTCATTTGAAGGAGCATAAAAAGCCTGGAGTTGATGGGTTATTTTTTAATGTGAGCCACTCCAAAGATTTAATTACGATCGCATTCAGTGAAACTGCTCTCGGTGTTGACATCGAGTATGTAGATCCATATTTTCAATATAAAGAAGTAACAGATCTTTGTTTTAGTACAGAAGAACAAGCTATGGTAAACAGCTCGGCATTGCCGATCCTAACCTTTTACCTGCTCTGGACCCGGAAAGAGGCCATCGTAAAAGCCACAGGCGAAGGGATTGTAGAACAGCTTCAGGAAGTACCTACACGAAGTACTTCCGTTTTAAGAAATGGTGTTGATTATAAGGTAGACAGCTTTTTTGCCACAGAAACCCATTTACTAAGTACTGCCATTCCGATAGATCATCATCAGCAGGTTAAGTTCTGGAATTTGAGTAATGGGCTTGGTTTCTTTTAATGATTAGCTTTTCTTTTAGACAATCCTTTTCCTTTGACACTTAATCCTTTGGTAACTACTTCCTTTAACGACTACTTTCTTTGATGATTATTTCCGTTTTGACTTTTCCCAGGCTGCACTTTGGTTCTTTTTAAAATACCTGATGATCCCTGCAATCACAGCGTAATTCATCACACAGAAATAATAAGGAATAAATAAGGCTTTGATTCTGATATTTCTATTTTCAAAATAGAGTCCGATGAGGCTTAAAAGGTAGAAAAGTACCTGGAGGCCAAATAACACCTGATAAAATAACTCATTAGTTTGTACTGCAATTATTCCATTTAAGACAAAAGCCAGGATCAGGAGAAATGGAGTGATGGTCCACCTCAACACCCTATGGCTCAAATATTGAAAAGTAAAGATCGGATTATGAAAAGGGTTTGCCGATTTTTTCAGTCTTAAGATGGATTGCATGCCACCCGCAGCAATTCTTATTTTGCGTTTTAATTCCTCTTTTACATCTGCAGAAGCGGTTTCCAAGGCGTAGGCATTGGGTTCATAGGCAATGATGTATCCCTTCTCGGCAATGCGCATGGCGATCATGTGGTCGTCGATAATAGTATCTGATTCTACAGGCTGGTACAATGCAGTACGAATGCTAAACAGCTCTCCTGCCGCACCTACTCCAGAATACAGGGCATAATCCCATTTTTTCAATAAGGACTCATACTTCCAGTAAAAACCTTCTCCGGCAGAACTGGCATCAGCCGTTTCCGGTACGAGGATTCTTTTTTCTCCGGCTACCGCCCCTACTTTTGGATTCTGGTAGTGTTTTACCAATTCCAGAATAGCGTCCTTGTTCAGAAAAGTATTGGCATCTGTAAACACAGCAATTTCTCCTTTGATAAATGGAATTGCTCTTTTGATGGCTGCCATTTTTCCTTCCCTTGCATCAATGTGCAGCAAGGTAACTTCCGGATACTGGCGAACCTGATCAGGGGTACTGTCTGAAGAGCCGTCCGTCGTAAAAATAAACTGTATTTTATCTTTAGGATAGTTTAATGCGAGGGTATTTTTGATTTTCTCCCCGATCAGTTCTTCTTCATTATAAGCAGCAACCAACAGGCTGACTGTTGGCAGTTCCACATTAGCTTTAAAAGAAAAGGGTTTTACAAACAAGTTTTTCAACTTCAGCAGAAAGTAGAGCACAAAGCCATATCCAACAAATGTATATACGATCAAAAAAATGCTGATCCAGAAGATTATAATCATTAATATTATATTTTAAAACCCAGGTAATTACTTGTTTTGGAATGGCTAAAGTTCCACAATACGCCTTTAAACACCCATTTAACCAAGTCTTTCCTACCCTTTTTCAGGTAGATCAGGATTTGTTTTGGGCAGGCAATGCCAATATAGAAACAACTGAAAAGAAATGTATTCACCCAACTGGTGTTTCGGCGGATGAAAAGCATTCTGTTTCTGGTCATGAAATACGTTTTAATACTGCTTTCTTTACCTACACTCATCGATTCTTTATGGTAGATTTTCGTCTGGCCGGTAAACCAGATTTTTTTTCCTGCGCGCTTAAACTGTTCACACCAATCTAATTCTTCATAATATAAGAAATAGTTTTCTGCCATTTGCCCTACTGTGGAAAGGTCTGCCCTTCTACACATCATGGCTGCTCCATGGCAAAAAGCGGTCTCCCTGCTCTGTTTCTCATATTGTCCCTGATTAATTTCCATATTACCGATCCCTTTATTCCTCGCAGTGAGGTAATTCATCTCCGTAAATCCCGCATACTGGATCATATCGGGTTGATCATAATAAAGTATCAGTGGAGAAATTATTCCAATTTCAGGATTTTTATCCATTGTTTCCGTTAACACCTGGATGAGGTTATTGCTGATCTCCGTATCGTTGTTCAGCAACAACAAAAACTCGCCTGAAGCGATGTTAATGCCGATATTATTGCCACCAGCGAAGCCCAGGTTCTGTTCAGAACGCAAGTATTTCAGGCCCGGATAAGCGGCCAAAAATTCAGCTCCATGGTCTACTTTACTCCCATTGTCGACCAAAATAAGTTCAATAGGCAGGCCACTGGTATTATTCTTGACTGATTGTAAGAACGCTAGGGTTACCTCGGGTTGATTAAAATTAACAGAAATTATAGAGGTCAGTTTCATCTGCTGTAAAAGTAGGATTTAGATTGGTCATTTTTTAACGAATTAATTTGCAAAAGAGCGATAAATGTGCCAGCTTTAATGAATCTTCCCAGGCTAATGAATGTTACAGATTATATAGACAGTGCTGATATAAGCAGGGAATGAAAAATAAGATCACCATACGTTTTATAAGCAGGGCAATTAAATGCCTGGTGATGGTATTATTTACCTTTATCATTTGCAGAGCTGTTCCTTCATCATTTAAAGAAACACAGCATACTACTGTATCTTTGAAGCCAATTACACAGCCTATCGACCAGGCATTGAATTCCGACTACGAATTAGCTCCGGGATTATATATTCTTCTTCCTCATACCACGGTTTATGAATGCTTAAATCAACATGTACCCAAACGCATTTTTAAATACAAACTACCCACCCAGACTTTAAAAGTCCTTTATAAAAAAAATCGTGTTGCCGTTTTATACAATAAACCCATCAATCTAACCAGAAAACAGGTTGATTTACCTTACGGTAATAAAACATTCGATTTAGTTCCTAGAAAAAAGATATGGCAATTACTCAGACAAAATGAGGCTCTTATTCCCCCTTTCTTAATTTCCAGGATGCAGCGCGGTGATTTTAGTCATTCTGATGACCCTTTAGCTAAAGGATTACTATCTTAGCGCAATACTTACTCCTATATCATTGAGTTTATGCGTTATTTCTGATTTATTATCAGATTTAGAATTGTAATATTTTAAGCACAAGTCAGTATTCTATAAAATTTAAAATATTGGCACCATATTTTCACTGAAAATTATTTACTTAAACATGCGTATCGCTCATCTGATCCTCACCTATACCAATCCTCAGCAGACTGAAAGAATGATCAGGAATATGTACCATCCTGATTTTGATTTCTACATCCATGTAGATAAAAAATTCGACATTAATCCTCACTTATTTTTAAAGTCATTACCTAACGTTTATTTTATAAATAACCGCGTAGATGTAAAATGGGCAGGATTTAGCACTGTTATTGCAACTTTTGAATGTATCAAAGAAATTGTAGGTACAGGAATCCGGTATGAATTTATTAATTTTTTAAGTGGTCAGGATTACCCGCTTAAATCACCGGCATATATTCATGCTTTTTTTAAGAAGAATATTGGCAAGGAATTTTTAAGCTACCGGGATATCAAGAATGATTGGAAAGAGGGGTTAATTCGTATGGAAAATTACTTTTTATCCAGTTATAATTTCCTGGGCAAACATCGATTAGAGCAGCTGATCAATAAAGTAATGCCACGCAGGAAGTTACCACATAAATTACACCCTTACGGAAAATCAATGTTTTGGATGCTAAGTCCAGAAATAGCCATGTATGTGGTAAATAAAGTAGAACAAGACAAAAAACTGAGACAATTCTTTTCATTTTGCTGGGCAAGTGATGAATTTGTCTTCCAAACCATGATTCTCAACTCAAAACATAAAGATAAAGTTGTCAATAATAATTACAGATACATTGATTGGTCTGCCGGAGGAGCTAATCCAAAAATATTGGATGAAACAGATTTTGAGCATTTAAAAACCACAAAAATGCTTTTTGCTAGAAAATTTGATATGATCAACAAACCTGAGATTCTAAATTTAATTGACAACAACCTATTAACAGATGGCGCACATAGTTAACATCCAAACATTCAAAGATTCCAGAGGAGTACTTACGGTTTTAGATCAAGTAGTTCCATTTGAAATTAAACGGCTTTTTTACATTTATGCTGTCGATAATACCGACAGAGGAGGCCACAGACATCACGAGACGCACCAAGCAGCTATTTGCATCAAAGGTTCCTGTAAAATCACCAATAACAACGGTACAAAAACTGAAATTTTCGATCTTGATAGTCCTGAAAAGTGCTTATTTTTATTACCAGAAGATTGGCATGTAATGCATGACTTTTCTTCAGATGCCATTTTATTGGTATTGGCTTCCACAGCATTTGATCCTAAAGACTATATTTATGAGCCGTATGATACCGTATGAGAATCTAAAAACTTTAAATAAACCATTTGAAGAAAAACTACGCGAGAAATTCGACCTGTTTTTAGATAAAGGCTGGTATATATTAGGTGAAGAAGTTTCCCTGTTTGAAGAAGAGTTTGCCAGTTACCACCAGGAAAAATATGTTGCTGGGGTAGCAAATGGATTGGATGCATTGATCCTCTCCTTAAAATGCTGCAAATTTAATCCTGGAGATGAGGTAATTGTACCCTCTAACACCTACATAGCAACCATTTTATCTATCCTACATTGCGGATTGACGCCAATATTGGTAGAGCCAGATCCAAGAACATATAATATTGATCCTGCTTTAATCGGTCCCGCAATTACCTCAAAAACGGCAGCGATCATGGTGGTTCATCTTTATGGACAGTGCTGTGAGATGGATCCGATTATGGAAATTGCTGCTCAGCATGGGCTGAAAGTTATTGAAGACTGTGCTCAGGCCCATGGTGCGAAATATAAGAACAAACTGGCCGGCACATTTGGGGATTTTGGGGCATTTAGTTTTTATCCCACCAAGAATTTAGGTGCTTTAGGCGATGCTGGTGCCGTAATTTGCAAATCTGAATCAGATCATCAACAGATCAAACAGCTTCGTAACTACGGTTCTGAAAAAAAATACCACAATAGTGTTGTTGGTTATAATTCCAGATTAGACGAATTGCAAGCCTCCTTTTTAAGGGTTAAGCTCCCTTTTCTTGACCAGATTAACAACCATAAACGTGATTTGGCAGCCATCTATTTAAAGGAGCTAAAAGCTGATTTTATCACACCCCGAATTGATCCTGATTTCCATCATGTTTACCATATTTTTAATATTTTACATCCGGAAAGAGATCGGTTAAAACAGTATTTATTAGATCATAGCATTGCGACAGAGATTCATTACCCAGTAGCTCCACAAGATCAAGCTGCATTAAAAGGTCATCTGACAAAATTAGATTATCCCATTTCCAGTAACATACACCAAACTACACTGAGTTTACCCTGTTCCTTTGCGCATACCAAAGAGGATATTTATCAGGTGGTAAAGATTATAAATAAGTTTAACTCCTAAGGCTCTTAACCATGTTTTACCTCATCAAAGAATTAATCCCCCCTATTGCTCATAGTCTAAAATGGTATAGCTTCAAACATGGCTGGAAGGGTAATTATAAAAATTATGAAGCCGCTAAGCATAAATGCCGGGGTTATGATGAGGCAGACATTCTAAACAAAATCAAAGAGAGTACTTTAAAGGTAAAAAATAATGAAATCCCCTATGAACGGGATGGTATTGCTTATGATAAGGTTCAGATGAACTACTCATTGCTCAGCAGTTTATTATATATCGCTTCTAAGAACGACAATGAACTTACGTTAATTGACTTTGGTGGCTCCTTAGGCACCACTTTTTATCAAAACTATCCTTTTTTAAAGCATTTAAAAAAGTTAAAATGGTGTATCATTGAGCAACCGAAATTTGTAGCAGCTGGCAGGGAACAATTTGAAAATGAACACATCACCTTTTACAGCACCATCAAAGAGTGTTTAGCAGAAAACAATGTTCAACTCTTCTTAATTTGCAATGTGCTTCAATATCTTGAAGATCCTTATCAATTGCTGGAAGAAATAAACAGCACTGGCATTCCGCATGTCATGCTTGATTTTATCGCTTATAATGACAAACCAGGTGATAGAATAACGATCCAGCATGTTCCTCCGGTTTTTTATGGAATTGAAGCTTCTTATCCATGCCATTTCCCCGATAGAAATCGCGTGCAATCTTTACTTGGGAAAAGCTATGAAAAGAAATATGAGTTCATTTCCGCACCTGAAAAATACTACCTTCAACTAAAACCTTTCCGATATGAGGGATCTTTTTGGGAAATAAATAAATAAAGAAGCTTATCACTATTATACTTTGCCAGTCCCCTCATCCAATGATGAAATCATTCCTAGCTAAACTCCATAATTTAAGTAAGAACCTGAATCTTTTGAGGATCTTAAAATTGATTTGGTCAGCCTCAAAAACATGGACAGCGGTCTCTATTGCTTTCATTGTTATAGAAAGTGCCTTGTTCTTTTCTTCCTTGTATATGTTGAAGAAATTAATTGACACAGTTTCTAAATATGGAATCAGCAATGTTCAGAATGAGTCGGAAGTCATTAAATACCTGGCGTTTGCCGCTTTATCTGCAATTTCCTATGCAGCAATCAAAGCAATTTCAGTCTATATTACTGAAAAGCAATCAGGGGAAGTAGCCGAATATATAGATAGTAAAATTCATGAAAGTGCAATTGGCCTGGACCTTTCCTTTTATGAGAGTCCCGAGTATTTTGACATTTTAAAACGGGCAAGAGATATGGGCAGCGATCGTCCAAACATGATCGTTTTCAGCATCGTCGACATTGCTAAAAATGCCATGAGCCTGGTTGTTATCGCTTCTATGCTGGTAGCCATCGACTGGAGGCTATTCCCTATTCTAGCCCTTTTTATCATTCCTACTTTATGGGTGAGGATAAATTTTGCAGATAGCCAGAATGCACTCCGGATTGCACAGACTGCTTTGGAGCGAAAGTCTGGTTATATGAGTACTTTATTAACTGCAGATACCCATGCTAAAGAAATCAGAAGTTTTGGATTAGGAGATTACCTGAAAAAAATACATACCAGCATTCGCTTAGACCTCTTATCAGGAAGACTAAAAATCAGTAAAAGGCGTACTTATAAAGAATTAATTACCTCTACCATTGCCGCAGTTGGTTTTTTTGCCTGTATCGCCTATATTGCTATAGGCAGTATCCATGGCCGCACTAGTGTGGGAGACATCACCTTATTTCTAGTAGCTTTTCCTCAGGCTTTTAACATCCTGCAAGGTCTTTCTACCAGTATATCTACCCTCTATCAGAATAACATTTTTGTAAAGAGTATTTTTGAACTTTTCGACCTGAAAAGCAGCTTACCCGAAACACCAAATCCACTGCCCATCCCTGATGACCCGCTAATTGAACTGGAGATCAAGAACATGAGCTTTACTTACCCTCATGCGAAACGCCCTACCCTAACGGACATCAATATCAAAATGCCCGCAGGTAAAATTGTAGCTGTGGTAGGCATGAACGGTGCTGGAAAATCAACTTTGATTAAGCTGATGTGCCGATTGTATGATCCGAGTTCGGGTGAGCTCACTCTAAACGGAATCGATATCCGGAATTTTGAAAGCAGGGAATATAGGAAGCAAATTTGTGCGGTATTTCAAGACTTTGGAAAATATAATGTTTCTGCCGCGGATAATATCCGATTTGGCGATATTGATGGGCAAGGCCGAGAAGAGGAGATCGAAGAGGCTGCAAAAAATTCAGGAGCTGATTTGTTTATTGACACTTTCCCTGACCGTTATCAAACCATTATGGGTAGGATTTTTGAGGATGGACATGAGGTCAGCATTGGTCAGTGGCAGAAATTAGCCATTGCAAGAGCATTTTATAGTCAATCGCGTTTTATCATTTTGGATGAAGCCACCAGTGCATTGGACGCAAACGCAGAAAAAACATTGTTTGATTCCTTTCGGGAAAGAATTGGAAACCGCTCCGCTATTGTCATCAGCCATAGACAGTCGGCAGTGAAACATGCAGATTATATCTACATGCTTTCCAATGGAAAAATAGTAGAGTCTGGTACAAATGAAGAATTGATGGCACTACAAGGTCATTATTTTAAACTTTTTAATAAAAATTCAGCGCAACCTCAGTTGTAACAAAAGATTAAACTCAGCAGTGACTATGGAGCAAGCTATATTAAAAGGGATCAACTATCTGTATGATCACCAATATCCTCACGGAGAATTTTGCTGTTACATCTCTGATGAGGATGAAATGAAGCATTGTATTCCTCACAGCAATGTTTTTCCTACTTCCCTGATTATGTATTCACTCCTCCAGTTGAAGCAAGATGCTAAAGTGAAAGAGATGCTGGATATGGGTGCTGCATTTCTCCAGTATCAAAAAATGCGGGGCGGGGTATGGAACAATTTCACCATCCTAAATCCACTATTTCCCATTTGTCCGCCCGATGTAGACAGCACGGCATGCGCTTCAAAGGTGTTGCAAGCTTTAGGGAAAGTCGATCTTCAGAATGAAGCAATTGTGCTGGCCAATAGGCATTCTTCAGGGCTATTTTACACCTGGTTCACCCTTCGCCCGAGTCTGGTACCGATTAAAGACTTCTGGATGCTCAGTTTAAGGGCATTTAAACATCCGGTCTCGACCTTCTTATTCTGGAGAAACACAGAGGCTGGAAGATATGATATTGACGCTGCCGTAAACGCGAACGCATTATTTTATTTTGGTTACCGACCTGAAACCGCCCCCATTATCAATTATATGCTGGACATCATCGATCAGGAAAAAGAAGCAGACTGCGACCTTTGGTACCGTAACCCTTTCACTATTTATTACTTTTTCTCCAGAACCTATAAAGCGGGTATACATCAACTGAAACCTGCAGTAGATAAAATAGTTCAGCGCATCTTAAAAAGCTCAAAACCGAATGGATCTTTCGGGGAAAGCATATTGGATACCGCGCTAAGCATTACCACCTTACTTCAATGCGGAATAAACACATCCGAGATGGAAGCTGCTGTACAATATTTAATTCAGCAGCAAAAACCTTCTGGATGCTGGCCAAGATGGGCAGTTTATTATGGTGGTCCTAAAAAAAGACTGTGCTATGGATCCGAAGAGATGACTACAGGATTTTGCCTGGAGGCGCTGGCTGCATACCAATATGAATTACAGCAAAAAGCCTAACAATTTAACAATCCTCTGTTCAGAGCTGGTTAAATTGTTAGGCTTTAATGCGTTCAAAAAAGAACTATTGCGGTTTAGCTTCAACAAAAATTGGGGTTTCCGTAACCTCTATCTCTAAAACACCGCCAGGAACGGTCACTTCTTTTACAGACATGGCATCCTTTCCAGGTTGAAGTGTATAAATGAGTGCTTTTTTAGCAGCACCCAAATCCAATGTATACTTCTCTTTACGATCAGACTCATCTGGAACAACCAAAACATACATTCTCTTCTTTCCGTATTGATACACGTCCACTATTGGGTCTTTATTGATCGTATTCAAGTAATAGTAATCACCCATCAGTTTGGTCACCTGGTGAATGTAATCCGCAGCAGGTCTGCGTTTATTTTTATCCACTAAGCCGGAAAAACCAAAAGGACCACCATCATCTTGTCCAGGTTCATTGTTATCATATAATTGATAAAAGAAAACCTTTTCTAGTCCAACTCTTGCATATAACAGAGCCAGTCTCAAAATCCAGTCGGCCTGAGTAATTTCTTTAGACTTGCTTCCTACTGCAACCGCACGCTGCGCACTTCTTGAACTTAAGTCGTAACCGGTTTCTGTAGACCATACCGGTATATCACCAAGCTCTGCAGCTGTATAGTTGGTAAAGGAATTGGCGATCTCTGTCATGTCGTTGGTTTCTGGTGCAACACCTCTTCCTTTGCTTCTGAATTTGGCAAACCATCCGGTATAATCATTAGAGTACATGTGGTAATTGACTACGTCAAAACATAAATCTACCTGGCCATCTTTTTTAAGTCCTCTATGTTTCCTGCACCATTCTACCATTCCTTTCACAAATTCCACATTCGGTTTTGCAATGCCTCCCATTACGACCATCATCGTAGGGTCAGCTGTTTTTACCCCAATACCTGGACCAAGCGTTCCTTTGTGTCCATCATAAAATGCAGATAATTGTGCTGCAAATTCTTCAGGACTCTGCTGTGCATCTTTTCCTCTCCACCATTTATCAGGTTCATTACTACTTTCCAGATATTTCACATAGCCAAGACCAACCACGGGTGCCGATCCTTCTTTCGGAACGAGAATGAGTTTGTGGTCAATGTTTTTATTGCGTCCATATCTTGCGGCAAGCTGAAAACCTGCTCTGGCAATGTCGATATAAGATTTTGGTGAATCTCTTTTTGCACCGTATGGAACCGGGCTCAGGTCTCTTTGTCTCTGATTCTCAGGGTAAGTACTGACCAGCCAGCTTGGCGTCACTTGTAAATCAACCAATACCGTTATACTATCGCGATAACAGTGCTCATAAATTTCATCGTAACTCCAGCCACCTTCCGGTTTATGGTTAAATCTGTAAACTCCTTTCTGCGGTTCTATACGTTCCCAATCCAGGAAATGCCTAAAACCACTGAAGTTGCGAATCAGGTTATATTTCGCGGAATCAAAATTATTGTGATTCTCATAAAAGTCCCATTCGAAACCATTTATGCCAAACATATCCTTGATCTTTACCTGCTTATTTCTGAGCGGCTTTATTTCTCCAGGTGATTTTTTATCTTGCGTACAACCTGCCAGGGAGCTCAGGAAGATTAATAATACGCTACCAATTAATATGTAAGTTTTTCTCATACAAATTTGTTTACTCTAATATACTACAAGTAGCTAAAATTATGCCTACAAAGTTAAATAAGTTAAACCTTAAGGGCTGGGTTAATTATTTATTCTAAAAAACAGCAGGAACAACAGCACAAAAAGTATTCAGCAAGAAAACATATAGTTGTAGAATTTATACCGAAACCTTTAAATAACTGCTTCTTTTTTTTAGATTTGCTCATCTCTCGAACTACCCAATTTCATACACAGAGTCCTTTTCCAGTAAATCTACGGTGCTTAAAAAACATAAAATAGCCTGTTATATTGAGAAAGGAACGCTATCTTTAGCCTTAAGACGGGGCAGGTATCATGTCGAAAATGTAAAGGAATCTTCGTTTGATATTGAAACACCCAAATCACAGGCAATTTGAAAAAATTGAAGAATAAAAATCATCAAGAAATAGCTATAATCACCTGCTGTATAGACGACTGGGGCGGAAGTGAAGAACTTTGGGCAAAAAGTATCCCTATGTTAAAACAAGGTACCCGTCTGAGGTTATATAAAAACCGCATCAACAGATCGCATCCTGAGTTTATTAAACTGATCCAGCAGCAGGTCAATTTGATAGAGCTGGAACCTGACCTTTCTTTAACCCAGCAATTCAACAGAAAAATCGGACAGCTGATTAAAAGAGCGACCATCAAAAATTATAGGCAGAATGCAGGCTTAGATCGGTTCAGGGATCAACTGAAGAAACAGCCGCCAACCCTGGTGATCGTTGCGCAGGGAATTAATTTTGATGGCCTGGTTTACGCTTATGAATGTCACCTGCTGAACATACCATATATAATTATTGCGCAGAAGGCAGTTGATTTTTATTGGCCCTATCCTACTGACCGCGACTATATGAAGCAAACCCTGCTTCATGCAAAACAATGCTTTTTTGTTTCCAATCATAATAAGACTTTAACTGAAGAACAATTTGGATTACGCTTAAACAACAGCACTGTTGTTTTTAATCCCATAAAAACCAAGGTTCATATCTTACCACATCCAGATACCGCTAATGGATATAAGCTAGCTTGTGTAGCCCGTCTATTTATCATTGATAAGGCTCAGGATATTTTATTAAGGATCATGAATAAAAAGAAGTGGAGGGAAAGACCCATTACGCTTTCTTTTATCGGATCTGGACTGGATGAACAGGGCATTAAAGAAATGGCGCAGCTTTTAGCACTCGACAATGTTGAGTTCAATGGCTTTCAAGAGGATATAGATCATTTATGGAAGAATTATCACGCCCTGTTATTGCCATCAAGAAGTGAAGGCCTTCCATTGTCAATGATTGAGGCCATGTCCGTTGGACGTACTGTTATTGTCAGTAATGCCGGTGGCAATGCCGAGATCATTAGCGACGGTATAAATGGTTTCATCGCCGAAGCCACAGAAAAAGATTTTGAATCTGCTATGGAACGTGCATGGGAATTGCGCGATCAATGGCCAGAAATAGGAAAAGCAGCTTCATTACATATAACAAATCACCTCCCAATTTCTCCGGAAACGGATTTCGCGAATCAACTAAACTTCTTACTAGATGAGTTATAACCCATTAGTTTCGATTGTTATCCCCACATTTAATAGAGCAGATAAGCTCTCAGATGCTATTGAAAGTGCCCTCAATCAAACTTATAAAAATATTCAGGTAATTGTTATTGACGACGGATCAACGGATGATACCGCTGAGCTTGTCAAAAAATACCCCGAAGTAGAATACCATTGGCAGAAAAACGGCGGACAGGCCGCAGCAAGAAATAAAGGCTTAAAAAATGCAAAGGGTCCAATCCTGGCTTCTCTGGATTCAGATGACATCTGGTATCCAAATTTCCTGGAGAGGTGTGTGGAAAAACTGGAATCAGACCATCTTGATTTCGTTTTCGCAAACTGGGATCAGGATGTGAAAGTTGGAGACAGCTGGGATTTTTTATCCGGCGACCCATTTTTAAAGCCGTATCATCAGCACATCAAAAACAATTGGTCAGATCTTGGTAACAAAGAATTAAGAGATCTATTCCTGAAGGCCTGCCCTTCCCCTTCTTCCGCTGTGGTGATCCGTAAGTCTTCGATTGTTTCAGGCTGGGATGAGCAAATTAACATTGGAGATGATTGGTGTATGTACCTGGAAATGATCCTGACAAAGAAATCTAAAGCCGCTTATACGCTGGATCGCTTATGGAGAAAACGTGTAGACGAGATCAACATTTATGATGGTAGAAAATGGAGCGAGATTCTGGAGTTTCTATATATCGCTGATTTAAAGATTAAAATAGATAAGTTTAAGCACCTCCTTCATAAAGACGAACTCAAAATCCTACAAAGAAGGTATATGGCGAGTCTGGTAGAACTGTCCAAACATAACTTAATTCGGGAATTCAACATCCCACATTCTTTCCGCTTATTGAAACGCTCATTTGCAATTGATATTCCTTTTACCCTGAGAACCATCCCGAATGTGATGATGAAAGGCCTTGGCAGTAAAGTGAAAAATTTAACGGAGAAGTTTAATAAAAAATAATTTAACCCCTAAAGGAGCAGCTATTGAGGTTTTTTAAAATAATCAGGTCTGTAGAATGGTGGGAATATAAATTACCGCCATTACTAGCTATTGGTTATGCTACTGCATTAAAAACCGAAGGTGTTTTTATGATGGCTATCCCCCAATTGCTCTTCCTGTTATTTGCTCTGGTGATTGGTGCCGTTTATGTAAGTATCATCAATGATATGACGGATATTGAAGCCGATCTAGCCAGTGGAAAAGCAAATAGAATGGTGGGCATACGTCCCGGAATCCGATGGGTTTTTCCCGCAATGTGCTTATTGGCAGGTCTCGTATGCGGTTATTTTCTGTATCCCGATCGCTTATCTATCTTGTTATACCTGATCCCATGGATCAGTTTCAGCCTTTATTCATTCCGTCCGGTAAGGTTAAAAAACAGGAAAATCTGGGGTGTGCTGGCTGATGCTTCTGGCTCTCATATTTTTACGAGTCTATTAATGGTGAGCAGCATTAGTGAGGTAACCGGGCAATCTATAGACTGGCTTTGGTTTTGGAGTACCGGTGTGTGGGCTTTATGTTATGGCTCCAGGGGAATCCTCTGGCATCAATTCTATGATCGGAAAAATGACATTCAGGCTGGTTTAAATACTTATGCAGTAAACATCTTACCTGATCGTTTCAGAAATAAAGAAATCACCATTTTCTGTATAGAGCTTGCGGCAATTGCAACCATGCTATTTTCGCTGCAGCTACTCCTGCCTGTGTTATTTTTGCTGCTTTATGCTGTGCTGGCAGTGATCCGTTCTAAACGCCTGCATTATGTCCCTGTGCTCATTATTTCTCCGGAAAACCGTCCTTTTCACATCTTAATGGCCGATTTTTATCAGGTATTTTTCCCACTTGCACTATTGGTTACTGCAGCTTTTGTACAACCCTATGCCTGGATTATATTACTCGCTCAGCTGGTACTTTTCCCTCAAAAAACCATTACGGCAATTAAAGATTTTAAGCCTTTATTTTCGAGATAACTCCAGATCATGGTTCTCCGATTTCATCAGGTGGATAAAGTAAATAAGAAAACGGATTTGGAACTGGGCTTTTATAGGGACTATAGAGCCCTATATAACGAACTACCCTGGTTTCATCTGTCTTATGGATAAAAAAATCACTCGACAGCAAGAATGTCCTGATCAATTCAAAAATCAGATTTGACTGTTCCCAATTCATGTTGAGGTAGTACATTGTTTTCCATCTTAAATTGGCCATGATATTATTTCCTCCAGCGGCAAAATAATCATCCACATAATGGGTTACACTTCCAGGTTCCAGCTTCAGATATTTAAATTCACGTTCGATGAGCAAGGCTGCAAACTGTTTTACTCCTGGAGACACAAAATACAAAGCAGAAGGAATGAGTATACTTCCTGAGGCCAGGCCTGTTAACAATAAAAATTTCCTGCGCTTCATGACTTAAAAGGCTTGGTCTGCGGCATACAAGGATAGCGCGGATAAGGTTAGTGTCGGATTTGAGGCACTAAATGTGGTAAAGGCCCCTGCGCCGAGTACAAATAAGTTTCTATATTGATGATGAATTAAATGCTGATCCACAACCCCAAGACTAGCATCCTTACTCATTCTTGTACCTCCGATAATATGCCCTTCATTTGGAAAGGGATCCAGGTACTTTAACTTTTCTACCGGCAAACAGGATAAAATTCCAGGAAGGGTTTTCTTCATGTTCTCAATTGCTTTCATGGTATATGAAGAACGCTCTGTAAAATGGACTTCAGGAATCAGTTTGTTTGCAGAAGTGCTGATGTAGTTATTATAGAGTGGCAGGTCTTCAAATAGCAGGCGGAAACTGGCAATATTCAGCCACTTCCCACGCTCCATGCGGATGTAATAGGGTGCATTGTTCACTTCCATTAAACAGGCGGCAAAGTCTTTCCTATGTGCTCCATCATAGAGCATGTACCCATTGGCATTCACCCAGGTACTTCCCCCAACATTTTTCATTCCATCCAGGTAAATCAAGACCTGCATACCAAGCTGCTCACCAAATCCTCGTCCAGTCAGTGGATTTTTATCTCCTGCATTCAATAGAATATTGGTATTAAAAAAAGGATTTGCCCCTAATGCAATCACCTCCGCGGAAGCCTGATAATCTTTACCATCAAGTTGATACAGCACCTTTTTAACCACATCATTCTGAACTTCCAAACTATAAACCTGAGCGCCATAGACCAACTCTACCCGTTTATCTTCGTAAACACCTAGATTTGCATTTTCTACCGTAAATTTGGCATTTACAGGACAGATGTCGCAGGTACTGGAGGTCATGCAGCGGTTTCTACCATTTGCAGCCCTGCTCGCCCTTGCTGTAGGCTGACTGATGTATTGATTGCCATAGGTTTTATGTAAAATCTTGTCGACGATACTAAACTCATGCGGGGGCAAAGGATATTTACCTTTTCGGGGGAAAGGTGTACCTTCCGGACCAGAAATAGACATCAGCTCCTCGGCTTCATAATAATAGGGATCGAGGTCATCGTAATCAACCGGCCAGTCTTCTCCAATTCCGAAAAGACTCTTCATCTTGAAATCTGAAGGCATAAACCTTGGCGTACAGCCCCACCAGCAGTTAGAACAGCCGCCATAACCCGTTGTGAAAGGCCATCTTTTCTTGGTATTCACATTGACAATTGCTTCTTCCCAAGGTTCTTCATACTTTTGAAAATCTGAATGCTCCCCTTTCTTTACTTTTAGTCGTTCTGCATGAGGATAAAAATGTCCACGCTCTAAAACCAACACTTTCTGATCGGATTTAACCTTAGATAAGTATTTCTTTAAGAAGAAACTAGAGGCAAAACCAGTTCCAACTACGATTAAATCATAATGGCTATTTTTCATTTAGAATAAAAGCTAAATAATTGAGGATTCAAATTAGTAATTATTAGCATTTTTCAAGAACCAATGTAACCATGGAATGTCAACAAACATCAAAATACATAATAATGTAGTAAATAAAACAAGGTACAGCATGAACCATTTTCTGGTATATAACTTTTCTGAACCCTGAACGGGAGAATCATTGAGCAAACCAATCCTAAGATACCATGAAAACAGCAGGGCAAAAAACGGGAAGCTGAATAGCAGTTCAATACGGTCTTTGATCAGGAATATCCCCATAAAAAACGCACAGGTAATGCCGTAAAAAAACATGGATACCAACAGGCTGTTCTCCGTATAATGGCGAAACGACCTTCTATACTGGCCAGCTATTTCCGCATTGCCAATGAGTCTGTATTCTGCGAAACGTTTTGTGGCCATTAGAAATGCACCACCCATCCAGTAGGCAATAATAATACTAATCGGTGGAAAGGTATTGATCCAATCTAAATCCCACTTACTGTCGGGGACCCCTAAAGCCGGACTAAAAATAAACCAGCCTGCCGCAAACCTAATTGGATTATTGACAGATTCACTCAATACATCCAAGAATACACGGTCTTTGCTTCTAAATGGCTTTACATTATAAATCACCCCCATAAACAACAATACCGCTGCTGTAGATAAGAATTTTAAGGAGACCGCATAGGCCAGCATCAATCCGATAAGGGCCAGCACTCCATACTCGAGGTACACAATAATTGGATTGATGGTGGTGACTACAGAGGACCTTTTCTTCTTTAAAGGATGAAACTGATCGAAACCCGCATCCAGGTATTCATTAATTACATAATTAGCAGAGGCCACTAAGCAGATGCTGATAATTCCAATCACGATTTTAAACAGCAATGCTGCATCAAATGGGGTATGAAAAATAGACAATGCAAAAAGCATCCCAGGAACCATAAACAAATTCTTCACCCAATTATCTGGCCTCGCAATCGCGATATAATCCTGTAAAGTTGCCGTTTTCCGCGTTTGTTCGTTTATCATATACGCAACAGTTATAACCTTGTTTTTTTAAGACTGGCAGATAATGCTTCATAAAAAGAAGCGCCATCTTTTTGTTTCTTGACCAATAGAAATGGAATTCCTGCAGCATCAGCACAAGCACCATCAAGTTCCAATCGATCACCAATAAAAAGACATTTTTGCTTATCCTGAATTTTCAATTCCGATAAGATAAAGTTCAAGCCATCAGGCAGAGGTTTCAATGCATTAATTTTTGCATGAGTAGAGCTTGCCACCAAATCTACCTGTAAATTCAAATGCTGCAGTTTCTGTTCTGCATCATAATCAGAATAAACTGCGGTTGCGATCTTCTTCTTTTCCAGCTCCTCGAAAAAAGCAACTACACCTGGATATTTACAGCTGGAAAGGTATGGATTCGGAAAAGTAAAAATCCAATCCGCAATGACTCTTTTAACTTCCCCTACTGATGAATTTACTTTGTTTAAGCACCACTCATATTGTGCATCATCTAAATTCTCCGACTTGTATCCGGCATGCTTTTCTCTTTCTTTCCTGAAATGATATAAAATTAATAAGTCATAATACTTCCATGGCCTGATGATATAATGCCCAATTAACGCCAAAAGCATTTTCTTTCTTAACTTAGACTGATCATAAAGCGTGCCGTCCACGTCGAAGATGACTAGCTCGATCGTGTCCCATGGTATGTCTTTCAATTGTTTATCTCTATTTAGTGGTAAAATTATTAAAAAAATCGATATTGCGAACGTTATTTACTATAAATGAACACAATAACTTACAGCGCTTTCTTAGATAAAAAGAAACAACGAAACCTACTCCTGGTCATTTTTTTAGTCACTGGAATCCTCATTAGGCTATTTCATTTTTTCTACAATCGTTCTTTATGGATGGATGAAGTGTATTTATCCAGTAGTTTTTTAAAGATGGATGCCATGCAGCTGCTGACTCATCCGCTCTATTATCAGCAGAAAGCGCCGATTGGCTTTCTCTTATTGGTAAAATTCACTCTAAATATCTTTGGACCCAACGAGATGGCCCTAAGGTTGATTCCATTAATTTCAGGAATCGCAGCTTTATTTTTATTTGTTCCGGTCGCTAATTATTTTCTGAAAAAACCCGCAGCAATAATGGCAATCGGCATACTTTGCTTTTCACCTGCCTTGGTTTACCATAGCGTTGAAATTAAACAATATGCAACAGAACTGTTAGCAACGGTTGCAGTCCTATACCTTTTTATTCAGTACCAGGCAGCGAGAAAATTTAAAGATCTACTCATTTGGGGGCTAAGCGGCGCGCTGATCTTATGGTGCTCATATTCTGCCATTTTCCTGCTAGGAGGAATCGCCATCAGTATGAGTCTCTCCTATCTATTACGTAAAAAATGGAATCTCTTTGCGATCAGCATCCTTCCATTTGGCCTGTGGTTGGTTAGTTTTTCAATCAACTACCTACTTTTCACCTATAAACATGCACAATCGGAGTGGATCGCTTATTGGTTCAGATCTTATGAAAATTTCATGCCCTTTCCTCCTACTTCTATATCGGAACTAAATTGGTTTTGGCTAAATCTTTACCGGCTAATGGACTACCCATTAGGCTTAATATGGAATTTTAATCCATTGCTAAAGGTATTCATCCTACCCATCCTGTTGTTGCTTTATGGGATATACTCCTTTTTAAAAGAAAATAAAACATTAGCCTGGGCGCTGCTGACACCCTGCTTACTTACCTTAATCGCCTCTGGACTGGAGCTCTACCCACTCACCGAAAGGTTTTGGGTGTTTATTTCACCAATTTTCATACTGTTTATTGCCAAAGGATTTGAACGCGGGACTGCTCGGATTCCATCGAACAACACAGTGATCATGTTATCATTTGTGGTCATCTTACCAGCAATAGTGCAATCGGCAATCTTTATTTTTCAACCAGAGCAATTTTATGTCCATAAGAAATCCTATCAGCGCGAGGCATTACAATTCATAAATCATCGGTACCAGGATGGTGATGCCGTGTATATCTATTGGAACAATTTACCCGGCTACAAGGTCTACAAAATAATGTATCCCTTTAAATTTAATGCGATTGAAGGAATCGATCACCGAAAACAGGCGAATAGCTACAGCAATTACGAACAGCTATTAAGTGCTGATTTTAAGCAGTTCAGCGGAAGCAAGAGAGTTTGGTTAATTTTTAATACTCAATTCCAAACCGACATCGGAGACGGCATTGATGAGCCTTCATGGTACTATAAAGATACCATCAAGCCCATGGATCATTTGCTGAATATGTTTAATAAATTAGGTAAACCCTTAAAGAAATATGTAACGAAAGATGTCAGTGTTTATTTATTCGAAGTTCATTCATAAATTATTCCATCTGCTCATCTATTCTGCGCAATACTTCTTCGCTCATAGGCATATCGAATTTCCTGGCAAAAAACATATTTGAATCTTTCATCAATGTTAAATCTTCCATCTCTAAAATTCTTGGATTTGCTTTTCCCTCCGGAAAATGAATATAACGCAAATTATCATTGATCATCTGCTCTTTGAATGGAGAATTGAGTAAAATGGTTGGAATCACAAATTCATCAGTTCCCCAGCAAAATTTCAAGAACTTATCAAGCTTGCTTTCATGATCGAAAAAATTAGATAAGTAATTGGCAGATTCATGATTTAATGTCCACCAACTAGCCTTCCGACCTCCATATAGTTTCAGCGCCATAGGGAATTTCCTGATCGGCAGCACTTTATTCATCATTCGCTCCAAAAAATAACTCCCAAAGAAATTAAAGTCGGTGAGGTGATAGTGCTGATATCGTTGGATAGCCATTTTCCACCATCCAGATTCTTCTGATTCATAAAAAATAAAAGAATTTTTCTGATGTGCTAAAAGAAAGTCATAGAATTCCTGATTTCTCCTTATTGGGTAATCCTGAGCACTCATTAAGTTATAGAAACCATAGCTGATTTCGTTCGCCTGTGTTTCTTTTAAGGAGTTTAACATCGCTTTTAGCGTGCTATGACCTCCCCAATTACACACCACTCTGTTTTTTATAAAGTACACTCCTTTGATCTCTTTTAAGAACAAAAAGCTTTCTATGTCGATTTTTTATCAATGTGGATGTAAAAATCGAAATTCTCATGCTGCATTTTCCTAATTAAACGCTCCAGCTGCAGTGGGTTTTTATGTGCAATTATAATATTAGCTATGCGCATCACCAATTAAATTAAATACATATGACCATTAAATAAAGGCTCCATTACTTTATCATTAATTAAAATTTGAAGGGAATTTTTAGTTTCCCCGGCCCTCCATACATTACATAGCATTTTAGGTGCTATGGCCATCACAAACTTACGTTCATTAAACTAACATTAAGCGTCTGATTTATAGTCAAATTACAAGCCATAATTACAATTTACCATTTTTCAGCTGCTGATAAGCAAATTCACAGGCCCTTGCAGTGAGTGCCATATAAGTTAAAGAAGGATTTTGACAGCTTGAGGAAGTCATTGCGCTCCCATCCGTTATAAAAACATTTTTTGCATTATGCATCTGATTGAATTTATTCAACACTGAAGTCCTGGGATCATGTCCCATACGTGCAGTTCCCATCTCATGGACAGTGCTTCCGCCAGACTTTTTATAATTGAACATCTCCACATCTTTAAATCCTGCACCCTCCAGCATTTCTGCAGAGGTTTGCTGTATGTCAATCATCATCTTATTTTCATTCTCAGCAAATGAAAAATCGATTTTAACCAAAGGCAGTCCCCATTTATCCTTTTGAATTTTGTCTAGTGTAATTTGATTCTCAAAATAGGGCAAACACTCTCCCCAGCCCGCCATCCAGACTGTCCAATCGCCAGGTGTAGTGAGTTGTTTTTTAAAATCCTTTCCAAATCCATTTAAATTATAGGAAAGATCCTGCCACTCCATTCTTTCTCCATGACCCTGAATATTATACCCCCTCTTAAAGTTAAGATTTTCACCATCTTTAAGGTTTCTATAACGTGGAATTAAGAATCCACAAGGTCTTCGTCCTTTATAATAATAATCTTTAAACTGATCATGAACCCCATAAGCACCTGCGGAAGAGTGGTGATCCATTAAATTATGACCTACCTGCTCACTATCGTTCCCAAAACCATTAGGAAAACGGGAAGATACCGAGTTCAACAATAGGCTTGCTGTAGCGATAGTGGAGGCATTGATAAAAAGTATTTTAGAATAAAACTCATAAACTTCATTACTGAGTGTATCAATTACTCTTACTCCTTTTGCCATTTGACGCTGTTCATCGTACAGAATTTCCGTTACAATGGAGAAAGGCCTCAATGTTAAATTACCAGTAGCCACCGCCGCGGGAATGGTAGAACTATTGCTGCTAAAATAGCCACCAAAAGGACAACCGCGTTCACACAAATTCCGATTCTGACAAGGACCTCTATGGTCCCATCCCCGGGTTAAATTAGCAACTCTTGCGATGGTTAATAAACGATTATGTTCATTTTTTTTTATGGAATCTCCAAGGTGTTTTTCGATATAATTCAATTCCATTGCTGGTAAAAACTCACCATCCGGCAAATGGGCTAAATTTTCTTTCTGTCCGCTTACGCCAATAAAAGATTCCACATAACTATACCATGGTGCCAGATCCTTGTATCTGATTGGCCAGTCTACTGCAATGCCATCCTTAAGATTAGCCTCAAAATCAAGGTCACTCATGCGATAACATTGTCTGCCCCAAACCAATGACCGACCTCCTACCTGGTACCCTCTTACCCAGTCAAAAGGCTGTTCCTGTATATAAGGATGTTCAGCATCACTCACAAAAAAATGTTTTGTCGAAGGGTTATAAGTATTACTTTGAACCGGATCAGCTTCTCTGTCCTTCAAAGTATTGTTAAGTCCATATTTAAAATCCCAGGGATTAAGATTTGCCGTAGGGTAATCTACGATATGCTCCACATTCCTTCCTCTTTCCAGCAGTAAGGTTTTAAACCCTTTTTTACAAAGCTCCATTGCTGCCCATCCACCACTTATTCCGGAACCAATGACGATCGCATCATAAGTATTCAATTCCTTTGTTTTGTTGCTGTTATACATAGCTATTTTGTCGCCCAGGATTTTTGATTTGGTTTTAGTTTAATACAGGCTTCGAAATTACCCGGAATATAGTCATACGCTAAGCCCTGCGTCGCGCCTGGCTTTGACATACAATATCCTTCTATCGTTAAATCTTTCAGTGTGATGAAAAATGATTCTCCAAAAATTTTCTTATTTATCCTATTTAAGATCCGGTAGGAAAATCCGGAATGGTTGGCAATATATTCAAAGACAGTTTGCTTTTCCTGATCAGAGCAATTCAAAAATGATTTTCCATAATTACGCATGGAATGCGACTCCACAAGCTCCAGACCTGAACAAAACTTATTTTGTTTTTTAATGTCCATACAATTTATCAAAACCTTAATAATATAGTCTGCAACATTCGCCGACTTTGCTCCTGGGGTATCTGTTTCAGGAATAATGATCTCAGACAGTTCCGCAACCAGATCCTTCTTGCTCCACAATAAAACCGGATCGACCTGACGTGTCAGTTCCTTCCATTTAAAGATAGAAAACGATGCCCCCCCCAGGGCTCCAAGCACCAAAATGCGCTTAAAATAACTCCTTCTGTTCACTAAGTTCTAACTAAAATTAATCATTCATATCCAGCATACGGCACTAAAGATTTAAAAACTGGCAATGGATCGTATTGAAAAGAACACTATTTAAAAAACAATTTAATTTTCTCCAACATATTATTAATTTTCTTCAAATACCTTGTTGTTTCTCCGATAGGCTGGAAGTCACTAAACTTTGTTTTATTCAGGTAGTAGAAAAACTCCTCTTTATAATTATAAGCATAGGTTTTATAAATGGGCTTACGGTGGAAATAATGAATTAAACTAGGCTTCGGATCCGTACACACAGAAAAGCGATTCCATTTTCCATCTATCTCATGCCAGTTTCCAATTAGTGCAATATTCAAACCATATTGATCTCCTAAACCTGCATATTTTTTATTGTTATTGATGGCATCAAATGTCTTCTGTGTGATATCAAGCGCTCTCCATTTGTCAATATTGATCAGCTGCATGCCCGCATTAAAATATTTCTGAGTTGGATCTAAGCCCAATTCACTATAGTTTTCGATCCCTTCAGCAATGGTTTTTACATCCGGACCATCATTGACAGCTCCGATAACTTTGTCACCGATATCGATTTTCCATAAATTGCTGATGTCGTCCAGCATAATCATATCTACATCCAGGAAGATAATTCGATTGACCTCTTTAGGAATAAAATACGGAATCAGTAGTCTGATATAGGTATTTAATGGGTAGGTATTATTAACCAATGGCAAAGTCACATCTTCAGGAATAATTTCCTCCATTTTTAACCAGATGATATTCATCTTGTCCAAGGTCAATGAAGCCATTAACTTTTGCTTACTCAACTTGGATATCTGGTCATCCACTAAATAAACATCAATCAACTCCTCAGTCTGATGGTTCATTTCGATGGATTTCAAAAGTGCGGCTAATAGCACCACATAATGGTTATCACAAGCTAATATTATAGAGATTTTCTTACTCATTATTATGATTTATATATATTATGATATTTGAAACAAAATACCATTAACCTCGGGTTAAAAATGTACGATTAACTTGTTTTAAAAATACAACTATTTCTTTATAGCCAATCACAAAAATACCCCAAAAACTAAATTTAGCATATCTATAGAGCGGATAATAGGTCATGATGATCGCGATTAAGGTTGGAAATACAGAAGCAATAGCAATAGTATAGATGGAATGATAGATCGACATCCCAATAAAAACGGTGACTACATTCACAATCAGCATAACGATAATTTTATAAAAGTTCACTTTAGGCTGGTGGATCACGTCCAATGCCAATGCAAAGAAACGATCTGCCGGATAGAGCAATGCAATTACCATAAACATCCGGAAGAGGTTTGGCGCCTGATTGTTGACGTATTCTTTTCCTGCAATTAAGCTAATGATGGGTTCTGCAAAAATGAGGGCAAATACCACTATCGGAACTAAAGCGATCGTGATCATCCCAATTAATTTTTTAAGGGTATACATCATCTCTTCTTTCTCATTTCTATTGTAATGCAGGGAAAGAATCGGCATTCCACTTGCAGCAAAACTAGAAAGAGGGATTTCAATAAGCTGAATCAGCTTTCCACCAAGGTTATACATCGCCAGTGCGGCTGGACCGATGAAAAAATTGATGATAAAAGTATTGGTTACACCAAAAAGATTGGATCCAATATTGGTACCCATACTATACTTTCCAAAATGAAACAATTCAAGAACAGTTGGACGATCTGCATGGACTACCGATCTGATCATTGTCCACTTTAAGAATAGTACAAGGACACCAGAAAACAAGAAGGAAAAGCAGTAACCTGCAAGGACCGAATTCAGACTTAATTTTCCAAGTAAGGCGAGTATGAAGACGATCAAAGTAAAACTGCCCTGCGTCATGATTCTAAGCCAGAGTAAACGATCAAAACGTTTATCTGCCTGGACCACACAATTGGCCATAAATGAAGGTAGTGTAATGACAGAAATCAGAGAGAAATACCTGAGAAACACCGCTAAACCCTCATTACTCACATGATCCGCAATAAAAAATGCCGGAATGTTCAGCAAAACCAACAGCAAAGTAATTGAGAGTCCGATTACCCATGAGGATCCAGCAACTACCTCCGCTCTTTCCTTTTCCGTTCCACTATAAAACTTGACAAAAGTAATGGTTAAGAATCCTGCTCTTAAGGTATCAATCAGGCCTATTGCAGCCAGAAAAAAGATATAAACACCAAGATCGTTCACTGAAAGTCCCCGGTAAAGAATTGCCAGGGTAATCATCCCAAAACCCGCCATCACTGCATTTCCGAGCAAAGATTGAAAATGCATATTTTTGAATATGGAGAGCAGTTTTTTTAAGAATCCGAGCATGTACAACAGGTTATCAACTATGAAATGAGCAAATGATAACGAAAGATATAAAAATTATCATTCTTAAGGAGAACAAATACTTAAATGCATATTAAACCTATATAACGACAATACTCTTTCAAAAGATCATCCTCCCCCCATTGGCAATAAACAGACCAAACAGGAACAGCAAATGTGTAAAAAAAAATCTCCTTAACCAATAGGAGGATTAAGGAGATTTCTTTTGGTCCATGAAGGAGCAAAATGCTGATGTTATTTATTCAACCGCGCCAATTGATGGTCTGGATAAAGACCTTGGAGTATTATAAATATCAAAATTAATTGCCGGAGTGGAAGAAATTTGCAGATTTTGACCAGTTAAGGGTGCTCCTGCATTTTTTGCAGCTGAATTGCCACTCAGCATTAATTTGCTGTCATCTGCGATTCCTGCTTCTGAATAACTGTTAAAATATTTATTATTAAAAGCATTCGGCGGCGTAGGTCCCATATCATTGAAAATGAAATTGGTGTTATTTTGCCCCACTAGAGTAAACTTATACCCTAAATTATTAAAAATATCGGTCTTACCGCCTTGCAAACCATAAAGATCCAGTATTTCAGCTGGGAACCCTTCTTTAGGTATTAAATTCCCACAAGTGTTATTGAATACTTTAGCATTTGAATAAGTAGTTTTTCCAGGTAACATGTTATACGGAAAAGCCTGCAATTCGAAAGCGCTGTACATTCTGGAATTAATGACAATATTATTAAAGATTAAGATCTCCTTAGGCGTAGTCCCTATGCTGTAAGCCCAGGCCCTGATTGCATTTCCCTGGTGGTTTCTAATTTGATTATTATAGAATTTACCATTACCCTGAACATAGAATATTCCATTGTGGTTATTGTTATTCTGATTGATGTCCTGGATACTGTTGTGATGAATATCATAGTCTTCCGCGTTTTCAAGGGATATGACACTACCTACATCTTTTGAATTCTTAAAATTCAGGTAGGCAATCTCTACATTTTTGATTAATCCGACGATCCTGCCATTCTCCACCACACCTCTGAATCTAATCAATGTTCCCATATTTTCGCCATCAATATAAAGGAATTTCAAATTCTGCGAATAAGAATTTTCTGAGCCATCGTAACTTTTTTGAGAATCGTACTGAATCGCATTATAAGTATTGACATTCTTGAAAGAAGCATATCTTAATGTAAAATCGTTGATGTCATTTTTAAGCTGAATAAAAGTGCCGCCATCTGTTTTATCTCTAAAAACAAAGCCTTTATCTATTCCAGGAGTCCCATCACCAGAAATCGTTACGTTTTTAAGGTTTGACAAGGTCATTTGTTTATTCCCTGCTAATTCTACCAAACCACTATTTAAAATAAACACCGTTGCATTCAGAACACTAATATTTGAGATTTGAATATCATTATAAGAACCTCCTTTAATTTTAATAACCGTGTTCCCGGTGATGGCCAATGTTTTTCCATCGATTGATAGGTTTCCAGAACCAGTTCCCACTTCAATTATCCTTGAATTGCCAGGGATAACTACAGAGTCTTTTGGAGGCGTTGGAATAGTTGGAATTTCAGTTTCTGGCTTATTAATGTCAGTGCCTATATCCGGGTTCTTTTTACATGCACACAAAACAACCAATGCACATAATGCTAAATTCATTTTTAAGGCGTTTACCATAAATTAAAAATTACTTTTACTATTGCTAATGGGAGCAATTGTAACAAATAATCTACATATAAAAGCACGTGCTTGTCCCGTTACCAAATTAGGTTTTTTTGAAAAAACCGCCAAAACGACTAATTGGGGAATATTTTCCTCGTTTTTCATCATTTTAGGAGTAAGAAAATAAAAACCTTTGTGACTTTTTCATGACAAACAAGTCTTTAAAATATTGAAATCTTCCACAAATCAGTAACCCACAGGTTAAATTATTTACAAAAAGATAATATTGAGGAATATACTCCACAACATTAAATGATTATATAAAATCGTTGATAGTTACATCAAACTGCAGAAAAAAAATAATGCCAAAGCATTTACTTCGCAAATTCATCTCCATCTATGGCTCAATAAATTAGCAAATTCGCGCAATAAAAGGGATATAAAAATGAATTTAATATCATCCAAATAAAAATTTAGTCCTTGCTAAGAAAGCTTTAAACAATCCGCCCTGTTCTATTAACCTTCGATCTGATGTCCAGACCAGCGCAAGATTGGCGGTGACCTTATGAAGTTTTCCAAACTTACTTCTTAATTTCAGTGCCAGATAACCATCTTCATTGGTATCAGGTGGATGATGATAACCATCTACCTGCAGCCCTTGCTTTTTTCGATATCCTGAACTGCAGCCATATACATACATCGCTTCGTCATTACTTCTTCGTTTTATAGCTTTGAAAAAGTCTCCGGCAGTCTCGTACAAAAAATAAGGGAATCTATTGGCAGGACCATCCGACACAAAAGCAAAACGTCCATACGTACAAGCTACAGTCGCATCTTTTAACGGTAAGGACAGTAAATCTACCCAATATGGACTATAAAATGAATCTGCATCGGCATTCAGGATGATTTTCCCTTTTGCTGCCTGCAACCCAGAGTTCCTCGCATGAGTCACTCCCTGCTGTTTTTCTATTAGCCAGCTGGCACCACTAAGCTCAATCAACTCTTGTGTACGGTCTGTAGAATTATTATTCACGACCAGTATTTCTACCTTTTGACTGGTAACGGTTTTGGACAGCGACCATAATGTTTTTAAAATAGAAGCCTCCTCATTATATGCGGGAATACTTACAGTTACATCTGCCTGATCTGAATGAAGACGTTTAATTCCTTCTCGGATTTCATCAATATGATCCAGGAACCATTGCCCATCGTATTGCTGTGTTTCCAGGTATGCCGGAATTTTCAAGGGTCTGATTGGCATATACTTTTTATCCTTTTGGTAATTGATTAAATGTATTATAAAGTGCCAGCAGTTGTGTTGCTGCAGCTTTCCATGTAAACTCTGCCGCTCTTTTCAGTCCTTTTTCTTTCAACTGAACTGCTAATTCTGAATCATTCAGGATCTTGATCATTTGATCTTTTATCTGATGATAATCCAATGGATCAACAAATAAGGCTGCATCAGCTGCTACTTCAGGCATAGAAGAAGTATTCGCAGTAATTACAGGGACGCCACAAGCCATCGCTTCTAATAGTGGAAGACCAAAGCTCTCCCTCAATGAAGGGTACAGGAAAAGCCTGCTGATATTATACAATAAAGGCATTTCTTCTGAGGCAATGTATCCTGGAAATAAGAAATCTTTTTCCAAATGCTGCTGACCTAGCTTTGCCAGCAATTCAAACACCAGATTTTTATCGTAATCAAGAATCACCATTGGTAAGCCATCAGGAACCTCTGCCTTATATGCTGCATAAGCTTTAATGACATTAACCGTATTCTTTTTAGGAGCTGTATTGCCTAGAAAAAGTATAAAATCCAATGGCAGTTGATGTGCTTCTCTAAATTCTGTCAATCGTTCAGGTGTATAATTGGTATTGAACTTCGGACTCACCGCATTATAAATGACCTTCACCTTTTGCTCAGGCAAATTGAGTTTATTTAAAATCACATTTCTTTCAAAGTTTGAAACCGTAATGATCAACTTACTCTTGTCTACTATCTTTGGAACCACAAACCTTCGATATAGATTACCGAAATTCTGATAAGCAGTACCCTTAAAATCAGTTTTTTCCAGGTAGATGATATCATGTAAAGTGAGCATCATTGGAACAGGCAGGCGCAATGCGGAAGTATTGCAGGTAGAATGTAGAAAATCCAAATTATCTTTTTTCACCTCCGCAGGAAGCGTAAACTGTTCCCAGGTGAAATAAGAACTCGCTGGAAGTGATTTTATCTTAAAATTAGCGGTTTCTGATAAACATTTCTCGTCCACATCCTTCCTTGCATAAAGAATATACTCGTTATGCTGATCAATTTTCTGAATTTCGCGAATGAGTTCCAGTGCAACCACTTCCATTCCATGCTTCTTTTCTCTGAAAATACGCTGTACTTCTATACCTATTCGGAGTTTATCTTTCATTAGTGTTCAATTAATAGCAGCAGTTTACTTATTTATTTTTTCTTCGTAATAATGTTCTGTGGCTACAGATATTTCATTTGCTTTTCGCACTTTCAACAAGGCAAGTATCTGAAAGTAAATAAATTTTGGAGCATTCTTTAGCGAATGATAAATCTTATCATCGGCTTTGAAGTGCCGCAGTGCCTTAAATACAAAGGTAAAAAAGGTGAGCGCAGCAAGGACCCAATAAATTGCAAATAAAGGCATCACAAACAAATCCGTTAAGAAGAAAATGAAGGAAACCATCAGCAGCATAAATAGCGGGGGTCTCAACAACAGCACACTAAATAGAAATTGATTCCAATTTAAGCTGGAAATTGATTTCAATAGCAGTTTAGCTCCCAGATAAAGGTATTTAAACCAAGTATTTATCCACCTGGAGCGCTGGTTCACCAGCTGATCTGTTTTTGCCGTTTTCTCATCGTATACAATTGCCTGTTCTGCAAAGGCGATTTTATCTCCCCTATTTAAAATCTCATACTGCAGGATTTTATCAAAACCAGCACCTGAAATTTCAAGGTGCTCGAGACAGGAACGATAAAGTGACAAGGTAAATGCCATTCCAGATCCTGACAATGCAGCGGAAGATCCAGCTTCAAACATTAACTTGCGATCTACCAAACGGTAATAAATATCACCGGCTTCATCTAAGCAAGCATAGGTTGAATCTAAGTTTTTAGCTGCACGCACACCTTGGACCGCTTGATATCCCTGATCAAAAACTGCATTTAAGGCGTTGAAATAATTTGGATGAACCAGGTTATCACTATCTATAATCGTTAGCCGTTCGTGATCACGCCTAAAATTATGAATGGCATAAAAATGTGATTTCGTATTGGAGGCCAATACCTCTGCCGGCCTTAACACCACTACTCTTGGATCTTCAAAGCGCAATTCACTGACGTCACAATTATCGGCCACTATATAAATGATATAGTTCGAATAATCAGATTTAAGGATAGAATCGACCACAAGAGGAATTAAATTGACTTGCTGATACGCAGTCACAATTACCGCATAATCAGCAGGCACAGGCTGAGCTGAAGGCTGGGCATGCTTTCTGAATTTGCCTGCTATGGACAAAATCAAAGGCATAAAAAAGTGCAGTCCAAATAAGACCTGTAACAATACGAGAAGAAAATACAATAGGTTCATGTATGCAGGTTTTATTTTTTATTAATAGTCATTTCAATTGCCGCATACATTTTAAGAATGCAATTTTCCCAACTATGGCTGGCGGCAAAAGACTTCCGATTTTCCTGTAGTGTTAAAGAATCCTCAGTCAATGCTTTTTCTATACAGCTCACATAATCTTCTTTAGATTGTGCAAGATAAACATGTTCTTTAAAGATCTCCATCGCACGCGTTTCCGTGGCTACCGTTGGTTTACCCATCGCCAGGTATTCATCTACCTTACGAGGATAATTTCCAATAGTTACCTGGTTTACCAATTGCGGATTGATGCATACATCAAAATACTGCATATATAAAGGTAAAGATTCCATTGGTTTGATCCCTGTAAATACCACATTGGACAGCTGATGCAGCCCACTGTTTTTAAATTCATCATCTTCTGGGCCAACCAATACAATCGTCCAGTCTTTTCGCTGATTGGCAAGGTGTGTAATCAACTCGATGTCTAGCCTGATACTCTGCAAGGCACCTACATAACCAATAATTGGGGTATGGATGTCTCTCAATTCCATTGGTTTCTCCGCATTCACATCATCTTTGAAAATCTCCAGATCACATCCCTGACCAATGTCATAAGAATTCTCATTATACTGTTTGCAATAGTCTGCAAGATAAACAGAATTTGCCATGCAAATATCATTACTGGCAATTAGCAGAGGCTCTAAACGCTCCCCGTGTCTTTTCCAATAATCAACTGCCAGCATATAATCTCTGGAGTAATAAATACTCAAATAGGGATTCAGCAGTGTATTCAAATAAAATCCTTTAAAGATCTCATTGTCATTAAACAATAGATAATCCTTAAAATCGAGTCCTTTAATGCCTTTAACAATCGCATCGGCAAATTTGACATTGTTCCGTTTATTCAGAAAATTAAAAACTTTTTCATTTTTAATCCAATTGATAGACTCTACCAGACAATCCGGGTAGAGGTTCCATAAATTTTCCTGAATCTTTACCAAGCCAGACTGCTTACCTTTAATCACAGCAATACGCTGCTGAACTTTTGGATCTGCACGATTCTTAAAAAGTGTAATTCTATCCAGAGGAGAATTCACATAAAGAACCCTGTTACTTTTGGAAAGCTCAAGTGCAATATTCTTACAATTACTACCTATATCGGTATCCCATGCCTGTTGGCCTATAATGATGATATCTCTACTGATCATTTGATAATTAAAGTTATAATTTATTCCAGGCTTTATCAGCGGCACTATATTTTTTGACCACTTTTGCAGGATTTCCAACAGCTACACAAAACTCAGGTATATCTTTGGTAACGACACTACCTGCTCCAATAACGGAATGTTTACCAATAGTTACACCGGCTGTGATCACACTATTCGCACCAATCCAGACCTCATCACCAATTGTAATTTGTTTACGTATCTCTTTTTGCAGACTTGGAGGAATATTCACATCCTCATAGCCATGATTCAGGCCGGAAACTACAATATTCTGAGCCAGCATCACATGATGACCTATATTCACTGGACCAATGATGACACTTCCAATTCCAATCATCGTATGCGCTCCAATAATCACATCTCCAACCCCATTGTTGATGGTTACGAAATCTTCAATTACCGATCTTGTCCCCAATTCAAAATTATTGAAAGGAAAAACATCCATCCTACTGTTATAGCGTACAATACTACCTTTCCCCCTTTTATGTTTAAAAGGGTTAAGAAATAACCTCACCCATAATCTAGGCCTGTGGTCATTTGCAGGGATCAATAACCGATGCGCAATCTTCTTCAGCTTCGGGTTTTCTTTGATTTTATTGATTAGAGACATATAAATGAATAGGTGCTAGGTATGGTATTGTCCAGATCTACTTCTTCTTTCTAATTTCAAGAAAAAAGGCAATTGCAAAGCAGAGGAGACCAGGAATTAGAAAAATTTCGAATGGCATTAGCTTTCTGGTTTATCGTCAAAATTTGGACATAGGTAAATAAAAGCAAGAAACACAGCAACGACCAATGACGAAGGCATTGAATTGATTACTTCATTTCCATAACTACAGAAAAATATTCCTGTACAAGTAGCCATCATGGCTATTGCTTTATATCTTAACCCTTCATTTCTTATATTCCATATAATACCGCAGCCCTGTCCAAAAATATACATCATGATACAGAACCAGGCGGTGAAACCAACAATTCCATACATTGCCCAAACCTTCACCCAATAACTATCCGGTTCGACGGTTGAGAGGAATTTGTCCTTATTATATTCTTTACCCCAGGTTCCAATTACGCCTAATCCCCCTCCAAATGGATGAGTTTTCAGGTACTCTCCAATAATCTTTTGATTATTAAAACGCACATTCAAAGAGGCTTCCTGAGGATCCAACGCTGTTCTTAAGCGATAAATCTGGTAATTACCATTACCGATATACGTGTATTTTAGGATAAAAAAGAACGACAATGCCAATGTGCCACCTATGACCAGCACTTTGATGTTTTTTGTTAAGAATATAGCGAAAAAAGCACCAACCAACAGCGCAAAGAGCGCTCCCCTTGTTCCAGAGATGAGCATGCCATAAAAAGACAGTCCAGCTACAATAAAAAGAATCAGACGCTTCCACCATTTGTAAGGTCCTAAAGCCAAGACCATCGCCATCAATGCGAAGGAAGCCTGAGAAGCACCGAACTGTCCGGCATCACTGTAAAATGAAAATACCCTCAACCTACCCCATAACACGTGAGTAACCTCACCTCCATCAGTTAGAAACTGCTGTTCTCCTGGAGAAAGGCCGATGTATTGCTGCTTAAGCCCGTTCATCGTCGCCAATAAAGACAAAGACAGAATTAAGATCAGGAATAGGTTTAGCTTCTGTTTAGAGTTATAAATTAAAAAAACCAATGGGGTAATCAAAATAGGAAAAAGCCCAGAGCTTCTTATTTCCTGGAGCCAGCCCCTTACACTTGCACCGGCTGGATTGATAATCTCCATGAAGCTAATCAGGAACCAGGCAAGCATCAGTTTGGTTAAGTTATTATTCAGACTTTTCCAATCGTACCTCTTATTTAAAATAACCACTGCAAACCAAGTGAGCAGCAAAAAGATCTCAATTCCAATACCGTAAGGTAAACCACCGATTTCCCTGGCGAGAATTCCAAACAAGAAGCAATATACAGTTAAGGCGGTAAGGCCAACAGCAGGATCTTGAAATAGAAAAATAATGAATATAACGACCAATGCCCCTACAATTAATATCACTGGGGCCAATGGAGATGCAAAGGTCAGCACACTCACCGCAACGGAGAGCAACAAACCTAATAAAGAAATAATCACTGTCCGCCACGTTTGTGATAAGGATGATATAAATCGGATCATTGTGATCGGGGGTATTTTTCAGTTAAGACCAGCGGTCTGATTTATAAAAAATTCAGACCGCTGGTGTTTAAACGCTATTTAATTTTCTTTAATTGAATCTTATTCAGAACCCAACCTAGAAAACCCGGCTGGTCTTTAATATAAGCAATCAGCTCTTTATCTCTGTCTTCTAATGATTTTCCAGACTCGAATACTGCAATATTTTTCTCTGTAAACAGTAACCATTCTTTAGCGATATTAATATCACGAAGGCTATTCACGTCAATAATAATCACATCAAACTCATTTCTAAGCACTTCAAATCCAGCACGCAGATTTTTAGCATTCTGCATTTCAAGTAAGGAAGAATTGTTGTCATTTTTATTCAAAACAGTGATCAAATCTTCCGTTTGAATTTGGCGTTTTACCAGGAAGGTTTCAAAATCCTGACTTAAAGACAGTTCTTTAGAATTTGATTTTACGACCTCAGTTTCCCCACCGATCAATAAAACCTTTTTACCAATCATGGCAAAAGAATAGGCCAGGCTACTTGCAATAAAAGATTTACCTTCTTTATCATTTAAACTGGTTACCCCTAAAATCTTAGTGTCATCACTTTCAAATGCATTAGAAATCTCAAACCGCAGTGATCTCAACAAATCCCTATAGGCTGTGTATTCAGGATTGTTCTTATTGTCATTCCATACATTCCTCATACTAAGGTCCGCATCATTCATATAATTTAGACTTCCCAACACTCTCGAATTTGTTGCCGCCTCCAATTGTCTGGAATCACGTATCGTATTGTCCAATAGGAAAATAATCAAAACAGAAACGAAGCAGATGAAAAAGCTGGCTATTCCTGCTAAGCCAATGTAAATAATTCCTTTTGACGGCATTGGAGGTCCTTCCAATCCAACCTGAGCCAGCTGAAGTTTTAACGCAATATTTTGTTCTGTACGGGTTTGATTATAGGAGTCCAACGAGGCCATATAATCTTTAGTTGCCAATTCAGCATCACGTTCATAATTCTGAATACCTGCATCAAATGGAACCATGCTATTGTACTTGGCTTTCAACATCGCCAATTCATTGTCAATAGACTTAATACTTCCCTTAGCCTGACTTACAGCTGTTTGTAAAGCCAGCTTTTGTTGGATCAAACCTTGTCTTGAGGCTATAGGATTGGTTACATCACCATCAGAAATTCTCGAACTCAAACGATCAATTAGTCTGGAAAGAGAATCTATTCTCTTTTTATCACTCACTTTAAAGTTACCATCGATATAAGCATCATTTGCCTCTTTCAACTGGTTTTTAAGGTTCACGATAGCTCTATTATCAACTGTAGAGTTTCCTTGGGAAAAACTATCACCTGATCGCCCATTCAGTTTGGCATCAATATCTGCAATAGCCATCAGGTTTGCCTGAATCTCTCTAATTGCCTGAGCCTTGCGCTCTTCATTAGCAGAAATCTGCGTATAAACAATTTCAGATTGTTTGTCGAGGTTTAACACCCCATTTTTCATCTTAAATTCTTTTAACGCGGCATTCTTCTCATTCATTGTGCTTTCCTTCTTTTTCAACAAGGAATCCAGTAGCTGAATGGAATTATTTTGATTGGTATTTACATCTCGTCCATAATTATTAATGAATTCTATGGCTAAGGTGTTCACGACAAAAGCAGACAGCTTTGGGTTTTCAGAAACGTAATTAACGTTAATAAAATCACTATTATCAGGTCTGTAAATGTTTAGTTTTTTCTCTAAATCCTCTTTGTTATAACCCATAGAGGACAGGATATCGTATAATTTGAACTTGCCCTTATTGTCCAGAATCGTCACCACGCTTTTTTGCTGCAGCTTTTCATTAAATATCTGTATCAGCTCCTGGCGTTGGTTGTTATCAAGAGAATCCAGTTTAGGACTATAAGGTTTAAAGGGATCCTTCGGGTTTTCAAGGTCATGGAGGATGAGACGATAAGACAGAATGCTCATGATCCTTCTCATTTTCATCCTTTCAATGATATTAGAAAATTGCTGATTTATTTTAAAATAATCAGCATTCTGAGTTCCAGCACCAACTACTTGTTTAGATTGATCCACAAGTCCAGTAGCAATCTGCGCCTCAGAGCTGTATTCCTTAGGAAGATTTTTTACCAGAAAGAAAGTAATGACTGCTGCCGTGATGGGCACCAAAATCAATAACCATTTATATTTATTAAGAACTTTTAAAAATGCTTTTATATCCATTATTAGGGGCTAAAATATTTATCTATTTAACTTCGGAAAGTTTGACACCAATAATTTCTTCCAATGAATCTTTAGCATTAAGCAAATTTACTTCCGCTTGAATTTTTGATGTATTTGCATTCGTCAGGTTAATTCTTGATTGATTATAGGTATCTAACGTAATTTCGCCTTTTTCAAACTTATACAATTGATTATCAGCAACATTCTTGTTATCCTGAACACTTTGACTATAAATTTTCAGCTGGCTTATTTGTTGAATATACGTATAATATCTTCTTTTTACTTCAACAGCCAATGCAAGTTCATATTCATCTGCCTGGTATTGGGCAATTTTTAGGTCAGATTTGGCTTTTTTAGCAGTAAATGGTTTTTGTAAGAAAGCACCAAGATTCACATTAATTCCGAACTGGAATCCATTCACATTATATGGGTTTATAGGATCGATCACAGATTTCTTTTCAGGTCTGTAGAAATAAGAAGCATTAAATATATCCAGGTAAGATAGTGCAGTAATTGGCAATTCAGCTTTTGCTTTCGTTACCGTCTCATTCAAGGCTTTTCTTCTTGGGTAGTTCTGTTTTGCTAATGCAATGTATTTCTCCAAATCAGCATATTTAATATCGCCGATAATTGATTCCTGAGCGTAAGTATCTAGGCTTATAAACATTAATACAATTAATGCCATTTTAAATAGATTTTTCATGATTTAGTGTGGTTAAGAGAATTTGATTTAAGCGTTTATATTTTTGTTTCTAATTAAGATTATGTGTTGAGGCTAAACTTCTTCTTTTTGAATCAATGCAGGAATCGTTTTCAATATAATTTTAAGGTCCAGTAATATCGAATAATTGTCTGCGTAAAAGTTATCTAGTTCCTTGCGTTCTGTTTCGGACATATCTTTCTTCCCTCTTTTGCTGATTTGCCATAAACCGGTTAAGCCTGCAGGGCCAAGGAATCTGGTAGACCATTCATTGGTGGTCAGCTGTTCTGCTTCATATAAAGGCAGCGGGCGATTGCCTACCAGCGACATGTCACCGATAAACACATTGATTAGCTGTGGCAGCTCATCAATACTCGTTTTCCTTAAAAATGCACCCAGCTTAGTTATTCTTGGATCATCTTTAAACTTCACAAAAGCCGCTTTACCATTCTTTTTATCTGATTCATTGGCATATTGGTTCAAATTAGCAATGGAATCCAGCATCTTATCCGCATCACTTCTCATGGAGCGGAATTTATAGAAATCAAAAATGCGATACCCTGCACCTACCCTTTTACTCTTGTAAATTATAGGGCCTTTGGATTCTAATTTAATTAAGATGGCAACAATGATGAACAATGGAAATAAAAATAACAGTGCCATGCCTGATGCAATCACATCAAATGCACGTTTTGCGAAGGGAGTTTGGTATTCCACCTCTACTGTTTGAGCCAATTCCATTAATTTAGGTTTGATTAACTTAAATTTAACTAAAAAATTAAGTCTTTCACAAAAATCTTCCAGAGGAAATGGATAAGTATAATAATCATTGACCTTCAGCTCCAAAGCCTGCTGTCTCCATTTCTTATCTTCTTTGATGCCAAGCAGCACGATGATCAATCCCTGAAGTAAAGGATTTTTCTTAATTTCTCTAATCTGATCGAAGCAATTCTTATTGTCATCCACTTCAATTAAAATAATATCCGGCAAGGTTAGTAAAGACTGCTGATCCAGATACCTTTTAAAGTCTTCAGGATCATCCATTTGCTCTACATTGGCATCAAATTCTTCGGAAATCACACTTTTAAGGAGTTTTCCGAAATGCACAATTTTAGCATTAATTTGAGGACGATTAATTGTAGACGTGTTCATTATGCGATAAGTTGAGCAATTTGAGTTTTTAATGTTGCCGGATTAAAAGGTTTTTCTAAATAACTGTCTATTTTAAACGGCATATTTTTTACTTTTTCAGCAAGATCCTCGGCGCCCGACAGTAAGATTACCGGTGTATTTCTATAGAAGCCACTTATTTTAAGGTTTCTGATTAGAGAACTTCCATCAAAATAAGGCATCATCAAATCAGATATAATCAGGTCAGGATCATTGCCTTCTTCTAACCAGGCAATTGCTTCTATCCCACTTTTTTTAATGATTAAATCATAATCTGCGGCCAAAATGAAACTCAACAGCTTGAGAATACTAAGTTCGTCATCTACAATTAATATGCTTTTTCTGTGACCAGTTTTACTTTCCATGTATTCTTTAGTGTGCGTCTTGCCAGAACTCCACAACAAAAACTTATCCAAATATGGAGCGTGATCTGTTTCAGGTGGTCTGGTTGTACTATTGTTGTTACTGATTTTATCTGTAAACATAATGCTTTTTCTACTTAAACCTTTAATTAAAGTTTCTTTGATTTAAAAAAAAGCAGGAATTATTTAATTCCATATTTCCTACCAGCTCATTTATTTTATATTTATCTCAAATGTCTTCTTGCGGCGTTCACCAGCGGACCATTTATTCAATTCATTAGACACTACCCGACCGAAGGCGTCGACCACCAGCACCCTTATTTTTTGTTCTTCTTTAGAAAGTACCTCTGTCACTAAGGCAAAATCACCAGAATAATAAAAAGCCATATCATTACTTCCCTGATCAATCCCTACCTTATAGTCCTTGCTATTGACTTGATACCTGACTTCACAATTACTGCATTCCACTCTTAAAAGACCTTCACGCTTTAAAATCACATGATCAAGACTATCTAAAGAATTGTCTTTCTTACAGCTGCTTAAAAAAGCAACCATTACTATTAACAATAAGGGAGATAAAACGCGCATTTTCCTGTAATTTAACAAGATATTAAGGGAAAAAACCAAGCCAAGCCTGTATTTTGCGGAAATGAAGGCAAAAATAAACTCATAAACTCAGGCCTAAGCTAATTGAGACCTATTTTCTATATTAAAAATAGCATTGATGATTTGATAAACCTTAGATTAAAGGAGGTTTATTTTCCCAATAAACACCCCATTGTGGGCATTATTCTACAACTATTCACACTGTAGAAATACGTGTTACACCGCCAAAATAGCTTTTAAAGCATCTTTTCTGACCAATAAATAGGGCCTTCACTACGTAGTTTTATTTGTCCATTAAAGAACTCCGTTCTACTGGAAGGTTTGGATACTTCAGGTCATTTTCCCCATCGGGATTCCCTGTTACTCTTTCATGGTCGCTATTCAAATAACTATTGAATGAAAAATCCTCAGAAGAGCCATCGGCGTCTAAACCAAGGTTATTTTTTTCCTCATAAATTCTGTTGCTGAGTTGATTTTTCCTATAATTCATCATATTGTCCCTACAATTCTTTAATTACGACCATTAAACTACCCCTCCTATTTAACTATCCGGAATGTATTTCCAGTTGATATCAAAAGATACCTGGCTTACATTAAGGAGCTAAATCACATCAGCACTAGACCTTAGCCTGCATGATGAACCAAAATGAAAGCCAATTACCTGCTGATCACCGCCTGGCTAAATTAACAAGTCCCTCTAAGATAGGTTTTAACAAAATAAAATTTCCTATGTTTAAAATATGCTCCACCCTCACTTTAAGATTTTGATATTAATATTCAATTCATTATTTTCACCTCGAAATATATATATAATAATATGCGTACAACAGGAAAAGTTAAATGGTTTAATTCTGCAAAAGGGTTTGGATTTATAACTCCAGAAGATGGAGGAAAAGATATTTTCGTACATTTTTCTGCGATTGCAGGAGATTCATTCAGAGAATTGAATGAAGGAGACAGCGTAGAATTCGAATTGAATGAAGGAAAAAAAGGTCCTGAGGCTTCAAACGTAACCGTTCTTTAGTCTTTACATTCATTGTATAAAGGGGGGGATGCTCAGGCATTACCCCTTTTTTATTTAATCAGCAACGCATTCCTATGCAAACCAACTCAACAGCAATTAAAAAACCGACCGTCAGTATTCTTGGCTGTGGCTGGTATGGATTAGCGCTCGCTAAGCGCCTCCTATCTGCCGGCTACCAGGTAAAAGGGTCCAGTACCAGTCCGGAGAAAATGGAACTGCTCGCTGCTCTGTCTATCCAACCTTTCCTGCTCAATTTTCAGGAAGATGCTATAGAAAGTCATCCAGAGTTTTTCCAAACAGATCTGCTGCTGATCGCTATACCTCCCAAAAGGAATACTTCCGAACAGGCCTCCTTTTTAGGGAAAATCCAAAAGATAGCGACTTTAGCACAAGCTCAAAAAATACCACAGGTGATCTTTATCAGCTCCACTGCTGTTTATGGGGAATCTAATGCGGAAATAACTAGCTCAAGTCCGGCAATACCTGATACTGCTTCCGGTAAAGCCATGCTGGAGACAGAACAATGGTTAAGCTCCAATTCTTCTTTTACCACTACCATCCTACGTTTTGCCGGATTAATCGGCCCAGGGAGAAACCCAGGAAGGTTCTTTGCCGGGAAACAGGACATTCCAAATGGACAGGCTCCGGTAAATCTGGTGCATCAGGAAGACTGTGTAGAATTTACGCTGGCCTTGATTGAGCAGGCTGCCTTTGGTCACATATATAATGTATGCAGCCCTGACCATCCCAGTAAACAAGTCTTTTATGTTAAAGCTGCACAACAAGCTCAGTTGCCTTTACCAGCCTTCAATGATGAATTATTAAATTGGAAAATTGTTTGCGGAGCGCCTTCAAATACCGCCTTGCAATATCAATACCGGATCGCTGATTTTTCGGAATGGATGGATCGCAATAAATTTTAAATTGATATATTGCTGCATTTAAGGAATACCGGAATATGAAATTGACCATTTGGGGAGCAGCAAGACAGGTAACAGGGAGCATGCATCTGCTGGAATTAGAAGATTACAAAATATTGGTAGATTGTGGTCTGGATTATGAGAAAGAGACCTATCAAGAAGAGAACCAATACTTTCCATTTGATCCTGCTGCTATAGATGTAGTGATCCTTACCCATGCCCATATTGATCACTCTGGAAATCTACCTACCCTAATCAGAATGGGCTTTGAAGGCCAGATCCTATGTACTCCACCTACGGCTGACCTCGCGGAATTGCTTTTACTTGATTCTGTTAACATTTTTCTAAGTAAACAGAGCAAGCCGAGTAAAGGACGTAGAAAAAGAGGACCAGGTCCGCAGCCGCTCTATCTGCATAAACACGTCATGGATACGGTTGACCGATTTGTGACCCTAAACTTCCATAAACCATTCCGCATCAATGCGGAGCTGAGCCTGGAATTTATCCCTGTAGGTCACCTGCTTGGTGCAGCAGCAGTTGTTTTGACCGTCGAAGATCAGGGAATTACTAAAAAAATAGCATTTACAGGTGATATTGGCCGCAGTAACTATCCTGTATTATCCGATCCTGATCCCATTCCACAAGTAGATTATCTGGTTTCCGAATCTACTTATGGCGGAAGGCTCCACAGCAAAGAAATGAGCCTGGAGGAAAAATTAGTGGCCACCATTCAGGAGTCCTGTATTAAATCCCCCGGGAGGCTGATCATTCCGGCCTTTAGCATTGGCAGAACACAGGCACTCGTATTTGCCTTAAATCAAATCTTCAGTAAAGGCTTACTTCCTTACGTAAAAATATTTGTAGATAGCCCCCTGGCAGAGTCTGCTACCACTATTTACCGTAGACATCATCATTTACTGAATCAAGAGGCTCAGGAATTTTATAAAAACAAGGGGGATGAGTTCGAATTTGAGGGACTTTCTTATGTACAGGATAAACGTGAAAGTATTTCCATTTCCAATTACCATGAACCATGTATCATCATATCTTCTGCTGGAATGCTGGAAGGCGGAAGAATACAAGACCACTTATATTATAATATACAAAACTATTATTGCACCATCCTATTCATCGGCTATTGTTCAAAAGGCACACTAGGCCACCGTTTACTTCGTGGAGATGCTATTGTAAGACTGAGGAACCGGGACTTAATGGTGTACGCTGGAATTCAAAAAACAGATCTTTTGAGCGGACATGGGGATCACCAGGATTTGGTGAATACTGTAAAACAACAAGATCCTATACTCTTAAAACAGGTATTTCTAGTTCATGGCGAAGATAAAAGCACGCAAAGTCTTGCCGAAGCATTGCGGGAAATCAACTATAAAGTCAGCATTCCAGAGCTCGGAGAAATCTTCGATTTATAATAAATGTCTAAAATACTATACACAAATTCCAAGCGTTGATCCCTATTTATGGAAATTCAGCCATTTTTCAAAAACCCAATAACTAGCTCATTATTAATGTATTCTTAATTATTTAACCCCTAAAATGTGTTTGGCAAGATTATTTCAAGGAGGATTGTAGTTCAACAATTGAAGAACGCAAATATCTAATTGAAAAAGAATATGAAATCCAACATTACAAAAGCCGCAATGGTAGTGACCCTATTGGGTGCTTCATCGCAATTATTCGCACAAGATACAACTCCTGACGCTACTGGCCGTTTCGGAAAAAAAGAATTCCGCACCTGGTCAATTGGTGCTCATGCAGGTGTACTTAGCTCAAATACTATTTTTAACGGTGCTAATAGAGATTACAATAGCGCTAGAGAAGCATTAGGTTATGGTGGATACATCAAAAAACAAATCCTTCCAGCTTTAGGTTTACAAGCAGATTTCCTTGCTGGTAAAGTAAAAGGCTCGGGACAGTTCAATCCCCTAGGAACACCTCAATATTTTGGCAGCAACACTACTTTTGAGACGCATCTTGAATGGTCTGCAGCTTTAACAGCGGTATACAATCTGGCTAACATCAGCATTAACAACGAAAATGCAGTATTGATTCCTTACGTAAAAGGTGGTGTGGGTTATATGTCTTCAGGTGCTGAAAACTCTAATGGTACAACTACCGTACAAAACCATTACAAAGATGGATACTTTATCCCTGTAGGTGCAGGTTTCAAATTAGGCGTAGCTAAAGGCATTAACTTAGACTTCGGTTATGATGTAAACTTCACAAAGACTGCTGAATTTGACGGTCTAAACACGGGTAAATTTGATAAGTTCTCTTATGGACATGCAGGTATCGAATTTGCATTAGGTAGCAAATCAAAACCACAATTACAAAACTACAGCTCATTAGCTAACTTACGTAATGAAAGTGCAGAAGAGAGTGCAGCATTAAGAAATGCATTGTCTACAGCTGAACAAAAAGCGGCAAGAGATAGAGAAATCTATGCTAAAGAAATGGGAGATGACGACGGAGATGGCGTAGCAAACAAATTTGACAAATGCCCTGGTACTCCAGCAGGAACAGTTGTTGATGGTTCAGGATGTCCATTCGTTGCAGTAGCTCCTATAATCAAAGAAAAAATCATCATCACAGAAGCTGATCGTAAAGTAGTATCTGAAGCGATTAAAAACTTGGAATTTGATTTAGGAAAAGCAACCATTCGTGATAAATCTTTCCCTACTTTAAACCGTGTTGCGGCATTATTAGTAGAGAAAAACTTCAGCCTTAAATTAGCTGGTCACACAGATAATACTGGTTCTATGGCGTTAAACTTACGTTTATCGAAAGACAGAGCAGAAGCAGTTAAAGCTTACTTAGTTTCTCAAGGCGCTAATGCATCACGTATTGAGGCAGTAGGTTACGGTCCAAACCAACCAATTGCAACCAATAAAACTGCAGCTGGTCGTCAACAGAACAGAAGAGTAGAATTTACATTGTACTAGTTTAATCAACTCATAAGAAGGAAGACCGGCAAGTAATTGCCGGTTTTTTTATGCCCAAAATTAAAAAGAATCCGGTTCGCGTTCCGGGATAAAAACACCTGATACTTTCAATGTATTGCGCAGTTCATCAATGAGGAAACTGAGGATCATGCTTTCCATATCGATCCGATCAATAGCACTGCAGACATTATATTCTTCCAGCTGATAAACAGCGGTAACACTCCCCTTCCCTGCTCCATCTAACATCAGACTATCTGCTGTTAATAAGACATGGCGTACCTTTTCTTTTGTATGGTATCCTTGCAGCATTAATGCTAAAGGCTCTTTATTAGCTTCCAACAACTCAAGTATTGCCTTTTCCCTATCTCTGATAGAAAAATCTGCTGGAAGACTGATCTCTAAATGGTATTGCATGCTAAGTGGTTTTCAGGCCTCATCATAGATGCCCGCTTCAAATATAGAAATCTCCTATCACAAGAAAGGCCTGAGTTTATTAAAACCCAGGCCTTTTCCATACCACTCCTGTTGAGCTTATGCTGCTTTCTCTTTTGGTACAAAAATAATAGAAGCAATTACTGATAAGATCAATACTCCACCTACAATCGACAATGATAGTGGTGAAGAAATATGATAGAATGGCGCAATCACCATTTTAACTCCAATGAAGGACAAGATAATCGCCAATCCATATTTCAATAAGCTGAACATATGGATAAAATTAGCCAATAGGAAATACAGGGCTCTTAAACCCAGGATTGCAAAAATGTTAGACGTATATAGAATTAGTGGATCATCCGGAGCAATCGCAAAAATCGCAGGGATTGAATCTACTGCAAAAAGTAAATCTGTAAACTCAATTACCGCAACCACTACCAATAGAGGTGTGGCTACTTTAATTCCATTTTCTACAGTGAAAAATTTAGCACCGTCAAATTCCTTTGATACTTTAAAGAATTTGTAGATCAAACGTGCACCAGCACTTTTGCTAAAGTCTTTTTCTTCATCGTCATCGTCATCAGCCACCCATGATTTAATACCAGCGTAGACTAAGAAAAGACCAAAAATCAATAAGACAACATTGATGCGAATCACCTCACCAAATAGCGTCATTTCAGGCAAATAGGTTAAGTTAATCAATCCTACACCGGCGAAGATGAAAATTGCACGGAACAATAAGGCACCAATAATACCCCAAAATAACACCTTATGGTGTAGCTCTTTAGGTACTTTAAAAAATCCGAATACCAGGATAAATACAAAGAGGTTATCGACCGACAATGCCTTCTCAATCCAGTATGCCGATTGAAATTGAGTAAACTTCTCAAATCCGGAGGTCACATAAATTACCCCGCTGAATGCCATAGATAAAGTAATCCAAACTACAGACCATATTGCAGCTTCCTTGCTGGTTACGGCATGTGCCTTTTTATTAAAAACGCCCAAATCCAGCAGTAGCATCACGACGACCAGTACCGCAAACCCGATGATCACACCGGGATGATTAATCAAATTATTATCCATGTTAAATTATTGTTTTAAAATTTACTGTGTTAAAAATGCTAAAAAAGATCGGTTTTAAGCATTGCCTTTAAAATATTAGCCTGTACATCAAAATTATTCAAATGTTCCAGGAAATCTATATCTGAAATTTTCAGGTAATTCTCCTCCAAGAGGTCGATAATTTCTTTGGGAATATAAGTTTTTAGTGCCGCAGCACTACTTTCCAGCTTATCATTTTTGTAGGAAAGCTCCTGAATCATCTTTTCCTTTTCTGATAGGTTATTCGTCCAATCGACCTCCTTTAACACCTCCATATCACAAAACAGAAAGAGATTTCTGTTGGGGAAAAAGAGAAAATACCGGTCCACTTCCAGGAACTTATAAACCTCAATGATCATTTGCCCTGACTTTAATCCGCAAAAAAACTCCGTTTTAAAATCGTACTTACAAAGAGTGCCCATTAACTTTCGTTCGATCGTTGCATGTATATTTAAATACACATTTTTAGGATCGTATTGAATCAGTTCAGTCAACTGATCAGGAGTAATGTTATAATAAAAATCTTTAGCATATCTGGAGCTAAATGAATTGATGTTTTTTGAAAAAGGAAAATCGGTACTCAACTCAGACAGTACCTCAAAAAGCTTCCTTAAAGACAAATTGATCTTTAAGGCTTGTTTCTGCTGGTCCAGCTTAAAATTCTTATCTGTAAAGACAGAGTTACTCATTCGCTCTATCAGCTCCTTATTCAGCTCTATTTCATCATAGATCAGGCTGACATTCTTCTCATTATTTTTCTTTATTTTTCTGAGCAGCTCGATGACACTGGAGGTAAACTGGACATGAAAAAGTTCCAGTTTATCAATATCCAATTCTTCATTCTGTTCAAATAGCTGATGTATCACCTGGCTGCGCAGGTATATTTTATAAACCGCTTCCTCCTCAAAAAACACAGAGAGCAGCTGTAAACGGCTGATCTCTGTGCGGGATTCCTTTAAAATATAATTACGGCGGTCATCCATCGATTTTTTTAATTAACGCGCGTCACGTTTTTCTTCAATTCAGATTCCAGAGTTTTCAATTCCCCATCCAATACTCTTCTGCTCTTCTCTCCTTCTTCATGAATTTTCTTCACCTCATTCAAGGTTTCGATCAACGATTGCGTAGTCATTTTCAGCGTATCTAATGATACTACCGTTTTTTCATTTTCCGTCGCCACATCAATACTATTCTGTTTCAGCATTTCTGCATTCTTTTGCAGAATTGTATTGGTCGTATCAGAAATCTTTTTCTGCATCTCTACATTGGCTTTTTGCCTTTGTAAAGCCACAGCAATAGTCAGCTGGTTTTTCCATACCGGAATGGTCGTAGATACAATAGACTGTGCTTTTTCAGCGATAGAAGTATTGTTATTCTGCACCACACGAATCTGAGCCAATGATTGCAGCATGATAAAGCGAACAATTTTCATGTCTGCCAAACGTCTGTCGAGTCTAGTGACGAAATCCCTTAAATCGGCGATCTCATAATCCTCAAAATCAGCAGGTCTACCTTCCATTTCCGCCAGTTTCAGCTTCAATTCTTCATACTTCAGTTGTCCTGAAATAATCAGTTCTTCCATCTGGTGGATATAAGATACATTGTTATCAAACATGGTTTGCAATGAACTGTTGTCCTTGATAGAATTTAAGCGGCCAGCCTTAATTTTATTAGTGATTTTGTCAATATTATTGACCACCACATCATATTTTTGAAAGAGTTTTTTAACGTCAACTACCAGATTCTTCAGAAAAGGAATTTTTGAAATGAAGGATTTAAAACCACTCTGTTCCAATTCGGTAACATCTATATAATTCAGCTCAGTCAGCAGTTCATTAATCAAACCACCTACATCACCGCTATTATAGGTTCTTACAGATGATAAAAAATCATTACTGTATTTCTCCATAGAGTTCTGCGCTTCTACTCCATAATTCAAGATAGAATTCACGTCAGAAGGCACCAGCGACTTATTAATTTCACTATATTTCTTTACCTCTTCCGGGCTGATCGTTGCCAGATCAACATTTCCATCCTTGTCCAGTTTAACCGGAACTGGGCTCAGGCTTTGGGTATTATTCGGGTTTATTTCCATAATTCAATAAAATGTTCCTTTACCTTTAGAGTCTATAGATAGCTTTGTGTTACTGTATTCACGGTTTCTTCTAATTTCTTATCTTTAGTAGGCTCTCCGATCGCATTGAATTTCCATTCTCCGTTTCTCTTATAAAACACCCCTAAAACCATAGATACATGACCAGCAAAACCTGCGCCATTTGCAATATCATAAGTAGCAAACACTTCTCTTACCTGTTTTGGATTTCCTTCATAAATACGAATAGAAGCGAAAGGAATGGTTCCAAAATCATGACCTCTAAAACTATTTAAGACGAATGCTACATATTCTACTGCTGGATTCAGCTGGGAGAAGTCTAAGGTAATCACCTCATTATCCAAGCCATCATCCCCCCCCATATCACCGGTTAAATCGTCACCGCTATGTTTTACTGCACCATCTTTAGATTTTAAACTCCCGAAGTAAACGACATCTACCAGTTGTTTTTTATCATTATATAGGGCACAACTTGCATCTAAATCTACTGCTTCTTTTGTTTTACCAAAACCAAACATGCCTTTTTTCTCAATGGCACCCCAGTTAATTCCTACACAAATATTTTGAAGCTTGCTTCCGTTGCTCTTTTCAAGACTGATACGCTGTCCTTTTTGAAGATTAATTGCCATAATTTTTTATTGATATTTATTTAAATAATCCTGTAAACCACCTTTCATACCCATTCCTACTGCTTCGAATTTCCATTTTCCTTCACGTTTGTAAATTCTACCAAATTCTACCGCAGTTTCAATTGAAAAATCTTCTTCCAATTCATATTTCAAGATCACTTCATTGCTGGAAGCATCAAAAATACGAACAAAAGAATTTCTCACCTGACCAAAATTCTGTTTTCTGTTTTCTGCATCATGAATGGTGACCACAACGCAAATCTCATTAACTTTAGGGTCTATTTTTGTCAAATCTATTTTGATTTGCTCATCATCACCATCACCATCACCGGTTAAGTTATCACCAGTATGTTCTACTGAACCGTCAGGAGAAACCAGATTGTTATAAAAAACCAGGTTTTGATCAGAAACTAATTTCTTTTGATCATCTAACATAAAAATCGAAGCATCTAAATCGAATGCAGTACCCGTAGTAGAACTATTGGTATCCCATCCTAAACCGATCGTAAATTTAGGAGCATCAATGCTCTCCCTTTGTCCTTTTTGCAAATTAATTGCCATATTTCATCAATTTTAAATTATAATCAATCATTAACAATACTGCTTCAAGGGCTTGTTTTTTCCTTACAAATCTGTAGTTTCACAGATTACATTTCTCAAAATCAATCACAATGATCAGTACCTGCAAAATATCATTTTTTAAGGGAAAAAACTAGCTTTTTAATGTAAAAAATAGGTTTTTTCTCTTATCAGTTCCTCCTATTTGAAGATCCTGTGACAATTGTTTTTGATATGGACTTCCGAAGACCACAACCGCAGATCCAGTTCGAGCTGCCTATTAGGAAGCATCAAGATCTGCTCTTAACTTCTTCGGGTTTAAATGATCCTTGAATCAGGGTTAATAGGTCCTTTAGCCCCTATCAAGGAACTATCAACCACCTATTAAGGTCCTATTGAAGTATTGAAGATTTAATAAACAGGAACCCATAAGGAGCGCATATTCCCCTCATTCTAAAGACATAGTCTAGAATCTAGTTACTCTTTGTCAGTATATTCTAAACAAAAAAGCTCTTGTACTTTTATACAGGAGCTTCGATATTTATTTTAGCGCACTAACTGACTTTAAAAGTTTGCTGCTGCAGGTGATTTTTCAAATGATTCAAATTCTCCTCGTATGATGGGATTGTATGGTAGCTATTCCCTAAAGACAAGTCATACAGACTCTCCAAAAACTCCAGATTTTGTTTTTCTATAAAAATGCAGAAACTTTCAAAATCACTGTTCAAGAGATACTTTACAATCCTAGTATTGACCGCGAAATTTCCACTTTTAATGATCTCTTCCAAGTCAAATATTGATTTCACTAAATGATAGTTCAGGTGATTTTCCACATTCGGATGAATGTCTTTATTGACCAACTCCGCAAAATAAAGCATGTGGATGTCGTTTTTCAAACCATACTCCTTTACCATTTTCAGGATCATGCGCTCATGACTGCCGGTAATTTTGATGTCGTCCAGAAAAAGCAGGGTCTTGCCTGCTAAGAAATCTTTGTCGATATGAAAAGAATCATTGCCAATCAGGTTCATTCTTTCTTCCGCACTTAGTCCGCCGTAATCTTCCTTATACGTGATGGTTCGATGTACTTTTGCTTCCTGCACCACCAATCCGCCATGCGCTACCAGCCAACGGTTCAAATGTGATACAAATGCATTTTTCATGGCAAAAGTTGCCGTAGGAATGAAACAATAAGGACTGGAAATGACCACAATTTGCTCCGTAATCAAATTTTCCTGCAAGTAATATTTAATAAAGCCTGCGGCTAGATCTTTCCCAAATGCTTTGGAAACCAAGTCATCACCAAACTTAAACCTGCTGTAATCATCCGCAGAAAAGCCAAAATCGACGGTATTGTTTATTTTATGAAGAGCGTAGGTATATGGGATCATGAGCGTAAGTGTGAAATTAATAAATCATTTGAATTGATCAGCAAGGTATGAATGCCCATCGCCTTCGCTCCATTTACATCGGCAACAGGATTATCACCGACGTGAATAATTTCATGTAAACCAATTTCAGGGTGCTTTACCCGATCAATGGTATCCAGCATCAATTGAAAAAACTCGGGATTAGGTTTAGATAAACGCAGTTCATCTGAGTACAATTGAAAATCCAGGAATTCATCCAGTTTCAAATGGCTCAGCACTTTTCTCAATGTTATTCCTTTGATAAAACCGGTATTACTTAAAATATTTATGGTACTCAGCCCAGGTGATTTCAATTCGCTCAGTACGGTCAGGGATGCTTCGTTATAAAGCAAAGGCATATGATTCAACAGCAGTTTTTCCATTTCCAGGTATAATGCGGCGGTATCGACGTCTTGAAATTCCGTGGAATACTCATTAATAATACTGATCACCATCAGGTACATTTCATCGGCATCAATATTTTTTCCAGTCTTTTCATTAATGGCATTCACCATTAAATCTACCTGTCTAAAAACCAAAGCGACCTCTTCTATAGTTTTCTTTCTGGAATTGTAATGGGCATGAAAATATTTTGTCCGCTCCGTTTTAAAAGCCGGGTTGGATTTGATCAATGTCAGCCATAAATCAAATGAATAGTGTTTATAAAAAGGCATCTGTGTGTTTAAATTTCCAGTTTAGAATGTAATTCGAAAGGTAATGTTACAAAAATCGGCAGGCTTATTTGATTTTATCCAGGGGTTTCCTTTTGTTTAAGCTAGAGGATTTATATTTACTGGGACTTAAACCGCTTACCGATTTAAATTGCGCAGATAGATGCGCACTGCTGCTATAGCCCATTTTATAAGCGATTTCGTTCAGGTTCAACTCTCCATATTCCAGCAATTCCTTCACCTTTTCTATTTTCTGTTGAATGATATATTTCTCAATGGTGAGGCCTTCTACGTCGGAAAATAATCGGCTCAGATAAGCATAATCCTTATCCAAACGATCTGCAATGATGGATATCAGACTCTGATGAACCTCATTTAAATCGGAGTGATGCACTAGCTCAATCACCTTATTTTTGACCTGTTCTACCAGCTGGTCCTTTTCCTTATCCATCAATTCAAAACCGAGCAGCTCCATAGTAGCTGAAATGTCCTGCAACTGATGGGCAGTTGGATCCGGAGCCACCTCTACCTTACCCAATGTAATGTCCTTTACCTCGAAATGAAGCTGCTCCAACTGCTGACGAACAATCATCACACATCGGTCGCACACCATATTCTTTACATATAACATCATAATCTAGCTTTCCGAAGTTAAAAAAACAATTACAAAAATAAGGTATTTTCTTTCCTGTAACTTACAAAATCCTGCTTAAAACTTATATAATTAAAAAACGCTATGCCAGTGATTATGTTTGGATAAAATACCAGATTTCGGCGGATGCCAAAAGTACAATTCCTATATTTGCAGCAGCTAATGACAAAACAAAAATACTTCCTCCTGATTGTATTATTAGGATCCCTAACTGCGTTAGGCCCCTTTTCAATCGACATGTACCTTCCTGGATTTCCAGCAATTGCAAAAGATCTAAACACTACTGTACTTAAAATATCTCTTTCACTATCCAGTTATTTCATTGGAATTTCTGCTGGCCAGCTTCTATATGGCCCTTTATTAGACCGCTTTGGAAGGAAAAAACCCTTATACATCGGACTGATCGTCTATATCCTGGCTTCTGCAGGCTGCGTATTTGCCAGCAGTCTGGATACCTTAATCGCATTGCGCTTTATGCAGGCAATCGGCAGCTGTGCCGCAGCAGTAGCTTCAATTGCAATGGTAAGAGACCTCTTCCCGGTCAAAGAAAACGCCAAAGTTTTCGCCTTGCTGATGCTCGTAGTGGGTGTTTCGCCAATGGTTGCCCCTACCTTGGGCGGCTATGTTACAGTAGCCTGGGGATGGCATTCCGTATTCATCATTTTGATGGGCTTAGGGGTATTGAATCTAGTTGCCAGCTGGCTTTGGTTACCAGATAGCTATAAACCAGACACCAGTCTTTCGTTGAAGCCGGTCCCTATTATCAAAAACTTTCTTTCTGTGATCAAAGATCCACAGTTTTATACTTACGCCTTCAGTGGCGCATTGGCCTTTGCTGGGTTATTTGCCTATATCTCCGGTTCACCACTTGTTTTCATCGATATTTTTAAAGTGTCTGAAGAGGCTTATGGTTGGATTTTCGCCTTACTGGCTACCGGATTAATTGGTTCAAGTCAGATAAATACGCTGTTATTGAGAAAATATAAAAGTGAACAAGTGATTTTCGCCGCATTGAGCATACAGGTTTTTGTAGTGGTATTTTTCTTGATTGGTAGCGTTTACAATTGGTTTGGCCTAATGGAAACCGTCATCTTACTCTTCTTATTCCTATCCTGTCTGGGCTTTACCAATCCAAATACTTCCGCTTTATCACTTGCACCATTCAGCAAAAATGCCGGGAGTGCATCGGCGTTAATGGGTGCCGTACAAATGGGATTGGGTGCTTTGGCTTCATTCGGAGTCAGTATGTTTGAGATCAGATCGGCGGTTCCTATGGTAGCCATCATGACAGGTACTACTATTATTGCCTTGATGATTCTGATCATTGGCAGAAAAAATATTAAGGTTCAAATTCCAGAAAGTAAAGAGCCAGGTGCCTTTGTGCATTAATTTATTTTAAAAGCTCGTAGGGGTAAGTCCTCCTTGTGTTGTCTCATTTCAAAATCAGACAAAAATGAGGACTACCGATTACAACAAAACTTTAAAATTCTTAAAACCAGGTTATCTGGCCATCGCCCTTACCGGCTTATTCCTTTCTTCCGACACCAACGCTTTCGCACAAAGCAGCGGATCAGAAAAAATCCATATTGGATTGGTCTACCCTTTAAGCAGCAATGGCACACACGCTCCCTTAGATACCAATAAGCTTTCTTTTCATTTACTGGCAGGAGTCTCCTCTGTTGAAAAAGGATTCAGCTTTGCTGGTCTTTCAAATATTGTCCGCAATGAAGCTACGGGAACGCAAATCGCTATGTTTTCCAATCATATTGGAAAAAAAGCAACAGGTTTACAATTTGCCGGATTTCTAAATACTTCCGGGGAAAATCAGGGCGCAGCCTTTGCCGGTTTTGCCAATGTTTCCCGGGGAAATGTGAAAGGCGTTCAATTTGCGGGCTTCTTAAATAAAGCAAATACGGTTAAAGGATCACAACTGGCGGGTTTCCTAAACATCGCGCAGAAAAACGTATCTGCATCGCAGTTGGCTGGGTTTATGAATACCGCATCAGATGTAAAAGGGTCGCAATTCGCCGGATTCATCAATATTGCTAAAAAGGTAAAAGGGATACAAGCCGCAGGATTTATCAATATTGCCGACAGCAGTGATTATCCTATCGGAATCATCAACCTGGTAAAAAAAGGGAAAAAAACTATCAGTTTAACGATGGATGAAACCCAAACTGGAATGCTTTCTTTTCGTTCCGGAGGAAAGGTCACTTATGGTATTCTCGGCATTGGCTACAACCTAAAGAATAAAAAAGAAGTTTACGCGATGGAAGCTGGCATTGGTGCACATTGGTTTCAAACGACTGCTTTCAGACTGAACACAGAACTCAGCGCCACCGTATTAGAAAGCTTTAAATCAGGAGAATATTTTAAATCGGCACTCCGCATTTTACCCGCTTTAAAACTGGGCAACCACCTCGAATTATTTGGAGGCCCCTCCTTTAATTTCCTAAGCACAAACACTACAGAAGGCAGGAACCTCCATAAGAAATTCATCCATACCTGGGGCGATCGTTCCGCGGATTTCCAGGCCCTGTACATCGGCTATTCCGGAGGCATCCAATTCATCTTTTAATCAAAAAACCATGGCAACTCTAACTACCGAATGGCTGGATATGCTCCCTTTATTTGGGGCAACAAAAATTAACTTTGCAGACAGCTACCTGATGCAGGAGGAAGCTCCCAATTTGATCGCTTATGCACTGCCAGCGGTATTTATCCTGGCATTAATAGAATTTCTGATGTCTCATTTCGGGGCGCATAAAACCTATGAAAAGGAAGAAACAATAGGTTCTTTATTGGTAGGAATAGGTAATCTGGCGGTGAATGTGCTGATGAAAGTGGTGCTGATTTATGGCGCAATCTGGATTTACAACCTGCTGCCATGGCGCATGGAACTGAATTGGTGGACGTTAATCCCCTGCTTCATTATATACGACTGCTGCAGTTACTGGTCGCACCGCATCTCCCATTTTAACCGCTTCTTTTGGGCAACTCATGTGGTACACCATTCCGCAGAACACTATAACCTCACCGTTGCTTTTCGCCAAAGCTGGGTGCAGCATTTCAAAACCGTGTTCTTCATTCCAGTGGCATTAATGGGTTTTCATCCAGTGATCTTTTTGGTAGCGAGTCAGCTGAGTACCCTTTATCAGTTCTGGGTGCATACAGAAGCCATCGGTAAATTGCCCCCGTTTTTTGAAAAGTATTTTGGTACTCCTTCTAACCATCGGGTACACCATGGAAGTCAGGAAAAATACCTGGATAAGAATTTCGGTGCCACATTCATGATTTGGGATCATCTTTTCGGCACTTTTCAATATGAGGAGGAAAAGCCTATTTATGGACTTACTACTCCAATTGAAAACAAAAGCAATCCTTTTGTACTGAACTTCCACGAATACCGTGATATGTTAAAAGATGTACAGCAAAGTGATGGACTCCGGGAGTGTTTGTTTTTCATTTTCGCCAGTCCAGGGAAGATATACCGACATAAATTGAAAAGGGATCAGCAGGTTCGTGTAACAAAAGAAAGCCATATTAAAACCACAGCCATCGTATTGGTGATTCTATTGGTACTGACACAGGTAGTAGATGCGCAACCCCTAAAAAACATCGAGCCTTTACCTATTCCAAACGGAAAGAATCTCTTGTTCTTTCTACAAAGAACCCCAGATGCGAATACGGTGGTTTATGAGCTAAATTATAGAGAAGATGGACAACTAGACCCGAAAGCCCCCGTTAAAGGCTCATGGATCAGATATGAAGAGCAGGGCAGATTAAAACCGCTGACTAGTATAGAGCAAAAGTTCGCCTATGGTGTAAAATCTAAGGCGCTGGGAAATGAAGCCTATGAAATCCGACTGGCTGCTTATCAGAAGATGCCAATGTACCTGATCAGGTCTGAAACAGATCAAAAATACCACATCTACATTAAGGATGAGGGACGCAATCATTTATTAAAACGCGTGTTTGTTAAGGTTAAAGGGGGCTCTTTCTGGTTTCCAAAAGTGGTTTACATTGATCTGATTACCACGAATTCCGAAACAGGTATAGAAATGCTCAAAAGAATTGACCTTTAACGATTTGGTATTACTGACAGTGCATAAGCCCATAGAAACTAATATATTTGATTAGAATTAAACGCGTGAAGTTAACAGATCCCCTATCCCCAAATCCACAGTCATACGATGATGCCGCTTTTGAACAATTGTTCAAATTGCATTACAAGGCACTGCATGCTTATGCTTTTGTGATCCTAAAAGACCATGATACTGCCGAAGAGATGGTTCAAGGTATGTTTATGAAATTCTGGGAAAAGCGGGAAATGCTCCAGATCTCGACTTCCGTTAAAGCATACCTATACAAGTGTATTCATAACGACTGTTTGAATTACCTGAAACATGAAAAAATAAAATTCAAACATCAGGAACACACGATGAACAACGTTTTCGCGAGCTCAGAACCGGCTTCTGCGAAGGTAGAAATGAATGATCTAAAAAACAACCTCAGTATCGCAATGAATGAGTTGCCTGAACAATGCAGAACGATCTTTCAAATGAGCCGGTTTGAAGAACTTAAATACCGGGAAATTGCAGATCAATTAGGCTTATCTATTAAAACAGTGGAAAACCAAATGGGCAAAGCATTACGGATACTGCGCTTAAAGCTGTCCGATTTTTTAGTCCTGATCTTATTAGGAATTATGTATTACAAAGATTTTTTCAATTAACACGATGGTCATGACTGATGAATTATTGATAAAGTTTCTACTGAAGGAGACGAGTGAGGAGGAAAACACGGCTGTTGAAAAATGGCTGGCTGCCGATCCTAAACACATTTCCGAATTTCTGGAACTGGAGAAGATCTGGGAAAGCAGTCAATTACTGGCGCCAAAAAGCACCGTAAATGAAGAGACTGCCTGGCTCAGCTTTAAAGAAAAAGTGAATAAAAAAGAAAAGCCAACTGAAAAAGAAAAGGCCTTAGTTTTGCCCATCAAAAGAAAATATACCTGGATCAATGTGGCAGCAGTATTGATATTGGCCCTGGGTGCCTGGGTCTTTTATGAAGTACTGACACCGGAAAAATATATGGCCATAGCAGCAAATCGGGAAGTCATCATCCAAAAACTACCTGATGGATCAGAGCTGACTATAAACAAGAGATCATCCTTGAGCTATGCTTCGAACTTCAAGACCGACCGCAGTGTGCGACTGGATTCCGGGGAAGTATTCTTTAATGTGGCTCCAGATAAAAGCCATCCTTTTATCATCAAAGTAGATCAGGTAGCTGTGAAAGTAGTCGGTACATCTTTTAATGTGAAACATATTCATCAGCAAACGGAAGTAATTGTGGAAACTGGTATCGTCAAAGTGAGCCTGAAAGGAGAAACCATTAATCTGGTAGCCGGAGAACGTGTGCTCATCAATTCCAATGCTCAAAAGCTGGTTAAAGAACAGAATAAAGATGAGCTGTACAGCTATTACAGAACCAAGGTATTTATCCTTAAAAACACGCAACTATGGAAATTGGCTGAAGTATTAAGTCAGGCTTACGACACTAAAATCAATGTAGAACCCGCTATTAAAAACCTGACTCTAAATACCACACTGAAACTCAATGTGCCATTAGATTACAACCTGGGAATCATTTGCCAGGGTTTAAATTTAACCTATAGCAGTAACGGAAAGGAAATCCAGCTGTCTAATAAAAAGTAATGAAGACCAAACTCACCTTATTTTTTCTGTTCCTTTTTAGTGTTGCAAGTGCACAGTCCCCCGAAACGACGAGTAATATTCAGCGAAATCTTTCCAGACGCCTAAGTTTTACGGCAAAGCAGGAACCTATCGGTCAGGTGCTCGATAAGATGAGTAAAGCCGGAGATTTCTATTTCGCCTATAATGGGGCCCTGTTTAATCAGGATAGCCTGGTGAATATGAACATTAGAAATATGCCCGTAAGAACAATTCTAGACCAGATGTTTGATGGAAAAGTGGATTACAAAGAAAGTGAAAACTATGTAATTTTACGTTATGCAGTCAACCACCTGACCATTGAGCCGGATAACATCACTACAGCTGACAACCTTTACCTGATCAGCGGTTATGTTATCGATACGCAGACAGGTCGTAAAGTAAAACAAGCCAGTGTTTATGAAAAAAGATTGCTGCAATCTACGCTGACAGACCATGATGGTTATTTCAAGCTGCGTTTCAAAGGAGAACACAAAGAGGTGATTCTAACCGCCAGTAAAGAGACGTATAGAGATACCGCCTTGGTTTTCCTGGCCGATATCACCATTAAACCTGAATCTTATGATGACCCTGACAAGGAAAAAGGGACGGTAGCTAATAATGCGATTGAAGAGTTAGGCATTAGTCGGTTTTTCATTTCTTCGACTCAAAGAATTCAAAACCTGAATATTCCGAGTTTTTTCGCAAATACTCCTTTCCAGGCTTCCCTTACCCCTGGCCTGAGTTCTCATGGCATGATGAGTTCTAAAGTAATCAATAAAGTTTCCTTTAATGTGATTGGAGGTTATACTGCCGGAGTAGATGGCTTTGAAATCGCCGGGCTTTTTAACCTGAGTAAAGCTGAAGTCAGGGCATTGCAGGTGGCTGGTGCATTCAACGTGGTTGGTGGTTCTGTTCAAGGGATACAGGTGGCCGGCTTACACAATGATGTGCGAACAAATATGAAAGGACTGCAAATTGCAGGCGCATTAAATGTCGTGAAACGGAATGTGGAAGGTTTTCAGATTGCAGGGCTTGCAAATATGGTGACCGGTGATATGAAAGGTTTTCAGACCGCAGGTGCACTGAATGTTAACAGCGGGAATAAAGATGGTTTTCAGATTTCTGGATTGGCTAATATCAATTCCAGAAACTCTAGGGGCGTTGGAATTGCCGGCTTAATGAACATTTCTTCCAGAACATCATCAGGAATACAGATTGCCGGATTATTTAATATCGCAAAGAAAAACACAGGTTTTCAATTGGCGCTCCTGAACTTTTCAGGCTCCTCTACAGGTACGAGCTTAGGACTGCTCAATTTTGTGGGGGATGGTTACCATAAGATTTCTGTTTCTACCAATGAATTGGTGCAAACGAATGTGGCTTTAAAAACCGGGAATGCCAACCTGTACAACATTCTCTTTGTTGGCAAAACTTTTACTGACACTGCAAAAATAGCCACGTTTGGCCTTGGTTTTGGCCATGACTTCATCTTCAGTAAACACCTGTCTATTGCACCTGAACTAAGCTTTCAATACTTGTATCTTGGCAATTGGAAGTATTCCAATGTCTTAACTAAATTCCAAATGAACCTCCAGATACAGTTGATTAAAGGAGTCACCCTATTTGGCGGACCAGCATATTCTTTTTACAACAGCGATGCACCTATAGGTTCAAGTGCAAAAAATTACAAGCAGCAAATTGTGCCCGACAAACATCATAATTTTAGTGGCAACAATAAAGGTTGGTATGGATGGAATGCAGGGATTACCTTTTTCTAATCCCTCAAGTTAACAGTTCTACAAGATCCCTCATTCCCGAAACCGCCCTCTTTTCAATTTTAATCACCTGATGGCTGTTTCTCACTTGTGGGATTTTTGGATCAATAATGTAGATTGGACTTTGCGCTGGAACAAAATCAATCAGTCCTGCAGCCGGATATACCGCCAAAGAGCTGCCTATCAACACGAATACTTCAGCAGCAGCACAAATTTTAGCCGCCTCCTCAATCATAGGCACGGCCTCTCCAAACCATACTACATGTGCCCGCAGCTGCGTTCCCAACTCGCAAAACTCCCCCATTTTTAACTCCCAGCCATTGATTGGATAGGTTAAATCAGGATTTCCGTCAGATTGCGAGCGCGTGATGACCCCATGTAAATGGGTCACTTTTGTAGAACCCGCTCTTTCATGTAAATCGTCTATATTTTGGGTGATGATGTGGACATCATAATCTGCCTCCAGCTCTGCTAATGCCCTGTGCGCATCATTCGGCTGTGCCAGCAAAACCTGTTTTCTGCGTTGGTTATAAAAATCCTGTACCATTTCTGGATTTTTTCGCCAGGCTTCAGGTGTAGCGACGTCATAGACATTAAAACCCTCCCATAGGCCATCCGTATCCCGAAAGGTTTTCAATCCGCTTTCTGCACTGATTCCTGCTCCCGTTAATACGACTAATTTCTTTTTCATAAGGTTGAATTTAATGATAAATTGAGGACAAATCATGGCAAATACAGGTAAAAAAAATCCCGGGATGCTGAGGAGTATGCTCCGCAGCAATCCCGGGATTGCTTATCTTTTATAACTGTAAACCTTGTTAATTATGCTTTAGCTAAACTTAACGATGGGTATTTCGCTTTCAACACTTCAAAAGCACCAAACATTACCGCTCCATACACTACTGTGCCGTAAAGGAAATTCAATTCAAATGGAATAGCATTGATTAAACATTGTCCGTAACCAGCTAAAGTTGCTGGATAGATGCTCGGAGCATACATTGGACCAATGTCGGCTAAAATCCAGTGAAGGAAAACACCGATGAAAGTAGCAGACATGAATGTGCCTACATTTATTTTTTTCATCATCAGTTTACCAACTGCTACCATTGCGATGATTGCAATGTAAGTCCAGTACCATCCTGCATAGAAAAATCCGTATCCTGAAATCTTAGCAATAAAAATATCACTCAGTACCAATATCAGCATAGGAAAAGCAAATGCTTTAACATTATTATTGAAATATGCGCCGCCAAATAAGGCAATTGCTCCTACAGCTGAAAAGTTAGCGATCTCTTTAAAGTCGCCAGACAAAGGTGCTGTAATACGGATAATGCTTACAAAGATGATCATCAACAACAGGATGATCGAACGCGGGTTGAATTTAGATTCAGACATATTCATGTATATATTATAAAACAAAGTTATATTTTTTCCACGGCATAAAAAAGCCTATGGCGACAAGCTTTAGTGGAAGGCAAACATTGCCGGAAAATAATAACCGCTGAATGGAACTGTTTTACTTAATGTTCCAGTTTTTGCATCATAGATGTTCAGGAAATTACTGACATAACCACTCAACAATGTAGTGGTTACAATCTGATCTGTTTTAGCATAATAACCTAGATTCTTTTTATAGAAACTCTGCAGATCAGGGGTTGTAATGAAAGGTTTATCTAAGGAAGTTTTATCACCAGAAACATACTTGTAGATGTTTTTACCACCACCCCATCCGCTGGAAATGTTGATCATAAACACTGCATTTTCTTTGGTTGAAGCAACCATTGGCGAAGAAAACCAGGCATTAAAGGTGTTGTAAGTGGCAAATGGCAATTCTATAGTTTCCGTTTCCAAAGTTATAGGGTCCGATTTATAGAGATTTTTACCACCTGTGAACCATACTTTCCCATCTGGTGTTTGCACAAAACCCATGGTTACACCTGCAATTTTCTTTTGAAGGCTAAGATCCGAAGTATTGTAAATGACTGCACCTTCTGTTCGGGAAATGATATAGATATATTTATCTGTTTTCAGCATATCCCCCATTTGTCCGGTTGCACCTAATAATTTAGCTGAAATTTTGAAGGTTTTTAGATTTACCAGATAAACCCCATCGTTGCTGCTTAAAAGACCGTTATTCTCATCAATACCTACAAATGCTTTCCAATCGTATTCCGCAGATGCAGGAATTCTACCTACTTCTTTCATAGTAACCGCATCAGCCACTACAACAGGCCCTTTTGCTTTACTCACTACATATAGGTTTTTATTGAAAACCGTACCAAATTGTACGGTAGAGCTTGCTGGCTCAAATCCTTTCCCTGGATTCTCTTTTTGGAAAATACTATCTCTCAATGTTCCAGTCCCTGCATCGTAAAATGATACAGATCCCGTACCATGGCCAAACCATCCTTCATGGATGATAAAAAAGCCATTTTCATATTTTCCAGAAACTTCTGGTGCTACTACTGTTTCTGCATCTTTCTTACACGAGAATAGCGCAGCACTGAAAATAGCAGCTACTACTAATCCTTTAAAATTGGTAATCTTCATTTAGTTTGTTGAATTGTATATATATTATTTTATGAATGCGATGTATTATCCTTTATTTGAAAAACTTTTTCTGCTCCCAGATAAAGGATAACCATCAGCAATGGTTAGAATGTGTTACTTTTTAATCAGACTGATGTCTTCCACACCCGTAACTTCTGTAGATAGTTCTCCCAACAATCCCAGGTCTGCCTGGACGCCCGTTTGGATTTTAATGAAATTGATTCCTTTCAAAACCACTTTTTTTCCATTTTGATCTATCGCATTTGCGATGTCAATTTTATCCCCGTCCACTAAATTATCTGCGTAACCCCAGGCAAAAGGCTTACTGATGACCATTGAAGGAACGGTCATATCCACATTCGTTGAAGGCAGTTTAGAACCTTTTATCGTATAGCTGGTTATCGTTTTCCCATCTTTGTCTTTCATATCAGGGAAATAAGCTTGCCCATGGTAGCTATTTGTTTTTACTACCCCAGCATGGCCATCGCTATCTAACCATGGTACTGGATCAGTATCAGCTGCAGGTTTGCTGTAGGTTACAGCATAGTTGCGCTGATAACCCGGTTTATTGAACTCGCTGCCTGCCACTTCATACCAGATATCATCCGCCAATCCGTTGCCATTGGTGTCTTCCATTACCCAAACAATACCTGGCTCTGAGAAGTTTTCTAATGGATTTCCATAAACAATGATATCGTCTTTATCTGTCTGATTGATGACGGTGTGGTCAAAGCCAAGCACAATAAATCCACCCCAAGCACCAAGACTCACCATTCCTTTTTTACCGATGATCGTATTTGCACCTTTCAAATTGCCAAGATCGGTATTGATAAACTGGCCTGGAGCCGGCTGATATTCGATTAATTTAGAGACAAAACTCGTTGGAACAACAGGAGGTTCTGGTGTTAGTTCTGAGTCTTTTGAACAGGATGCCAAAGCGGCCATTCCCACAAAAGTCAGGTAGTGCTTAATTTTCATTATATGATGATTTTAGATATGATATTTAATAGGAAAAATGGTTAATAGCCATACTTGAATACTGCTAGTTTAGGCGAAATACCCGTTTCAAAACTGAATTTAGCTTTTCCATCTGCTCCGAAACAGAACATCATACCATTACTGCTATAGTCTTTTGCATCGGCTACGTAAAAAGTTTTTTCAAATGCGTCTGCTGTTACCGCATACGGAGCTTTAATTACTGTTGCATCTTTGATCAGATCATTCCCCAATGTACCAGTATTCGCATCAAAAGATTTAATAAAAAGAGCATAGCCAATTGCAAAACCTGTTGTTCCGGTGATGCTCAGAAATGAAAGACCTAAATCACTGCCGGTGCTCAATCTGGTATCTGAAGTGCTGCTCAACCTGTCGATTGTACCAGGAATAGTTGGAAAGTCCCCAGAAGTCAGCACGAATAAATCGCCAGAAGTTGTGGCAGAAATTGCTCTTGGATTAAGCGCAGTAGGGATTTCTTTCAACTTCGTAAAGGTGGCGATGTCCACTACAGATACAGAAGAATTAATCGGTGAAGGGAATGATGGGTGTACTGAATTGGTCACATAAATTTTGTTTTTAGCGATGGCCAATTGCTCTAATGCACCACCAACAAGCAATCTGCTGTCGATCGTTAAACTCGCAGTATCCAATCTAGTAATCTTACCATCATAGCCCGAGATATACGCTTTGTTTTTATCAAATACGATATTTCTTGGCATAAAACCTCCATTTTCATCTGAAAATGCAATGCGTTTCAATGATTTTCCGGTCGACTCGCTGATCACTTCCAGGTAAGAATCTTTAGCACTTTGAGTTGTTCCGGTTACCACACAATAAATTTTACTGCCATATTGCTTCAAGTCATTCGCATTATCACCAAGTGCTCTATTATTTTGCTTCTTGAAATAATCGATCTCTACCTTTTGCGATACCACATCATAGTAGCTGATAGAACTCGCTGAAGCACCTGTTGTTGAGCTATAAGTACCTTCATTGAGTACGTATACCCCAACGGTTGATAAAGACTGTGGCGGAATTTCAGGTAATTTATCTTTTTTACAAGCACTTAATGACAATAAGCCTGCTGTGGCAAGGAAGAGGAATGATCTTCCTGATTTAGTAATTGATGTATTCATGTTTAGGTTGTGTTTATTATAGATTGTGTTAATGATAATTTGTTTATTATAGATCATGTTATTTATAGACCATAGCAAAATGAGCTGGGATATCGCCGGTAACCACAGACCATTTTTTTCTCCCTGAAGGGTCAAAGCAATACAGTACTCCCGGCGAAACATAATCGCGGGCATCCGTTACAAAAACTTCTTTCGTGTATTTATCCACTGCAATCCCATAAGGAATCATAATATTAGCTTCTGTTCCATCTGAAATGAACTTTTTACTCAAAATTTTCTCTTCTTTTACATCCAGCATACCATAGCTCAGGGTAAATTTCCCCGTATTATTACTCCATTCTGAGCCATAGAAATAGGCGATATCGTCATCTATGGCGAGATTACTGGCACCAATATCAAAACGTGTTTTTATTTCATCGGTTTTGGTATCAATCACAAATATTTTGGAGTGAATATCTAAGTAATTCCCTCTGGAAGTCACATAAATATCTCCATATCGATCTGCTTTTACGCGATGCAGATTGATGGCAACTTCTATATTTTTCAGTACGGTAAATGAGTTGAGGTCAATGACAGAAACCCTGGTATCGTAGTTTAAAGGGGTGTATCCACCTGAATTGGCAACGTATAATTTTTGCCCTACAACCGCCATTTCTTCAGGTTGCCTGCCTACTTCAACACGTTTTTCTTCTGTAAGCGAGGTGGTATCGATTTGTATGACCACTCCATTTGGCGCGTTAGGAACGCCTATTTTTCCGAGGTAAGCACTTACATAAGCTTTCCCAGCACTAAAAGTGATGTAGCGTGCATTCGTCACGTTAATTTGTTTAATGCGTTTGCCTGTTTTAGCATCCATCACTTCTACTTTATTAGAAGCATTGACTACTACATATAACTTAGATCCATAGATCGCAATGTCATTACCTACATCTCCGAGGCCATTGATTTGTGCGGGATTCTGCTGATTGTAAATGTTCCTTCTGTAGATTCCGGTAGAAAAATCCATATAATCCAGGGAGGCTTTATTCATGCCCATATTTCCTTCATTTACCAGGTAAAAGCCTTGCAGCTGGCGCGAAGGATCAGCTGGCAATACACGATCCTGCTCTTCAGGAATGACCTGTGCATCCTTGCGGCAGGCACTTATATATAGGCTCAGCAAGATCAATAGGATCAAAGCAGAATTTCTATGGATTTTCATGCTATTCATATTTTAATATTCATAGGTTAAACTGAATCGGTAAGAGCGGCCTGGCATCGGATAATTTGTGATGACTGCATAAGCCTGATTTAGGAGGTTATTAACCTCCCCTGTCAGCCTTAATTTCCGTTTTTGGATTTGCGTATGGTAATGCAGGGCCAGATCATGGGTATAAAAGGGCTGTACGTAATTTTTAGGAATATTGGCGCTCTGGTCGTAACGTTCACCTGTATAGAGGTAGCTATAATTCAGGGCAAATTTCTTGTAGGAAGCCCCTGCTAAAAAGGTGCCGCTATGTTTAGGGGTGTAAGGGATCTGATCTTTATAAGTCGTAGATATTGGATCAGCATCAATCGCCTGCTGATAAGTATAGGTAAGCCCCAGACTTAAATTAAGGGCATCAGCCAATTCCCAGGCGGACTGAACATTGACATCCATTCCTTTTATTTCTACTTTTCCTAAGTTTCTCATACTCCACATGGCCTGTGAGGTTCCCGGAACGGCCACAATCTTATCTTTCACCTGATTAAAGTAAGCATCAGCCTGGATAGAAAATTGTTTAAGCGCGCGATGCTCATAACCTTTGATATAAGTAAAACCGAGGTCATATTGTTTGGTATATTCCGGACGCAGTACCGTAAACTGGTAAAAAGTATAATAAAGATCGTTAAAGGTAGGCATCCGGAAAATGCTCTTGTAAAAAGATCGGATTCTGAATTCCTTTTGATTAAAAGGTTGCCAGGATACCATTACTGTAGGGGTCAATTCATTTTTACTTCCTGCTGCAGGACCAGATTCTACTTTATCCTTCAGCAGGGTACTCAATAGATTTGCCTGAATATCCAGCCTGTCGAAATGAAATTGGGTAGCTACGGCATTCAGCAAAGTATATCTTGTGGGATAAGCAAAGAGGTCCAGATTGGCATTCATATCATTCAACTGGTAATCAGCAGACCAGACCACATCCCAGAATTTATTAATATTCAGCTTATTCGCTAAAGAGAGATAGAGTTCCTGCTGATGGTAGGTATTGTCTAGAAAACCTGTGGTTTTTACAATATCCGGATTCAGGAAACGCATGTAATCATTTGAATATTTGGCTGAAGCGACCAGGCTGTATTTCCCGATGTTCTTTTCATAAGCAGATTGCGCAAAGAAATTGCGGTTCCACATGCGCTGTGCAAAGTGAAAAACGTTGGCTACAATGGCGCCAGGTAAACCCTGATTGTCTTTGTAACCATATAGCTTAACATTCCATTTACTACTGTCGGACAAGATGCCATTTAAACCAAGTTCCAGTCGCATCGCTTCTACATCCCCATCCGTACGAACTGCTGTAGTATCATAAACACCGTTCGTAATGCGGTATTTGTAACGACCGTTTGCTTTTTTCAATTCTGCACTAACTGTGCTATAAGTATGCTCGCTCAATTTACTCTGCCACAATATAGAAGGATTTACCAAACCAAATGAGCCTGTTCTGAAAGCAGCTTTAAGACGATTACTCCTGCCGGCTTCGAAATTTGGCTGCCTGGCTTTCAGGTATAAAGAGCTTGCCGAAGCAAAGCTTTTAGCAGACTGAAGAATGCTGCTCTTCTGTCCGTTATACAATTCTATCTCTTCAATGTTATCTAATGAAAACTTACCCAGGTCTACCTGTCCATTTTGCGCATTTCCCAATTGTACACCATCGTAAAACACTGCAGTATGGTTACTCCCCATACTACGAACATTGATGGTCTTTAATCCGCCAATTCCACCGTAGTCTTTAAGCTGTACCCCAGAGAAATAACGCACTGCATCGGCTACGGAAAGGCTATTTAGCTTTTCCAGCTCTGCACCAGAAAGAATTTGTAAAGGAGTAGAAGACGTTTGTCGCCTGCTAAGTTTTATGGTCTTAATCTGCACTTCTTTCAAAGCATTGACTTTTTCCAGGGAATCCTGTTGGCCTGAGCTATCCCGACGACTTTCTGGTTTAACTGGCTGAGTCTGTGCCTGCAAATTTAAAGGCATAACTCCTCCGAGCCCTGTAAAGGCTAGAATAGTAAAAAAACAAGCTTTGATGCCCAAACCGGCAAATTTGTTTCTTCTCATTTTTGTTGTGAGTCATTTACCCACAGCAAACAGTTAGATCAAGGAAATGAAATACAGTAAACAAGCACTCACTCCAAGCTTCAATCCCCGAAAGCTATGAAATATTATACTTATGGCAGGTCTTCTGACTTACTCCCGGTGATCCTGCCTTCCCAATTCAAACCCTACATAGAGTAAAAAAAAGTGGCTTCGATTTGAATACCGTTATAGAGCTTACAGCTGCGGGACAGTTACGGATTTACACCGTATTCCCTTTTAATCCAGGTAAAAATCACCAGGAACCAAAAGCGTGGCAAATGTACTCAATAATCCAGCGAAGAACAAACTTTAGCCCTTGTTATAATAGCTGATGGGCTGCAGACGCCTGAAAAAGGAGCTTGCTAGCAGGAGGCTTAGAAAATTTCGCCCCTCTTCGGGGCGAAAGATTTTAGCCGCCGAGTAGTAAGCACCTTTGTATTTCTTCTAGTTTCGCCATTTCATCCTCATCAAGTACAGGAAATTTCAAGTCCATATCTTTCAGATGCTGTTCTAAAATCTGGCTGATCAATAACCTCGCATACCACTTTTTATCAGCAGGAATTATGTACCAGGGTGCTTTTTCAGTAGATGTTTCTTCAATAGCCTGTTCGTATGCCGACATATAATCGTCCCATTTTTCCCGCTCTGTAATGTCAGCCGAAGAGAACTTCCAGTTTTTAACCGGATTGTCTATCCGCTCTAAGAACCTTTCTTTTTGCTCATCTTTGGAGACATAAAGGAAAAACTTGATCACCACAGTTCCATTATCAGTGATGTGCTTTTCGAAGTTGCGAATGCTCTCATATCGCCTTTTCCAAAACTTATCATCTATTTTCTTTACCGTATCATACCCAGGGATCTTCTCTTTGAGTACATATTCAGGATGGACTTTACAAACCAATACGTTTTCATAATGCGACCTATTGTGAATGCCAATACGCCCTCTTTCAGGTAGTGCTTTATAGTGACGCCATAGAAAATCATGGTCATATTCTTCAGAAGTTGGCGTCTTAAAACTATACACCTGACAGCCCTGAGGATTTAATCCAGACATCACATGAGCAATCGCACTATCTTTCCCTGCGGCATCCATCGCCTGGAACAAAATAAGAATAGAATGAGAATCTGCAGCATACAGGGTTTCCTGCAATTTACTCAGCTCTTCTTTCGTCAGATCCAATTCCTCCTTTCCGGCTTCCTTTTCCCGGTCACCTGTATAAGCAGTATCGTAATCTTTTAGTGAAAATTTCTTACCGGGCATAACCCGGGACTTTTCGATCTCCTTTTTCATTGGCAAGTATTTGTCTTTACAGGATAGAACGTTCATCGGATCCTTAATGTTTAAATTAAATGGTGTTTAAATTTAAAACAGAGATATACATTCGAATTAAAGCTCAATAATTTTCATTTTACGCCCTGTGCTCCTTCTTTTTTTGGAATGCCCGACAACTATCGACTTTAACGGTTCAAGAGCTGCAAAGTAACTGTAAAAATATCGCTAGCATTTATCACTAATTTGTATAATTCATCCTCCCATTTGCGCAGTTTCGTAAATTAAATGTGTGCAGGTTCACAATTTAAAACACAACTTGAACAACTACTCTTTTTATGGTTTTTTATTTATCTAACTTTATTCTAAGAATTCCGGGGATATCAAGTAGTTAATTCATTTAACCTCCATCAAAATGAAAAATTTAACGTTTACTTTGTTCATTTCACTGATTTTTTTCAGTTGTGCTCCACAAAGAAATCTAGTCTATTTCAGCAACCTTCCTAAGGGCTCCAATGATATTATTCAAAGTGCAGCACAGTTAAAGCTGCAAAAGAACGACCAGCTGAGTATCTCTCTAACCAGCTTAAATACAGAGTACAATGTATTATTTGCAAGTGCAAATGCCAACAATAGCAATACCCCTATAAACAGTAAAGGGGGGTTCAGGATTAACAATGCTGGAAACATCAATCTACCACTGATTGGCGAAGTAAAAGTCGAAGGCTTAAGTTTAGAAGAAGCACAGGCTTTAATTACCCAGGTATTAAGGAAACAGATCAAGGATCCTTATGTGGATCTCCAACTTGTCAATTTCAAAATTACAGTGATTGGAGAGGTAAATCATCCGGCTTCATTAAACGTTCCCGGTGAGCAAATTAATTTATTAGAAGCCTTGGGGATGGCCGGTGACATGACCGTTTTTGGCAAACGGGAAAACGTACTTGTTATTCGGGAAGAAGACGGCGTGCGCAACATGACCAGGCTAAACCTGAATGATAAGGACAGCTACAACTCCCCATATTTCCATTTAAAACAGAATGACATCGTTTATGTCGAGCCCGACAAATCAAAAGAAAGACAGGTCAATTCAAACAACACCTTACTTCCGATCATATCTACCTGCGTTTCAGCAGCAGCTGTACTACTAACCGTTATACTCAGATAATCTGTTCTATTTTAATTATAAAAACATGAACTCAAACGTTTATCAAAGCCCTTCTGCGCTGGAGAATTTAAGGGAAAACATACAGCAGTACTTAAAATACTGGTACGCTTTTATCCTGGCATTTTTAATAGGTCTGGGGGCTAGTTTTCTCTACCTGCAAACACTCAGTCCAAGGTATAAAGTAAGCAGTACTTTAATGGTTCAGGATGATCAAAAAGGCGAAGGACAGGTTAAAGAAAGTGCATTTAGCGACCTGAATATGTTCCGCAGCGATCGCAAAGCAGACAATGAAATGGAAGTTTTACGCTCCAGGGATCTGATTTATAAAACGCTGAAATCACTATCCTTAGAAACTGCTTATTTCATTAAAGGCACCTTAAAAGACAAAGAGCTATACGGAAAAAATGTACCGATAAAAGTGAGTGTTCTTGGCGTAAATGCAAGTGGGTACCTTAAAAAACCGACAATAAGTCCTTATAGTGATCAGGAGTATGTCCTTACCGACAATAACAACAAGTATACATTGCCTTACAACAGTGTGGTACAGCAATCAGGCTATAAAATTATCGTCAGCAAAGGCCCTGCCTTTAAAAACTATACCGATCCAGTGGTTTTGAAATTTAAAAACCTGCATCGCATGGCAGAATCCTACAGCTTAACAGGCCTGATTGTACTGCCCGTTGTAAAAGATGCCAACACAATTGTCATCAGTTTAACGGACAATATCCCCCAACGGGGCCTTGATATTCTAACGGTACTCATCAGAAAATACAACGAAGAAGATGTAATTAGGAAAAACCTGATTGCCCTGAATACCATCAAATTTATTGACAAAAGGCTGAATGCACTCAGTCTGGATTTAACTGGTGTAGAGCATGATGTAGAAAATTACAAACAGGAAAACATGGTGACCGATGTCAATGCTGATGCAGTTGTCAATGTAAATAAATCCGGAGAATACGGACAAATGCTATCTTCTACAAACACCCAGCTTAACGTCCTGTCCTCCCTGGAAAAATACCTTCAAAACAACAACCTAAATGTTGTCCCTAGCGCATTAAACATCAATAATGCGACTTTAAATGACTTAACAGCGAAGTATAATGCGACCCAGCAGGAAAGGGCAAAAATGCTGAGGAGTTCTGAGGAAAGCAATCCTTTAGTACAGAACCTGACTGCACAATTAGTGAGTTTAAAATCGAACATTCAAGAAAACCTGCAGAACATCAAGAGAGGCTTACAAATTGAAAGAAACAATCAGCAGGCCATGAGCTCAAGATTTAACTCTAAAGTTCGTGCGGTACCTGCAGTAGAGCGTGGGCTATTGGAAAGAACCAGAGAGCAAAGCGTAAAATCAGGATTATATAGGTATTTATTACAAAAAAGAGAAGAAACTACGCTTTCCTTATCCGCCACAGTCCCAACTTCTCAAATCATCGATAAACCAGCGTATAATAGTGTACCAGTAACTCCAAAAAAGGAATTGATTTACCTGTGTGCCAGCTTTGCCGGCCTGCTTATTCCTGCTGCCTTTATCTACGGCAGGTCATTATTCAATAATAAAGTACGAGACGTAAAAGACATCCAACTGCTGACTGGCGTACCTGTTTTAGGCGTATTAAACCATGTCAGCAAAAATGAAGCAGCTATGATAGACCACAGTAGCAGGTCTACCATTACTGAATTATTCAGGTACATTAGAAGTAACCTTAACTTCATGAACAATGGGATGCCTGATCAGGTCATGCTGATTACTTCCTGTATGAAATCCGAAGGCAAAACATTCTTCTCTATCAATCTAGGCCTCACTTTAGCTTCCGTAAATAAACGGGTGGTATTATTGGAGTTTGATATGCGCGAGCCTCAGTTGCTGCAGAAGCTTCATTTAAATTCAAAAATTGGCATCACCGATTACCTATTAAATCCCGATGTGAGTATCGATGATTTGCTCATGAATTCAAGAAAATACCATGATTTAATTGTCGTGGATTGTGGTCCTATTACCACCAATCCTGCGGAGCTGATGATGCATCCAAAAATCGGAAAATTGGTAGAAGAATTGAAAAGCCGGTTCGACTATGTCATCATTGATACGGCGCCTGTTGGACAGGTTGCTGATGCTTTTAGCTTATCTGCCTACACCGACCTTAGCATTTATCTGATCCGTTACAATTATACTGATAAATTACAATTGAACATATTAAAAGATATCCTGTATTATAAAAAACTGACCAATCCTATGGTCGTATTTAATGATGCAAAAATTGAGAACAGCAATACCTATGGATATGGAGGATTTGGATATGGTTACGGTTTAGGTTATCAGGTCTCAAAAAACTAATACATAATTACCCCTAATCTAAGTGTTTCCACACCACAATCATGTAAGTGATGTAGCGAAGCTCTGCCCTTTTTATATCCATACTAATTATTGCCTTCACAATTAAACATTCTCTATATGGAAAATCAATTTGGTTCCAGTAGCAACTGGAGCAGGCACTGGCTTGTAGTTTATACCCGTCCGAGATGGGAAAAAAAAGTGGATCGGTTATTAAAACAGCAGGACATTAAATCCTACTGTCCAATTCGCAGCGTCACAAATCAATGGGCAGACCGAAAGAAAATTGTTGATTTACCCTTGTTTAGCGGTTATGTATTTGTTTGGGTAAATGAGCGTGAAGCATACAAAGTAAGACAAACCCTAGGCGTTTTAAACTTCATATATTATATGGGGAAACCTGCGGTGATCAGGGATAGTGTGATTGAAAAAATTGAGGAACTGATGAATAGAGATGTGGCTTGTGAGATCATCAATTCACAAGATATAAATCATGGTGACCGCATCCGTATTAAACACGGCATCTTTTACAATCAGGAAGGAACCGTGATTAAGGTCCAGGGCAAGTACGTCCTGATGGTTTTAGACCATTTGAACTGTGCTGTGCTGAGTAGTGTTCCCATCGCTGATGTCATGCTAAATACAGCCATATAAGTTAGATAAATACTCCAAATACTTCTTTTCAAAGAAAGCTCCAGTCCATTTATGATCCTCCTAAATGGCCGCTGCACTATGTAATAAATTTCCACCTTTAAAACTAATCTTATGATTCCTGTAACTAAACCATTTCTCCCAAAAGCAGAAGAATTTAAAGAATATATTGACAGCATCTGGGAACGTCAATGGCTCACCAATAATGGACCATTGCTAAATGACCTTGAATTAAAACTTAAACAATACCTGAATGTAAACCACATGCTGTTCGTCTGTAATGGCACTTTTGCTTTGCAGTTAGCCATTAGAGCCTTGGAGCTAAAGGGGGAGATTATCACTACCCCTTTCTCTTATGTTGCCACCACCAGCAGTATAGTCTGGGAGGGCTGCAAGCCAGTTTATGTAGACATCGACAGTGAGACTTTTAACATAGATCCGACTAAAATTGAGGCTGCGATTACCCCTCGCACTTCTGCCATTCTGGCCACCCATGTTTATGGCAATCCATGCGACATTGATGCCATTCAGGCGATAGCAGACCGACATGGATTAAAGGTGATTTATGACGCAGCACATTGTTTTGGGACGCAGTACAAAAACAGGTCTGTATTTGATTATGGAGACATCACGGCGACCAGTTTCCATGCCACCAAGCTATTCCATACGACCGAGGGAGGAGCTGTTTTCACGCGTGATCCAGAACTCCTGAATAAAATGCAGTACATCCGGAATTTTGGCCATAGCAGTCCTGATACTTTTGCAGGATTGGGCGTAAACGGCAAAAATTGCGAATTTCATGCGGCTATGGGCTTGTGTAATCTGAAGTATGTGGATGAGATCCTCGAAAGAAGAAAACTCCTGTCTCTTCATTATTACCAGCAATTAGGGAAAATCAAAGGTCGTTTTCCAAAGTTAAATAAAGCTAAAGACTATAATTACGCCTATTTCCCGGTATTATTTGAGACGGAACAATTAAGGCATCGGTGTATGGAAAAACTCGAACTTTCCAAAGTCTACTGCAGAAGGTATTTTTCACCCTCACTCTCTACCCTACCCTATGTGGATCCAGTGTCCATGCCTGTTTGCGAGGATATTTCCCGCAGGATTGTTTGTCTGCCGCTTTATCATACTTTAACACTTCCTGACCTGGATATGATTTGCAGGGTCATTTTAAGAACTCAGAATTATGCCGATGCAGTACCAGTTGCTACAGATAATTTTGGCGTACAGGTGACCAACAAAATCGCCACAGAAATTAATGATTTAAGGGCGATCAAGTGATACTATTGGGTAGCTCTGCTCCTCTATTAAACCTTTCATTAAACTAAACAAACCAATCATAAGCTTTCATCAACTTAAACCTAAAATCATGAACATTTCATTCTCACCACCGTTTATTGACCAAAATGTAATTAATGAAGTAATGGATACACTCAAGTCTGGCTGGATTACCTCCGGACCAAAGGTGATGGCACTGGAGATGGAGGTGATGCGCTTAACCAGATCTAAAGCTGCCGTCTGCGTAAACTCCTGGACTTCTGGTGCAGTAATGATGTTAAAATGGTTCGGTGTAAAAGAAGGCGATGAAGTCATTATACCTGCCTACTCTTATTGTGCAACCGCTCTATGTGTTTTACATTGCGGCGCTACACCGGTGATGGTAGATATTGCTGACGACCTGACCATAGACCCTCAACGCATAAAAATGGCCATTACCTCTAGGACTAAGGCAATTATTGCGGTCGACATTGCTGGTTTACCCTGTGATTACAACACCATTAAATCATTAATCAGGAGCGCCAGGATCAGAAGCTTATTTACAGCGAATTCAGAAGAACAGCGAAAACTTGGCAGAATCCTCCTGATTGCAGACGCCGCACATTCCATTGGTTCTACTTATATGGGCCATTCCGCAGCGGTAAGCAGCGACGTTACTATCTTTTCTTTTCATGCTGTAAAAAATATTACCACTGCTGAAGGAGGCTGTGCCTGCTTAAACTTGCCCGGTAATTTCGACCATAATGAAGAATATAAGTTCCTCAAAATATTTTCATTAAACGGCCAGAACAAAGATGCTTATGCGAAATCGAAAGGTGCCAACTGGAAGTATGACATTCTCTATAAGGGATTAAAAATTAATATGCCTGATATCTGTGCGGCGATAGGCTTAGCACAAATCAAACAATACAAACGTTTGCTGTTGCCTGAGCGTAGAAAAATAGCAGAAAAATACTGCAGCATTTTAAGTAATTACGAGTGGTTTATTCCACCAACATTAAAAGACTACTCCAGGGAATCTTCCTATCACATCTTCCCGATGCGCCTTAAACATATCACAGAGGCTCAAAGAGATCGTATCATTGAAGATATCGTGGCTTTTGGAGTTATTGTCAACGTTCATTTCATCCCAATGCCAATGTTAACTTATTTTAAGAAAACGGGATATAATATTGCGAATTATCCAAATAGCTATAAACAATATGCCTGTGAAATTTCCTTACCTATCTACCCTACATTAACCGATGAAGATACAGACTACATTATCGATGCCGTGATTAAATCTGTTCAATCACAAATGCTGCATAACAAACATCAGGAATTGTCACTTATCAAATCATACCGCAGTTAATTCTTTGATAACTGTCTTCGTTTGTTATAAAAAAGGAGGTCTGTCAGACCTCCTTTTTTTTGCCGGAAAATAAACGTTTACTGATACCCAGACTTATCCTAGCTCATCGCCCAAACATAAAAAAGGTGTCCAAAACAATTGGACACCTTTTTCAATTTCTAGCTGAAGCTAGTGGTTACAGAAAAATCTTTTTTGGGGCTTGAGCAGCTACTTATCTGATCCTATTTCATTATACTGCTTCGGAAAACTCTGACTTAACAGCTCGTTATATTTTTCGAGTAGTTTGATGTATTTGTTCATCCAATAATTTACAGCGGTTGAGTAGTTCGCCATAGCATTTTCTTCATTGCTCATCAGATCTAATTTCTTTTCTCTAGCTTCATCTTGTAAACGAGCAAAGTCATCTGGAAATTCCTTAGAAAAGTCATGATTAATGACGTTCCCAATTTTACAAATAACATCAAAACTTAAAGACTCCTGATCAAACCAATTGTATATGGTTCGTCTACTAACGTGTAATTTCCTAGAAAGTTCAGTGATCCCCATATGATCCTTTCTTACAACATGTTCAATTACTTGACCTACATTTAAATTCATAGAAATAAGTTTAAAATGTTAACTAGAATTAGAGGGATGAGATCTATACTAAAAATAACAAAAAGATGACAATAAAGCAAGTAAAATTATAAAAAAATAAAAACTATTGATCATCCAACCAAATAATGATCTATGTCTTCATATTTTGAATTTTTACTCTTAAAATCTGGAATTATTTCCTTCATTTTTTTAACCATTGCTAAGTCGTTATTGGAATTATTAAGCAGCAGCAGCTCTTCAATTACATTTTGAATATAGAAAATACTATAGCTTATAATTTTTGAAATTTTAATTTTTGGATGATAAGTAGAAATGGTTTCTTCTTCCAGCATCAGCAGTTCTTCATATAGTTTTTCTCCAGGTCTTAGCCCTGTAAATATTATTTTAATGTCTTTGTCCGGGATTAATCCGGCTAATTTAATCATGTTGGTAGCCAGGTCCACAATTTTAATGGGTTCTCCCATATCAAAGATGTAGATCTCCCCTCCATTGCCCATCGATGCAGCTTCCAGCACCAATTGTACGGATTCTGGAATCGTCATAAAATACCTGGTGATTTCAGGATGCGTTACAGCTACAGGCCCTCCCCGAGCGATCTGTGCTTTAAATCTCGGAATCACAGAGCCATTAGATCCCAGAACATTGCCAAATCTGGTGGTAATAAATTTTGTCTGCGTTTCTGTTTGATGAGTAATTGATTTCTCATTTGATATGTTTAAGTTTTTTTCATTGTTAAGGGATTGAATGTACATTTCGGCAAGACGTTTGGAAGCGCCCATAATATTAGTTGGCCGTACAGCTTTATCTGTGGAGATCATCACAAATTTTTCGACGCCATACGCTATGGCCAAATCTGCAATATTTTTAGTCCCCATTACATTCGTTAAAATAGCTTCAGAAGGGTTGTTTTCCATCATAGGAACATGTTTATAGGCTGCCGCATGGAAAACAATTTGAGGTTGATACTCTTCAAAGATTGATTTCATCCGACATTTATTTTGAATGTTCGCCATGACAACATGAGTTTTTGCTCCTTTAAAATCATCCTCAATCTCTAATTGTAAATCGTGAAGAGGTGTTTCAGCCTGGTCACATAACACCACAAATTCTGGATTAAAACCTACGATCTGACGCACAATTTCGGAGCCTATAGAACCTGCAGCACCTGTGATCAGGATGCGTTTCCCTTGCATTTCCCTGAAGATATTATTTTTAGTCAGGACGATTGGCTCCCTATGTAATAAATCCTCAATCTTTAAATCTTTAATTTGATTCGGCGTGAGTTTACCATATAACCACTTATCAGATTGCGGAACCGTAACTACTTTTATGCCTAGTTCAATACATTTATCAATCGTTACTTTCTTCCCATTTACATTCAAATCATCCCCAACAAAAAGCACCTTCTGTATATTAAATTTATGCTGTAAAGCTTCAATTGACCTAGAATGGTAAACGTTTTTCTGCTCAATATGTTTATTGATTTTATCGGCATTGTCATCTACAAAAGCAAAGACATTTAAGTCATTTGTATTTCCTCCTTCCAATGCTTTTTTCACTAGAATAGAATCTCTTCCAGAGCCATAAATTAGTATATTCTCTTTTTTATCATTGGGCTCCATTGTTTTCATATAAAAAAACAAATTTTTCACGGCCACTCTGAGCATAATCAATAAAGAGGAAGAAACGAAAAAATTTATAATCAGTATTTCGGGAAACCATTTTGAAGAAAGTTTAAAATCCGGCACAAAAAAGACATTACTGGTAATGGTAAAAATAATACTGGTGAACAGCACTGCCATAAATATTCTTATGATATCTTCCGTATTAGAATACCGTATAATTCCAGTATGAATCCGCATCACCATAAATACGGCAATTGAAATCAAGCTATACAAACAGGTATAAATGACAAAATTTGAATAACCTAATTCTACATATTCAAATTTGTGAAGTAACAGGAAGGACATAAATAATGTCCATACAACGATAATCTGATCAATAAACAGGATCAGCCAACGCGAATATATTTTGTCACGAAACAGGAGCATTTTCATAATATGAAGATTTAGATAACCAGTTGAAGAAAACCAAATGTTAAACTATTTAACACCGCCCGATAGAGCGGAAAAAAATCAATACTTATACGCTCATCAATTTCTCGCTTACTAACCAGCGAATGATAAACAGAAGTATTGGACACATAACGCCAGCTTTTATATTCCAGAAAAAGATCTGAAAAGCCCGCTTTCCAATTAAATAAAGTATCCATTTTAAAGCCTACTCCTCCTCCGAGGTGCAGGTATTTCATTCCTTCATTTCTACCGATCAGGGTAATTTCATCTATTAAAAATTTTGCAGGAGATTCCCTTAAATATGCTGGTTTTGTTCCCACCAGGTGTACCTGAATAATGCCATGTGTGAAGGTTACAATCATCCCACATACAATGACATCATTAGCATACACCAGTAACAATCGACAATCAAAATCATCATTATCAATCAGATAATTGAAATACGATTTACTAAAAAAGTAACAATCTGCCGCTTCCACTCTTTCCATATTTCTGGTGTACATATCATAGAATAGCGTGATGTCGTTTTGGTCTCTACTTTGTTTAACTGAGTAACCAGCTTTCCTACATTTTTTGATGTTTTTCAGTGTGGTTTTTCTATATTTCCCTCGTTGTTCCTCTATAGAAAGGGTTAAATCTATGGCCACTGTTTTCCCATTTTCATAAACCCCTCCAAATTTCTCAAATAGCAAGTATTGATTAAAAAGTGGGTGAAGCCTTGAAAACACACACACATTCTGCTCTTTATCCAGGAAATCTAAAAATGATACTTTAAAATTATCGATCATGCAATCATCAATATCCTCGAATTTCTGATTGGATATTGGCCCGGTATAGCCGTAGACTGAACTCAGATCAGAAAATGAACTATCAGATATATTTCTTTTAAGCAATGGGAAAGCGATGTAGTGCTGATCTTCTTCATAAACAAAAAGAAAAGGATTGCCTGTGTGATCTAAAGAATGATAGAACCAGGTATGGTAAAAATCGTACTCCAGAGCAGCATTGACATACGCAGTCCATTCCTTTCTCTCGAGAAGGGTGATTAATTTTCTCATAGCCGTATGGATATTAAAAAATAAATAATTAGGACAGCCGATTAGCTAAAGGGAGTGAATGTCTGTTTTGTCAACAGCATTTTCAGTTGCTGTTGGTGTTTGCTTACAGGAACAAAGCCCGTTTTTTTATAAATTGAAAGACCGGCGACATTGTCTTCATGTACAAATAGGAAAACACTTTCCAGGCTCAGCTCAGAAAATGCAGTTTCAAGAATGAGTTGAGTAGCGGCTTTCCCTATACCTTTCCCCCAAAATTGACGCTCCCCAATAAACAGATGAAACTCGCCTTGGCCATCTTTTAAATCAATCAATTGTATATTCCCAATATATTGATCTGTTTCTTTTAAACAAATGGCAAAGCGCTTATCATTTAATTTCTCTAGTTTAAGACGGAGCCATTCCGTTTCTTTTTCCATCGTTATTCCCGGTTGAGCGGGGCTAAACTCGGTATATACCCATATTTCTGGGTCATTACGCCATTGATAAGAGATTTTAGCATCCTCGATCTCTAAGGGCCTTAAATAGACAGGATTATTCATGTTATTTTATTTATTCAACGAATGATACATTTAGGCTAAAGGGGAACAGCATCAGCCTTGACCAGGTTGATACATTCTTAAATGCGGAGGTTGATAGAATTCTTGTAAATTGGCAGAGATACGAGCATTGTATCCAATGACCTGCCTCAAATGGTCATTTAAGCTTTCTCCATACTCATATCCCAAAAACCTGGGGAAATCAAACTGGGGTTTAAAAAAAGGTCTGGTAAACGTTAGGGTCAATGCACGTCTGGGGCCATCAGTATTATTCAGCCCCACAGCATGCCAGATGTTAGAATCAAATAATATAATACTTCCTTTCTTCGCCACTGCCCTGTCTGCCTGCTCATAGAAAAACACCTCGTATGGCTTCACATCTTTCTTATGAGATCCGGAAAGAAAATAGGTTGCACCATTATCAAGGGTATAATCATCTAGTAAAACAATCATTTGGATCGCAATTTTAAAATCTCCGGTGAAGCTCCTGATGTCCCGATGAACATTGTGGACATAGGCTTTAAAATTTTTAAAGTTGAGCACTCCACTTATTCCATTTACGATATAATTACCATCCAGAAAATGTCTCATTTCTCTATCGCAATACTTCTGGGACAAGAATGGCATACTAAAGTTCTCCTTCTCCAGCAGATGGTGCAGTGTGCCTTCCATATTTGTCTCAATACCATTCTGAACTTGAATTTCCCTTCTCGTTAAATAGGCTGGTTCCAGGTCATTGATTATGGTATTGATCATCTTCTCATTAACAGCATCTTCATAGATGACCCAGCCATATTCGTCAATTGCATCCTCAAAGTCACTTAAAGTGGCTTCGGAATAAATAAATTTATTTTTCAAAGCACATAGATTTATAGGTTAAACTTTAGTTAATTATCGAATTTTAAAGAAATCTTATTTGATGGATAATGCGGGAACGCGATACAATGGGAAATAGTTAACATTTCTACTGTCGTTTCGTTCCTTTACCAAGTCATTATAAACCAGATGATCGGATACAAACCTCCAGGTATTGTCTTCCAGTAAAAGTCTGGAAAAAGAGTATTTAAATCGAAACAAGGAATCTTCCTTGCCTTCCAAACCACCGCCAAGGTGAAAATACTGCTTTCCAAGTCGGCGGCCAATCACACTAATTTCATCTGTCAGCAATTTACTAGGAGAATAATGAACGTAAGCGCTGGCAGTTGCAGAAAGATGATTACGAATTACATTTCCAGCACACATAATCACTGCGCCACAAATCATTTCTTCACCATCATAAATCAAAATTAATTTACATTCCTCCCTATTGCTTTTAAGGAGTTCCATAAAATATTTCTCCTCATAAAAATAGCGTTTTCCGGCTCCCAATCTCAGCATATTTTCAGTGTACATTGCAGTAAATAAGCGAATTTCCTGATCTGTACCTGCTTCTTTTATATGGTATGGCATTTTTCTGAGCTGCCTGATTTGCCTGCCCAGTCTTTTTTCATAGCTCGCCCTTTGCTCCTCAATGGAAACCGAGAGATCTATGTAGACTGTTTTTCCATTATCAGCTAAGCCTCCTATTTTTTCTATGAGCACCTTTTGATCAATAAAGGGATTTAGCCTGGAAAACAAACAGATATACCCCTCCACTTTCATAAATTCTAAAAAATACTGTTTAAAATTTTCAAGGAATTGATCACTGATGTCTTTAAACATTAAATTAGAAATCGGACCAGAATATCCGTACACTGAGGTTAAATCAAATAAACCGGAGTGATTAATTTCCCTTTTTAACAATGGAAGAGCGATAAAAACACCCTTCTCTTGATATACGAAAAGTATCGGCTCTCCACTTTTCTCCAGCGCATGATAGTGCCAGGTATGATAAAAATCATAGTTTACAGCCGCACGAACACAGGCAATCCATTCTGTTGATTGCTGAATACTAATCAAGTGATATGACATGATAAATAATAATTACAATATGTCGTTTTTTTTTTTATACTCTAAACAAGGTTCATGATCCTAAGCATATCCGCATTGACCAGATTCACATCAAACTTCTCTTTTGCAAAGCTCCTTCCATTGAGCCCGTACAAAATAATATCTGCGGTATTGTTGAGGTAATATTCCATCTTTAATACGAGTGCAGAAACATTTCTCACGGGAACTAAAAAGCCATTACGACCGACTGAAGAATTGTGTATGGTTTCCCTACAGCCCACGGAATCACAGGTAATGATGGCTCGCCCCATTGCCATTCCCTCTAATATGCACCTTGGAACACCCTCTCCATAGTAGGAGGGCAATACTACAATTGAAGCATTTTTAATGTAAGGTCTCACGTCGTCTACTCTTCCAATGTATTCTATGGTGTCATCAAATAGAATTTTAGAGAACAGCTCCAGGGTGATGGAGTCGATATTATTATCAAAAGAACCAATCAGTTTAAATTTGGCATCGGGATATTTGTGGCGGATGGTTTTGGCGGCTTCATAATATTCTTTAACTCCTTTAGCATTGATCAATCTGGAGATCATCAGGAAGCTAATATTTGAAGTATCGGGTTCGGTATACTCATAATGACTTAGGTCTACCCCTGAGCCATTGACTACAAATGCCTCTTGTTTCTGACTAATAATTCCGGTCTCCAATAATTTATGATAATCATCTTTATTCTGAAAGATGATACGAATTCCCTTATTGCCTTTTAGGCTGATTTTAAGTAAGATTTTAGTGATGGCGCTCAGCAGCCGGTTTTTTTTTCCATTATTACTGAAATTATAACCTAAACCTGTCAGCATCGGTGTTATACAGGCTATTTTACATATTTTCGCAATCATTGTCCCATATATTACTGGTTTAAAAGTATAGGGAAAAAACACATCAGGCTTAGTTTTTTTGATCAGTTTGTGCAACTGAATGATATATTTAAGATCAGCAAAGATAGAGACATTGCTTCCATTCAAATTGTTCTCATACACCTTTACATTCAGACTTTCTAACTTATCTCTAACCTGCTGTCTGGAGATGGTAGGCGTAAAAACAGCCACATTATTCCCTTTTACCAGTTCTTCGATAAGTTTACCGCGAAACTCCAGTAAGGTATGGGAAGAATCGCAGGCAATCAACACATTTTTTTTGTTATTGTCCATAATACAAAGCGATTTAATGCAATCAAAATCTATTATATAGGAGGAATTATGGCGGCCATTTTTATTAATGGAGCAGCATAAATACTAAATAAGACACATTTGGGAGTATCGGAAGATGAAGCTCAATTAAGATCGAAGAGGCGTAAAAGGGGGATGATGATTAAAAACCATTCAAGCTATCTATATAAATAGCTTGAATGGTGGTGTGGTATTATTTAATTTTTAAAAAATTATAAAGTTGCACCAGCACTTTTAGTTAAAATAGCTGGTACGTTTGCTGCTGCATCCAGCGCTGATTTATACTCATAAGTTGGTACCCATGTTGAAGGAGCCGAAGTAATTTTGTTGCTTCCAGAGCTTTCAAAAATGTTGGTACTTAAACCACTGATTACACCTGCAACCGGGCTAATTTCAGTTCTGATTGGAAGAGAAGAACCTTTGAAATAGTTATTTTCTACTCTTACAGTTGCACCCATTAGTGATCCAACATACCCTGCATTCAACATATAGTTATTGAATACATGAACATTTCCGTATCTCACATCAGGAGTACGTTCTGAAATGTTAGAGAACAAGTTATGGTGTACGGTTACTTTTAGGTGATTGGCATCATCTGGACGGGTATAACTAAAACCGATCAGCATTGCTTTGTGATTGTCATGTAATTTATTCCATGATAAAGTCACATAATCAGCACCTGTTCCAACATCCAATAATCCATCATAATAATCCCAGTCGCTGACCAGCTCTGATCCAAGATCGCAATGGTCTACCCATACGTGATGAGCACCTTCTTTAATGATAATATTAGAATAGGTACGTACTTTACTAATCGTCATATTTCTAACAATTACATTGTTCTTTCCGTAGATCAACAGACCCGCACCAATTAGCTTAGATCCGCTAAGGCCCAAAATCGTTTTGTTAGATTCTACCTGAAGCAAACCTGTACCTGTAATCGTTCCAGACACCTGGATAATCAAAGGTGATTTAGAACTTAAAGCGCTTTTAAGTGCATCCAAAGTAGTTACCGTAAGGGTTTGTCCGCCGGCACCACCTGTAGTTTTCCCATTCACTGAAGCATAACCAATAGGTTCATTCCCAGCCACTGGGGCGGTAGGCTGCTCCGTAGTTGGCGGAGTTGGGTCTAAAGTAGCGCCACCCTGTCCGTTTACAGTATAGGTATACTTTTTACCGTTTGTTTTTGGATCTGAGTTATCAGAGGCTGATAAAAACAGGAAATTTGATTTGTGGCTGAAACGGCCTTTTCCCTGAGTTCTGATGTCATCATGTGAAGAGTGACCTGGGCCAATTTCTACTCCATTTTCAAAGACTCTAACTGTAGAAGCTGTTGGTTTCTCATTAGAATCGCTGGTTAGTTTAGCATCCATTGGAATCCTTAAAGAAAAACCTCCATCAGAAGTCCCGGTAGCGACATTCAGTTGCATTGTTCCTGAAGCCGATCCACTCACCAATTGAGAATCTAACACTCCAGGGGTTTCATTACTGAGGGGGTTGCCAGAGTCCGCAGGTCTCATCCCCTCTTTTTTACATTGACTAAACGTTAAAATTGTCGATAACAATAAACTTAACACACACACTTTTTTTAATTTTTCTTTCAATCTTTCCATTAAACGCTCTAATTTTTAAATACATCTCCTAAACGGGGAGGTTGTAAAAAAATTGTATCTCAAAAGTTACAATTGGATACAGTATAGAGGCTTAATAGCAGCTCAAAAGTTAGGTTTCCAGCATTCAGATGAAGATTATATAACTGTAAAACAGGGTGTAAAGCGATTTCACAGTTATTGCACATTTTTATTTCATGACCTTTTAATGACTTTTATTTCCTTAAAATATACTATACTTTATTTCCATAGACAAGAATTTGATTTGATGGCCTGATTCTTGACCTTCTCCTCGATTCTTTATGATATCCATAGAACATTTTGTACCAGTCTACAAATTTGTGCACGCCCTCTTTCACTGAGGTTGCTGGCTGGTAATCCAGCTCATTCACTAGCGGTGTAATATCGGCCCAGGTAGCGGCTACGTCCCCGGATTGCATTGGTAAGAACTGTTTAATGGCGGGAATACCGATATTTTCTTCTATTTCTTTCACAAAATCCAATAGTGTTACCGGTGCTCCTCTACCTATATTGAATAAACGGAATGGCACATTTGAACTCGCAGGGTCTGGTTGAGCGGCATCCCAGTTCACATTAGCTTTTGCCGGCTGATCTATTAACCGTAGAATTCCTTCCACAATATCATCAATATAGGTAAAATCCCTACTCATATTCCCATTATTAAAAATCTCAATTGGCTTACCTTCCATAATGGCTTTTGTAAAGATATACAAAGCCATATCCGGTCTACCCCAAGGGCCATAGACTGTAAAAAATCTTAAGGCAGTAGTTGGCAGATTAAAAAGGTGGCTATAAGCATGCGCCATTAGCTCATTGCATTTTTTAGAGGCAGCATATAAGGATACGGGATGATCTACATTATGATGAACCGAAAAGGGCATATTTGCATTTAAACCATAAACACTGGAAGAGCTCGCATACAGGAGATGCTTCACATTGGCAAATCTGCAGCATTCCAGCACATTCAGGAATCCACTAATATTAGAATCCACATAGGCTGATGGATTTGTGAGACTATACCTTACCCCAGCCTGGGCTGCCAAATTACATACGGCATCAAAATGATGGGCATTAAAGAGTTCCATCATCCCATCCTTATCGTTCAGGTCCAATTTCACGAATACATAGTTGTCGTATTTTGTACTTGCTATGGGTTGATCATATACAATAAGGTCTGGGGAAATCCCAGTTTCCTCCAAGCGGGCATGTTTTAAATTGATATCGTAATAATCATTGATGACGTCTACTCCAACAACTTCATCTCCTCTTTCCAATAAACGTTTTGCTAAATGAAAGCCTATAAATCCGGCTGTACCAGTTACTAAAATTTTCATAGTGTTTATTTTAAGTGTTTAAATCTGATTTTAAATCCAAAGGGATTTTCTGGTTGAAAAAAGGAGTTGGAAATGCTATTGGCGATAACAGCCTTTGAACCAAACTTCCAGTCCGAAAATGCAGAAGAGAATTTTCGCCCTTCTTTCATCGGAGATTTTAACTTTTGACTGCAGTAAATCTTCAATAAAGCTTTGCTTAATGATTTTCCCGTAAAGCGCGTCTGGAGCTAGCAGGTAATCGTTTATAATGGCCTTCAACTCGCCATTAACCCAGGATTTCAGGGGTATTTCAAACCCACGTTTAGGTTGGTTGATCAGCGCTTCAGGCAGGTACCTGATCGCGAGGTCTCTTAAAATCGGCTTAGTTTTGAACTTATCTATTTTAAAATGATCTTGTAAGCCTGGGGCGAATTCCAATATTTCTTTGGATAGAAATGGGCTTCTTCCCTCCAGGGAATGGGCCATTGTAGCAATATCCATTTTAGGAAGCAATCGGCTGAACAGCATGGATTGAAAATCCGTAAATATGATCTTTTTTAACGAGGTAATTGGCATTTGATTGATGGTCATCAGGTCTGCTGTGAGCTCTTTCATCAATGGTTTACGAATAAACTGATCTTCAAAGCCAACAAACAGATCACAGGATGCCGAATTATATACCTTAAGCAAATCATCATAACCAGCTAACTTTAATAAACGATACACATAGTTATAACTACTTTGTTTTTCATTTGCAATTGGCAGAATGCTGGTCAGCACTTTAGCAGCAGTAGTACTTACCTTACCTGAATTAAAAAAATCAAAATGTTTGAAAGGCACATAACGGCGGTAACCACCAAACAATTCATCGGCTCCGTCGCCGTTTAACACGACTGTGATGTGTTTTTTTGCTTCTTTTGCAACATAGTAACTAGGAATTGCCGAATTATCACAATTCGGTTCACCATGGTTGATGAGTATTTTTTCTATGTCTTTTTGTAAATCTGAAAAAGTGATGTCCACCACCGTATGGTTGGTTGAATATTTTTGAGCTACTTTTTGCGCCAGATGAGATTCATCATAGCTTCCTTCTACCTTAACGGTAAACGTCTTTAAATTTGTGGTATGTTCGGCTGCGATTGAGGTCACCAATCCGCTGTCAATCCCACCGCTTAAAAATGCCCCGACATCCAGATCTGAGCTATCAATTCTTCTTTTTATCGCCAAATGAAGGTGATGGTCTAACATTTCAATCGCATCAGGATACCTTAATTTATTCTCTTGCTGATAGTAAATAGCCATATCAAACCATTTCACCTTTTTACTGAGATTGGTATGGGTGTCTATCTCCAGATAACAGCCATTCTCCAGTTCTGATACCCCTTGATAAGGGGTGGCTTTTCTGTAATGATAGCCCAGATATAGGTAATCCGCTATAGCCGCCTCATCTATTTCGGGACGCACCACTTTGGATAGGATATTCAATTCGGAAGAAAAAACGCATTGCAGTCCTTTAACATATACATACAACGGTTTCTTTCCTGCACGATCTCTGACGAGGTAAAGCTTTTTTTGAGGGAATCATATAAAGCAAAGGCAAACATGCCATCGAACTCCTCTAACATTTTCATTCCAATGACTTTGTATAACATCAAAATGGTTTTCGTATCAGAGCTTGAAGAACTCTGCAAGCCATATTTTTTTCTGATGTCCAGGTGATTATAAATCTCTCCATTAAAGACAATAGTGAGCTCTTCATATTTCATCGGCTGCTGACCTTGGTCAGTCAGATCCTGTATGGCCAGTCTGGTATGGTATAACTCCAGATTATCTTGTTGAACATGACGTTGCTCATCTGGCCCACGATGAAACAAATCACGGTAAATATGTTGTTGGTCTTTACTGGAATTAAAATTTAAGGTTCCAAATATTCCGCACATGTTTTCTGATTTTAAGCGTTAAATTGAATTTGCAGGTAGTTATCGTAATAAGAATCCTGATAAAGAAACCATCTTGTGATCAGCAACCTGTCCGATTAATGACAACCAATCCTGCAAAACTTTTTCTTCTGAAAAGTACTGTTCTATATGTCGCCTTCCATTTTCCCCCATTGCCTTCCGTTCCTGAACTGGAATATGCATGATGCGCTTCATTTTTGCCGCAAGCTCTACCGCATCACCTTGTTTAAAAAGAAAACCAGCATCCACATTTTCAAGTAATTCTTCAATACCAGCAACGGCGGAGGCAATTACAGGTTTTTGATAGGCCATAGCTTCCAATAATGCATTTGGCATTCCCTCTAAAAAAGAAGAAAGCACAAAACCATCTGCTTTCTCGAGGAAAGTGTGGGTCTCTGTTTTTAATCCCAACAGTTTCACATGGTGTGCTATATCCAATTCTTTAATCATTTCAAAAGGCCAATCCTGATCAAATAAATTACCCAAAACATCTAGTCTGAAGTTTTCATTTTTCATTAAGGATATCGCTTTAAATAGCGTTACATAATCCTTTTCAGGAACAAAATGGGCCATTGAAATCCAGACAAAAGGCTTCTTCGCAGCATGGTGATCGCTTGTCCTGGAAAGCGCAGGAATGGAAATGGCATTATTGATCACCAGGCCTGGCTTCCTAACCAGCTTATTTTGTTCAAAATTAGATTTCGATTTGTAGGAGTTATACACCACTACATCGTCCCCATCTGCGGTGAGCTTAAAGAGCACGTACCACTTATTGGCAATTACAGGGGTTCTTATGGAAGAGATCAGTTTAAAACCAAAGCACATTTTTAGAAAACGGGCAAAAATGATGGCGATAAACATAAACGCGATGACCACATCCGGATTAAATTCCCTGACTGTCTTATGTAGCCGTAAAAGATTCGAAAAGGGATGACGACTCCAGCTTTTGAGAAACACCACGTCCAGGCCTTCCATTTGAAAATCAATATTGAAATCATTTATAGGTTTTAAGGAAACAACTCTAACCTTGTATTGCCGGCTTTTTAAAAACCGCGCAATTTTTATCAGCTGCGTTTCTGCACCGCCTTTCCGTAGGCCCGTTGTAATAAACAAAACATGCTGTCCCATAAGATCGAATAAAAAACTGTTTGTATTCTAATATTTGCTAAAGGATCAATATGATCTTTGATAGAAGATCTTTTTCAATAACCGGTGTACAGGAGTAATTGGCGAATGCCTTCTTCTTTTCCCATCTACAACGATAAAATCTTTGGCGAAACTGATGTTATGCATCCCCGATAAATAAGGAGCTTCGGGAAACAATTCAAAGTCCTCTTCAGACTCAAAAGTACTGGGCGTAAGCGCGGTGATTTTATTGATCATAATTGAACCACCATATCGGATCTCAAGATTTTGCGTTGGCCTAAACAGCACATCATCAACTAGGAACAAACTCCCTGCCCCCCTGCAGTTTTTACAGTTTACCGGAATCGGGTTCTGAGCATGAGGAAGGAATTCTCCATCTAAATGTTCCGAATAATAGATATACAATTCATTTAACTTGCCATCAATATTTGTAAATAACCAGTATTTCCCACCATATTTGACAATAGAACTGTCTACATAACGCGCGTCACTTAACAATACTTTTTTCTTTAAGATGGCTGCAGGATTTTCAGGATTTACCTGATAAAGGCTAACTTCTCCAATATCAGCTGTTTCCGGGATGCAGTAAAATGCTGATTTATCTTCAAAAATATAAGGGTAGGATAAATGAATATCACTGGGCAGAAACCCGGTTACCTTTTGTTTAGAGCTAAAATCAAAATTCTTGATCTGGGAAATCTTACCTTTTATTTTCCAAAAATTGAGCTCTTCATAATAGATATAAAGGTTTGATTTGATATTGACTACAAAAGGATCTGCAGAATAATCTGCCTTGTCTTCTTTAAGCCATAACACTTTTCTGCTGAAACCTTTCCTAAGCACTAAATCTCGCTGAGACTGCCTGATCATTCCTATATTCCATTTATCGGCGCCAAAATATCTATCAATAACGTTATTCATATTTATCAGGATAAAGCCGGAATCAAAGAAATCGCCAGCTATTAAAAAATTAAGATGATTTGATGCGTTGGATTTATATTGAATGCAGCACTATAGATTATAGGTCTGGCTATGTTTTTTTTCTGAAGCGCCAATATGATAGGTTGACTTGAATATATTTCTACTATTCTCTCTTATTTTTGGTTTATCAGCATAAAATACGGCTTCCCGGATGGCCTGATAATAACTCTCCAACCTCTCGTCCCTACTTAAGAATCCTGTAACTTCATGGTCAATCATATTCTTAATCCCACCTACAGGGGTGCAAATAGAGATACAACCCACAGACAGCGCTTCAATCAAGGAAATAGGCATCCCTTCATAAAAACTTGATAAGCAAAAGAAATCAGCGATACTCAGGTAATCCACGATGTTATCTCTTCCTCCCAGAAATTCGATGTAATGATCCCCTTCTGTGAGCTCCAGCAATTTTTGATGCAATGGCTCATCACGCACATCGCCGACTATCAGCAGCCTGCATTTCTGTTCTTCTGCGGCATTAAACTGCTGCACCGCTTCAATTAGTAATCGTTGGTTTTTTACTTTAATGATCCTGCCAACATGAACAAGAAGGGAGGTATTAGGCGCCCCTTTGTATTTATTCAGCAATCCTGGATACTCAGCTGTTCTGTTTAGAAATGGCCTACCATTCTCAATTATAATTTCGTTTTCCAGTCTATAGTATTTACGGAAGGACTCACTTCCATCTTTGGAAACTACGATTGGTCTGATTAAATTTCTTTTATAGAGGTTCTTTCTCAGGAACTTCAGGAAGCGCCCTGGACATTCCGCCTCTGCGGTAGAATGTATGGTATGAAAAAACTTCGTTTCTGTTCTTTTAAGCCTATAAAGCAGCAGATATTCTAAGGAGTTTAAATGAGAATGAACGACATTCATTTTCTCTGCGACCAGCCAGTTGGTCAATTCTAAAAAAACTTCCATACTAAATCCTGGTGTTTTGTAAAATGAAGCGTAGCTTACTTTATCAGAGATTTCATTCACAAAAGTAGTTTCTGGATCATTGTCACAAAGTGAGATTAAGTACACTTCATTTTCGGCCTTCTCTGCGAGTTCATTACATAAATCAACCACAAAACGTTCCGCGCCGCCTCTTCCTAAATCTCCTACAATATGTGCTATTTTAGTCATGAGTAAACATTATTTTCTATTTGTAAGCGATACCAATCATGATATAGTGCATTTTTTGGGGAATCATCTTTTCAATTTGGTTGTCTATCCTACCAAGAATATTTCTTTGTTTTTCATTTCTACCCAGACAGCCAAAAAAACCTACAGTAGTAAAAGATACATTTTTAAAGGACTGAAAAATCTCCTCTATTTCATTCAATCGCACATAGTTCCAATCAGGTGTACCGTATTTCTTCCTTAGCATCTTGTGAAATAGTGAAGCTTCCAAATTTTCCGCGAATAACAGCTTCCCCCCTGGCTTAAGTGCTTTATGTATTTCATTTAAGGTTTTTAATTTGTTTTCATCTTTTCCATTTTGACTGATCCCACCAAGAATTGATTTAAACACAACAATATCGAAATGACTTTCAAAAGGGATATTTAAGGCATCCATTGCCGCGTATTCAATATTAGAATCACAGTTGTATTTTTTGTGAATACTTCGTGCGTTTTCTTTTGGCGGCAATAGATCTGTACACAGCACCTTATTCTGATGGAGCGACAGCCATAATGATAGTCCACCATTTGCCGTCCCAAGCTCCAGACAATTGTACCCTTTGTTTTTTAAGTCCGCATTTTTCTCCCAATAATCCAGGGCCTTTGCCCAGTTTACAACGTCCCAGTCTACGATGTCCTTGAGTTTTTTATCTTCCACGATTACCGTATTATATTTTAACATATTGATGATCAATTACAATTTCATCCGGTTCCTGAGCGTTTTGACAGGCCTGAATCTTAGCCAGGTGGAGGATACTGAAATACAAAAATAAAGTAGGTCCATCTGCACTTACCAACCAGCCATTATGAGAAAAAGCATTGATAGATACACCTAAAAAAGAAAAGCATAACCCAATTAACATGGCATTCTCCTTGAGCTTTATCTTGAACAGTACACCCAGAAATATTTTCCCGATATTGTAGTAAAGAAATATCAGTAATCCCAATCCTAAAAAAGGTCCTAAATAGGTAAAAAACATCAGGTAGGCATTATGAGAGGTCAATCCATTTGTGAAAATTGTACTCCTATAAGTCACCTCTCCCCAGTTTTTCCCATAAAAGATCAATCCGAATGGATAATCCGCATAGACCTTCAAATTCTCTTCTGAAAGCCCTACCCGGTTATAGTAATTTGCATTCTTCCCCTCATTTTTAGCCATAATATTATTCTTGGCATCGAAGTTTTCTTTGATGATAAATGCATAAGAAACAAAACCAATTAATACCGCAGCGCTGATGATGAAAATGGATTTATACCGGTAATAAAAAACCGCGAACAAGAAGGAAGAGCATAAAAAGGTGACAAAAACGGATCTGTTCATTCCGAGATAAATGAAGGTAACACATATAATAAATGCGAGGAGTTTAATGAGTATGTTTAATCGGAATACATGCGTAAAAACAAACATAAATGAAACCAAAGCTGCCAGCTGATATCCATAATTAAACTGTGTTAGCGCCAAGCCTGCCGGGCTTTGCATAATAGTATCGTTCAGCAATGTACTTCTCAATTGATCTATCCGTGCAGGCAAAAAATGATTCAGGACCATGATCACCGCGGAGAAAAAAAGAAGCCCATAAAATATGGCCATGGAAAGATTAAACCTGCGTCTGTTATAGCCCACGAAAAAATTAAAATAAAATATACAGCATGAAATCACAATGAGACTGGCGAAAAAGGCAAGACGATCAGCCATTCCAATAAAATCATAAAAAAATAGCGCTAAGAAGAAGAGAATCGCTTCTTTTGTATATAAAAAGGGAAGCTTTCCCTCTTTAAAAAACAAGATCAGTGGCAGGCAAAAGACAAATGGTGCCGGAATTCTGAAAATTTGAGTCATGAAAATCCCGAACGACAAAGTATAGAGGTACGATGTCATAAAAAACGTGATCATTAACTTTTTAAGTAACATATTCTATTGATTTTGATTACCTGATCATTATTTTTTTTAACGTCAGGAATATGATGGTCAAGTCGACCCAGATATCATGTTTATTGATATATTTTAAATTCTGTATGATCTTGGAAGGGATGATCTCATTGATATAGAAACTCTCCGGATCGACAGATTTAGCCAGCAGTTCATTTTCTTCGGAGAACTCAATTGATGCCCAATCGGTAATCCCAGGTTTAACAGAAAGCACCTGCACTTGCTGTAAATCATACAGTTCCACATATTTAATCACCTCTGGTCTTGGCCCTACGAAACTCATGTCGCCCTTCAAAACATTCAGTAACTGGGGTAATTCATCAACTTTATGCTTCCGTAACCAATATCCAATTTTTGTTATTCGCTTATCGTGATCGCCCACAGTTAGTAAACCCAACTGATCAGAATTGGCATACATGGTTCTAAACTTCAACAACTCAAAATTGACCTTATCTCTTCCCACCCTTGTCTGCTTATAAAAAACACCTCCTTTTGAGTCAGCGATAATTAAAATGGCAACAATCACAAAAGGAATCAGGAGCATTAAAACCCCAAAAAAGGCAACTACGACATCAAATACTCTTTTAACGTACATAACCAGATGGATTAGAAAAAATATTTAGCTCAATATTAAGTCCTGCCATTTTGAGGTAATGGCTTGTTGAGAGTTAGTTTTACCGATTAATTTCCCGCCTTTGGAAAGCCTATTTTTAAATACTGCGTCGTTTAAAACCTCTGACATAGACGCGGCCAGCATATTTATATTTTTATCTTCTACCAGGATACCGTTTTTCCTATTTTCGATGATCTCAGCGGGCCCAAATTCACAATCCATCGCGATACTAGGGCAGCCCATGCTCATCGCCTCAATTAAGGCATTCGGATAACCTTCATTTCTGGAGGGAAGTACAAATAATTCTGCTTGCTGGTAATAGTCCTGTAAATTCTCTTTAGCACCAATCAACTGCACCTGATTAGATAGGCCAAGACTTCTGATTTTCTCCAACAGGAGGTCACGATCGTCTCCATCGCCAGCGATAACCAGATCAATTTCTGGAGTATGTATTTTACTGTAGGCCTCTATTAACTGGTCAAAGCCTTTTTCATAGGAAAGTCGACCAACGCCGAGGATAAATTTTTTATAATGAACCTGTTCCAGACCTGGCAGTTGAAAAACATTGACATAGTTTTTAATCAGATAAAAATTATTCAGTTTTTGAAAAGACTTATTTTTCTTCAAACAGTCCTCCATAGCTTTTGCAGGTATGACGATTGCTTTAGATTTGCTGTAGATCAGGGAATAAATCCATTTCAAGGCAAAATTAAACTTGTTAATGGTATTGTCTGGTGTAGTACGCTCAGAAACTATAAATGGAGTACCTGTTAAACTGCAGGTTAAACCTGCCCATAGATTAGCTGAGGTCATAAAAGAGATGACACAACCAGGTTTCTCCTTCATCAAAAGGCGCAGCAATTTAAAGAAAGTCAGCATCGCGAACCAAAAGCGATAAAACAGGTGGTCTTTGTTTGCCCGATTCGTCAGATATACAAGCTTAACTCCTTGATCTACCCTATAAACCGGCGCTTTATAATTAAGGCAAACCATAGTCACGGGAAAGCCTTCCTGATTAAAATAGTTGGCCAGGTTGGTCACCACGCGCTCTGCACCACCTGCAGTGAGGGAATTAATTACAAAAAAAAGTTTGAGCTTTTTCATCTAACAACGATTGTTAACGGTAGGACTACTTGTTTGAGATCGAGTATAGGTTTAACCTTTACTTAGTAAAGTAAAAGGTATTTGATAGTGCTAATCGCGTTGTTCAGCTGTAAATGCCTGATGTCATGGCGCAGATAGTTTTTAGAATATACCCTCAGCAGTTTCCATTTTAATGAGGTCGGATATTTAAAGTTTTTTATGATCACATTAAAGTCGCTGAGCATCCGGCCTCTAATGACCTGGGGATCTACCATGCTCCAAACCCCGCCAACATGTTTCCTATAGCAGCTCATTACTTCCGGCATGACATAAATTTTCTTTCCGGTAACTGCTGTAGCGTATAATTTCAAGAACTTATCTGGTGCATGGCATTTAAGGTACCAGTCCTGATTCCCCATGTGGGTTACATCCAGGCTGGTTCTATAGATCAATGTTGCGGTAAAGGTTTCATCTTTGTTTCCTTGTAAAATATCTTCATAACCAAATTCCAGACTTACCGGGTTTGGATGTACATAAAGAGTTTCACCATGCTGGTCAATAATTTTCGAATAATGACAGCAGATGATATAATCCGGGTTATTCTCTAAAAAATCAATTTGTTTTTGAAGTTTATAAGGGTCCGTCCAGAAGTCATCACCTTCACACATTGCCATATATTTTCCTTTGGCCTGTTTAACGATTCGGTTAAAATTATCTTTTAATCCTACATTCTTTTCAGAGGTAACCATTTTAATGATTTCAGGATAGTTTTTCTGATAAAATTCTACAATTTTCCTGGTCCCATCAGTTGAGCAATCCTCACCGACCAGAACTTCAAATTTGAATTTTGTTTTTTGCATTAGAAACCCTTCAATTGCCTGAGCAATATACTGCTCATGATTGTAGGTTAGGCAGCTCACGCTAACCATAACTTCTTGATCATTTGTTTCCATGTTTTGTGATTAATTCCAACAATTCATTAATTTTCCTTTCGAAGGCTTCGGTTGAGGATTTTTTACTGATATAATCTTTTTAAGATGAGTTGTTTAAAATCAATAATTGCAGATAATTTAAACAGGTAACTTGCAGCAAAGTAACCCACAAAATAACTGAGGCCTAAAACTATAATTCTGAATAGATCATTAAAATTTGCAGCAACAAGGAGCTTATCGAAAAAAAAGCAAGTGATGCCTACAAGCCCTGAAATGAACAAAGTGGGTAGAATATCTACTATTTGCTTTACAAAAGGATAGTTGATAAACCTGACTGTATAAATTGAATTGATGTACAAGCCGAAAAAACTGAAAAACAATTGAAAGTAAAGCAGACCGTAAATTCCAAAGGGAAATACACAAAGAATACCGATTACACAAAACACCTTTTTTATCATTTCCAGTCTCAAAAATAAATGAGTTTGACCTTTTACCTTTAAAATATTTAAGTTGTAAGCATGTATTGGATAAGTGATCCCTGCGATGCATAAAATCTGAAAATATGGGACGGCCGGAAGCCATTTATCAGTCAGCATTAATCGAAATAAGGGTTCAGCCACCACACAGAGGGCAATTAAAGTCGGTGCCATCCAGAATAACACCTGCAGCATTACTTTCCGATACACATATACCAACTGCTCATTGTCGTGTGATAGGTTTACAAACATTGGAAAAGTGACTTTATTTACGGCTGAGGAGATGATACCTATTGGCAGCTGACTAATAGAATCGGCTCTTGAATAAAAACCCAATTGGGCCGGCATATAGAATTTACCTATAATGATGGTATAGATATTCTGATACAACTTATCAATCATGCTAGATAAAGTAAGTTTATAGCCATAGTGAAAATGGCTTTTAAAGCTGGCCGAATCAAATATCATTACTGGTCGCCAGGGAGAACAATACCAATGGAGTATCGTAGATATTAATGAAGTAACGAGACTCATCCACACTAAACTCCAGGCTCCATATCCCATTTTAGCTAAAAAAACGCCTACTATTCCACCACCTATTACTGATGGTATCTGAATCATAGTCATTGTTTTGAACCTCATCTCCTTCACCAGCAGTGTTTGCTGGATTCCAAAAAAGGCATTTATGATTAATGAGATTCCATATACCCGAACGACATTACTGAGTATTGGCTGTTCATAAAATCTGGCTATAAAAGGAGCGGATAAAAACAAAATTCCATATACCAATACACTGCCTATCAAGTTAAAATAAAAGACGGTAGAGCAATCTTTTTGCGTGACTTCTGTGGTTCTAATTAAGGAGGAGGTTAGTCCACCATCCAATAGGGAGTTACCGATTACGATAAAAATAGAGAGCATTGCAATCAAACCAAATTCTGCAGGAGAAAGGATTCTAGCAAGAATTACAGTGATCAAAAAGCTTATGAATTTTGAGCTTAGCTCCTGTCCGACTGACCAAAGCACACCATAAACTGTTTTCCCCTGTAGATCCATTACCTTTATAATCGGAAATCAACTGATGCATTAGGGAGCAATGATTTAATATCATATACCACTGTATTCTTTTTACATAATCTACCCAACTCAATACTTTTAAACTCCTGATGGGCGACCGCAACTAGTATCCCATCGTATTTTCTGGTTTTAGACTCCCCATTTTCACATATAATACCATATTCATGTTTTGCATGCACCACATTGGCCCATGGATCATGAACAGTTACTTCTACATTATATTCTTTTAACCTGTTGATGATGTCAATAACTTTAGTATTTCTTACATCCGGACAGTTCTCTTTAAATGTGAAGCCCAATACCAGCACTTTTGCACCAACAATATGGGTATCTTTTTGAATCATTTGTTTCACCAGCTGATCGGCTACGTAAGCGCCCATACCATCATTTACCCTTCTTCCAGCTAAGATAATTTCTGGATGATATCCTACTTCCTGAGCTTTCTGCGCCAGGTAATAAGGATCTACACCAATGCAATGCCCCCCAACTAGACCTGGTCTGAAATTTAAAAAGTTCCATTTGGTGCTGGCAGCATCTAATACTTCATTTGTATTAATGCCTAAGCGATTAAAAATCATAGCCAATTCATTCACAAAAGCAATATTAATATCACGCTGTGCATTTTCAATAATTTTAGCCGCTTCAGCAACCTTAATACAGGAAGCCTTATGAGTGCCTGCTGTAATGATCGATTTATACAATTGGTCCACAATTTCTGCAATTTCAGGGGTGGAACCTGAAGTTATTTTAAGAATATTTGCTACTGTATGCTTTTTGTCGCCAGGATTAATCCGTTCTGGAGAGTAGCCTGCATAAAAATCAATATTAAACTTAAGGCCAGAGATTTTAGCCAGCACCGGTACACATTCATCTTCTGTAACGCCGGGATAAACTGTTGATTCATAAATAACGATATCCCCTGCTTTAAGAACGCCGCCGACAGTGATACTTGCATTAATTAAAGGCATCAGATTAGGGCGATTATTCTTATCTACCGGTGTAGGTACGGTAACAATAAAAATGGTACAATTTTTTAGAAGTTCAGCGTCATTAGTACAGAATAAGCCCTTTTCAGAAGTACAGGTATTGGTCAGCACCTGATTCAATAAATCAGTATCTATTTCAAGTGTATGATCATATCCTGACTTGAGTTCGGAAATGCGCTCTTCATTTATATCGAAACCCAATACTTTATATTGCTTAGCGAATTCCACTGCCAAGGGAAGCCCCACATATCCGAGGCCGATAATACCAATTTTAGTACGCGAATCTAGCATGTTGATGGTTTAAATAATGAATGAATCAGAATATCATTTTGGAATTGATGCTGGCAAGAAAGCATCACAAAAATTGATGAGGTAATCGTTTGATGTTAATACAGTTTAATGTGGAATTCAAATCATCAGGGGCACTTATAGCTTCGCTACATCAGTTACAGCAGCTGATTTTGAATTAAAACATCCAAGAAATCTCACCCCCACTCATTTAGAAACTGTTCAGCCTATTGTCTGGATCTATTCATCTTAAAAAATAGCTGTTCTATGAAAAACACTTCTTAAACAGGTGATTTCATAGATTAAAGCTAGACAATAATATTTGAGAAATCATTACGATTGTAAAAGTTGTAAATGGATTGTATAAATTATACAATCTACTTTACACTCTGATAAAAATCAAACACAATGACTGCACAAACAATTCCCCATACTTACACAATCCCAATGATAGGCTACTTAAAATCTTCTTTAAGATAAAGCAGATCAGCACAATAAACACCTTTCAATTATCTTCATTAAAATGGCTCAAAGTGAATAATTCATTAATTATTTTCAAACCAGTGAATATTAATTGGACTACAAACTTAAATTTTACTGAATTGGTATAATTTTTTCGTAGGTATTGATACGATCAGCAATCCTACTGATCTTGTAAGTTTTCATATAGGGTTTTGTTTAATTTAAATTCTCAATAAATTATGACACCTAATAAAGGAGATGTGATCGAGCGTGTAGTACGTAAAAAGATCGGCATTAGTGAGCTTTCCAGGAAGCTTCAAGTGAGTAGAACAGCCATCTACAACTGGTTTGAATATGGCCAGATTAATCTGGACACAATTTGCAAGATTGGCCAGGCTATAGACCATGATTTCACAAAAGAATTTCCAGAGGAATTTGCTAATGCGCAGCACTCAACCGCAGATTTAGGCATTACTCCAACAGAAAATAATGATGGTTCGAAAAATGTAGATTATTGGATTAACAAATACGTGAGTCTGTTGGAACAATACAATGACTTGCTCCTAGAGCTCAACTATCCGGATTCAAAAACAAATTCCATCCAACTGAAGGCAGGGATTTCTGAAAATTTCAGTAATCATCGATAAGGGAAACAACAACAACCATATTCAATTTTTCTATTGCTATAAATTTACTTTTTTAAACAATCTGTTTCTATCTCTGGAAATTACAAATTCAACTTGACTTCATATACTGTTATATCAGCAATAATGTTCTCGATTAAGGGATTTCGACCAAGTGAAGCTATTTTATTTATTCCTAAGGACTTAACAAAATAGCCTTTTCAATTATGAAATAAGGTAAATAATGCTGGTAAAAAAAAGGACAAGATAATATTCGTAAAAATTTGCCTATTATATTTAATTTTTTTAAGTTTACATAAACAATTTTAAATTGTTCGCTCTTAATTAACGAATATCTTTCCTCCATGAAAAATATTGCTCGTTTATTGAATGACTTAAATAACATGACTCCGCTTTCGGCTGGATTCTGGAATGAAATACAGCCATTAATGACCGAGAGACACAAAAAAACGGGTTATTTATTTCTAGAACCCGGGCAAATAGCCAATAAAGCATGGCATTTGATAACCGGTTTTATTTTAACCATCCGGACAGATTCAGATGGTGAAGAAATTGTAGAAAGGATTTATTATCCCAATGACATTGTAACAGACCTGGAAAGCTTTTTCGAACTGGTTCCTGTACGTTTTAAGTTCAGGGCAGTTGGAGAGGTTACTGTCCTTGAAATCAAAAGGTCAGGTGTAATGAAGCTAGAACAGTTCCCAGAAACCATTAAACTCATCCAACATATTGCTTTCGTTGAGAAGAAAAGCACAGAAGAAACCCTCCAAATGCTTCGTCTTCCGGAAGAAGATCGTGTCAAATTTTTCTTAGAAAACTACCCCGTGAGTGATTTACCAGCACATTATGGCGCCTCTTTTCTCAACCTATCATTGAATAATTACTTAACACAGGTACGGCATCTCGCCTCTTCCAACCAGATCAAAACAAAAGCATCTGATGCTATACCTGAGCACACAAAGAGTATTGCCTATAAAATAATGGGCTACCTAATCTCCAATTATGCTGAGCCTGAAATTGGAGATACCAAAAAAATCGCAGCCATGTTTAACATGACCAGCGTAACTTTAAACAGGTTATTTACTAAAACCTTTGGTTTTACCGTACATAAGTTTATTACCAAACAAAGAATGACCAATGCGGAAAAGCTCTTAAAAAACGAAATGCTTACGGTAGGGAAAGTGGCATTAGCCGTTGGCTACAAAAACATATTTCATTTTAGCAAAGTTTTCAAAAGCTATTATGGTTATCCTCCAAAGCAAGACAAACAACGAAAACATTCCCAATAGTGGTTATTTATACTTTTTATACATTAATTTGACAAATTAAGGCGAAAATTGTCAATTTTATCTATTTTCATGCATAAATAAAGAGTCTAAATTTGATTAAAAAAACAAATTTATGCGCTCTCACGTTAAATTACTTCTCAAACCAGACAAAATCATTCATCCCTCTTTCGATCAAAGAGTTGGTTTGACTTCAATTCCTTTAAAATTGGCAGAAGCCACCTATATAACTTTGGCTGATGGTGATCTATTAGTACAATCGATCAGCCATCACCTTGTTGACATTCAACTATATGATTACCGGGTGGCGGCAGATTTCGTTGTAGATTTCGAGGCTACTATAGATTTATTTTTTATGATGGCCATGCAGGATGATTCTCCTGTAATCCATGAGGACGACAATGAGGGCATCTTTGAAATACTGGGTAACAGCTGTATGCTTTCTTATCTTAAAGCAGGAAAATATCAACGAAGCATTACGACCGGAAACCATCAGATTCTGTTGCTCAGTATAAAACCTGATTGGTTCATTTCCAAATACGGTAAGATGGAAGAGTTAAAGGAGTTCATTGCTAGCTTTAAAAGCAATGAACTCCTGAATTTCAGATTACCCAGTTTTAATATCACCCAACAAATATTCAACAGTCTTAAAAAATTAGGTAACCTATATGAACATAGAGATGTAGAGATTGACCTACATATCTTTTTAAATGACTGTATTAGCAGATATCTCCTGAAGTTAAGGCAAGGAATGGTCACTGTCAAATATCAGCAGGATAAGGCAAAAGAAATTGCTGAATTTGTCAGAAAAAATTATGCAAGCAAGATTGTTGGTGATGAAACGGAATTAGCTGAACGATTTATGATATCCACCACGATGCTGATTAGGCTAGCGAAACTTGCTTTCGATAGACCATTACACAATCACGTCATTGAATTGCGCATGCACCAAGGGTTGAAATTACTGTTAACTACTCAAAAAACCATTCAGGAAATCTCTGCAAGTGTAGGCTACGACGATCCCAAATATTTTAGTCGCGCATTTAAAAAGAAATTTGGACTTCCACCTACTGAAATTAGAATCAGTATTCTTTAACTAGGTCGGGTGGACTTTTCCTCCACAACCTACAGGGGTAAAACGATGCATTTTGCAAGAAAAATCCGTTTGAAGAGAAAGAACCAACCCCTAACTTTATGGTAATAAAGGAATTACAAGCCACCTCTCCAAATGAATTACGCCCTCAAAACCTTATTCATTATCCGTATTTGTTGTCAATTTTTTAATCAACTGCGATGAAAGTACTTGGAACCGAATTAAATAAATCCAGATTGAGACTGATCATGAGCAAAGAAATAATTCCAAAAATGGAATTGTTGGTCGGTCCCTTAACTGAAGAATGTAGAGAATACATTATTTTAAATTGTCGGATTAAACAGGTAAATAAAGATCAGTACCTGGAAGAAAGCGGAAGTTATGACGCTGGTCATCTACACTATATTTACAGCGGAATAGCGCATAGCTTTTATTATGATGATGAAACCGACAAAACATTTGTCACACGTCTTTGGAAAAAAGATGACATCCTATTTGATGTAAAAAGTTTCGTAAACTGTGAAGACAGATTAGAGAATATCCAAATGCTGGAAGACGGCGAAGTCATCTCTATAGGCCATTTCCCCTTAAAAAACTTACTCAACAAATCTCCGCAGCTGCTCACGCTCTCTACACATTTACAGATAGAAAGGGAAACTTATAATAAGTTTTATCAGCAGCTGCTTAAATCATCTGTAGAAGAAAGACTTGTTCTATTCTTAAAGCACAACCCAACTATTATTAACAGAATCAATAAAGATTGTATTGCACAGCACCTAAATGTCTCTAGATCTAGGCTAAGTACAGCATACGCTATATACAAGCAAAACAGAAACAGCTGATTTTGTTACTTATGTAACACACGTTTGTTGCAAATGAAACAAAAACATAGTCAGGGAGCCCCTACATTTGATATAACAAAACGCTAATACTCAAAACCATGAACACCGAGAAAAGAATCCATGAGACCTATACTGCCTTTGACAATATAGAAATTGCTCAGCAATTCATTGGTGGGTTTAAAGATGATACTTGTCTCGAACAAAAAAGCGCTTACTATATCTCTCTTGAACTTACGAATGATGCACCCAGAGATATTTTTATATGCGATCTGAATTGCGAATTACAACACACAAAAAATGAAGAACATAACATCTGCTTTTATGGCGGACCAGATCGTCAGCATGGGTTATTGATTTCTAAGGTCTTTGCAGACAGTGAAGAAGAAGCATTAAGAAAAGTAATTGAAATAAGGAATGAGGCAGTTGTAACCGGAGAGTGGGACTTGGCCTGGGAGAGACACCTGATACAGCAATCTAAATTCAAAAGAAAAAACCGAACAAACACATAAATTTTAATCTGGAAGGGCCGAGGGCTGATAGACGAGTTAGCTCCGGTCTTTTTTATCGAAAAACATTACAGCTAATGGCTGGGGAATATCAATATAGATGTAGCAAGAGCGTATAGAGCATGATCCTGTCGAACACCACCTTACCAAGTCCTGGTCACGCTAAACTTAAGCAGGTTCCATGGCACAGATGATTTATCGCATGTGTATCAGCTCTATACCGATTGCAAATATCAAAATTAAAGGAATTAATTGACTATGCTCAAAAACAGTTAATATGGAAACAACATTGAGAAAGCAACCAAGATTGTATTTATCAGAAAAGACTAAGGAGATTATTGTCGATTGCATTTGCTATGCGTTTATAATTCTGTTTGTCTATACAGCGAGTAGTAAGCTGCAAGATTACGCTGTTTTTCAAAGAGGATTGAGCCATTCTGTATTGCTAAAGCCATACTCTGTTATGTTGGCCTGGTTAATTCCAGCAGTTGAAATATTGATCAGTATGCTGCTAATTATTCCTAAAACGAGAAGATATGGATTGGTTTCCTCTCTGCTGATCATGATCGCGTTTACAAGTTACTTAATATACATGATCAGCTATGGTGGACCTAAAACCTGTGGATGTGGTGGGGTAATTCAATCGCTTACCTGGGTCCAGCACATCTGGTTTAACATCTCATTTATATTTTTAGCGGGTATTGCCCTAATGTTTATTAGGAGAAAATAATAGCTAATTTTTCAAAATCTTATAGATCATGAAAAAGATAATTTTCAGCTTATTCATTGCAATGATTGCATGCTTAAGCGCAACTTATGTTAGTGCCAATAAAACTGATTCGGACTATTTTTACGGATTAACGGATAACGGAATCTATAAAAGAATTTATGAAAATTACGATGCTTCAAACTGTGTACAATTCAATTATGAGGGTATTTGTGGTTATGGAATAATCCCTGGTGTGTGGGCCGTTTTTCCATATTCTATATCCAGATATGACATTCAATACTGGATTGACAGTGGATATCTAAGACCAATATCATACAATAAGGGAGTATATATTGGTGTAAATGAATGGTAATAATACGATTTCTAAAAAACAATCTTAATCATATAAAAAACATTCGTGCGCGCGATACAGGTAAGATTGTACCCTGTATAAAGAAATACAATAAAAGCTTAAACAAAAATTAATTCTTATAATTATGAAAAAAGTATTTTTTGCACTATTTGCAGTGATAATTGCAATTGGTGGAAGCGCATTTACAAATGCTAAACTGACCGACCCACTTAAAGTTTATGGAAACACAGGTGATGATTATACACCAAGAATTACCGAAAATTATAACCCTGCCGAGTGTCTTAGCCTGTCTACAGAAACATTATGTGCCTACCAAGTTACTGAACTAGGAAGAACTACTGTTACTGCAAGCTCATATACTGCAGCACAGATGATTAATTTTAAAAGCCTAAATTATGTAACCGATGTATCTGGACCAACTAAAGGCATTTATGACGCTCCATAATTTTTAAAAAAAATTTATTGTAGAGAATAGCTTTTATCCTCTACAATAAATTAAAATTTCATGGCTTTTTCTAACAATTCAATTAATCTTAATGCATTTTCAGAAAGCTCTTGACCAGGCTTAGTATTTGGAGAAGGCCTAGGGGGTAATGAAGAATACATCGCTCCATCTTTTATTACAAAAACTGTTGGATAGTTTGTAATATTATAATAATTAATTAAATCGTGATTAGAGCCTTCGCCATTTGTATATAAATTTATACCTTCACTATGTGTATAATTACCCAAATGAACAGATTTAAGCCACTGTTTTTTACTTTTATCAATAGAAACACTCACAAATTGAATTTGCGGATTGGAACTAAAGTACTTTACAATAGGTTTCATCGCTTCATTTAAAACGGCACAGTTTTCACATCCTGTAAACCAAAAATCCAATACAATGACTTTTTTATTAAAACTACTTAGTGTATAAATCTCTCCAGTTTCATTCTCCAAATTAAAATCCTTAAAGGGAATATTATTTCTTTTTACATCTATTTTATTTATCAATAAATTATTATATTTTTTATTCTTCACATTAAATAAAATTTCATCAAAAAATGGTAGAGCGTTCTCATTTCTGTTTGTATGAAGTGCAAAAAGCGTTAATAATTTATCTCTTAAAATTCCACTGTGGTTAGTGTTGATTTTTTTGAGTATATTTCTAATACAGGAATCAGGAAGCATCGGACCGTATTCTTCATGCCCTATTCTATCGACAATAAGAAACTCTTCAATAAGAAAATTTGTAAACATTGGAGAGGCGTCCAATAGGTCATTAGTAAACTCAGGTATTATTCTAACCTTTATTTTTTCATTATAATACTTTTTAAACGTTTTAAAATAAAGTTCATTTTGCATCAATTCAAAGTTATACGCTCTCAATTGTGAGTAATATCGATAACCATAACAATTAGCTGTTAAAAGCTTTACGTAATAATCACCTAAAATAGTCTTATTACTTTCAATCACTCCTAGCTGTAATTGAAGTGCCGAATCTAGACTTTTATCTAATTCTTGAAAATAGGGTAAGTATTCCTTATCATTTAACAGTTTTCTCTGCGATTCAGAAGTCTTATAGCTATATTTTATGATTTGACTTTGTATATTAGGAATTACTGAAGCTTCACCTGAAAACCTAACATTTGCATTATCAAGATAAATAGATAAATCGCTTCCCGATTTTATAATATAAATATTGTCTATCCAATAATATGATCCTCCTGGAACCTTCTGACCTGCATAGTAAATACGCATATAAAAAACATCAGAAGAGGAAGATATACTAAACACATTTCCTTCCTTTACCGCTACCTGTTCATAGTTTGAATTCATACTTTTAATGAACTCTACACCTCCAAATGCACATTCAGAGGTTTGGAGGATTATCACTGGGACTTTCGTTTTATCCAGATTCTTGTCAATTATTTTTACATTTATAATTGTTTCATTATACTTTTTGTTACTTCTTGAAAATCCTAACTGATAAGAAAGAAAAAGTAAACAAATAATAATCATGCTTTTTTCCATGTCTTTACAAATTACTTATCGCAAGTTTTGAGCTATCCCACTTAATCCTATTTCTCCAGAAGGTATTGGAAATACGTACTTTGGATCGTTTGGCAAAAGAGAATAAGTAACTCCATTTACCAATCTAGTAAGCGTAATATTTGCCCCTTCTTTATTTAATCTTTTTAAATCTTCCCATCTTGAACCTCTCCAAACTAATTCTTTTCTACGCTCAGAGAGCACAATATCAAGCGCTTGTTTTGCATTAGTTGCCTGTTTAGGTATAAATTTTGAAGGAGGGAATCTATTTGTTAAAAGTTTATTGAGAATTGTCATGCTTTCATTAAAATTACCTCTTCTAGCAGCACATTCTGCCTTAATTAGATAAATCTCATCAGTAGCTAGTCCGGAAAATGAATAAGTTCCTGCCCCATTATAACTTCTATTCATAACATATCCGCCGCTCACACTTAAAAAATAAGTTTTAAATCTTAAGTCGTCTGGCTCATATAGATCTAACAATGATTTATCAATTATGCTATATACATTTCTAACGGTTGTAATTATTCCTACAACAGAACCGACCGTTGATCCAGCATATATCACTTCATCATTTGTATTTAGAAATGGTGTTGCGCTAGGCAATTTAACACTGTTATAATCAATTAAATTCGGATAAAGATTCAAGCAATTATCTGCCGCGAGTTCAGCTTTTCCGTATTCTCTCATGTTTAAGTACATCCTAGCTTGAAAAGCATACACTGCAGTAAGAGAAGGTCGATTCTTCTTCTCAGTTGGCAACCGCTTCCCTTCTAGTAATTCACTCGCTATACTTAAATCTTGAAGAATTTGCTCATAAGTTTCTTTAATGGTTGAACGTTGCATAATTACATCAATATCAGGAGAGATTTTTAAAGGTAAGCCCAAATCACTTGAAGCTGTTCTTGAATCGTAGCTCTTACAAAAATTTGAGGCAAGAGCATAAAAGCTATATGCCCTATTAAAATGTGCCCACCCTTTTGTAAATTTATACAACTCGGCATTGCTTTGATTTAATGGGATTTTCTCTAACCCAACTATTGCACTATTAGCATAAAATATTGCTTCATAAGGCGCAGACCAATCTCTCATATCAGACTGACTTCCATATAGATCCAAGGCCCATATATAAGTGTTTCTACCTACCTCATCGGGAAGTGCTTTATAAGTATTGTAATCCTTATATTGATATTCATCTGAGGAAGCAATTGACAATGAAGGGCTACAGAAAAAGAATAGTCCATTATCCATTATACCTACCATGTCATCTAATGTAACTGGCTGGACAATCCCTGTAGAAGGTTTTTTATTAAGGAAATCTTTTTTACAACTAACTACTGACAGTGTGAATATAAACCAAATAGACACTGCTGATCTTAAAATATTTTTCATATTTAATTAAAGATTTGTTTTAATACCAAGAGAAATACTTTTCGGCGTCGGAAATCCAGAATTTATATCAGGGTCTAGTTTCATATTATTGGCTGCCCATATGATGCCCAAATTGTTCGCATAACCATAAAACTGAAGCGATTGTAATCCCACCCGTTTAAGTATTTTATTAGGTAAAGAATAGCTAATTTTAATATCTCCGAGCCTAATATGATCCCCTTTTACGACGCTAAAATCTGAATATCTATAAAATTCATCCCTAAGGCCATTAACTGGGTATAACAAAGAAGGGACACGAGTAAAATTCTCATCTCCTGGATTTTGCCACCTCTGATCATATTCAGGATTAACATATACTCCAGAAAACAAGGAGCCATTTTGCAATACCGCTCTTCTAAAATAATACCCCATCTTATAGATAATATTAATCGACAATTCTATTTCTCTGTAAATGAAGGTATTCCTAATTCCGCCAAAGACCGTAGGAACAATAGAACCATGAAAAACTAGCGCAGAAATATTACTTTCTCCAGTGATTTTTGTGTAGTCAGTACTAACGCCTGAATTCAAATAACCCTGCGGATTCCCACTTTGATCAAGAACTGTTGATTTATAACTAAAAATTGAATTAATTGGATAACCTACATTTGGAGTAAAAGATGTATTTGTTATTATATCACGATTTGTTCCCGTATTTGGCATGTAAGATGTTATTTTATCCTTTGAAATATTTAGTATAAAATTGCTATACCACTTAAATACTTTGTCAATATTTTGGGAATTTAACTGAAGATCCATTCCTTTAGTTTTTGTATTTGCAACATTCCCTGTATATTGAACAACACCACTTTGCGGGGCTATCGGCGAAGTACCAATTAAATCCATTCCTTTTTTGAGATAGAACTCCAGGCTTCCAGTGACTATATTTCTTTTAAGTCCAAAGTATACGCCTAGATTTATATTTTGTACACGTTCCCAACGTAAAGAAGGATTTGGTGGATTTATTATAGATAAATAAGGGGAATTAAAACGGTTTGCTGAAATGGGAATAGCGGTTGTATAAGCTGAAATTGATTTATTTACGTTACCATTATAGCCAAAACTTCCTTTCAGTTGCAATTGTTGGAGGAAATCAAAATGATAAAAAGATTCTTTATTTACATTCCATGCAATACCCATTGACCATAAGGGTACCCCCTTCTGATTAGTATTAACACCAAAAAGATTTGATTCATCTTTACGAAAACTTCCTGACAAAATATAGCGATCATCAAATGTGTAAGTTCCGCTTGCATAATAGGAAATATAGTTGTTGATTGTTCCTGATTGTCCGATTCCATTACTACTAAATCGCATACTATTCGAATTATAGAAATAAGGAAAATATGTTATATTATCACGAGTCCGAGACATTTTTGTTGAAGGATCGTATCCATATAAGATAACACTCAAATTTTCTCCTTTTTCTGAACGAATTTCATATCCCGCAATTGCACTAATATTATGTTTAGTTAAAAATTGCTTTTGAAAGTCTAATTGAATACGACCATAATTTGTATTCATTAGGCTATTGGCTTCACTATATGTATTTCCCTTCGGCCACGGGTAAGTAATTTCTCCTGTAGTCTTATTAATCTGAGTAAATGTGTTTATACTATTTCTTGTCTCGTAGGAGTTTAGATCAGCCATTTGATTGCTGGAACCAACAGATTTAAAGTATTGATAATTTGCTGAAATCAAAAGTGGCTTTAAAAACCTATAGTTAATACCGGTATTGAAACGAATATCAGTTGATTCCGAAGTTACTATATTAGCTTTCGATCTAAGTTCATCTAGTGGTCTATATTTCCAATCTAAAAGTTTACCATTTCCGGCTACATCAGTATAAGATGCCCTTAAATCTCCAATTAACACTGGTAAAGGATTTCCATCATCAGTGGCCAGTTGTTCATAAGGGAACTTTGCTGTATTTAATCGCCCTGCAGCATCATTTGCAAATGACAACCGATTTAGTATAAATTCAGCTGTAATTTGTAGTTTATTATTTAAAAAACCATAAGTATTAGCACCCCTAACTGTGTATCTATTTTTCGAAATTCCCACATCAATAGGGTCATTACGATCATAACCTACAGAATAATTATAGTTATTATTACTGCCTCCACCATTTAAATTCAAGAAATATTGTTGCTGTACTCCCTTTCGGTAGAAATACTTATCAATTTGATCGCGTATATCATACTGTTTTAAGGCTTCTACCTGAGCGTCTATTGATACCGAATTAACAGCTGTTTTTTTTGAAAGCAACTCAATCACCGGTGAAATACTCTGCCAATTATTACTAAGCTCAGGAGTATATTTACCTTCTGCAAATAATTTTTTTTCAATATCAATCCATTCAGCAGAACTCAGTTGAGGTTGGTAATATAAATTAGGTTTATCAGTTAAGGTTACATTGGAATTTAAGGTAATTTCAGTCTTCTTATTAAAACTTCCTTTCTTTGTGGTAATCACAATTACTCCATTTCCAGCCCTAACTCCCCAAATCGAAGCTGCAGCTGCATCTTTTAACACCGTCACATTTTCTATATCATTTGGATTTATAGAGTTAAGATCCCCTTCAAAAGGAAAATTATCAATCACAATTAATGGGGTAGTATTGGAGAATATCGTACTTCTTCCGCGAATACTGATCCCAGTTGGATTGCCAACAAGAGGATCAATTAACAAACCATTGGTCACCCCTTTTAATCTGTCAAGTAAATTCGGACTAACCGCTCTATTTAATAACTTATTATCTATAATTGTAAATGAACCCGTAGCCCTATCCTTAGGAATATTCTGATACCCCGTACTTACAATTTGTACTTCATCCAGCTTATCACTACTGGCCAATAACTTTATAGAATTAGAAGCTTCAGCAGCCTTTACCTCTATAGTTTCAAACCCCAAAAATGAAATCACAAGCACCTCTTTATCATCTACATTTTTCAAAGAAAACTCCCCCTTATTATTCGTCAACGCAGTCCTGGAAGTACCTTTAACTTTTACAGTGGCTCCCACCAATGGTACATTATTCTCATCAAGCACACGGCCAGTAACATCAATTGGAGCAGTATTCCTAACAATAGGTTCACGAAAGGAAGGCTCCTCTCTCCTAATCACTATCATTTCATCTTGCAATACATACGTTACTGGTTTTCCGGTAAGGACTTTATCCATCACTTCCTGAACCGTTGCATTTTTAAAATTAGCATCTATAGCTTCGGATGTTTTGATCACTTCATCTGACCATAAAACTTTATAACCAGTTTGTGCTTTAATCGCAACAAAAAGGTCCCATAGATTAGTTTTTTTCTTTACATAAGTCACCTTCCTTTGGCTGAAGCCTGAAGCGCTGACCTGCATTAGAGTGGCGATAAGTATAACGGTGGTTAAGCGCATTATCCGCAGGATTTTAAAGACAGAACATTTAAGTTCGTCGGGTTTATAGCATATTCTGTCCATTTCATCTGGTACGACAAGACTTAGGGGTAGGCGAAATCATAATTTTGCTCATAAGCTAAATTTTCCTAAGTTTGCTTGCCTGGTTTTAAGTTGATAGTCACTCTATTATCTGTAATTTCGGCATTTGGCCAGGATGTGTATCGAGCACCCCTGGCCTTTTCTGCCTAGTCCCTGGGGGGGATTTATGTTGAATTTCTTTTGATGCGTTTCATCATTTCAATCAGGTTTAGGTTGAGGTTATTCAGTTAATTATATAGTCCATCTGTACCAAATTGCGGAACAGTTGAAACAAAAATGAGAGCGTTAACCAGATTGGAACGTTATTGGGTAACTAGGATCTTTTTATCATCAATTTTAAATTTCACATCTCCGGTAAGCTCCAGCATACCGAGTACTTTTGATACTTTTTCAAACTTGGAGATAGAACCTCCAAATATTTTTCTTTTTACTTTCGGATCTTCAAAAACAACTTCTACATCATACCATCTGGATACTTTTTTCATGATTTCTTCCAGGGTCTCATTCTTAAAGGCAAACTCACCGTTCTTCCAGGATATCGCCAAATCAGCATCTGCAGGTGCTATTTCAATGACATTTCCAGAGTTAATGGCCTGTGTTCCAGGTTTAAGGATCTTTGCATTTTCAAGCAGAGGATTTCCTGAGCTTGATAAAGGTGCGACTCGAACACTCCCTTCAAAAAGAGTAGTTCTTACCGAAGCCTCATCCGTATAGCTATTGATATTAAAATGTGTCCCCAAAACAGTCACATTCTGTTTATCAGTACTGACCACAAATGGATGTTCTTTATCTTTTGCTACTTCAAAATAAGCCTCTCCAGTAAGCTTTACACGACGGATCCCCCCATCTTCTTTTAAAGCCGTCCTGTAAGTTAAACTTGAAGCCGCATTTAGCCATACCATAGATCCATCTGGCAAACGCACCTGGTATGTTCCACCACGCGGTGTTGAAATTGTAAATGTTTTCGATGCTTCATTGTTAATCAAAGTCCCATCATTATAGGACAATTTCGAGGCATCAATTACAACACCTGTTTTTGTATCACTCAATTGAATCTTTTTTCCACTTTCAAGCGTCAATAACGCTTTATTACCACCTGGATTAATATCCGTTACATAATTGCCTGGAGTAGGCTCTCTTGCAAAGAAAATAGTCCATACTCCACAAACAAGTGCTATCGAAGCCGCAATTAAGAAAGTACCTAGAGACCAGTTTATTTTTTTGGCTCCTACAGCAGGTATTTCCTGTCCTCTAAGAATACTGCGTTCTTCTGCTGCATTCAATTCTATATCCGTCAGCTCCACTGCTGTTGGATTCTGCTCCAGGAGTAGATTTTCAACAAAAGCTAATTCTTCGGGACTGCAGTTACCTTCATTATATTTTTCCAGTAAGTCCGCTATGTTTAGCTTTTCCATTTCTTATCTATTTGATATGGTTTTATCGTAGTATATATTCTTTTATACGACCAGAATTAGTTTATCAATTGAACTACATTCCTTTTCATGTCTTATACAACTACAGTACACTGCTGTTAAGTTAGGGTTCAATAAATATTAAAAAAATGTTAAGTAACTGTGAATTAGATCATAAAAACAAACACCATGACTGGCCCCAGCTTAGTTTTTAAGGTTTTTAAGGCCCTATGCATATTGGTTTTCACCGTGTTTTCAGGAACTTTCAGATATTCCGCGATCTCTTTGCGGCTCATAGCCGTCTTTCTGCTCAATTCAAAAACTTCCCGCATTTTAATGGGAAGCGCAGCAATTTCCTTTTCTATCAGTGCGGAGAGGTCATTTGATCGAATCAGTAAATCTGAGGATTCGTGTTCCTCACAATAGGTCGCTTTAAAGTGATCAATATAACGTTGAGTAATCTTTCCTCTTCTAAAATGAAGTAGAACCCTATTTCTCATCGCTGTAAAGATAAAAGCCTCGAAGCCATTCGCGTAAGCATACTGACTGCGCTTCGACCATAGGTCAACCCATACATCATTCACCAGGTCTTCTGCCAGTGGCAGATCAGCGACCCTCCTATAAGTAAAGTTGATTAGGATAGCACTATACCTTTTTAGAATTTCATCAAAAGCGGAATGGTCATCTGCCCTCAGTAAATCTACAAGTTGAGCGTCCGAATAATCTTTATAGTCAGCAAGTGATCTCATATATTCCAACTTAAAATATCAAGTTTGAGCCTTATAATAATTATATATTTTTTATACTTTTATAGCATTCAGGAATTATTTATAAAACCGTTATCCCTAACGTGCTATTTTTCCGCTCTTTTTTTTATTTTTTTAGGCCAGAATAACCAGCTATAATCCAAAAAAAGCGCTAATAGCTCTAAAAATAAGGATGCTTCCTATTTTCGGTACGTACGAAACTCAAATCCCAAAAGTTTTCGATTAATGTAATTATTTCGATAAAAAAATCAACATAAAACTCAATACAACAGCACATTAACGCTTTCAGGAGTGAGAAACACGTAATTTGTGAACTTCCAAAATGAGGATTCATAGATTTAGTGAGAATTGTGGGCATTATCATATTTTTATACATAATTGACAGTTTAAAGGTTATTCATTCTTATAATAATCAGGTTAAAAATGACACTCAATTCTAAAGCAACCTAAAAGGGAATTCCTTAAAGGATGCTAAAACTGGGTATTGCTGAGTAATTGAAATTTAAGGCAAATAGAATACTGCAACCCGATTAATCTTGCTGAACTGACAGACAACGGATTGAAAATTAAAGCGAATTAAAATCTTACTGAATAGATATTGATGACTGGCCGACAAAACAATTGCCATTGAATAATTACTGCCGGAGGGATCTGCATGATACTTAGTATATATCAGATGGACCCATATTGGTAACGTAAACTAATATAACAATAATAACACAATAAACAAAACAATTATCTAATTAAAATATCAAATCATCACCACAATAAATTTAATCTTAAAATAAGGCAGAAAGCGTTTTTTACCTGTAAATTGTATAAACGATATTTTAACATCCTAAGGCCTCTTTTATATAGAGATATACATACGAGGGCCTTTTGAACAACAAATAAGTGCATTCGCAATTTTTTTATGTTAATTTGCGTTACAAGTTTTAACACTATTTAACACGAACTATTTTACGTTTTTTTTTCATCTTTACGTCCATGTTTAAAGAAATCCGCAATAAGTATATTCGCTACATCAGCATATTCCTATATTGCATCATCATATTCTTCTGCGCCCTGCAGCTCAACTTCTTGTGGCTATTTGGCTACTCCCCATCTTATAAAGACATCAAAGCACCCACTCAAAGTGTAGGCTCTGAACTTTATACTGCCGATGGGAAATTGATCGGCCGTTATTATAAGGAAAACCGTACACCGGTGAGCTTTAAAGAGATCTCGCCCAGCGTTATTGAAGCGCTAATCGCTACGGAAGATGTTCGTTTTTATAGCCACATGGGTATAGATTTCCGCTCGTTGTTATCCAGTGGGATTTCTACTGCTACCGGCGACAAGCGTGGGGCAAGTACCATTACACAGCAGCTGGCAAAAAACCTTTACCGCACCAGGTATAATAAATCACAAGGTGTGATTAAACACATTCCTGTAGTTCGTACCATTGTTTCCAAATTAAAAGAATGGATGACTGCCGTAAAACTGGAATCCAACTATTCTAAAAATGACATCATCACGATGTATCTCAACACGGTCTCCTTTGGTAACAATGCTTTCGGAATAAAAACTGCCTCCAGAGTATATTTTGACAAAGGGCCAAATGAGCTTCAGGTACCGGAATCTGCATTGCTGGTAGGAATGCTAAAAGGAACTTCCATTTACAATCCTTTGAGAAATCCAGATAAGGCACTGGAACGCAGAAATGTGGTACTTGCTCAGATGAACAAGTACAATTACATCAACAAGCAACAATTAGATACCTTTAAAAATACGCCGATCAAACTTAAAGAAGGCAGCATTGAAGAAGGCGGCGATGGAGATTCTTATTTACGTGCGGCAGTCGACAAATACCTTGAAAAATGGGCAGACGACAATGACTATGACCTTTACGAAGATGGCTTAAAGATCTACACCACCATCGATTCAAAACTGCAAAAATATGCAGAAGAAGCCGTAGCCGATCAAATGAAGATCATTCAGAAAAGATTCTATAGCGTCTGGGGTAATGAAGACCCTTGGCAGGATTCTGAAAAGAAAAAAGTAGACTATCCGGATCGTGCCATGCGCAAACTTCCAATCTATGCCTTATTAGAAAAGAAATACAGCAACAGCCCAGATTCTGTAAAAGCCTACTTCAATAAAAAGAAGAAGATGAAAATCTTTACCTGGAAAGGCGATCGTGACACCTTGTTCTCTACCATGGATTCTATCCGTTACTACGGAAAGATCATGAATGCCGGAATGATGACTATGGATCCATTCAGTGGAAAGATCAAAGTCTGGGTAGGTGGTATCGACCATAAGTTTTTCAAATACGATCACGTTAACCAAAGTAAAAGACAAGCAGGATCAACCTTCAAACCCTTTGCCTACCTCGCCGCATTGGAAGCAGGAATGAGTCCTTGTGATAAATTCACTGATAAGCCCGTAAAAATCGCTTACCAGGAAAAAGGTAAAACAGAATATTGGGAACCTAAAAATGCCGATTGGAACTATAGCTACCGAGAAATGTCGCTGCGCTGGGCCTTGGGTAAATCTGTAAATACCATTACGGCACAGGTTACTGAAGCAGTAGGTGCAGATAATGTAGTGAAATGGGCTAAAGAATGTGGTATTGAAAGTCCGCTGCAAGCAGTACCATCTGTGAGCCTTGGCCCAAATGACGTTTCTGTATATGAAATGGTAAGGGCATACAGTACTTTCCTGAATGAAGGAGTAAGAACAGATCCTATTTTAGTAGAGAAAATTACCGACCAAGACGACAATATTATTGAAGACTTTAAAGCGAAAACAAAAAGAGTGCTTTCTGAAGAGATTGCATGGCTGATGCTATACATGCTCCGTGGAGGTATGGAAGAACCAGGCGGAACATCTCAGGCACTTTGGGAATGGGATCTTTGGAAAAAAGGAAATCAGATTGGTGGAAAAACAGGTACTTCTTCTGACTATGTAGATGCCTGGTATATGGGCGTTACTAAAGACCTGGTAACAGGTGTTTGGGTAGGATGTGATGAACGTACCGCACACTTTAACAATGGTGCAACCGGAGAAGGTTCAAGAACGGCCTTACCCATCTTTGCCAAGTTCATGGAAAAAGTATACCATGATCCTAGTACAGGATATACCTACGGTCCTTTCCCGAAAGCTAAAGTGAAAATTACCAGAACAATTGATTGTCCGAGTCCAAGAATCAAAGTAGATACCACAACTACAGATAGTCTGGCCGTAGATTCTACTAATTTTGATGCACCCCTAACTGATGATCAGCAGCCGGTAGTAAAAGAAGAAGACATTATCAAAACAGAGGATAAAAAGACTCCAGAACCTGTAAAACAACCCGCTGCCGAAGTTCCTTTGACCAGAAAAGAAAAAAGAGACCAGAGGAAGAAAGAACGTGAAGAGGAAAAAGAGAAAGAGCGCATAAAGAAAGAACAGGAAAAAAATAAGCCCGCTAAATAAAGCTATTCGATAGAATTCAGTATTTAAGCAATGTCCTATAAAATATAGCCTGCACACCGGCCTATTTTATAGGACATTTTTATATAAAATGGATTTATCATTCCCACCGTAACTTCTTAAGACATGATGTTAAATGGCAGTGCTACCTGATTTACCAGGGGCTTACTGCTGAGGATATGTTCAAAATCCAGCCCTATCGTCAGGTCAATCCAATTTGGATTGCAAGACCTCACCATCCGCTCCTTCTGTATCCTTGTAAAACGACTGATCACCTTAAACCTACCCAATGCCTGGGCCTCAGTCTTGAATTCTTCGAAATATACCAATCTGGTGAGCTGCTGCCCACAATCAAAAAACAGATTCGGCATCTGCTTGTAAAAGTCAAGCGTTTTAATTAGATCAGAGCTCATTCCAACATGTAAACTCTTGCGGTTTCTATCGGTTACGATATATACAAATTTCTTCATGACTGTAGGTTTAAATGATACAAACTAATTAAGTTAGTATACCTATTTGGTATTCGAATTATAATTACTAACTTTATTGGTACAATAATACTAACTATATTAGTAAAAACAAATAAATACTAAACTTTTATTTTATGTCAAATATCTCCCCTAACCTAAAGTATCTAAGAAAGAAAAAAGGCCTCACACAGCAACAATTCGCTGATGCTATGGGGATTAAGAGATCGCTTATTGGTGCCTACGAAGAAGACCGCGCAGAACCAAAATACGATTTGCTAAAAAAAATAGCAGAATTCTTTGACCTCACTATTGATGAGTTTATCAATGAAAGTATCAGCGATAGCTGGAAACCGAAGCTAAAAAGCCAGGGATCTAACCTAAGAATACTCAGTATTTCGGTAGATAAAGACGATAAAGAGAACATTGAAATGGTGCCGGTAAAAGCAAGTGCAGGCTACCTGAACGGATTCTCTGACCCAGAATACATCAAAGACTTACCGAAGTTTCAACTGCCACTCCCCTTCCTAAAACAAGGGACATTCAGAGCTTTCGAAATTTTGGGAGATTCTATGCTGCCTATCCAATCCGGAAGTATCATCCTAGCCGAATACCTTGACAACTGGAATGATGTTAAAATTGGAGAAACCTATATTGTCATCAGTAAAAATGAAGGCGTAGTCTATAAAAGAGCGGGTAATAAATTCAAAGAGAACAAAGAATTGAAACTCGTTTCCGACAATAAACTCTACGATCCTTATACCATCTCCTCAGATGACATCCTGGAAATATGGAAAGCAAAAGCCTTTATCTCTTCTACACTTCCAGATCCAACACCAGAACCAAGTATCGAAACACTGAGCAGCATGATGGCACAAATGCAGAAATCAATCTCTCAGCTCAATAAAAACTAAAAAAAAGCACAAAACATTGGCATAAATTAAAAATAAAGAAAGCAGGTTCTTCCTGCTTTCTTTATTTTTGGAACAATGAATAAGACCTGGCAGTTTATACTACACAAGTTACAGGATAGAAAGGAAAAAGGATCATTGAGAAAATTGTCCAGCAATCCCTATCCCATCGACTTTTGCTCAAACGATTACCTGGGCTTTTCCAGATCAGCAGAACTGCAGCAAAATATCTCCGATACCCTCAGCCAAATCCCACATTCGGCTATTGGTTCTGGCGGCTCGAGGTTACTCAGCGGCAACCACGCCTACACGGAGGAAACCGAAGAGTTGATCTCAGATTTTCACCAGGCAGAAAGCGGCTTGATCTTTAACTCCGGCTATGATGCCAATGTTGGTTTGATTTCCAGCCTGGCACAGCGTGGAGATACCATCATATCCGATGAATTGATCCATGCCAGTCTGATTGATGGTGCGCGGCTCAGTCACGCCAACCGATATACCTTTAAGCACAATAATATAGAAGCCCTGGAAGCCAAACTAAAACTGGCCACAGGAAACATATATGTCCTGGTAGAAAGCGTTTATTCCATGGATGGCGACCTTGCCCCCCTGCAGGAAATCAATGCTTGCTGTAAGAAATATGAAGCCAATCTGATCGTAGACGAAGCGCATGCCATAGGCATATTCGGGGTTTATGGAAAGGGACGAGTGCAGGAACTTGGCCTGGAAAAAGAAGTATTTGCACGCGTGGTCACTTTCGGAAAAGCACTCGGCTGTCACGGGGCAATTGTTTTAGGAAATGCACCTTTAAGAGAATACCTGCTCAATTATGCCCGATCCTTTATTTATACGACTGCTGCACCGCTCCACAGCATCGCGAGCATCAACTGCGCCTATCAGCTGCTGGCTTCAGCAGACCATACACCATGGATCCAGCAAACCATCCAGCAATACAGCAATGCACTGAAATCAGCAGGCTATCGGGGGCTTACCAGCCAAAGCACCATTCAAACCATTCGGTACCAGAGCAATACTTCCGCGAAAAACGCAGCAGCAAGCTTACAGCAAAAGGGATTTGACATCCGTGCAATTGTGAGCCCTACCGTTCCTATTGGGACAGAAAGATTACGGATTTGCCTGCATACCTACAATACAGAAGAAGAAATTAACGCCTTGATCCAATCATTGGTTTTATTAAAATAACATGAACAATACGTATTTCATTACAGGAATCGGTACAGGCATCGGAAAAACGATCGTTAGCGCCATCCTGACCCAAAAACTTGAATCAGATTACTGGAAACCCATACAATCCGGAGATCTAGACCAAAGCGACAGCTTGTCTATCAAAGATCTGATCAGCAGTACAAAAACAGTAATCCATCCGGAGCAATATAGATTAAGTCAGCCCCTGTCACCGCATTTATCTGCCAGATTGGACGGCATTGAAATCAAGGCTCAAGACCTAAAACTGCCTGTAACCAACAACCATTTAATCATTGAAGGTGCTGGCGGACTAATGGTACCAATTAACGAGAAAGAATTGATCCTGGACCTCATCCCAGTATTAAATGCAAAACTGATCATCGTTTCACAGAATTATCTGGGCAGCATCAATCATACCCTGCTAACGCTGGAAGTATTGAAATCAAGAAATATTCAGGTGGAAGGAATCATCTTCAATGGAGGGGCAAATAAAGAATCTGAAAGTTATATTGCCAACTATACTGGCATCACCATCCTTGGGCATATCCCAAAATTAGCAAGCTTAAACAAGGAATCCATTGCGGAAGCCGGAAAATTCATCCAGCTTTAAAAATAAGAGCCAATAAAAAAGGGAGCTAGAAGCTCCCTTTTTTTATGATTAAAATGATCGTTAGATCTATTTTACTGCATCAATAACTGCTTTGAAAGCTGCTGGATGGTTCATTGCTAAATCAGCTAAAACTTTACGGTTTAAACCGATGTTTGCAGTCGCTAATTTACCGATCAATTGAGAGTAAGAAATACCATGTTGACGAGCTCCAGCGTTGATACGTTGAATCCATAATCCACGGAATTCTCTTTTCTTAACTTTACGGTCACGGTATGCATATTGCAAACCTTTTTCTACCGTATTTTTAGCGATTGTGAAAACCTTACTTCTTGATCCCCAATAGCCTTTGGCCATATTTAGGACTTTTTTCCTTCTTCTTCTCGAAGCTACTGCGTTTACCGAACGTGGCATAGTGTGTTGTTTTTTGATAAACGGTGTTGCGTATTACAGCAAACTTACTACCGGGTACCTGGTTAAAAATTTAATTATTTACCGATGGCAAGCATACGCTTAACGTTGCCCATATCAGCTGCGGACACCATTGAAGTGTGACCCAAATTACGCTTACGTTTAGTCGACATCTTAGTTAAGATGTGGCTTTTGTAGGCATTCTTCCTTGCAATTTTACCTGTTCCAGTAAGCTTAAAACGCTTTTTAGCACTGGAATTGGTTTTCATTTTTGGCATAACCTGTGTTTATTAATATGTAATTTATTTATTTCTTAGCAACTTTTGGAGCCAGCGTTAAAAACATACGCTTACCCTCTAACTTAGGTAATAGCTCAACTTTACCGATATCTTCAAGCGCTTGTGCAAACTTAAGCAATAGAATCTCTCCCTGCTCTTTGTAAACAATCGCTCTACCTTTAAAGTGCACGTAAGCCCTAACTTTCTCTCCGTTTTCAAGGAAACTGATCGCGTGTTTCAACTTAAATTGAAAATCATGATCATTTGTGTTAGGACCAAAACGGATCTCCTTAATGACAGTCTGTTTTGCGTTTGCTTTAATCTCCTTCTGCTTTTTCTTCTGCTCGTAAACAAACTTACTGTAATCAATGATCCGACATACCGGAGGCACTGCATTTGGAGAAATCTCAACAAGATCCAATTCCAATTCGTCGGCAAGGGCTAAAGCTTTTGCCAAAGGATAGATCCCCGGTTCAACATTATCTCCAGCTAATCTAACCTCCTGAGCTCTGATAAACTGATTAATATTATGTTCTGCTTCTTTTTTCTTAAAAGGAGGACGTGGTCCCCTGTTAAATCCTGGTCTGCCTAATGCCAAATTTATATACTATTTAAATTGTTATTTCTTTAATTAATAATTCACTAAACTCTTGCTGAGTCATTTCACCTAAATCTCCTGTGCCGTGTTTCCTTACTGAAACCTTTCCTTCCGCCATTTCCTTCTCTCCGATGATCAGCATATAAGGGATTTTTTTCACCTCAGCGTCTCTGATTTTCCTTCCAATTTTCTCGTCCCGGAAGTCAATCAAACCGCGAATATCGGAATTATTTAGCTCATCTGAAACTTTTTTTGCATAATCTTCATACTTTTCTGAGATCGGAAGGATAATAAATTGCTCCGGAGAAAGCCATAATGGGAAATTACCAGCGCAATGCTCGATCAATACCGCGATAAAACGCTCTAAAGAACCGAATGGTGCCCTATGGATCATCACCGGACGGTGCTTTAAGTTGTCACTGCCAGTATATTCCAATTCAAAACGCTCAGGTAAGTTATAATCTACCTGGATTGTTCCCAACTGCCATTTTCTGCCCAGTGCATCTTTCACCATAAAGTCTAACTTCGGACCATAGAATGCAGCCTCACCGTATTCTACTACAGTAGGTAATTCTTTTTCCGCAGCAGCCTCAATGATCGCCGATTCCGCCAAAGCCCAGTTTTCATCAGTACCAATGTACTTCGTTTTATTTTCAGGATCTCTCAAAGAAATCTGTGCAGTGTAGTCGTTAAATCCAAGAGACTTAAATACATACAATACCAGGTCAATTACTTTTTTGAATTCTTCTTTTACCTGATCCGGGCGACAAAACAAATGCGCATCATCCTGAGTAAAGCCACGAACCCTGGTTAAGCCATGAAGCTCACCACTCTGCTCGTAACGGTATACCGTTCCAAACTCTGCAAAACGCAAAGGAAGGTCCTTGTAAGAACGAGGTTTTACTTTATAAATCTCACAGTGGTGAGGGCAGTTCATCGGTTTAAGGAAAAACTCCTCCCCTTCTTGTGGGGTTTTAATTGGTTGAAAAGCATCTTTACCATACTTCTCGTAGTGACCAGAAGTAATGTATAAATTCTTATGGCCAATATGAGGCGTAACTACCTGCTCATATCCTGATTTTGCCTGTGCTTTCGTTAAAAACTGAACCAGACGCTCACGCAAAGCAGCACCTTTTGGCAGCCACAATGGTAATCCCATACCTACTTTCTCAGAGAAAGCAAATAATTCCAGTTCTTTACCCAACTTACGATGATCTCTTTTCTTCGCCTCTTCAATCATGTGAAGGTACTCAGTCAGCTCAGACGCTTTAGGGAAAGTTACCCCATAAATACGGGTTAATTGTTTTTTAGTTTCATCACCGCGCCAGTAAGCACCTGCAACATTCATCAATTTTACCGCTTTAACAAAACCGGTATTTGGAATGTGCGGCCCACGACAAAGATCTGTAAACTCACCTTGGTTATAGAATGTGATCTTTCCATCTTCCAGTCCTTCTAACAGGTCCAGTTTGTACTCATCACCTTTTTCTGTAAAATATTTAATTGCATCCGCTTTAGAAACGCTCTCCCTTACAAAAACTTGTTTTTGCTTAGCAAGCTCAATCATCTTCGCTTCAATCGCTTTGAAATCATCCGAAGAAAACTCCCTGTCGCCGAAATCTACATCATAGTAAAATCCAGTTTCAATAGCAGGACCAATACCGAATTTTGTACCCGGATATAAAGCCTCTAATGCTTCCGCCATAAGGTGGGCAGAAGAATGCCAGAATGTAGCCTTACCAGCAGCATCATTCCAGGTCAGCAACTTTACAGTTGAATCGCTTTCAATTGCCCTGGAAGAATCCCAAATTTCACCGTTTACTTCCGCAGCTAATACGTTGCGCGCTAATCCCTCTGAAATAGAGAGTGCAATCTGATGGGCTGTTATACCCTTTTCATACTGACGGCTAGAACCATCAGGCAGTGTAATATTAATCATCTACAACTATGATTTAAGTTAATTAATTGATTTTAAGTAATTTAGACAACTCTTATTCTACGTGTAATAAAACATTACCTAAACAATGACAGTTTTTTCACCTGTCACTGGTACAAATATAACAATTCAAGTCCGAAAATATAGCCTTGTTCAAGCAATCATTTTTATAAATTACGATAGTCGCCATAAGGCAGTCGGAATGTACTTGGGAAGAGACCTGCATTTCTTTAGCTGCAGGAAGGGGTTCGGTTAGGGTTCAGATAGCAGAGACTAAGCCAACCCTAACCGAACCCTAACCGAACCCCCTCCGGCCCCTATTATAAGGCCCTTCTCTTCCCGAACACTACCCGACCACAAACAGGTCTTTTTATCCTTTTTATAAAAAAATTAATACTCTGTACTTTCTAACCAGCCATTCGCTAAAACATCTGCCAAATGCATTGTTTTCAAAGGAATGTTGTTTTTATCGATATATCCCTGCAAGTGCATCAGACAGGATAAATCGGTCGAGATCACATATTCAGCGCCCATTTCCAGGGCATTATTTACTTTTTGCTCAGCCATAGCTGAAGAAATCGCATCAAACTTCACAGAAAACGTACCGCCAAATCCGCAGCACATATCCGTATCCTTCATTTCGACCATCTCCAGCCCATGTACTTTAGACAGCAGCTGACGCGGTTCTTCCTTAATCTTACACTCTCTCAATCCACTGCAGGAATCATGATAAACTGCTTTTCCATCCAGTTCCGCACCAAAATAATCTCTTTTCAACACGTTCACCAGGAAATCAGAAAGCTCATATACATGCTGCTGAATGCTGCGGCATTTATTATGAAGATTGGTATTGGTAAACAAATCACTATAACCACTCTTCACCATGCCAACGCAGGATGCAGAAGGCGCCACAATATAATCTGTACCGGAAAAATCACTTAAAAACTTCGTTCCTGTCTCTTTCGCCTGCTCCCAATATCCGGAGTTATAAGCCGGCTGACCGCAGCAGGTCTGTGCAGAATTATAAAACACCTCACAACCCGCCTTCTCCAATAGCTTTATCGTATTAAATGCAGTCTCAGGATATAACTGGTCAACAAAACAAGGAACAAACAATTCTATCTTCATGGGTATCTAATTCTTATTAAAATCTATCATGGTTAACCTTTAACCAATTTTGGTTCTGCCTTTTTTAACAGCAGTAAAAATATCAAACCTATTACAAAAAAGGAGACCAATGCCAGCACAGAATTTCTGATGCTGCCGGTTTGCTCCTCAATATAAGCAAAACTAAAAAGCCCTATCACTACCGCCAGTTTTTCTGTTACATCATAGAAACTGAAAAAGGAAGCCGTATCTGGTGTATTTTCAGGTAAAAACTTAGAGTACGTAGACCTCGATAATGACTGAATCCCACCCATAATCAGGCCAACTACTGCTGCCAAGCCATAAAATTCAAATTCATTAGTAGTGTAATAAGCAGCAACGCAAGCCCCCACCCATACCATAACCACCAGAATCAGCACATTTATATTTCCAATCTTTTTGGCAAACCTAGACATCCACATGGCACCCCAGATGGCCACTAGCTGCATGATTAAAATTACAGCAATTAATTTAGAAGTTCCCAAATGCAAGGTTTTCTCTCCAAAACCAGCCGCTGCCAGCATCACCGTCTGCACCCCCATCGAGTAAAAGAAAAAAGCAATCAAATAGTGTTTTAAAAAATTCATCTGCTTTAATTGCTGCCAGACTTTACGCAGTTCACCAAAGCCATTATGCACGAGGCTCTTATTTATAGCCGTATAATTTGGACTTCCAGCCGGCAATTTACGAAAAGGTATCTGTGCAAAAGCGACCCACCAAATCCCTACCAGTAAAAAAGACAGTCTTGCCGGCAAAGAACCATCAGTAATGCCAAAAAGCTCTGGTTTTAGTACAAATACGAAACAAATGACCTGCAGAATCACGCTCCCTACATAACCATAAGCAAAACCCTGTGCACTCACCCGATCTTGCTGGTCCTTAGTGGCGATTTCCGGAAGATAAGAGTTGTTAAACAATACCCCACCGATATACCCCATGGCCGCAATGGCAAAAAGGATAATGCCCAATTCCAGGCTTTCCAGTTTAAAGAAAAACAAACCCATACAGGCAAAACTTCCGATATAGGTAAAGATCTTCATGAATATTTTCTTGTTTCCGCGATAATCCGCAGTGGCGGAAAGCAGGGGCATTAAAATCACCATCACTAAATATGCAGCCGAAAGTGCATAATTAGATAAAGCTGTATTCGTAAAAGTATATCCGAAAAACTTTACCTGATCGCCATGCTCAGCAGTCGTAGTGATAATCGTATAATAAGCGGGAAAAATTGTTGAAGTAATAACTAAATTATAAGCAGAATTTGCCCAATCAAAAAAAGCCCATGACCGGATGACTTTCTTGTCGTTTTTTTGTTCCATGTATCAAATAAGGCCGCTAAAATAGCTAAAAAACAATAATCAGGCTAATTAACTTTCTCCAGTTTCGCTGCTCCTGATTTTTTCTCGCTTACATTTTTTGGATTCCCTTTATAATAAATCTCACTTGCACCAGAAGTCTTTACTTTTAAGTCATTCAGTACATTGATATTGGCTTTTCCAGTACCATCAATATTGATATCATAGATCCCTGCTACAAAATCAAATGCTTCTAATTTTGCATTGCCGCTTGTTTTTAACACATGAGTACCTGTTTGGCCGGTTAAAGTTAGTTTTCCTACGCCATCAATTTTCGAGCTCAGCTTACTCGCATTGATGTTCAGATTCACATCAGAACTGCCTTGCAGATCAAGGTCCAGGTCTTTCACATAGATAGGCCCCGTTCCTACCACACGCACCATGCCATTGGTTTCCAACTCTTTCAGCTCACCAATTCCTGCATAAATCACCACAGAGTCCGTACCACAGTATTTTCCGTTCTCTAATTTAAGTTCCAGTTCGCTGCCACTCAGCCTTGATCTGATCAGTGGTACTATATTAGAATCCGCCTGGATCTTCACGTTATAAGTACTGTCCTGCGTCAAAACCAATTTAATCGTACCGCTCACCTTGATTTTATCATAACTTTTCAGTTCCACTACTTTAGTGATCTGGATTCCTGAATCTTCAATACATTTTGAAGTACATCCTGCTAAAAGTACAGGAATAGCAAAAGCGATAAGTTGTAATTTCTTCATAGGGAATAATTTTATTGCAATTTACAAATAATAGTTTTTACCATCTGTTTTAATTTTTCCGGCATCCAGCAATTCACGGATACGTCCTAACCGATCATTTTCATTGCCGGTTTTGATGCCGGTCACCAGATCCTCAATAGACTGTGCTTTCGTTTGCAGTAAAGTGACCAGTTCAAAATCAATCCGGTCGAAGCGTAAATCCTGATCATCTGCTTTTTTTTCTTCCAGACAAACGTCGCAAACACCGCATTTATCGGCATCTGGCTCATCAAAATAACGCAGCAGCTGCACACTCCTGCATTCCTTAGTATCGGTATAAGCCAATACTGAATTGATCTGATCCAGCTGGATTTTCTTTCTCAGTTTGATGTATTTCACATCAATATCCATGTGCACAAAATCTACTCTTGGGCGGATATATTGGAGCTGAGGCTGATCCGATTGTGGCAGATAAGACAATAAACCCTGTTCTTCCAGGTTACTGATCATCTTCTTTGCCGTGCTGTAAGAGAGTCCAACTTTCTTAGCCAGCTCATTTTCTTCAATTCTCACATACTGATCAAAGGCGCCCCCATAAGAACGCAGGATCGCTTTGATCAGCGGATCATATCCTGCATTTTCTATTTGAAAACGATAAACATCTTCATGAGCAGCAGTAAACAACACCCTGGAAGGCAAAAAGATGTTTTCAGAAAGCGTCAGGTAACCATCATGCTCCAGAAACTTAAGTGCGGCCATGGTCTTGATCACGCCTACATTAAAACGCTTGCAGAAATCAGCAAGATCAAAATTAAAAGTCAGTCCTTCTCCAGCACCAAAGGCGAGCTGGAAATAATTTCCAAGATAATGGTAAGTCTTTTTGATATCCTCTACACTGGGAAAATGATCTGCATATTTGGCTTTTAATGAAGCCTGGTCGGATTTATTGGCCAGCAATACCGCGTAGGCTTTTTGCTCATCACGCCCTGCCCTGCCGGCTTCCTGATAATAAGCTTCCAGACTTTCCGGTAGATCCAGGTGTACCACAAAGCGCACATCCGGCTTATCGATCCCCATCCCAAAAGCATTGGTTGCCACCATCACCCTTATTTTATTTTTTTTCCACTCGTCCTGCTTGCGGAAGCGGTCGGCCTTCTCAATTCCTGCATGGTAAAAATCTGCCGCTAAATGATGTCTCGTTAAAAAAGAAGCGACTTCAACAGTCTCTCTTCTATTCCTAACATATACCAAACCACTCCCCTTCACGTTTTTCACGATATCCAGGAGTTTTCCATATTTATCCTCTTTGTCCATCACCACATAGCTCAGGTTCTTACGCTCAAAACTCTGCACATAGATTTTGCTGTCTTTAAATTTTAGTTTATCGACAATATCTGCCCGCACAAACTGCGTAGCAGTAGCAGTTAAGGCCAGAATCGGTACTTTAGGATGGATATCACGGATTTCAGCGATCTGCTGATAGGGTGGCCGAAAATCATATCCCCATTGGGAAATACAATGCGCTTCATCTACCGCAATTAAATTCACATTCATGTAAGCAATACGAATGCGTACAATTTCTGATAATAATCTTTCCGGCGACAAGTATAAAAACTTAATCTTACCATAAATACAATTGTCGAGCAGGATATCGATTTCTCTTTTTCCCATCCCTGCATAGATCGCGACCGCCTCAATACCTTTGGCTTTCAGGTTTTCCACCTGATCTTTCATCAAAGCAATGAGGGGCGAAATGACAATACAAATCCCTTCCCTGGCCAATGCAGGTATCTGAAAGCAAAGGGACTTACCTCCGCCGGTTGGCAACAACGCTAAAGTATCATGGCCATTTAAAACGGAACTGATGATGTCTGATTGGAGTGGTCTGAAAGTCTCAAACCCCCAGTATTTTTTAAGTATCTCGGCTTCGCTCATAAAAAGGTTAACATCAAAACTATAAAAATGAACTGATATTATTAAATTGCAGGCTTATTTACACCGATCTACATGATGAAAAAAACTTTACTACCATTAGCTTTGGTATTCATCTTTCAGTCTGCCTTTTCCCAGGAAAAGAAATGGGACATTGAAAAATACCAGGGCCCAACAAAAACCTTCAATATTGAAACCGATGAAGGAACCTGGATGAACCTGGATGTGAGTGCCGATGGTAAAGATATTGTTTTTGACCTGTTGGGAGATATTTACAGCATGCCTATCAGCGGTGGAAATGCTACCCTATTGAGTGGAGGCGTGCCATGGGACATTCAGCCACGCTTTAGTCCGAACGGAAAATACATTTCTTATACCAGTGATAAGAATGGAGCTGATAATATATGGATCATGAACCGCGATGGTTCCGGAAAAAGACAAGTCACCAAAGAAACTTTCCGATTGCTGAATAATGCAACCTGGACACCAAACAGTGAATACCTGGTGGCTCGTAAACACTTTACCGGCTCACGTTCTCTTGGTGCAGGAGAAATGTGGATGTACAGCATGTATGGTGGTGAAGGTGTACAACTGACCAAAAGAAAAAACGACCAGCAGGATGCCGGTGAGCCAAATATCAGCCCGAACGGCAGGTACTTATACTTCTCTGAAGATATGGCTCCTGGACCTAATTTTGAATACAGTAAAGATCCAAACGGGATGATTTACGCCATCCGCCAATTAGATATGGTGACTGGCAAACTCAGCAATCTTGTGGCACAGCAAGGTGGTGCTGCCCGTCCGCAGATCTCTCCGGATGGAAAAATGATGGCTTATGTAAAACGCGTTCGCCTAAAATCTGTCTTATATGTACAGAATTTACGTACCGCCGAAGAATGGCCGGTATATGAAGATCTTTCTCATGACCAGCAGGAAACCTGGGCGATCTTTGGAGTCTATCCAAATTTTGCCTGGACACCAGACAATAAAAACATTGTATTTTACGCTAAAGGAAAAATCAAAAGAATCGAACTGTCCACCTTAATTAGCAACGACATTCCTTTCCAGGTGAATAGTAAGCAGACTGTTCAGCAAGCGGTACATTTCCCGCATCAGGTATACAGCAATGAATTTGATGTAAAAATGATCAGACAGCTGACCACCTCTGCGGATGGAAAAATGGTGATCTTCAATGCTGCAGGATTTCTCTACAAAAAAGACTTACCTGATGGGAGTCCTGAACGTGTCACGAATGGTGTTGATTTTGAGTTTGAACCCAAAATCAGTAACGACGGAAAATACGTGATTTATACCACCTGGAACGATGAGTTAAAAGGTGCGATCAAAAGAACAGACCTGAAATCAGGAAAAACCATCACCCTAACGGATGAAAAAGGATTCTACTACTCTCCATCCTACTCTAACAAAGGAGACCGCATTATTTTCAGAAAAGGAATAGGAAATGATGTATTAGGATATGCTTATGGCAGAGGAACAGGAATCTACATCATGTCGGCGAATGGCGGAACAAAAACCTTAATCTCCGACAATGGTATCAAGCCACAGTTCAATACAGATGATACCCGTATTTATTTCCAGGGTTATGAAAATGGTAAAAAAGCGTTTAAAAGCATCGACCTGAATGGTGCAAATGAGAGAACCCATTACACCTCTACTTATGTCACACAATTTACCCCAAGTCCGGATGGAAAATGGATGGCTTTCACAGAGTTGTTTAATGTTTACGTAACACCAATGGTTACTGTAGGTACTCCACTAGAACTTTCTGCAACAAACAAAGCAATTCCACTGACCAAAATCACTAAAGATGGCGGAACGTATATCCATTGGAGCAATGACTCACAAAAGTTAATATGGACCTTAGGCGATAGATACTTCAGCAAAGATATCAAATCAGCTTTTAGCTTCGATGATGCAGGTATACAAGTCGCTCAAAAACCAGATACTGTTGGTCTTCCTCTAGGCTTAAAATTGAAAAGCGACCGTCCTAATGGTTTGCTGGCGTTAACAGGTGCTAGAATCATCACGATGAAAGGCGATGAAGTAATTGAAGAAGGAACCATTCTCGTAGAAAACAACAAGATTATTGCAGTTGGTAAGTCTTCGGAAATGGCCGTTCCTGCGAATGCTAAGGTAATTGATGTGACCGGCAAAACGATTATGCCAGGGATCGTGGATGTACATGCACACTTAAGAACAAGTCCTGATGGGATTTCACCGCAGCAGGATTGGTCCTATATGGCCAACCTTGCTTTCGGGGTAACTTCCTCTCATGACCCTTCCAGCAATACAGAAATGGTATTCAGCCAGTCGGAAATGTTGAAAGCAGGCAGAATGGTTGGTCCTCGTTTATACTCTACAGGTTCTATTTTATACGGTGCTGATGGCGATTTTAAAGTCGTGATCAACAGCCTTGATGATGCACTATCTCACCTGAAGAGATTAAAAGCAGTGGGTGCGTTTTCAGTAAAATCTTACAATCAACCAAGAAGAGATCAGCGTCAGCAGATACTTGAAGCAGCCCGACAATTGAAAATGGAAGTGGTGCCTGAAGGTGGATCTACGTTTTTCACCAATATGAACATGGTGGCTGATGGTCATACCGGAATTGAGCATAGCATTCCTGTAGCACCAGTTTATAAAGACGTCACTTCTTTCTGGGGCAATACCGCAGTTGGTTATACACCAACACTGATCGTAAGTTACGGTAGTCAGTGGGGAGAAAACTACTGGTACGATAGAACCAATGTTTGGGAAAATGAGCGATTGATGGCTTTCACCCCACGTGCGATTATTGATGCACGAGCCAGAAGACGAACAACTTCTGAATATGGAGATTACGGACATATTGAAGTGGCCAAGGCAACTAAACAAATTGCCGATGCAGGCGTAAAAGTAAACCTGGGTGCTCACGGTCAGATTCAAGGGCTAGGTGCACATTGGGAACTGTGGATGCTGGTACAAGGCGGAATGTCGCCATTACAAGCCATCCGAAGCGGTACTTTAAACGGCGCAGCATACTTAGGTATGGATAAAGAAATCGGTTCTCTGGAGCCAGGAAAACTAGCGGATTTAGTGATCATGGATGCCAATCCTTTGAACGACATCAGAAACTCTGAAAAGATTAAATATGTAATGATCAACGGCCGTATTTTCGACAGTCTTTCGATGAATGAGATCGGTACCAGAGAAAAGCTTCGCGGCAAGTTCTGGTTTGAGACTGGAAAAGGAATGATTTACAGCTTCCCAACAGGAGTTGCAGAAACTTATACTTATACCATTCCAAACTGCGATTAATACTGGTAAGAGAAAATTATTCAATAAAAAAAGCTGCCTGATCATAAACCAGGCAGCTTTTTTTTATTTTATTAATCCCCTTACTATTGTCCTGAATAAGGATTCTGATCAGCAGGTTTAAGTGCCTCATTATTGGCCATTTCCAATTGTGGAATCTGACAGATAAAGCGGTAATCATTTGATGGCAATGTACCCGTAGGGTTTGTTGCTGAAGCCACATAACCATTCAATTGGTTTACACCCCAGGTATAATGTCCTTCTTTATAAGTGGCAGTTTCCTGGTAACGAAGCAATGGTTTCTGCAGGCGCAGCAGGTCATAAAAACCGGTCACCCCTTCACAAAGTAATTCCTTGCGTCTTTCTACATAAATGGCTTCCAGTAATGTTGGACCAGCAGCGGCAGTAGTCACATTGACCACTCCTCTTGCTCTTTGCAAACGGTTTAAGTAAGTCAAACCATCTCCACCAGAATTAGCCGCAGCTTCCGCCATGATCAACAGCATTTCAGAACCTCTCATCAAGGAAACTTCCGGACGCGTATTTCCCTGTACCGCACCATTCGCATCGCCATAATGTTTGTATTTGTTATACGCCCATTTTGTAGACCATTCCTGAGAAGCATTCTTAGTACGCTTCCAGAACTGGTACCTGTCTTCTGTCTTTTCAAACAGCTGCTCATACTTGCCGTCTGCGAAAAAACTCAGGAAGGCGTAAATTGGTCCATCTGTAAAACCTTCACCATAGCTTTCATCCTGGTTGTACCAGAAGTTAAACTGGGTGCTTCCGCCAATATTATCCGTATCCGTGTATTTCATGGCCCACATGATCTCTGGGTAACCATTGGTGATCACCTTATCGAAACCACTTCTATATTGATCACGAGTCATCAACTGACTGTAAGCATTGTAAGCAGTTGTTGCTTCGGCAAGCGCATTTGGCCAATCGTTCATCACCAGATACACTCTGGCCAATTGTCCTGAAATCACATTTTTATCAATTGTCCATTTGTTCGGACGCTCATAATTGGCAAGTAGTCCTTTTGCCTCTTTCAAGTCAGCCAGGATCTGTTGGTAGCAGGCTTCTACAGTAGAACGCGGCATACTTTCCGGATCGGTAGAAGATAACCTCAGGATCACCCCTGGTTTATTTTTTGCCAGCATATACGTTTGCTGATAGTTTTGGATCAGGTGGAAATAACAGATGCCACGAATGGCTTTTGCCTGTCCCATAATCTGCTGTTTCAATTCCGGACCGCCATCTGCAGTTGGTAAGGCAGTAATAATCGCATTGACCTCGTTAATGGTTTTATACATCATAGACCAGATCGCATCTGAATTACCGGTAATCTGCGTCCTGGTAGGCTCATAAGTATAGGAAATCACCTGATTGCCACCCATATTGGTGTGGCTCAGGATATCAGCACCGCCCAGATCTACATACATCTGTAATCCTGCCAGACCTGAATAAGCCCTATCGGCCCCGCCATTGTTAAAATACAGTTTTTTATAGGCTGAGGTCAGCACCATATTCAGCTGGGTCACATTTTTAAGCACTGCCCCATCAGAGGTAGCGGTTGATGATTTTGTGTCCAGGAATTTTTTACAGCCGGCGAAGCTTGTCATTAAAACGGGTACTGCCAGCAATAAGACTGTTTTATATATTGTTTTCATCGTTGTCGTATCTATTTGTTATTAAAATGAAACCTGGATACCGCCCATATAGATTCTTCTGGAACCCTGAACACCATTATCTGTATCCGCATTACCGTTGTAATTATTTCCCAATACTCCTGTTTCAGGATCTGAATAACGGTTTTTAGCCGATCCGAAAGTCAGCAGGTTATTTCCAGTCAGGTAAATACGGGCAGAGGTCATACCCAGTTTTTTACTGAGTTCTTTAGGTAATGTAAAGCCTAGCGTTAAGTTCCTCAGACGTAAATAGCTATTGTTGAACACATAAAAATCTGAAGCCCTGCGCGTATCTGCATAATTGTCGTTAGACCATTTTGGGAACATCGCCTGATCACCAGGATTTTTCCACCTGTCTGCTACCAGGTCTGGAATCACACCTACTCCACCACGCAATGCGGTACGCTCTATATAACCATAATCGAACATTTTACCGCCCAGAGAGTAGTAGAACATGATCGACAGGTCAAATCCACCGTAATCAAAGCTATTGGTAAATGATCCATAAGCTTTAGGCAATGCCGATCCGCCATATTGATAATCAGCTGTGGTTACTTCAGCATAGTTCTCGGTAGTTTTCCAACCTCCGGCACCATCCTTAACCAAGTAACGCATATTTCCATTATCAGGATTCACACCTGCATTTTTCACCATAAAGAAGTCGTAAACAGAATGTCCTTCTTCCAGTTTATAAGTTGCGGCACGGTTGGCGAAAGTAAATGCACCGCCAGGAAGGTAGGTTACTTCATTTTTCAGGGTAGAGATATTGGCATCAATTCTCCAGCCGAAATCTTTGCTACGGATCAGCTCCGCACCCAGACTTACTTCAAAACCACTATTGCGAATATTGCCCAAATTGGTGTTTTTTCCTATGATAGCACCTGCTTGTGCAGATAGTGGCAATGGTTTCTGATACAACAAACCCGATGAATTACGGGTATAATATTCTACTGTACCGGTAATGGTTTTAAAGATATTGAAATCAAGGGCTACATTCAGGAGTTTATTGCTCTCCCATCTTAGTTCTGGTGTAGCTATGGTTGAAGGACGTAATCCAGGGTTTCCGTACATAGGATCATCTTCATATACCCCTTCGTAAGCGTACAGTGTTTCAGAACCCGGACTACCATCTGCATTTCTGGTGGTCAATTTATCATTTCCATTGGTACCATAACTAGCGCGAAGCGATAAGTTATTGATCCATTCTGTATCCTTAATGAAGTTTTCATTAGACATTCTCCATGAAGCACCTACCGAGTAGAAATACCCCCAGCGGTTGTCAGGATGAAAACGAGATGAACCATCACTTCTAATAGAGGACGATAGGTAATATTTGTTCTGGAAGTCATAATCTACCTTACCAAGGAATGAAAATAATCCATAACGGTCTTTTTGAGAACCATTACTCCAGTTTCTAGTGGTGGAGCTCAGCTCATACTGACCAATCTGCATGATCCCCTCTCCATAAGCAGTGTTGTATAAGTAATTGTAATTGTACAATTCCTGTCCGGCTAAAGCGCTGAAACTATGATCGCCAAACTTTTTATTCCAAGTCAATATGTTATTCCAGGTTAAAGAAGTAATGTCAGCATTGCTTCTGGTTGCATTACCACCAGAGGTGAGTACGGTTAGTCCATAAGGCGCCATCTGTCCCGAGCCATGAACGGCAGAACCATATAAAAAGTACTTGGTACTGCTATTGTCGATCCCTAAACTGGATTTAAAATTCAGGTCAAAAGGAAGTTTAACATTTGCAAAAAAGCGGGTGGAAACCAGGCTAGCCTGATTGTTATTGAAATCTTCATCATTTGGATTGTTCCAATAATCACCGCCATTGTTCATTGGGTGGATACCGAAGAAGTTATTGACATAAGAACCATAATCGAACATTCTTTTACCGGTTTTCTCAGAATACACCCAATCGGTATTGTCAATATTTCTCAACCATGGTGAAGACATGGTAGTCGTGAAAATCTGCGCACGCATCGAACCCGAAGTATTCTGTCTTGAACTGCTGTAAGCGATACTTCCACCCAGCTGCAACCAGTCTGTCGCCTGTGTGGTCACATTTGTTCTAAAGGTGTAGCGTTTGAAATACTGGTTGCTCGCATAACCTTTATCATCAAGGTAAGAACCTGAAATCAGGTAATTTGTCTTCCCATTGCTGCTGGCTCCACTCACATCAAGACCATAATCCTGACGCAGTTTACGGGAATATACTGCCCCATTCACATCATAATCTGAAGGATCCCATACCATTTGCAGGTTAGGGTTCAGGTATGGATTTCCATTGCCATCATGCAGTACATAGTTTTCATTGATGTGCTTAAAAGGAGATACATAGCTTGATTGTCCGGCAGAATTGGTCACTGCTTTTAAGATTTTACCCAGTACATTGTTCGATGCCCAGTTTCCAGCATCAGCCTTCGTCATTCCGTATTTATAAAACTGATCGTTGTACATTCCTTCCCAGGTATACAGCAATTGCTGTGCTGGATCTGCCTTCACCGGATTTCCAATCGCATTGTCTGAGGTTCCCCAGGCAGAGCGGAAATTGATTTTTGGAATGTCTGATTTTCCTTTTTTTGTGGTGATCATCACGACCCCATCAGAGGCACGTGAACCGTAAAGTGAGGAGGCCGCAGCATCTTTTAATACAGAGATCGACTCGATATCACTCGGTGAAATGGAATTCAATTCTCCATCGTAAGGCATACCATCCAGTACATATAATGGTTTAGATGCACCGCTCATAGAGCTGATCCCGCGGATCTGAATACGGGTATTTCCTCCAGGATTACCTTCGTTATTCACTACATTGACACCGCTTCCCATTCCCTGTAAAGATTCCGTAAAACTAGAACCTGGAACTTTTGCCAGTTTCTCTCCGCTGATCACCGCAACAGATCCTGTGAAGGTTGATTTTTTTGCAGTGCCATAAGCTACCACAATCACATCATCCAGCCCTTGCTCCTGGCTAGCGAGTTTCACATTCAACTGTCCCTCGCCATTCCAAACTACTTCCTGCGAAACGAAACCTACATAGGTAACCACAATAATATCGCCTTTCTGTGCCCCATCCAATACAAATCTACCCTCTGCATCTGTAATAACGTGCTTAGTAGTCCCTTTGATGGCAATCGAAGCGCCTGGTAAAGGATTTCCATCAGTATCTTTTACTACGCCGCTTAATCTCGCGATAATCAACTGATCCATCCGCAGCACAGCAGCTGGCCGCTTGATGATCGTCACCATCTTATGGTCAATCGTGAAGGTAACCGGCTGGTTTCTAAAACACTCTTCCAGCGCCGCTTCAAGACTCACATTTTCTACATTGATGCTCACTGGTTTAGACAAGGCGATGATTTTATCGCTATACACGAAATCAACGCCGCTCTGTTTTCTAATCTCGTTCAATACCGCCGCCAACTTCACCCGCTCGTGTTTAAGCGTCACATTCTGCCCATAAGTACTCGCACTTACCTGTAGAATAGCAGAAGTTAACAAGACGACCATCAGTTTAATTCTCATGATCCATTTATTTTGATTTACCGCACTGAGCCTGCTAAAAACAGGATTCATCCGCAGTGAAATTTTGGCAATAGCAGTCCCTTGCCTGCATAGGCTTTTGGTGTAAAATATCATATATTTACATCGTGTTTAATCAGTTAGTTGCCTGCACCTCAAAAGTTTCAGGGCAACCTACATCAGTTCATTAATAATTGTTATGAATTACCCGGTTTTCCGGGGGCTAGTAGATAAGCTGAAACACCGGCCGGAAGTGGTGGTACACTTTCGGCCATCATTTTACTTATATCTTCCAGACTTAGGGATCTTGTTTGTAGTTTTTTTTCATTTGTTTGGTTGGTTAAGTTGAATTTATGTAGATTGATTTTTTACTATGATCTTATTGCCAAGGACGTCAAATTTTAGTCCGCCCGACTGCAATGCTTTCAGCAATACAGAAATGTTTTTACTTCTGGATACTTTTCCGGTAAATGTGCCTTCCTTGTCTACACCGCTCGCATAAACTACCTGCACGTTATACCACCTGGAAACACGTCTCATTAAGGAGATTAAAGGTTCCGACTGGAATATAAAATCACCATTCTTCCAATCCACCGCCTGGTCTACATCTACTGTAGATACCTGAAGCTGTTTTCCTGCAGAAACGGCTTGCTCACCTGGTTTTAATACCCGGGCAAGGGCACCATCTTCCATGCTTAATTTTATACTGCCTTCCAGCAAAGTTGTCCTTTGCTCAGGCTCATCAGGGTAAGCATTTACATTAAATTCAGTCCCTAAAACACGGATCTGCTGATGATTTGTACTGACTACAAAGGGACGTTTCTTGTCTTTAACGACTTCAAAATAAGCCTCTCCCGCCAGTTCAACTTCACGCAATACTGTATTAGAAAAAGATACCGGATAAGTGATAGAAGAAGCCGCATTCAGCCAAACCATGGTGCCATCAGGTAAACGCAGCTGGTAAGATTCACCATTGGCAGTAACAAGTTTGTTGACCGCTTTCGGATCTCCATTTTGCTGATCTTTTAATTCATAGATCAGTTGTCCATCGGCAGTTTTTGTAATACTTACCCCAGCCTCAGTGGCCAGTTCGCCTTTCACATCACTGCTGAGTACGATCTTTTTGCCATTGGCCAACGTAAGCGTTGCTGCATTTTTCCCCGGACTGATGTCATGATAGGCCTGTTGCTCTTTTTCCTCCTTCGATTTGCTGCTGAACCAAAAATAGCCCGCGCCAATCATCAGTATCACTGCGGCAGCCGAAGACAATCTTCTGAATAGATGCAGTTTATAATTTTTTCTGCCAGCCGGAAGCCTGTTCCAGATTTCCTCTCCAATTCCCTGATCCATCTCTGCAACCGAATCATCCGCTGCAGAAGCTGCAGAAGCTGCAGCTAAATTATACAAATAATGAACCGCAGCAATCTCTTCAGGGCTACAGGTGCCTTGCTGGTATTTTTTAAGCAGTTCTTCTTGTTTTTTATCTGATTGGTCCATCGGTCAGCAGTTATCTAGCGTTGGTTATTGGTATAACAACTCAGGATGGCCGAGGATGTAGATGAAAATTAAAGAAATGTTAAAAAAATATGAAGTTTATTCTTAAGGATACTCAAAGCATTGCTAACCTGACGTTTAACAGTTAAAGAAGAAATATTGAGTTCTTCAGAAATTTCGCGGTGTGTTTTGAATTCTTTTCTGCTCAGCTCAAATATCTGTCGCATTTTTGGCGGGAGGCTTTTAATGCTCGCTTCGATCAGCCTTTCGAAATCGCGTTCAATCACGAGTTCGTCCGGCAAAGTCACTTCAGGATTTTCCAGCACAATCTTACGTTGCTCGGCATACTTGGCTTCTATTTTAAGGTGTTTCAATTGGTTGAGAATCCTATTTCTGCAGGCAGTATACAAGAAACCTGCTACAGGGGGCTTGATCTCTGATTTCTTAGTCCATAGTGTAGTAAAAACCTCCTGTACCACATCTTTTGCTTCCTCATCATTTTTCATCATGTGACAGGAATGACGGTACAATAACTGCCAGTAGCGGTCGTATATTTGCCTATAAGCTTGCTGATCTCCTGACTGAAATGCTGTCAGAAGTTCATCATCGCTTAACACTAATGACTGACTCATAAATCCCCCTACATTTTTTTGTAACAATAATAATATATTTTCCGCAGATGTAAGAAAAAACAGGCGTTTTTTATTCCCTGCTAAATGCTTTAATTTTACTCATTTGCAGGATATTCGCCTGATGATGGAGGATGCTGAAGTTTGGGATGAACATAAAAAACCGAGATTGAAAAATCAATCCCGGTCGGTACAATTGATGATATTTAAGGGGGAGGTAAACATCATTCAGGGGTAATTATCAGTAAATGATCATTGCGGCCTGGATTCTCCAAAACGCTGCTGTTGAATCCTGTCGTATTCCTTCACATAATCTGGATGCTCTGTCTTCATCCATCGATCCCATACCCTTAAGTACAGTCCGTAATTACCTTTAAATTTCAAATGGTGGAAATTATGGAAGGTGGAAGTATTGACGATCTCGAACAGGAAGGAGTTTCGGAATCCTTTCGGCATAATTTCGTAGCCCAGATGGCCATATACATTGATCACAAAAGAGGAAAGGGCAAACAATCCGAGGGTTAAAGGATGTAATGGCATCACAAAAACCAGTACAATCATCACCCCTCCTTCTGCTATTGCTTCCAGAAAATGAAAAGAATAGGAAGTCCAGGGAGAAGGGTTGGTACTCTTGTGGTGCACCAGATGCGTCAGCTTAAACAAACTTTTATGGTGCAGGATCCGGTGCATCCAGTAGAAATAAGCGTCATGCACGAGCAGGCTTAGCAACAGGCTAACCGGAACCCAAATCAGTGGATATTCATAAATATCGGTATAAACTAAAGTGTAAGGCCGCAGTCCATCGGACAAAGCAATAATGGCGGTAATAGCCAACATTGCACTGGATACAGAAGAGTGCAGAATTTCCCGTATAAAATCGAGCTTGCCGGCCAGCCTGCTTTGAATTTTATTTCGCAGCAGGCTTTTAGGAAAGAGCAGGTAAAAAACTAAAAAAAAGATACCTGCAATGACAAAATAACGGGCTATAGTGAGTAGAAATGCTACGCTGAAACTTTCTAAAAAATGGTCCATATTATTTACGTTTTCTTCGGATTAAAATCATCATCCCGGAGAGGAACATGATTCCTGGGATAATACCATAATACAATACCTGCATTGTTTTTACACTGCCTTTGGTGAGTGTGGTGCTGTTATCTTTAGGAAAAGGACGGCTTGCATCCACAGGAAATTCCCCATAGCTGAACCAGCTGAATATTCTCGTGGCAAAATAGCTGTTCAACGTTCCAAGGTTGCGTCTTCCTGCCTCTGCATTACTGAAAAAATCCGCATCTGCGGCGACGATGATGCGCTGTTCTTTACTGCTTACCTGTCTGGTCAGCATTAATGCCGTTGGAAAGGAGCCCTGTTCATCTCCTGATTTCGAATCAACGGTTAAGGCGGCAGAATCCAGCACAAACTTTCCCTTTTTGACCCAGCTGCTTTGCGCATCGGTCATCAATAAAGGATGAATCGCAAAAGCCCCGCCTTCTTCGTAGCTTAAAGTACCGGCACTCGGCATGGCTACAATGGCTCTTTGCTGAAAAAAGTGCTGTAGTTTCGGATCCATGGCCACAGATCCTGGCGCTAATGCAGGCGTCACCAGATCATACGAAAAATCTTTGCTGTGCTGAACAAGCATTCCGTTCCCCATTTTAACACCAAGGGATTCCAGCAGCGGATTGATCACCTGCTGTTTACCTGGCTCGCCAACGATCATCAGGTTGCCTCCCGCGGCAATATATTGTTGAAGTCTAGCCTTTGCTGCAGCACTAAAGGTCACTTTCGGATCCGCAATCACCAAAGCAGCAATATCGGCAGGAATGGCTGACTTTTCTAACGCAACGGTATCTATATCAAAGCCCTGATTGATCATGGAAGATCTATTCAGCTTATCGTTAATGAGCATCTGATAATCCCTGTCGCCTAACTTATCAATACTGCGCTGATAACCATCAGTTGCAAAAACGATCTTGGGAATAGGTTGTATCAGCCTCTTTAATGCGGCACCAGTTTCTTCTTCATTTGGCCAGAATTGAGGATCAGGGAAGGTACGCAGAAAAGTAGTCTTACCTTTATATTTCAACTGCATCACGGCACGCGCATTTTCACCTGCCAGGTCTATTTCTTTCTTGATTTGTTCCGGCCTCTTAAAATCCCGAAGATTTAATTTCTGCATTTTTGCCAGTTGTACAACGGCTTCATCAAAAGTCTTATTGTACTCTTTGAGCGAGGCAGTCATCCCGGGAATGCTATCATAATAATAAACCCATTTCAACTTTAAGTTGGGTTTAAACCGTAAATAAGGCTCCCAGCGGGAAATATTTGAAATGCGTTTTGCTGGAGTAATCTCCCAGTAAGAGCCATCCATTCCATTGATGTAAGTAGTCAGCTCAACAGGCTCATCACCCATCTTTTTCAAGATCTCCTGACTGGCGCGGGTAATGGTATTCACCTTAGTCCCGGTAGCATCATAATACGCAATCATCGGCTGCCTTGAACTGACATAGGTAATGGCTAACCCAATCACAACAATCCCTGTATACCTGAATACCTGCTGCAAAACTGATGTTGATTTCCTTTCCAGCTTCAGCTTGGTGATGGTAAAAGCAAGGAACATTCCAGTAATTGCAAAATAATAAATCACATCCCTGCTATTCAGCAGGCCGGCCATCATGCGTGCTGCACGAGTCGGCATGGAAAGACTATGCGTTAAATCCCTGATCACATCGTACTCCTGCCCTACCTTTCCAATATAGTTCATAAAGGCAAGCAGTACAAAAGTACTGATCGCTGCAACGGCCTGGTAAGTGGTTAAACTCGATACAAAAATCCCGATAGCGGCATAAGCAGTGAGCAATAAAAATGCAGCAAACAAAGCAACCAGGATATGCGGATAGTCAAAAGCAGGGATAAATGTAATCCCAGCCAGTACGAACAAGGTCATTACGCCTATAATGACCAGGTTATAAACCAGCATCGCTGCAAACTTCCCATATACCACCTGGCTCAGTTTTACCGGAGAAGAATAGAGCAGTTTGATACTGCCAGAACTGATTTCCCTGCTGATGATGCCCATGGTGATCAATGGGATGTACAGGTATAAACTATCTAAAATCCGGCTCAGCAGTCCCAGCGCGTTAGGATTCGTAAAGAGATCCCTGGTTAAAAAAGAGAAGTTACCTCCTTTTTCTAAAGGAGGGAGCGCTGCTGTAAAATCGACACTCATCTGTACAAAGAGTATGATCATCAGCAACCATGCAATTGGGGAATAAAATAGCAGGCTGAGTTCCAGTCTGGCTATCTGTATGATTTTCTTCATGTCTTGAATGTTATTTTTTTTCTGGCATCAAGACTAGCCTGATGTAATTCTTATCCTGAATAAAAGTTGCCGCAACCTGCTGCACAGATTTCACCGTAATTTTATTTAATACTGCATCGTAGTTATAAAACTCAGTCAAAGGTTCTTTATTCATCTCCTGACCAAGAAGGTAATCCAACCAGAAATTATTGTTAGTAGATCCGGTTTGCAGCGAAAGCTTACGGGCGACCTTAAACTTTTGCAGGTTTTCAGCTGAAGGTCCCTTAACTTTCATTTTATTGATCTCATCCTGTGCCGAAGCAATGAGCTTTTCTACATTCTGCGGGGCACAATCAAAAGAGACCGTCAGGCTAAATCTGTTTTTCAGGTACTTGGTCATGCTCATCTGCACATTGGGGGTATAAGTACCGCCTTCCTGATCGCGAAGCCGCTTATTGAGGCTGATATTCAGCGCATCAGCAAGGGCATTCATCTGGATGGTATTTTCGAAATTATAATTAAAATCACCAGCATAGACCATCATTACACTTGCCTTTTGCGTAGCGCCGTGGTATACTGTTTTAGCAATATGGCCTGAAGGAATATTAATCCCCAGATCGCGGGCCTTTTCTTTCCTTCCTGTAGCAGGTAAGCTGCCCAGATACTTCTCCAGCAATGGTTTTATCGTCTTTTCTTCTATATTTCCAACAAAAACGAAGGTAAAACCTGAGGCATCTGCAAAGCGTTCGTGATAAATCTTCAAAGCTTTATCGAGGTTAATCGAAGCGATTTTTGCCATGCTTTGCGGTCTTCTGCGCACATGATTGCTGGCCAGCACCAGGTTTACGGTATCTGCAAATACCTGATTGGGATCATTCGCTTTATTGGCGAAGGCTTCCCGGGTTCTGCCGATCAATGTTTGATAGGCTTCTTCACTTTTACGCGGTTCTGTAAAGTAAGCATACATCAATTCCAGCGTTGCCGGCAAGTCCTCTTTCGTTGTGCTGCCACTAAAACCCTGGTAGTTATCCAGAATAAATGGAATCAGCTGCACCTGCTTTCCTGCGAATAATTTTCCCAGCTGCAAAGCATCATAATTACCGGCACCACCGGCAGCAATAATATTTGCCGCACTTACTGCATTTTGATAATCTTCATCAGAAGATAAGGATGCGCCACCCTCAGAAAACCCTTTAAAGAGCACCTGATTATTCTGAAAATCTGTTTTCTTCAGGATCACCTTGACCCCATTACTCAACGTGATTTTTTGCAATCCAGCTTGTGATACGTCTTCAATCGCGGTGATTTTTCCCGCTTTAGGTTCCTTTTTAAGTAGCGGAAGGCTCAATACATCATCCACATAAGGCGGTAGATTTTGCGCGTAAACGTCTTCAATCCAGGTTTGGATGGCTGCTTCCGTTGGCAAAAACACTTTATTAATCGCTGATGACTTCACAACGATGTCTCTATCCGTTTGCTTCAGGTAAGCTTTCATCATTGCATTGACCTCCTTTAAACTGATCTCTGGGAGCAGCTCATTTGTCAATTCATATTCTTTGGCGATGCCAGTTGCAGCACTGCCAATCAGGAAATTTTGCAAATAAGGTTTGATCAGGATTTCCGAAGCGGTTTTATCTTTTTCCTGTAGACTTTCGGACAGCTTCAGCAAATAACTTTTCTTCATCCGGTCCAGCTCAGCTTCTGTAAACCCTTGTTCTTCTATTTTACGGAGTTCCAGCCATACACTCTTCAAAGCAGGTTCCATTTCTGCTGGTTTAGTCGTAATATTCACATAAAAAGAATTCAGTCCACCCATGATTGGTGCCACCCCAACAAGAGGTAGTTGCCTGAACCTTGCAGCCAACATTTGAGAGAATAGGTTTTTTAATAGATCTGCCCGATAATCTGCTGCCGTAATGACTGTATTTCCCCTTTGTTTCATGACTATTTCCAGGGAAACACCACCCAATTCCGGGTCTATAAATTGCATATATTGGTTTTTACCTGTAAGTTCTGCGCGATAAACGGTACGTTCCTTTTCCTTTTCAGGGTTTTTAAGGTCAGAGAATTTAGCCTTGATCTCTTTTTCCATCTGATCCACATCAATATCCCCTACCACCAATAAGGCTTGCAGATTCGGTCTATACCAATCTTTATAAAAACTGAGGATTTCTTCTGGTGTTACCTTTAGCAGTACTTCTTCCGTACCGATTGGCAAACGGGAGCCATAACGCGACTGGTTGGTATACAGCGAAATAGTTTGTTCCTGTAAACGCTGTGTAATTCCCTGGCGAACGCGTCTTTCTTCCAGAATAACATGACGCTCACGTTCTACATCTTCCGGTTCTATGTTGGCATCCTGCGCCCAATCGCGCATCATCTGTAAACCATTGCTCAGCAGTTCTGGATTATCTGAGGGCAAAGGCAGCTGATATACGGTTTCATCAGGAAGCGTAGTCGCATTGATATCTGCACCAAACCGCACACCAGATTTCTCCAGATATTCAGAAAGTGCTTTTTTAGGAAAATGCTTTGTTCCGTTAAAGCTCATGTGCTCTATAAAATGAGCCACTCCCCTTTGCTGATCCGTCTCCAGGATAGAGCCTGCTTTAACAGCAAGGTACATCATGACCCTTTTTTCTGGTGTTTTATTTTTACGGATATAATAGGTAAAACCGTTTGACAATTTTCCTGTACGCAGCTGCGGATCTAATGGCAGCGCCTGGGTATCCAATTGCGTTTTACATGCGAATGGGATACATAATCCTGCAATAAAAAGCAGGCTTAAAGGTTTATATTTAAATAACATATTAATTACGAATGAGGTCAACAATTTTTTCATTTTCAATGATGATCATGCCCTGTCTGTCACTGGTAATTCCAGCTGCCAGGGTATATGGATAAGTAGGTACGCCATCTTTCATCACCGTTGGTAAGAAAGAGAACTGCACATTCTGACAAGCTTTACCTAAGGCTTCCCCTACTTCAATGATGTGTGTAGAGATCACGAAGAAACTGTTCCTGTTTTCCGCAAAAGCTTGTGTCACTGCCAGCGTGGCATCATAAGCATCTTTTACATTGGTTCCTTTAAAAAGCTCATCAAACAGCACATATAAATTGAGTGATTCGTTGACCGCCTGTGCTACCGTTTTTGTGCGCAGTACTTCCGCATAAAAATGGCTGTAGCCCATGTCCAGATTATCAGAAACATTGATGGAAGAGAACAGCCCATCCTTCACGGAAAACCTCATTCTTTTTGCCGCTACAGGAAAACCCATGTGCGCCAGGTAAACCGCAATCCCCATAGATTTCATAAAGGTGGATTTGCCGGCCATGTTAGCACCGGTTAAGAACAAGACATTGCGATCAGCAGTTAAATGCAGGCTGTTGCTGATTCCATTTTTTAATCCCGGATGACGGAAGCCTTCCATATCCAGCAGCATCTGTTCCGCTGGTAAAGCCTCCGCATACACGAAACCTTGTTCAGCTGCAACCGCAGCTATACCAACAAATACATCCAGCTCATAAATTAATTTCAACAGGATTTCCATCTGTGTCATCATCGCATGGCGAATCACATAGTCATTGCGGATCAGCTGCTTTAAAGAAAGCTGTTCATCCGGCGCATTTAAAATGTCCTCCAGCCTCCTGTCCTTAAAAATCTGCGCTGCGTGATCCAGTTCCTTTTGGTAAACGGAAACATTCCCCTTCCCCGACAATTCCTTAAAGAAATCCCGGAAAGACTGCAGCACCTCAATAGTAACTGACTGCCCTGCCTGTAATTGCAGCAATTCGGCATCATGAAACAGGACTTGTTTGAGCTTTTTAGCAAAGATGCTCCAGGCTACCGCTGGTAAAGCTGCTCCTGCACCGCCCGACAAGTAATCTTCCATGGATTCTACCTGTGAACGGATTACCGGAAAGATCACCTGATGCTGCTGAAAGAACGCAAAAACCGAACTTCTTTTATTGATCAGCTCCGGAGTAGTTAATGGTCGCGCAAACATACCTTCCAGTTCCTTTTCGCCACCTCTGGTTTGCAGGTGGTTAAATAAACTGTAAATAGATTGCTGTTTGAATTTCCCCTGCAGGTTTAAGTCGTCTGCCGTTTGTTTATCTGCATTAAAATTGCTTTGTATTTTTCTGGTTTGTTTTTCATGGCTGATCAGTTCTAAAATGGCTTCATTATTAATGATGATCATCCCATGGCGGTCGTCAGTAATCCCTTCTTTTAGGGTATAGGTATATACAGGTTTGCCATTTTCCATACGCGTAGGCAGGTAACGGAAAATCATATTGCTGCATTTCTGCTGTAATACTTTCCCTGCTTCCATGATATGCGTAGAGATCACAAACAGCGAATGTGGTTTACTGGCAAAGGCTTCCATGATGGCAATGGTTCCTTCGTAGGCATCCTTCACATTAGTTCCCCGAAACAGTTCATCAAAAACGACAAACAGGTTTTTCCCTTCGCCGAGGGCTACCGCTACCTTCTTTACCCGGAGCACTTCTGCATAAAAATGGCTGGCACCCATGGCCAGATTATCCGGTAAATTGATGGTGGTATACATCCCATCGCAAACAGAGAATTCCATATTTTTTGCCGCAATAGGAAAACCCAGGTGTGCCAGATACATGGCAATACTCAGCGACTTCATGAAGGTAGATTTCCCCCCCATATTGGCCCCGGTTAGAAAAACGATGTTACTATCCGGTGTCATCGTTAAGGAATTCGCCACTGGCTTGTGCAGCAGAGGATGGTATAGTCCCTGTAAATCTAAGCGATTGGCATCCCTTTTTAAGGCGGTTGCAAAATTGTACCCACGTTCTTCTGCCACTTTGGCGATAGAACAATACACATCCAGGTGATAAATATGCTGGAGTATTTTTTCCAGCAGGTCATGCTGCTGGAACCTTAAAATATTGTCGTACTCTACGATTTTCCCCGAAGAGATTTTGCCTTTCCCATGGTCGGTAAAAACGAGTTCCAGCGCTCTTGAACTGAGCAGGTCCAAAACCTTTTCTACTGCTGCTCCATAAGGATTTCCCGCTACTTTAGGCTGAAGGTCCTGCATAAATGCCTTCAGTCCCTTCAAGATCTCCACTAATGCCGTTACACTTTGTGCGGCAGCCTGGAAATCGGCCATGCTAAAACCCTGATTAGACAGTCGGCTTCGCGGCTCGGTATTGGCAAGGTACCTTTCTGCCTCCTCAAAACGATTCCCCTGTAAAGGAAAAGCCAGTTTACTTTCCTGAAAATACCGCAGTATAGCTACACGTTCATTGATCAGTTTTTCATCTGAAAGTGGGTTCCTGAACAGCTCATCGAGCAGGGCGGCAGCACCCTGCGTATAGGTTTTATTAAAAATATGATAGATCGAATCGCTCCCCGATTTGGCGAAGATATTCAGATCATCGATCGTTTGTTTATCGGTTATAAAGCTCATAATTATTTACGTTTTCTTCGGGTAAGCAAAATCATTCCCAGGATGAATATGGCAGCCGGAATCACCCCATAATACATGATCTGTATCGTTCTCAACCCAGCCTCGTTCAGCTCTAGTTTATTGTCTACAGACTCGATTTTGGTCATATCTACGGGAAATTGATCATTAGAAAACCACTTAAAAAGATGGAGTACAAAAGCATTGTTCACAGTGGCCAGATTTCCCCTATTCATTTCGTTATTGCTCATGAAATCGGCATCTCCGGATACCATAATCCGCTGTTCCTTTTGGTTCAACTTTCTAGTCAGCATCATCGCTGTCGGGAATGCACCTTTCTGGTCGCCATTCTTCGCCTCAAATACCAGGGCAGCTGAGTCCAGTACAAAAGTTCCGGCTTTGATCCAGCTCTTTTTATCATCGGTTATCAATACAGGCTGGGCCTTAAAAACGCCCTTATCGGCTATATTTATTGCGGCTACGCCCGGCATAGCGACTACCTTTTTATCCTCATACGGCGTCTTTAATCCTGAGCTCATCGATAGGGCGGCTGCTCCTAAATTTGGCGTCACCAAACCATAAGAGTAATCTCTGCTGCGCTGAACGAGTGTTCCGTTACTCATCTTTAGCCCCAGCATACTAAGAACTGGGTTGATCACCGCTTGTTTCCCTGGTTCTCCGGCCACCAACAGATTTCCACCCGCTGTAATATATTTTTGAAGCTTTGCCAATGCATTCTGGCTGAACTCTACTTTCGGATCAGCAATCACCAATGTGGCAATGCCAGCCGGTATCTCAGAATTCTCTAAAGAAAGGCTGTCGATATCAAAACCTTGATTGATCAAAGCGGGTCTGAAAGTTTTAATATTGAAAAACTGCTGGTAATCGCGATCGCCAATCTTGGCTACACTACGCTGATAACCATCAGTCACAAAAACAATTTTCGGCGGGGTCAGCAGCAGTCTCTTTAATGCAGCTGCAACTTCTGGTTCTTTGGCCCAGAATCCACCGTCAAAAAAGGTCCGTAAGAAAGTGGTTTTACCTTTGTATTTCAACTGTATCACCAAACGATTATCTTCTCCGCTTAGGTCTACCTGTTTACGGATGGCTTCCGGTGTCAGAAAATCAGCAGTATCTACTTCCAAATACTTTGCCCTTTCGGTAAAAGCCTGAAGGTCGAAACTACTGTTATAGTAAACCCAGTTTAACTTAATATTGGATTTAAACCGCAGATAAGGCTCCCAGCGGGCAATACTTGAAATGCGATTTTCAGGAGCGCCATAGTTATAACTATCGTCCATTACGTTGATGTATTCTGTCATTTCAATAGGTTCATCACCCATTTGTTTCAGAACTTCCTGAGTAGCCTTTACCAGCGTATTGGACTGGGTTGCCGTGGCATCGTAATAAGCAATCAATGGCTGTCGGGAACTGATATAAGCGACTGTTAAACCAAGAATTAAAATAAGGGCATATCGTGATACCTGCTTTGCAACAGACCTTGAAGTCCTGGCCAGTTCTAGTTTGGCAATGGTAAATCCAAGAAAAATACCACAGATTACCAGGTAATAAATCACATCCCTGCTGGTCAATAAACCGCCTACCATTCGCTCTGCGCGACTTGGCATGGAAAGGCTATAGGTCAGGTCACGAACAAAATCTATCCCCCGTCCGAATTTCCCAATATAATTCATGAAGGCCAGTACGGCAAAAGTGCCAATCGCCGCGATCACCTGATAGGTAGTTAAGCTCGACATAAAGATGCCGATAGCCGAGTAGGCGTTCATCAACAGGAAGGAAGCCAGCATCGCTACCAAAATATGGGAATAATCAAAGTGCTGCACAGTGGAAGCACCAGCAACCACAAAAAGACTCATGAGCACCATCACTACCAGGTTATAACCTAGCATGGCCAGGAATTTTCCATACACCACCTGGCTGAGTTGTACCGGTGAAGAATAAAGCAGTTTAATCGTTCCTGTATTCATTTCCCGGCTGATGATTCCCATCGTAATGAGCGGTGTATACAGGTATAAACTGCCCAGCATCGTCAGAAATATACCTACAGGAATCGTGTCCGTCCCAATCATGGTCGTGAATAGTCTTTCTGATATCCCTGTCACAGGGATAAACTCCTGGAGGTACTGTATTTCGGCAATTGACGATAGAAATGCGAGTGCCATCTGCAGAAATAACACCAGGATCAGCAGCCAGGCAATCGGGGAATAAAATAGCAGACTGAGTTCAAGTCTGGCTATCTGTATAATTTTTTTCATAAGCTATTTAGAGATTTTGGACAGTTGGGCAAAAGTTTCATCTAAAGAGTTTTTCTCCATATTGAGCTCCCTTAAGCGCCATCCCTGTTTTGCACTTTCCAGCACCACAGCTTCAGAAATACTGCGGTCGCCATTGAAATAGATCCGTAATTGTTTTTCCGTGAGGAATTCTATCCTGATCAGCCCTTCTATAGCCATCAATGCGGCTTCTGAAGGCGCATTTTCCAGGGTCAGTAGCATGCTGTGCGGGGCGATATAATTGTCGAAAGCTTCCATCGTATCCGCAAATACAATCCTTCCACTTTCAATCATGACGATGTCTTTGCAGAGGTATTGAACTTCGGTTAGGATGTGGGTAGAAAGAATAACCGCACGTTCTGTGGCAATGTCTTTAATCAGTCCACGGACTTCCAGAATCTGGTTCGGATCCAGGCCATTTGTAGGCTCATCAAATACTACTAATTTCGGCTGATGGACAATGGCCTGAGCGATGCCGACCCGCTGTTTATAACCTCCAGATAGATTCTTGATCAGTCTTTTGCTGATGTGTGTTAGACCGCAGCGTTCCTTGACCTCCTCCAGTGCTGATTTTAATTGTTTATCTTCTATTGAACGTAAAATCGCTGCATGCCTCAGGTATTCATCCACAGTCAGGTCCATGTACAATGGCGGAGTTTGCGGCAAAAAGCCGATTTCCTGCTTGGCCAATTCCGGCTGCTTACTCAGGTCAATGCCATTGATGATCACCTTTCCTGTGGTCGGTGTGAGTACCCCGCAAAGGATATTCATGGTAGTAGATTTACCGGCACCATTGGAGCCCAGAAGGCCAACAATCCCACTTTTTGGAATTTCGAAATTGATGTCACGTATAGCCCAGCTGGTGCTATAACGGTGCGAAAGCCCGCTGATACGAACGATTGGTTCCATAGTTTTTATTGAGTTTGATAAGTTATTGTTTTGGTTCAGCCGTGATCTTGAGACAAAGGGGTTCCTGCTCCGCAGTTTTACTGCAGGTATTCCCCCTATTTTACCAGGGATGACGGCGGTATGTTAAAAATTAGTAACCTGGATTCTGCGTCAGGTTTTGGTTGGCAATAATTTCTGTTTTTGGGATAGGATAAATTAACTGGTCACTTCTCCAGGGCTGCTTAATTGGCAATATCGAAAGCACATTTTCTGCACGTCCTGTTCTCTTGAGGTCAAAAAAACGATGTCCCCATTCTGCAAAAAGCTCGATCTCTCTTTCATGTTCAATTGCCAGGATGACTGCTGATTTAGAAAGTCCGGCAGGCAGATCATCCAGGCCGGCTCTATGACGGATCACATTCAGATCGGCAATTGCCGAGCCTAATGGCATGTTGGCAAGTGCCTGTGCTTCTGCACGGATCAGGTATTGCTCCGCCAACCTTAAAACCACATAATACTCGGTCATATTACCAGTACGTGCATTATAGGTGCCGACTTTATATTTGTAAGGGTAGTAAATTTCTTTACCTCCAGTAGTTTCATTCCAGGTCCAGGCTATTTTACGCTGATCATTTGCCTCAAAATCATTTTTTAATTCATCGGTCATGTGGAAAAAAGGACGGTCGTTAAGAATGGTAGCTTTGTTGGCAACCAGCGTAAATCCTTCAGGAGTCGCTTTACCATTTGCAGGAAGATCGCCTTGCTGCAATTGCCAGATGGCTTCCTCACTATCGATTAAGAAAACACTGTTCAAATCTTCCGGCAGTTTGAATAATGCAGATTGACTGATCAATTCAGTAGCCTGAGCTGCAGCATTTGAGTAATCTCCTGTATATAAATAGACCCTGGCCAATAATGCCGTTGCAGCCCATTTAGTGGGTAAAATCCTTTGGCCATCTGTACCAGAAAAATTTTCAGGCAACCGGTTTTTCGCATCCAGCAGATCTTTAATCAGCTGCGCGTAAATCTCCGCTTTTGGCGTCCTTTTCATGGTGGCGGTTTTATTGAAATCTATCGTCAGTGCCATAGGCACATCGCCAAAAAAATTCAGGAGGTAGAAATAAGAAAATGCACGGACAAATTTGGCTTCGCCAATCAGTCTATTTCTGACATTATCGTGCAATTTGTCGGAAACTGAAGCTTCAATCCCTTCTATTACGGCATTACAACCATAAACGGCATCATAAGCGGTCCCCCAGATCATTGCTACTGAGCCATCATTCGTAAACAGATTATTCGTATTAAAGCCATAATAGGCATTTGCTGTGGAGGTCGTAATCAACTCATTACCAGACATCCCTCCAAAAATGGTAGACATCCCCGCTGCAAATCCCTGCATTCCTGTGGTTCCTTCATAAGTTTTGTTGATCATGCGGGTATAGACGCCAGCCATTGCAGAGTTCGCCTGTCCATCCGTAGAAAATACTTTTTTTGTGGTCACAGAACCTGTCGGCTCCGGGATGCTGACCAGGTCTTTACAGGAAGCCAAAGCCACTGTCAGCATAATTACACTATATAATTTTAGATTTCTTTTCATCTTCATGTCATTATCAGATTAAAATTGTACGGAAAGACCAAATACTATGGCTTTTGCCGGTGGAAGCGCTCCAAAGTTTTGAACAGATGGATCCAAGCCCCTTCCTTTACTCAGCACAAAAACATTTTGTGCATTGGCGTATACATTCAATGATTTTGCACCCAGTTTTTTAGAGATTTTCTTATCGAATTGGTAGCCCAAGGAGATATTATTCATTCTCAGATAGGAAGCATCCTGATATTGACCATCAGAAGCAAAAAAGCTGTTGGTACTATCATCACCTGATATTGTAGTTGGTTTTGCATATAAGGCCTGATCGCCCGGGTTCCTCCAATAGTTACCAAATACATCAGCAGATTGGTTGTGCATACTCCCTAACAAACTTGAACTGCTGTAATCCGGATTAATACCGATTTGCTGTCTATATTCAAAAAAGGTACTGATATTGAAATTCCCGTAACTAAAAGAAGTCCCGAAACCACCGGAAAACTTTGGCGTCATGTCAAGAGCCACAAAACGATCATCATCACCAGTACCCGGTTGTTTGGTATTGTCGAAGGCAATACTCCCATTTTTATTATAATCTTCGAATGTGTATTTCCCTGTTTGTGGATCTATGCCCGTATAATGCAATAGGTACAAGGTATTCAGGGATGATCCCACTCTAAAAAGGTTAACATAGGGCGTAAGTTCTATTCCTGGGTAGCTGGCCAGTATATTGGTATTCCGACCGCCGTTAAAATTCCAGTTCCATCTTATTTTATCCGTTTTGATGGCTTCGATCTCTGCTGTAAACTCCCAGCCTTTATTTTCAAGTAAAGCCGGCCAGTTGGCAACTACACTTTTAAAGCCACTAAAAAGTGGGGTTGGATACTCCGTTAGCTGATTGCCTATGCGTTCACGATAGCGGGAAACCTGGAGATTGACACGGTCTTCCCAAAAACCTAAATTTAATGCACCTTCCAGTTTTTTTGCCACCTGCCATCTGTAGTCTGGGTTTACTGCCAGTAAGCTGACCAAAGGCGAAACGCCGTTATAATTAGGGAGTGGGACTGAACCTGGCGTATTACTTGCCCATTGAGTAAGGTACTTATAGTCCCCAACAGCATCGCTGCCTGTTAATCCGTAGCTTCCTCTCAATTTAATAAAACTGATCATTGCAGGAAGTCGATCCTTAAGCCAGTTCTCATTTGATAGGATCCATGCTGCTCCGATAGATCCGAAATTACCAAACTGTTTTCCGGGACCAAATCGCGAAGATCCATCTCTTCTGCCATTAATATTCAGGATATATTTATCCTTTAGATTATAACTGACCCTGCCAAATATTGCTGCATATTTATAATAGCCCGAGTTGTCATAAATTAATTTAACAGGAGCCAGCGCAATGTTCTCCAAAAAATCGTCTGTTTCATAACCAAGACCATAAATACCCGCAGTTTTAGTGCCGTCTTTTTGTAAACTAGCGCCTAATAACACACTGAACTCACCTCCAAATAAGTTTACATTATAATTTAGCTGCGGTTCGATAATCCAGTTGGAATTATTGGTGTTTCCTGAAAATGCAGTACCAGTTGGGTTGCTAAGTGGATCCATACTGGAAATCGGGTTGAAAAAACGGTTTGTGTTATAAGTAAACGTATAGCCCAGATTGGTAGCTAAAGAAAGGTTATTTGCCAGCTGATAATGCAGATTCACCCCCATTTTCATCAAATTCGTATTGGAAAAATAGCCGGATTCCAGGGAACCGAAAGGAAAGTAGGTGCCATCCGGACCTCTACCCCAGCCCTTAAAATTCAAACTGCCATCTTCTGCATAAATATCAGGACCGTTAGGTGCCACAGTAACCGCATCAGGTGTACCAATGGTTTTTACTGCGGAATAAGTATAAAGGACATTTGCATTGATTCTGAATTTCTGCTCCATAGCACTATGAGTCAGATTAAGTGCCATCGAAGCATTCTGATTGTTTCCTCCATTGGAAACAATCTCTTCCGTCCGGGCATAATTACCGGAGAACAGGAATTGTGTTACCTGATCTCCACCGGTTAGACTCAGCGAAGCATTGGTTTTTTTACCCATATTACCCCACAGTTTATTTTGCCAGTCGGTATAACGAGCAGGATCATAAAGCGTTAAATCTGGTGCATTGACTACCGTTGGTACGATGTTATCATTTGCAAATGCATCTCTTCTCAGCTGTAGATATTGTTCTGTGTTCAGCATATTGTAACGCTGTGTCACATAACTGAGTCCCTGTGAAGTATTCGCTGAAAGTGTAGTTGCTCCAGCTTTTCCCTTTTTCGTGGTGATGAGAATTACGCCATTTGCGCCTCTTGAACCGTAGATGGCAGTCGCATCACCATCCTTCAACACTTCTATACTTTCTATGTCATTGGTACTGATATTAAACAGTGGACTCTGGCCTCCTGTATAAGAAAATCCATTTTGCACCACACCTGCCGAACCTTTGTTATAATCAGATCCAACACCAAGTTCTATACTACTGAGTGGAACACCATCTATGATATACAGGGGGTCAGACACAAACCCTGGATTGATGGCTTTTCTTCCCCTGATTTCTACTTTCACAGGACTCGCGGCATAACCATTGGTCGGCGTCACGATCATTCCTGCAACCCTACCTGAAAGCGCCAGTAAGGGATTGGTGACCGGCTGTTTTTCCAGTTCCTTCGCAGTGATCGTTACAATATTTCCAGTAGAGATCCTTCTGTTGGTTTTTCCATAAGCCATCACCTGTACTTCATCTAGCTTAGAAGTGCTCAATTCCAGTTTCACACCCAATAGATTTTCCGTTACCTTAATTTCCTTGGTCACATAGCCCATAAAAGAAATCTGTAATATAGCACCGTCCGGAACATCCTTTAATTTAAACTGCCCCATCCCATTGGTGGTCGTACTTCGATTGCTTCCCTTAATGGTCACCGTTGCTCCCGGCAGCAGATTGTTATCATTGTCCAGCACAATCCCAAATATTTCAGTGCCCGAAAAAACGGCCGCTACTTTATCCAGAAGTGAAGGTTGCTTCTGTTTAATGACAATGATTTTATTTTCAATAGAGAAATCAAGCTGCTGTCCTTCCAGACAAAGTCTCAGCACCTCTTCTACTGCTGCATTTTTTACATTGATGCTGACAGATTTTGCGCTGTTTAAGGTCTTCACCCCAACAAAAACGTCATAGCCACTTTGCCTTCCTATTTCTTCAAGGACGGTTTCAATAGTGGCGTTGGTTTTGTTCATGGTAATTTTCTGTGCAAAAGTAGCCGCAGTCACCTGAGTCAGGCTCAGGATTAATAACGCTGTAATTAATTTCATCACAAGAATTGTATTTATCCCCCATAACCTATAGCCAGTTGCCGGATAATGATCTGGCGCTGCTGACTCTAGGAAATTATCCTTGTAGCCCGAAGACTCACAAAAATATTTTGTAAAATTTGTATACATTTGACATGTTGGTCTGTACCGGAAATGCCCTGCTTTCAGAGGCTACAGGCAATCCGGTAATCATAAAATTTGTTAATTCATTATTTTGTGCCAATCAGGATTAAACAGGAACGGTTCGAACGTTCCTGTTTTCTGATTTATCTGAATCTGGCTAAGGGTCGCGGTGGTTTCTCTTTTTCATGTGGTTGGTTTGGTTTAGGTTTATATAATTAAGGGTGGGAGATTTTAATTGGACATGACCGTTATGGTGCGGCCATTAATACTGAACTTCACTTTCTCTGCACGTTCGATCATCTTTAGCACTTCAGAAACATTTTTCTCTTTGGAAACAATACCCCAGAAAGTAAGGGCAGCAAGCTCGCTGCGATTACCCGAATAGATTACATCTACGTCGTACCATCTGGAGATCTGGCGCATGATGCTTTCCAGGTTTTCATTATTGAATCTAAAGTATCCTGTTTTCCAGGCGACCGCATCTTTGAGGTTTGCTGGCCTTACCTGTAGCTGCTGCTGTATATTCAGTACTTCCTCGCCAGGTTTAATCACCTTTGAAAGAATGCCATTTACCAAACTAACCTTCACCGCTCCTTCCAGGAGTGTAGTTCTTGTACTATTTTCATCAGTATAACTATTGATATTAAAATGAGTTCCCAATACTTCAACTTCCTGTGTAGCAGTTTTGACTACAAATGGGTGAAGCGGATCTTTGGCCACCTCGAAATAGGCTTCCCCATTCAATTCCACATCTCTGTTTTTCAATTTTGCAAATGAAGCTGGGTACTTCAATACAGAGGCTGCATTTAACCAGACTTTCGTTCCGTCAGGAAGCTGTATCACATAGGTCTGACTTTTGGCTGTAGAAAGTGTATTCCATTGATTAGCCTCAGCACTTGCCTGATCTTTTATTTCATAAATTAATTGTCCGTCTTTAGTCTTAGAGATTTCAATCCCCGACTGATCTGCCAATTTACCAACCTTCGCATCAGACAATTCGATTTTTTCACCACTTGCCAGGGTTAGCGTAGCGGTTTTTTTTCCTTTAGAAGGAATGTCATTGGCGTAGACCGGAACAGCCGGACTGTTTTTATCTAGGTAAAAATATAGGCCTGCCCCAACTACGATGAAGATCGCAGCAGCAGAAACCAGTCGAGGCCAAAGGCTAACCTTTCTTGGCTCAGGATATTCATGAGCATTTGGATATTCAAGACCAAGTTCGGCCCTTACCATATCCAGATCAGCTGTTCTTTCCCCTAAAGATAAATCCTCGTACAATGTGCCCTCCTGATAAACAAGGTACCAGCTTTCTATAAAAGCGATCTCTTCTTCAGTGCATTTACCTGCTTTATATTGAGCTAATAATTTTTCATAATCTGCTTCATGCATATTAATTTCAGATTGTTTTTTCCCCCCAATCCAATACCAAGACGGTTAAGTCGAGCCGAACATGCAGATGAAATGAATATTTTTTTTATTTTATTTAATACCTGATCAGAAAAGCCAGGTAAGCGAACAGGCCTAACCTCGACCTCAGTATCTTTAAAGCATTAGAAATCTGCCTGTTGACTGTTTTTTCAGAGATCCCTAATTGAGTGGCGATCTCGCTATGACTGAGGTAAGTTTTCCTGCTCAGTTCAAAAACAATTCTCATTTTTTCAGGTAACAGGTTAATTTCTGCTTCTATAGCTGCGGATAATTGCTTTTCCCTGATGCGGTAATCAGGTAACACGGTTCCCTGGCCGACAAAGTTCTTCATAGAATCCACATACTTATCACGGACCTTCTGTCTTGAAAAATGATCCAGAATGCTATGCCTTAAAGAGGTATATAGGTATCCCGAAAGGTTGGTATGGATATTTATACCTTCTTTTTTTGTCCAAAGCATGGTAAACACTTCCTGCACAATATCCTTCACCTCCTCTCTATTTGGGAGTTTTTTTATCGCATGGTGATGCAGAATAAACTTATACCTTTCGAATATTTCTGTATAAGCTAAACGGTCACCAAGCTGGAGGAGCTGTAACAATTCTAAGTCGGAGCGCTTAGCGTAGTTTTCCATTAATAATTAGCTTCCGGGAGTAATATGAGTTAAAATTTCAATCCAATAATATGTAAATAATTTGGGAAAGCTCGAATTATCTGGTTGATTCTGCTAATATTTTAATTCCAATACTTGCACTACATCATTTTATTTATGGCCTGTTATTTTCTTATTTTCCTATTAGATTGCTTTAAGATTGAAAAACAGTATGCATAAAAAACCGGGATTGTTGATTCAATCCCGGTAAGTAACCTTCTATAGGTATATGTCTTTTAGTTTTGTTCTATTTCTTTCAAATTGTCCATCTTTTTATAAGCAAGGAAGCCTTTAATATCTTCAAAATGCTCACGAACACGCTTATTACCAAACTCAAATACTTTTTCTGCCAAGCCATCCAGGAAATCCCGATCGTGAGAGACCAGAATAATTGTACCATCAAAATCTCTAAGGGCATCCTTGATAATATCTTTAGTCTTCATATCCAAATGGTTGGTTGGCTCATCGAGGATCAATACATTTACTGGCTCTAACAGTAACTTGATCATAGCTAAACGGGTTTTCTCTCCTCCGGAAAGCACCTTAACTTTCTTCGTGGTATCATCACCACTGAACATAAAGGCACCTAAAAGGTCTTTAATTTTGATGGAACCATCGCTTAGTGGAATCTGGTTGATGGTTTCAAATACCGTCATATTTTCATCAAGCAATGCAGCCTGATTTTGGGCAAAGTATCCAATCTTTGCATTATGACCTACTTTTAATTCCCCTTCAAAATCGATCTCACCCATGATGGCTTTGATCATGGTTGACTTACCTTCACCGTTTTTACCAACAAAAGCAACTTTTTCTCCCTGTTTGATCACCATCGATGCTTTTTCGAACACCACATGATCTCCATAGGTTTTAGTAAGCTCCTCTACGATTACCGGATATTGACCGGAACGCGGCGATGGCGGGAATTTCAGGCGCAATGCTGAAGTATCCACTTCGTCGATCTCGATCACTTCGAGCTTTTCGAGCATCTTCACTCGCGACTGTACCGACAAGGTTTTCGAGTAGACCCCTCTAAAACGGTCTATGAACTCCTGATTATCTGCGATAAAACGCTGCTGTTCCTCATAAGCTTTCACTTGGTGAACACGACGATCTGCGCGCAACTGTAAGTAATGACTATATTTTGCTTTATAATCGTAGATTCTGCCCATCGTTACCTCAATGGTACGATTGGTAATGTTATCTACAAAGGCACGGTCATGGGAGATGACCATTACTGCTTTAGCAGAGTTGATCAGGAAATCTTCCAGCCATTGGATACTCTCGATATCCATGTGGTTGGTAGGCTCATCCAACAAGATCAAATCAGGTTTCTTTAACAGAATTTTAGCAAGCTCGATACGCATCCTCCATCCGCCCGAAAACTCAGAAGTTTGGCGGCTAAAGTCTTTACGCTCGAAACCTAAGCCTTTTAATACCTTTTCGACCTCTGCATCATAATTGACCTCTTCAATCGAATAAAATTTCTCGCTCAGTTCGGAAACGCGTTCAATTAGTTTCATGTAATCGTCACTATCGTAATCGGTACGAATCGTCAGCTGCTCATTCAGCTCCTCAAGCTCTTTTTGCATCTGGTTTACCTCTTCAAAAGCTTTCATCGTTTCTTCAAAAACGGTCGCCTTATCCTGGGTCAGGAAATGCTGTGGCAAATACGCAATTACCGCGTCCTTAGGACCGGTTACGTTACCAGAGGTAGGTTTTGACGCATTGGCAATGATTTTTAAAATGGTCGATTTGCCCGCACCATTCTTACCCATCAGGGCAATTTTATCGTTCTCGTTGATCGAAAAGGTAACGTCGCTAAAAAGAGTGGTTCCGCCAAATGAAACGGAGATGTTGTTTACATTAATCACAGTATGGAATATTGAATATTTGCAAAGGTAAGAGAAAGACATCGGATTATAGAAAGAGAAATAAAAGGCAGAGGCATTAAGTTACGTGCAACTTATCAAATTAACCGGTGTCTCTTCATTAAACAAACCCTGGAAATGAAGATCTTTTTAAATACCCTGTTCCTTTTTATCATTAGTCACTACGCTTTCGGCCAAACACAAAAAGTTAACGATTTGGTGGAAATTTATGCCAAACAGCACCAATTTAACGGAACTGTATTGGTGCAGAAGAATTCAAAAATAGTCTACCACAAAAGCTTTGGCATAGCGGAGCGCGCCTTCAATTCTCCAATCACAAACAACACCAAATACCAGGTTTGCTCCATCACAAAAACATTTACAGCAGTGCTGATTCTTCAATTAGTAGAGCATGGGAAAATTGATTTGAATAAAAAGATACTGGATTATTTACCTGATTATAAAGGAGAAGCTGGTTCAAAAGTGACGATTCATCAGTTATTGAATCATACTTCTGGAATGAAAAATACGGATACCGCTAAAGATGAGAACTTTTTAAAGTATGGACTTGGCTTTTATCATACCCCCTATTCCTTACAGGAAATTGTTGCTCGTTTTTGTTCCAATGATTTGGTGACTAAACCAGGAACTAAATTCGATTACAACAACGGGGAATACATGATTTTAGGTCAGATTTTAGAGGTAATCTATCAATTACCCTACGAGCAAATCTTAAATCAGCAGATCCTTATTCCATTAGGAATGCAGAACTCAGGACTGCTTTCTCATTATAAATTGATAAAAAATCTCGCTACCCCTTACTATAAGGATAAAAGTCTGGACCATTTAATTCCCAACATCCCTATTTACGTAGAAGATTTCTCTGCTGCAGGCGCCATGTATTCTTGTACCTCCGACCTGATTAAGTTTAATAATGCCCTGTTTTCTTTTAAACTGATAAACAAAGAAACTTTGGATCAGCTTTTAACACCTGGATTAGATGATTATGGCTACAGTGTTTGGGTTCGGGATCATCAAAAACACAAACGAATGGAAAGGTATGGCAGGATCGCAGGTGCGAATGCGGTGTGGTTTCATTATTTAAACAGTGAACTGAGTATCATCATCCTGTCGAACACCAATCTGACAGATCTGGGAGACTATGCCTTAAAAATCGGGAAAGCAATTCTTTAAACTAAGACACCAACTGGAAGTTTTGTCTATCTTCATCCTGCATAACAGTTTGTGAATCATGAAAAGCGCCCTTATTCTTCTTCTATTTTTTTATGCCTCCGGAGTGCAGCAATCTTGTGCTCAATCAAAACTGGACGATTATTTTGACCAACTTTTTAACAAACAAAAGTTTATGGGAAGTGTGGCTATTTGCCATAATGATAGCCTGATCTATTCCAAATCTGTAGGATATGCAGATGTACAGAATAAAGTAAGCAATAATCCGGAAACCAAATTCCGTATTGGGTCCTTAACAAAAACCTTCACTGCTGCTTTAGTGCTTAGAGCTATTGAAGAAAATAAACTAAAACTAAGCGATTTATTAGCGAGCTACTACCCTCAAATCAAGAATGCAAGTAGGATCACCATTGAGCAGTTGTTAAACCACCGTTCAGGAATTTTTAATTTCACAGAAATAGAGGGCGAGCAGGAATGGGAACAGCAATACCATACAGAAGCTGAGTTTATCACTTTTTTTGTAAAACAAAACAGCAATTCTGAACCCGGGAAAGAATATAATTACAGCAATACGAATTATGCTTTATTGGGTTTTATCCTGCAAAAGATTTATCATAAAACCTTTGCAGAGATTCTGGATGAAAAAATATGCAAACCATTGCTATTAAAAAACACCTATTATACCTTTAAGGTGGAGGTCACAAAAAATGAAGCGCTGTCCTACAATATTCAAAATAAGTATATAAAGAACGGAAATGTCAACTTTTCCAATCATCCGGCTAGTGGCGGAATTGTTTCTACTCCTACAGATTTAAACAGATTTCTTTATTCGCTATTCCATGGCAAAATCATCAGTAAGCAAAGTTTAGACCGGATGCTTCCAGCAAATCAGGGAGAATATGGGATGGGTATTGAAAAACTCAGTGTCGATAATCCAGTTGGCTTCACGCATACCGGGCGGGTAGAAAACTATATTTCAGATTATTGGTATTTCCCTAAAGAAGACCTGGGTGTAGTCACCTTGACAAATGCGGTAAATATTAGTATTTTCAATATTAATAATATATTAACAAGATATGCCTTTGGCATCAAACCCGAAATCCCCGATTTTGATCAGATCTCTGGTCTATCCCCCGAAGAGTGTGATAAAATAAAGGGTACATATTTAGACGAGAATAAAAAACACACCGTAACCATTTCTTCTAATGGACAAAGTTTAGTGTTTCAACATTCAAAAGCAGGTCAAATTTATGTACCCTTTGACTATTTGGGCAATAAGATTTTTAAATATGAAAACATTACACTTAGTTTTTCTACGGAAAAGAAGGAGATGAAATTGCTTCAAGATGGCATCTTAGAAACCTATATCAAGATCATCAATTGACGACAGAGAATTTACAAAACTATGAATTCCGTTTAAAAACAAGTACAATTGAGCTAAAGAAGCCTAATAAATCTGAGCAATAAACTGAGACATGGTTGTCGGTTTCCTACCTAAGAATCTTTCTAACGTATCGTCCACTACATCCATTGCACCTTGCGCCTGCGCTGTTGCCCACATGGTAAACATACCAATATATAAGTCTGGAACTCCAAACTGTTTCAGTTTGGCTTCAAATGTCTCCACTGCTAAAGATTGATAATCAACATCTTTTCCCAGCTGATCAGCTATGGCCTTCGCGATCTCCTTAAAAGAAACGGAAGCTGAATTAGTTAAACTATAAATTTGTTTTTCATGTCCATCAATGGTTAATATCTCTGCAGCAGCTTCTGCCAGCTCTTCTCGAAGCACATAACTTGCTTTTCCATCGGCTGCAGGAAATAATAGGACACCAGTCTCCCCTACTTTTTCTCCGGCAAAAACTGGTATCATTTCCAGATAAATGCCATTTTGAAGAATAGTATAATCAAGGCCGCTAGCGATCAGATAGGCTTCTGTTTGTACATGTGAATCCTGGAATGCTGCTATAGCCGAATCCTCAAAACCTGCTTCCCTTACAAAAGAAGTATAAACGACGTGTTTAACATTGGCAGATTTCGCAGCCTTTATGGCGTTTATATGATGCGCAGTCCTGTTTTCGACCGCTTGTCTATCGTTACTAGAAACCAATAATAGCTTTTCTATTCCCTGAAATGCTTTAACTAATGAATCATAGTCTGTGTAATTCCCAACTCTTACTTCAATTCCTTTACTTTTAAGATGATCTGCATTTGCTGCATCTCTGACTAAAGCGGAAATTTCAGATGGTTTAACACCTTTATTTAATAAATATTCAATGGCTTTTGAGCCAAACTGACCTGTTGCACCGGTTACTAAAATCATATCTTATGTTTTAATTAGAATTCAAACCTAGCGATATTAATATACTAAGTATACTTTGTTACTAAAGATTAGCACTATACATTTGTATACTAAGCATAAGACAATAATATGAGTGATTTCAAGGAATTATTAGATAGAGATAAAGTGCAGCAGTGCCCAAAGCATTATGTAATGGCCTTAACCGACACTTTAAATGTGATGAACGGAAAATGGAAACTGCCGATAATTGCTTCACTTTTGCATGGGAAAACCCGCTTTAAGGATTTACAGGACAACATCGATAAAATAACTCCCAGGATGCTCTCAAAAGAATTGAAAGAACTGGAAATTAATGGCATTGTAGAGCGAAAAGTATATAACCAAACTCCTGTATTAATAGAGTACCTACTCACGGAGTCCGGTAAAAGTATCACCAGTGTAATTGACTCGATGATTGATTGGGGAATGCTGCACAGGGCAGAAGCCATAAAAAGTAATTGGCCAAAAGCAACCATAGATTAGATTGATTTAAACATTTAGATTTTTATGAGTTCTATTCTATAATATCATACTCCAATCTTACGATCGAAAACCTTCAAGGCATAGGTGTCCCTATACATTTACACAAAAAAACTTATGTATAGATCGACATCTAAATTCTATCAGGTAATGATGATTGGTATTTTGTTCAGCTTATTATTTAAATCTGCTTATGCGCAAAAAAAAATCTTATTTGTAACCTCCAATCAGGAGTTTTATGGCAATAGTAAAATTACAGCTGCTAATCACTTTGAGGAGATTGTGATTCCTTATCATCTATTTGTAAAAGCAGGATATTCAGTTGACCTCATCAGTCCTAAAGGTGGCGCAATTCCGATTGGTTATATCAATTCATCTGATAGTATTCAGAAAAAGTATCTCTACGATGCCTTTTTCATGGATAAATTGGAGCATACTTCAAAGCCATTAGACATCAACACGGACGATTATAGTGCAGTTCTTTATACTGGTGGCGGAGCAGCCATGTTTGGTGTGGCAGAGGATCAAACTATTCAAAACATAACCAGGAAAATTTATGAAAGGAACGGAGTCGTTGGCGCCATTTGTCATGGTACGGCAGGCTTAGTCTATCTAAAGAATGATGCTGGAAAATCGCTGTATAAGGACAAAAAAATAACTGGGTTTCCAAACAAGTTTGAAAACCAGAAAGCAGCATACTACAAAACATTTCCTTTTGTGATTGACCAGGCCATAAAAAAAAATGGGGGCAACTTTGTTTATTCTGATCAAGGCTGGGACAGTTTTACGATTGTTGATGGCAGATTTGTAACCGGGCAAGATCCTAGTTCTGCCTCAAAAATGACTCATGAAATTATAGCACTTATTGAAGCTACCATCCCCCACTTACAGCAAGGGACAACCAAAAACTTAGATCAGGTATTCTCGGAATGGGACAACGCTCCGCATAAACCGGGAGTGGCTGCAGCGCTGTTGAAGAATGGTGAAATTGTCTACTTAAAAGGTTTTGGAACTGCAGATGTGAAACACCAATCGCCCATCACGGTAGACACGAAATTTCAAATAGGTACCATGTCAAAGCAATTTACCGCCTTTGCCATTTTACTCCTTGAAGAACAGGGGAAACTCAATCTATCTGATGATGTCCGTAAATATATTCCTCAGTTACCTGATTATGGACATACCATCACTATTAAACATTTGCTAAGCCAATCCAGCGGATTGCCTGATTTTTTAGCCCTAAAAGAAATAGCAGGATGGAGAAGTAAAGATGTTTTTACCCAGCAAGATGCATTGAAACTAATCTTTCAGCAGAAAAAACTGGATTATATACCAGGTACAAGATTTTCCCAAACTGCATCAGGACTCATTTTACTAACTGAAGTGGTAAAACAACTGACCGGCCAGACCTTCGCAACCTTTTCTCAACAGCATATTTTTGGACCTTTGGGTATGACCAATACTTTGTTTATTGACGACCATGAACAGATCATACCTAACATCGCAGTCTCCTATCAAGTCGAAAAAAACGGGATAAAGAATAATCCGATCAACTATTCTATTGTTGGAACTACCAATCTTTACACTTCGGCTGCAGATTTAAGTCGTTGGTATCTCAATTTTGAAAACCCTAAAATAGGCAGCAAGAAGTTAATTGAAAAACTAAATCTACCTGTTACATTAGATGATGACCGCACAACTTTTAACCCTACTGCAGGAAAGTTGTTATATGGGCAACAATATCAGCATGCTGAACGAGGTGTTCCCAAATTTTGGACTTATGGCTTAGAAGGTGGTTATGCCAGTAATATTTTCATATTCCCACATCAGAATGTCACTTCATTTGTTCTTGGCAACAACAATAGATACAATGGTCGACTGGCCATGAATTTGGCGCTCGAAGTGCTTGGAGATATATTTCCTAAACCCGCAACCATTGATTTTAATCAGCTAGAAACCATAAAATTAACACCCCAGCAATTAGACATCTACAGTGGCCATTATTGGGACAATGAAAATGCAGCGGCCAGAAAGCTTTATGTAGAAAATGACACCTTAAAATACCAAACTTTAGACGGCAATGACGAGAGTCAGCTCGTACCATTATCAGAAAATGTTTTTCAAATGGTGGTAGATGGAGATGATGAGATCATGGTGAAATTTCGTAAGGAAGATGGCAGAATGAAAATGATTTACACTTATGGTGAAAGTGATGAGTATGTATACGAAGCCTACCAACCGGTCAAGCATTCTCCTGCTGCTCTGAATGAATTTACGGGCAACTTCTATAATCATGCGTTAAATACAACATATACATTGTCCCTAAATGAAAAAGGCTTATTCACAAGCAATAAAAATCAACCTCTGATTAGCCTCAGTCCTATTCAGAAGGATATATTCTTAAGTAGCGCCAGGAATTTAGGTGGTATTCGATTTACCCGCGACAAACAAAAAAACATTACAGGGTTTTATATAAATTCTGATAGGATTAAACATCTATTTTTTGAAAAAATAAAGCATTGATACTCATCATTCAGAATAGATTGCAAAAATCATTGATTTTACCAAAACATTAGCGGTGTCTTCAAAAAAAATGAATTTAATAAAGAAAGCAATAGGCCTATTGCTTTCTTTATGTGTTATGACTTATGTAATGTTTTCAAGATATCTCAAAACCTCATCCTTTTTCCTGCTAGAAACGAGTATATTTTCCTTGTTTTCCATTTGCAGATATCCTTCTCTATAATATTTTTTAACGTATTTAAAATTGACTAAATAAGACTGATGACACCTTAAAAAACCAAACTGAGTCAGCAAAATTTCATATTCTTTCAGTCCTCTGGAAACTAAAATCTCGCTACCATTTTTCAAATAAAATGTAGTGTAGCCTCTATCGCTTTTGCAAAACATGATATCTTCAATTGCCACTACCTCTATATATTCAAGACTTTTTAGTGCAATACGTTTTATTTCTGCCACACCTTTAGCAAGATAATGTTCTTTAGCAATTTCAAGTTGCTGCTGTTCAATAGTCTCCTGATAATGGTGATGAAAACATTTATTCAAATACGATATCAATGCTATTTCATCAATTGGCTTGAGTAAATAACCAAATGCGCCCAAATTAAGCGCCTGGATGGCATATTGATCATACGCTGTTAGAAAAATAACCTGAAAATCGGCAACACCTATTTCATTAAATAAATGAAAACTATCTCCATCTTTAAGCCTAATATCAGCCAAAATCATATTTGGCTTTAAAACAGGGATTTCTTTTTTTGCAATTGCAATTTCCCCTGCAAAACCAACTACTTCGATATAATCTATCTTTTTTACAATTTGCTGGATATGTTGTAAAATTCGAATTTCATCTTCTAAAATATAAAGTTTCATAGCTATCATCTTATTCATTAATTATTGGTATTGTAATTTCAACCCGCACACCTTTTGCATCAGGGCCTATATTATCTGCAACTTTAAAGTGGGCCTTTTGTCTGCGGGATGTAAATAAAAGGTCGAACCGCTCTTTCAAAATAATCTGTGCTAACGATTGCTTTTTCTGCTTATCGGTTTCCATTTTGGTTAAGCCACTACCATTATCATCAATCTCAATCATTAAACTATTGTCTTCCAATCTGAAAGAAATAGTCAACAAACCTTTATAGGCAATGTTCCTAAAACCATGTTCTATGGCATTTTCGACAAAGGGTTGTATTAACATGGGTGGAATTAAAATCTCGTTTTGATCTAACTGGTCGTCCACTGTAATTTTATAATCGAAAGCTCCAGCATAACGCATTTGCTGTAGTTGAATATAGTTTTCTAAGGAAGTGATTTCTTCTTCGATTTCAATGAAATCCTTTCTATTTTGCTCTAAAACACCTCTCAACAGTCCAGAAAATGACTTCAGGTAACTTACCGATTCATCTGTATGTCCTGATGCGATTAGGCTCTGCAAATTAGCGATAGCATTGAAAATAAAATGCGGATTTAGTTGTGACTGCAACATTTTCTGCTCCATATTCAACCGGTCGACATCAGATTTCAACAACTTATTCTTCTCTTTCAATCTTTGTTGGCGATAAAAACCATATAGAAAGGAAAGTACACCTATGAAAACCAATAAACTTAAGAATATGGTCCAACGTTGTTGTTTAATGATCGTTTCATTCAGCTGGTTCCTACTTTTTAGCTGCTGTATATTTTGGTCTTTATTTTCAGTTTCGTATTGCTCATGCATCTCCGCCACTTTGACTGCCTCAATGGCTTTATTATTACGAATTTCAATCCTATGAGCAGAATCTGCGGCTTGCAAGGCTTTTACAAGATCACCTTTCATTTTATAAGCGTCTATTAAACCTAAATAATAAACTGTTTTTTGTTTACCAGATGCTTCTTTGCGCTCTAGAGCAATACCTTCTTTATAATAATAAATTGCAGAATCCGGTTGCTTATTGAGATTAAAAGCTGTAGCTAAATTATTGAAGGCTACATCGTTTAGATTATTTGTTTTTTTAAGGTAGTTGAAATAAATTTTACTACAGACCAAGGCTTTTGCATGTTGCATTTGTGCGCTATAAATTTGAGCCTCGTTATCGTAAGTACGAGCAATAGCCAAACTATCACCAACCTTTTGAGCCAAAATTCGGGCCTGAGAATTATAATAGGCCATTTTCTTAAAATTTCTTAGACGATATGCTAATAAGAAAGAGATATCAAAATACCTTTGCTGAATAACCGAATGTGATTTATAAGGATGGTTTTTAAAATACAAAGCGGCATAAGCCAAAGAATTTTCCTCATTCTGATTTTGATAGTACGCCCTGGCCAGTAAATCATAAAAACGATAGGTCAATTTACTTTTTAAACGCTCAGCTTCTTCAATTGCAGAAAAAACACGTTTCATTACAGTAGATTCGACCATCGCTCCGTTGCCCATTGCAAGGTCTAGTGTTTGGAATTTTTTCAATAGTTCAACTTCATTGGGCGTCTGCCCTCCTTTCATCAGTTCAAATTCTGCCACTGCACTGTCTCTCTTTTTTTCGAGATTAAATTTTCTCGCTCTAAAATAGTGGAAATAAGGATTTTGATCTCGGCTGGGTTGCTGCGAAAGTAGCCTATCTTCTTGATAAATGATTTTCTTCACATTAGCGGCGGCAAGTGTATCAAAAGAAATGATCAGGGCTAAGTAGTCTTTTGGATTTTCAGTGTTTACGATAGTTACATTTTTGCTCGTAGAACTGGCATCTTGCCGGTTACAGGAACTAAGTAAAAACAAACTTAATATAAGGCATAAGACAGGAACTGCACTTTTTCTATAGCTATTCATTAATTGTGTATTGATGTATCAAAGTATATCGAAACCATTTCCTAAATATATTAACAGTACACTTTAAATGATAGCCTTATTAAATATTCGTTACATTTTAACCTTTATTCGATTAAATCGGCCCTTTATTTGGCTTAGGAATATTTAAAAATCAAGCCCTTCCAGTTAGGAATAACAGTTGGCTCCGCATCCAGAATTGACTGCTTACGCTTATCTAAAAATATAATTAAATGTAATATTTATCAATTTTTTTTAGTCAAAAAGCAAGATTACACTACTAAACCAGTTTTCATTAGCGAATATTCACAGATACTTTACGAATATGGGTTCAAACCCATCATATATCAACTGTCACTTGTGTAGCCAATAGTTTGTGTCGAATTTTAAGATGTGATTAAACTTGTAACCATTGGTTCGAGATTTAATTACCACCTAAATATGCAATTTATATCCTGTGCTTGTAGACGTACAAAGAATGCAGTTATAAATGGCTGATCAGCAAAAACCTAAACGCCAGGGTATGTTGGCGATCTAACTATTAACTCAAGTTTAATTATGAAAACAACCAAAAGATTATTCGAAAAAAGTATTGAATTAAAAGAATGCCAAATCAACGGCGGCAAACTTGGATTCAGCAATCAATTATCTGTAGCAGAAACAGGAACAAGAGAAAATCCTGACACTTGCACGGACATTGGCTTTGACCAGCCTGGAACTAACGTACCAATAGGTTTCGGGCTACGTTAACAGGAAAATAATCCCTTCTTATTTTAAAATTTGACGCAAAATTAGATTTCATGAATAACCATCAAGATCTCTATTTAAAGTTTCAAAATTTAAAAGTTGTCAATCGAATGAATAATAATCAGAAAAAAATGAAAAACAGCAAAAAATTGTTCGAGAAAAAAATCGAACTACAGAATAGTCAAATTAGTGGAGGACTTGCTAATGTAACTTATAAAAACACAAGCCACACCTATACAAATAATCAAGGTTGCACTGTGATCAGCTCACAAGTAGTTACAGACGGTAAACAACTTGTTGAAGAATGCTTTTTCACAAATTGTCCATAACAACCCATCTATTAAAAACTTAATTTATAAGATATGAAAAACAGCAAAAAATTGTTGGAGAAAAAAATAGCACTAGAAAACAGCCAAGTTAACGGCGGCCTTGCTATGGGAACCCACGCCGTATGCAGCACCTATACCTATGGTGAAAACTGTGGAGATAAATCAACAGCAATGTACAACGATCAGGGTCAAACAATTGGCACTGTCGCTAATTCATCATGGCAAACTTAATTAACTAACTCAAATACCCATCGAGCTATGATAGGCTCGATGGTTTTATTGGCCTTTGAAACAGGAGCTACAGGTCTATTATGTTTTAAACTCCTTGTTTCTCAAGCACAACTAAACAGGCAAAAAAATAGGTGGCTGAATAAGCTGGCAATTAAAAATCATAAATCCAGTTACGTGATATTAATATTTTCAATAAATAGCGATTATTCTACCAGTTCTGTAATCAGCTGGCTTATACGGCTAAATAAGCCGTTTATTAGAATCAATGAGGATACCTTATTAGAACTTCTATGGCTTACCTCTTCAGATTTTGCCATCACCATAAATGGGAAAACAGTTTTGGGCAGCCAGATTAACAAAATGTGGTACCGCAGGGGCGGATTGGATCTTTTTGCCAGATTTAAGAACATTTTAATTAAAGATTATCTACGCACTGAGCATACCGCTCTGATAGAATATTTTTATTACAGGCTGGATAAAATTCCTTCGGTAAATAAATTCAAAAACAGCGATATCAACAAACTATATTTAATGGAACTTTGTGAACAATATGGTGTTTTAGCTCCTAAATACTTAGTTACAGGTTGCAAAAACACAGTTGCCAATTTTTTCGAGCAAGAAAAGTGTATTATTTCTAAGCCTATTAGCACCCCTTTTTCCATACAAGATGAGGAAGATTTCTCGCACATGGCCTATACCTCCATGGTTAGTCCAGAAGATATTGATGCCCTCCCGAGCGATTTGTGCCTACTTTTTTTCAGCAGGCCATCACTAAAGCCTATGAGATTAGGGTTTTTTACCTGAATGGTAAATTTTACGCCATGGCCATATTCTCCCAAAACAATAGCAATACCAATGTTGATTTCAGAAATTATGATAGAGATAAACCAAATAGGGTTGCACCCTATACTTTAGAAAAAACATATGAAAAAAAACTAAAAAAAATGCTTGATGCATGCGGACTGAACTGTGCATCGTTTGATGTGATTTACTCCAGTGATGATGCTAAGTATTATTTTTTAGACTTAAATCCCGTTGGGCAATTTGGTATGGTATCATCCCCTTGCAATTACAATTTGGAGAAAGAGATTGCATTGGCACTTTAATTTTTAACCCATATAAAGATAAAACCTATGAAAAAAATAAAAGAACTGATAGGTACCGGACAAGCACCATTGCACCTAAAATCATTGGTAAAAAAGCCTAAACCTAGCTACCTTATTAGAACGAGGATTTCTAAGATCTACCATACCAATAGATTACAACTGGACCTATACTTTAAATCCCCGATATGATCAAATTATATCTTCGAAACCAACTGTGCGTTCCAGTAATTGGGTTCAACAGGGCTGTAATTTACGATTTGGGTCGTAAAGACTACCATTTTATTTCAAACGAACATTACCATATTTTAAACACCGATAGCTTTATAGATTTTACCAGGATTTCTGATCTATCTGAGCGCAGCGAACTGATAGATTATCTTTTAAATTTAGAGGTTATTTTTGAAGTGGCATCAGCTCAGGAAAAGAAAAGATTTCCGAAAATATCGAATGCCTTACACCACACTAACCAGCTAACGCATGCTGTAGTACATGTCAATATTAACCACAATTTTATTGATTTTATAAGTCAACATCACCTTCAAAACTTAAGCATAATTTCGCCGCAAATAGACGATAAAGTGATCCATTTGATAAAGTCATTTGCCCATCTGGAAATTGATGGTATATATCTTTATATCGAAAAATTTGATGAAAAAACCCTTGACAAATATGAGCGGGAATTAGCTCGACAGCGCGTATTTTCAGTTAATTTTTTTGGGGCAGATAGTCCGCACACCATACTAAAAGATAACATTTATTACAATTTTTTCACTGAGAATTTTGCAGATTACCAACAGCTGCTCAGCAAGGACAAATTATTTGTAAACCAAGATTTTTTTCTGGAAGCTTATAACAAACACTCCTATTACAACGGAAAAATTTATATTGATCAAAGTGGCAATATTAAAAACGGGCTTAATAATATACAAAATTTCGGCAACATTACTTCGATGACTTATGATGAATTTCATCAAATAATCAATGGCAGTTCATTTTTGGATCTTAGCAACCTCAACAAGAAACAAACCCTTGTTTGCCAGCACTGCGAATTCAGATATATGTGTACCGATACACGCGTGCCTGAAAAAGGAGCTAATTACTGGTTTCATCATTTTGAATGTGTTTATAATCCTTTTATTTCTAGATGGAACTATGAAGAAGGCTACCTCAATCTTAAAGAATCCGGGATCACTGTTTCTGCTTCAGGCTGTGCTATAAATAAAGATAAATTATCCGAAACCTTTAATAAAATCTGGTCTGAATAGAATGAAAAAATTCCCCTTTTATAAACAACCAGATGCAAAAGACTGTGGTCCTACTTGCTTACGTATCATAGCAAAATACTATAAAAAGAGTATTCCGCTTCAGCATTTAAGAACACTATCTGAAACTACCAGAGAAGGAAGTGGTTTGTTAGGGCTTAGCAACGCCGCAGAGAATTTGGGGTTTAGAACTTTAGGGGTTAAAATAGATTTTGATACTTTGGTTGCAGAAGCGCCATTGCCCTGTATTGTGCATTGGAATAAAAACCACTATGTGGTGGTTTATAAAATTGATAAAGCTGGAAAGGTTTATATCTCAGATCCTAGTTATGGCTTAATCACTTACCCGAAAGAAGAATTTATTAAACATTGGATTGGCGAAAATGCGAATGATAAAACTGAAGAAGGTATTGCGCTAATTTTAGAAACCAGCCCATCATTCTATAAAAACGAATTTGAGGAAGAAGAGAAAAAAACAAGTTTCTCATTCCTATTCAGGTATTTGATTAAATATAAATCACTTGTTATTCAGTTAGCAATTGGGCTGTTGGCAGGAAGTTTATTGTCACTTATTTTCCCTTTTCTAACCCAAAGTATTGTAGACGTTGGAATACAAAATCAGGATATTAATTTCATCTATTTAATTTTATTGGCTCAGGTGATGCTTTTTATGGGCAAAATTGGCATTGATATTATCAGAAGCTGGATTTTACTGCACCTTTCCACTCGAATTAACATCTCCATCATATCAGATTTCTTTATCAAATTAATGAGACTTCCCATCAGTTTCTTTGATACCAGAATGACAGGAGACATCATGCAACGCATAAACGATCATCATAGGATTGAGCAATTACTAACTAATTCCTCGTTAAACACGCTATTCTCCATGGTTAATCTGATCGTTTTTAGCATTGTGCTTTTGGTGTACGATTACCGTCTGTTTGTGGTTTATTTAATTGGCGCTATTCTTTACATTGCCTGGATCAGTTTTTTCCTTAAAAAGAGAAAAGAATTGGATTATAAAATGTTCTCGCAGGTTGCGCAAGAGCAAAGTACCGTCATAGAACTCATTAACGGTATGCAGGAGATAAAAATGCACAATGCAGAAAAACAGAAGCGATGGGCTTGGGAGTTTTTACAGGTAAAGTTATTTAAAATCAAAATAAAGGCGCTTTCCTTAGAGCAATGGCAATCCGTTGGTGGGGGTTTCATTAATCAGATTAAAGATATCCTGGTAAGTTTCCTGGCCGCAAAACTGGTATTAAGTGGAAACCTTACCCTGGGGATGATGCTTTCTGTGCAGTATATTATCGGGCAGCTCAATAGCCCTTTACTACAATTAATCGATTTTATTAAGCAAACGCAGGATGCTAAAATATCGCTGGAACGCCTAGGGGAAATACATGATAAAGAAGACGAGGAAGACAGCGATGAGCAGTATGCCACTGAAATTCCACAAAAAGATATCGAGTTAACTAATATTTCATTTAAATATACAGGTTCTGATGCTTTTGTTTTTCAGGATTTAAACCTGGTTATCCCCTATCAAAAAACCACGGCCATAGTTGGGGCCAGTGGCAGTGGTAAAACAACGCTTTTAAAACTCATCACTAAATTTTACGAACCTAACCAGGGTGACATCAAAATTGGCAATACTAATATGAAAAACATTTCGCCCAGATTTTGGCGGGATCACTGTGGGGTGGTGATGCAGGAAGGTTATGTATTTAACGATACTATAGCCAACAACATCGCCATTGGCGAAGATACCATTGACAAGCAAAAACTAAGAAAAGCAATCGAAATTGCCAACATACAAGGTTTTATAGAAAGTTTGCCACTAAGTTACAATACCAAGATCGGGAATGAAGGGATCGGAATAAGTGGTGGTCAGAAACAGCGCTTATTTATTGCCAGGGCAGTTTACAAGTCGCCCGAATATATATTTTTCGATGAAGCGACCAGCGCCCTGGATGCCAATAACGAAAAGATCATTATCGAAAATCTTGAGCAGTTTTTTAAAGGTAAAACGGCTATCGTTATTGCGCACAGGCTATCTACCGTTAAACATGCCGATAAAATTATTGTACTGGATAAGGGAAAGGCTATCGAAGAGGGCAATCACCAGGAATTGGTAGCCCAAAAGGGAGAATATTACAGACTAATCAAAAATCAGCTCGAACTTGGAAACTAAAAAAGATAAATTAGATGAGATCAATCTTCGCTCGGAGAGTGTGCAGGATGTATTGGCAGAGCCACCACATTGGATGTTCCGCTGGGGCAATGTGGTAATTTTGGTGATCCTATTAATGATCTTAATGATGAGCTATTTCATCAAATATCCAGAATTTGTGCCCGCAACTATTATCGTAACCTCGCAAAATCCTCCAGAAAAACTAGAGTCACGAATAAATTCCAGACTGGAAAAGCTTTTCATCAAAGACCATCAGCAAGTTAAAAAAAACCAGATTTTAATGGTTTTACAGTCCACCGCCAATTATAAAGACATTTTACAGCTTAAAAAAGTAATTGATTCCATATCACCAGCTCATATGCCCTCTTTTCCTGTTCATAAACTAGCAACTTTTAAATTAGGTGAGCTTCAGGGTGACTACAATAATTTTGCTAAGGCATTTCAAGACGAGAAATTGTTTGTCAGCCTAAAACCCTATGAACCAGAAAATAAAGCAACCGAGCAAAATATCGACGCCAATAAAAGCAGGATGCTCGCCTTAAAACAGCAAAAAAAACTGGAACTGGCCAAATTCGAGCTAGTTAAGAAAAACTATCAGCGGACAGTGCAGCTCCTAAGCCTAAAGGTAATTTCGACCGCCGAATTTGAGACTGAAAAAATTAAATTTATACAAGCAGAGCAAAGTTTAGAAAATATAGAAATTTCCTTGTCTCAAACACAGGAGACGGTTGCAAATCTCAATAAAACAAGAAGTGGAACAAATATTAATAATGAGAAGGACAAAAGTAATTTTACTTTGCAAACCTTACAATTATTTGAACAATTGAAAAGGTCTTTAAGAGAATGGGAACAAAATTATTTAATCATCTCTTCAACAGATGGTTTGGCCAGTTTTCAGCAATTTTGGGGTGAAAATCAATTTGTAAAAAGCGGCGATGCTATTTTAACTATACTACCAGACCACAAAAGAGCTTTAATTGGCAAAATGTTCATTTCTGCAGCCAATTCGGGTAAAATAGCACGTGGCGAAAAAGTGCTGATCAAACTAGATAATTATCGTTTTCAAGAATATGGAATTGTAGAAGGTAGAGTTCAAAATATTTCCTTCGCTCCAGATGAAAAAGGAAATTATTATGTAGATGTTAATTTACCCAAAGGATTAACCACCTCATATCACAAAACCCTAACTTTTGACAAAGAATTAAAAGGCAACGCAGAAATTGTAACAGAAGATTTAAGATTAATTGAACGGTTTTTTTATCAAATCAGAAAACTTACTGAAAATCACAAATAGGGATTAATAGCTTAAAAAAAGGTTCAGTATAAAGATCTAATTGTTGTATGCCACCTAATTCCGTGGCAAAGTGACCAGTCAATTTGCTGGCGGACTAAAGCTGTAAAAGCGTTTTCAAAGTTAGCTAATAATTTGGCTATTGATAGCCGGTTTCTTGAACATCAGTTCTTCTTTTCTTTCTCATTGATTCTCCTTTGAGTTCAATACGGTGTGCACTATGGACGCCTTTAGATATTATCTAAAGGCGTTTTTAGTTTTTTAATAATCTTTCCCATATGGGAAAGATTTCTGTACCGTTTCTCCGGATTACTTTGAACATTTAGATCGTTTCTTAAGGCTTATTGAGCCTATTATTAATGATTTAAGTGTCAAAGGTTTTATTTGAATTTGCCTTTACTCTAGTTATTAATCGCGCAAATTTAGCGAAAATTAACCTTAACCGGACTACGGTTGAACCAAAAACTTGGAGATGAAAAAATTTATAGTTTTGGTTGAAGTTACCAGCCCTCTAGAATACAATATCATACGATCCAACTTGAAGTTCCATTGCATACACCCAATAAACTAAAAAATAGTTACATAACTAATAAATAGTTGTATCTTCAACTCATGGAAGAATTGACTAGAAATGAAGAACGGGTAATGTTAATATTGTGGAAGCTTAAAAAGGGTTTTGTGAAGGATATTATCGAAGCTTTACCTGATGACCCTAAACCGCCATACAATACCATTTCATCTGTTGTAAGATTATTAGAGAAAAACAAATATGTGGGATTCAAAGCATATGGAAAAACACATGAATATTTCCCCTTGATTTCAAAATTGGAATATCGAAAATTATTCTTTAAGAAGATGGTAGCTGGATACTTTGACAACTCCTTAGAAAGCTTGCTCTCCTATATAGTAAAAGAAGAACAACTAAGTGACAGCGACATCAGTAAGATTAAAGACATCATTAATAAAAACAAATTGTCATGAAAATAATTGTATATCTATTGCAGGTAAGCGCCTGTGTGGGATTCTTCTTAGCGTTATATCATTTCATATTGCGAAAATTAACTTTTTTCACGATCAACAGGTGGTATTTGCTGGCAGCATTGGCCTTCAGTTTTATTATACCTCTATTGACCTTAACTATTCGTAACGAATATGTACAAAGTTCTATATACTTTAATCAACTTCACGACTTATCAGCGAAACTGCAGGGCATTGAGGTAGAAAAAACAATTGCACAACCCCAAATTAATTGGTTCGATATTTCAACCATTGTTTATTTGATAATTGCAATTGCACTCTTAGTCAGATTGATAATCGTAATGTCAGTCTTTTTCGGAAATACCACACTCAAAAACAGCACAAAAATTGGCCGCATCCATCTTATTCGTGGCCATAAAAATATAAGTAACGGTTCATTTCTAAATTTAATATTCCTTAAAGACGAAAAACTTGAACAGGCTGAAGTACAACAAATAATTCAGCATGAAATGCTTCATGTTCAACGATTGCATTCTGTAGATAGAATCATTCTTGAACTTTCAAAGATCATATTATGGTTCAATCCATTTATATATCTGTACTCACATGCTGTAGAAGAAAACCACGAATTTGAGGTGGATGGTGAAATAGGTCGCTTAGCCGATAAAAATAAATACGCAAACTTGCTATTGAAACTATCTATTTCAAGCCAACAAACTTTTTACCACACCTTTAGTAAGGTGCCCCTAGAAAAACGTATTACTATGTTATTTAACCAACCTACAAAAAGTATGAAAAAAATCATTTATGTGCTTGTACTGCCGATAGGGGTACTAAGCTGCCTAGCTTTTTCCAATCTGAAAACTGAGAAAAAAAGCAATAATAATGGGCAAACAGATGCTCATCGAAATCATGAGGTCTATTATAAATCGTCTGCAGATTTAGACTCACAAAATTCGACTTCCCAATTTTATTCCCGTAAACATGTCCATGACAAAAACGGCAAAAATTATGATGAAGTTACATTTAAGCTAGTCGATGGGGCTGCTTCCGCCAAGCTTGGTACAGAAGATAAGTTAGGCGTCTTTATTGATGGCAATTTTTATAATGAGGAGGATATCAAAACACTTCCAGTCGAGAAAACAGCATCATTAACTTTTGATCAATCTAAAGGTGCGATGAAATTAGAAAAAATTCCCAATGACAATTATGCTATTCCATTTTGCTTTAAAACTAAAATCATGAAGTAATAAAAAAAATCACATTACATATGATACTACTCAGCGCTACTGATATTCCATTGTACCCTCCCTTTTTCCGAACCTGTTCAGGCGATGAGAATTCTTCCTGATCAAAAGCATGGGTTTCAAAAAAGCAACAATTAAAACCAAAAAAAGCCTTTAGATATCATCTAAAGGCTCTAATAAATATATTTTTTAATAATCTTTCCCATATGGGAAAGATTTCTGTACCATGTGCCGGAGTCGAACCAAATAGATATCTAATTGTCTAACAACTTTGATTTTAATAGATTTATACCCAAATCCAACTTAGGTCAATAAATTTCATTAGATACTCGCAGGAGATCGGGAACTATCTTGGGGTAATACATGGAATTACAAGAAATATTCAACAACTTGAACAAGTCCCGAGCTGTTATTGCTGAATATGCGGACTTGAGTGAAAATATCTGGCGAAGGCAGATGTATGTGGATATACCAATGAAACTGACCCCCGTTCGCCACAGCAAACTGTCCCCTCAGAGTTGAGGGATGAAAAGAACTAAAAGTTGTTGTACAAACGAGCTTCCTAGACGGATGTTTTTTGTCCTGATTAACAACTATTGTTTTTACAAAAATACATTTTCCGTTTTAGTTTTTTTTCTCCTTAGTGATTCTCCAAACAATTCGATCCTTAATGAGTGATGAACGATACGATCAAGAACTGCATCAGCGATTGTTTTTTCGCCGATAATGTCATACCATTCTTTCACCGGAATCTGCGATGTGATCACTGTGGACCTTTTTTGGTGCCGATCTTCAATGATATCAAGAAGAGCGAGCCTGGACTGAGGATCAAATGGCTGTAAGCCAAAGTCATCCAGGATCAGCATATCTAAACGCTCTATCCGTTTGAGTTCTGCAAGCATGGTCCCTTTTGCTTTAGCAAGTTTTAACTGGCCCATAAGTTTAGCCGTATTGACATACATCACTTTGTAACCACTCTGGCAGGCGTGGTACCCGAGAGCCGTTGCCAGATAGCTTTTACCGGTTCCAGTGGAACCGGTGATGAACAGATCTTTGCGTTCCTTGATAAAGTCGAGCCCTGCTAGCCTGTGGACCTCGTTCTTATCCAGGCCACGGTCAAAAGAGTAGTCCACCTGCTCTAACGAAGCTTTATAACGGAAACTGGCGATTCTGATTGCCCTTTCCACAGATCGGTTTCGCCGGTCATCCCATTCACTGGCCACCAGTAGCGAAACAAATTGATCCGCAGTAAGAGCGTCTTTCACTGAAGTCTCCAAATTGGTTTTAAAGGCATCATACATCCCGTACAGACGGAGCTGACGCATTTTGTCTAATGTTTCATTATTCATTGTCTTTTATGGTTTAGGGGTTGTTATTGGTAATATTCTTTGCCTCTTATGTTTTTATGCGAAGGAATAGCTACTTGTTCGCCTTCAGGCTGCAATTGGTCCAGTTGTTTTCTCAGTATCTCTTCAATAACGGGATAATTGTACTGACTAAGATTGTCGGCCCAGCGGCAGGCATTAGCCAAACGCTCAGGTCCAACGCGTCTGGCAAAGCTCAATATACCTGAACATGATTTGTAAGCTTGTTCAGGATAGGATTTATTTTCCAGGACCTGAGATATGTAGCGGGCCACATCTTCATGGATCTGTTCGGCTTCCTGAATAAACTTTTCTGGTGTCCATTCAGTTAGAAAACGATGTTGCGAGGCCAGATGATCTTTGTTCGTTGTGTAATGATACCTAGCTCTATCGCGTTTATGGGTTGCAATTTGAGTATAGTGATAATAGATCTGGACTATCCCTGAAGTATAGAGTACTTTTACTTTCTTCCCGATGTAGGTATATGGCACACTGTAATAGTGAATATCTTCACCCAGACGAATATATCCGTTCTTCATCACTGTTACCATTACTTGCTTGTGTACTTCGTAACGGATAGGATTGAGTACCCTCAGTGCTTCCCGCTCAATCTCCTCAAACTGCTCAGAACGGGAATAACTACGCCCTGAAAAAGGTTTGTTATTATGGATCTCCAGTGCAGAGCGTATGGCTGCATTCAATGATTCCAGGTCATTGAACCTGCGACCTTCTAATCTCTGATAGATACTTCGGTAGATCAACTTAACCGCTCCTTCAACTAAAGCCTTATCTCGTGGCTTATAAACACGTGCTGGAATAATCGTAACCGCATAATGTTCAGCAAAGGCAGCAAATTCGTCATTAAGCACAGCCTCATACTTGCTCCCTTTAGTCACCGCTGAGCGCAGGTTGTCAGGAACTATGGCTGCTGGCACTCCCCCGAAATAATGAAGTGCATTCTCACAGGCCTTGATCAGATCTTCTTTGCGCTGGCTTTCTACGGCTTCCACGTACGTAAGTTGGCTGCAACCCAAAATGGCTACAAAGACTTCTGCATCACATTGGTGCCCATCTGCCGGATGAAACTGTAGTTTACTTCCTGCAAAGTCGATATACATCTTGTCACCAGACTTATGATCAATGTGCATTACCGGCTTGGAAAGCTGAAGGTAGGTATCTATGGCATTATTGAAACGGGAACGTGCGTATCCCCCAGGGTGTTGTTGTATGTACTCAAGATGAAGTGCCTCCCGGGTGACTCCCTTCTTTTTAAGCCGCTTACAGTATCCAGGATGTAATAGCTCCAGTTCCTGCATGCGTGGACTATTGATAGTTTTAGCGGCTGGAGTGGTAAAAAGAACGGATAGTTCATTATCGCTTTTTTCATTGAACTCATCATGAGTAATACCTAGTTTGTGCCATACATGCACATACTTCTTGACGGTGGTACGGGAAGTACCAACCATTCCATGGATCGTCTTGGTGCCGGTTCCCTGGCAATAAAGACGGATAATCTGACGTAATTTATTCATTTTGATCGGGTTATTGGACATGGCAATCGCAGGTTTTTGTTCATCAAAAAGCTAAACAAAAACCCCGTCCGGGGAAACCCGTCAGTACAATACTTTAAATTCTTTTCAGGGGGTCACTTTGCTCTGCCGAAAGGGGGACACTTTCATTTGGAGGAAAGGGATCACTTTGCTCTGGCAGAGGGGATCATTTTCGAGTGGCGAAGAGGGACCATTTTGGTGTGGTTTATCCAGTATGTACAGCATTACAACAGAAAGCGATTATTCAATCTATTGTCATTAGCTGCAACTGCTTTAATAATACTGATAATTACTACAGGTCCGAGTCCAAAAACAAACATTGTAGCGGCAATAACGATGTGACCTATATTCTATATGTTTTTCAGGTTTGGGATGGGTGATGTGCTGGACTATTTTAAACGGAAAAAGCTGGCCAGTGAAATAAAGCCAGAACTGATACAAAAATCAAAACAGATGAACAGCTTGGTTGAACAACTTGACCAGTTTACACTTTTACCTGATAAATATAGGACACGTCAGGCCGTTGATGCCATAGGAAATTAACTTAAAAACCAGCATCATCAGATATAGCAAAATGGCCAGATGATTTAGCAGAATCAGAAAGTGATGCAGCAGAATAAAGAAATGATAAGGGCACAACGGGTAACGAACACCTGGCTAATATTTGGGAGATAAACAATAGATTTACCTAAATACTATCTCCCAGATTAGTAAAAACCGCACCCCGTTGTTTATTCAGGTCGTCAACGCATGCCCTCAATTTATTTAACGAATTCCTGTAATAGCCCGTCCCTTATGTTTCAGCATCAGCAAATTCAATATTCGCGATAAGAACAATACGTACTATAGGTTTTAATTGTTGCGCCTGCGCCACATGTAGCAACTTCAAACAACTTTTTAGAAGGACAGTACAATTTTACCAAATAAAGGTCTGTCCCGCATAGCATATTCTATTCTTTGATGTGCATTTTTAACCTCTTCAATTGGATAGATACTATCTATAATTGGCTTTACATGTCCGCTTTCTATTAACCTGGTAATGTTATAGAGCTCATCCCTGCTTTGTCGGGTAAAAACGAAATGATACGTAGCATTTTTTTCCCATGCGTGTATAAGGTTTTGCGGCTGGGCAATATCGACTAGTGTTACAATTCTGCCATAGTTAGTTAAGGCGTGCGGACCATCCGAGAGCGTGCTTCCTCCTACAGTATCAATAATTACATCTACCCCTTTTCCGTTGGTATAAGCCTGTATTTCTTCAATGTAGTTTTTTCTATGATGATCAATGACTACATCCGCTCCAAGATTCTGAAGTTTCTCATGCAAAATACTTTGCCCTGTTGTGTACACAAAGGCACCCAGTGATTTAGCGACCTGTATTGCGAGTGTTCCCACTCCGCCCGCGCCTCCAAGGATCAGAATGGTATCTCCTTTTTTTAGTTTAGCCCTTACTACAAGTATTTCCCATACCGTACCTCCAACAAGCGGAACAGCAGCAGCTTCCTCGTAGCTAAGATTATCCGGCATCCTTGACAAAGAGGATTCGTCTGTGAGGTGATATTCTGCATAACTGCCGGTTCCGCCAAAGCGAGGAGAATAATAGACTTTATCACCGGGCAGCCAATTTTTCACGGCTTCACCCACTGCTACAACTTCGCCCGAAATATCGTGACCGGTTATAATTGGTAAATCAAACAGTGACGCATAATCCCCCCGTCTTATCTGACAATCAAGTGGATTTACTGAGGTAGCCCGTACCTTCACTAACACTTGGGAAGGATCTGTTATGGAAGGAGTAGTCACTTCCGCTAATTGGAGGACTTCGGGTCCTCCATAATTTTTGATTACAATTGTTTTCATATTTAGAAGTTTCGCTTATTCTCGAAATGTATAGTTAAAAAAATCAGAGCGATTTTCGGATTAATGTGTTTAGCGTCTCAATCGCCCCTTCATTACGTCTGTAATATGTCCACTGACCGGCCCGGGTAGCTTCGATAAGCCCGCATTTCTGTAGTATACTCAGGTAATCTGATGTTGTGGAGGGAGATAGACCGGCTTTTTTGGTAATGTCGCTTACACAAACACCGAGATTTGCATCATAGTCTCGCAATTCCTCAGCAGGAAAGTGGAGGCCAGGGTGCTTGAGCCAGATAAGTATGTTTATTCTAGTTTCATTACTCAGCGCCTTAAAAACCATAATTAATTCCATTTCACAAACATATCGATATTTTTCGAAATCCAGAAATTAAAGTAAAAACGGGTGACGGTCGTCGACGAACCTATAAAGATTATGTATTCATACTATTAGTCTTTTTTCAAAGTTTATTAAACTACCTCAACAAGCAGGCAAAATGATTTATTTTGCCAATAAATCAACACATCTGTAATTTTATGAACGGTATGGTCCATAGACTTTTTTGGGCGTTAATACACCTCCTATTGTTTGCAGAATGACCACTATATACTCGCGACCTCCGGGATAAACACGAATCATCACATGCCCTTCAGTACTGGCATAAGCATTTACAAACCAGGAACCATAGGTTATTTTCGTTTCAGGATGAATATAAGTTGCAAAAACATCCCGTGGGCCAGCATATAACTTTTCTGAACCTAAGCGGTACGCTAACTCCTGTCCGGGATGGTCCGAACACCAGGATTGCTGCACCAACACCCTTGGACTGAGCTTCTTTAAAAAATTCTCATTCATCGCATCTCTGTTTCCATGATGGTTAAACGTCGTAACGTCTACCTTATCTACCGTCTCCCCCATAGGTGTCTCCACATCAAACCATTCTGGGGTTTCATAATTACTTAAACCTGTATTATCCCCGCCAGTGAAATAGTCAAAATCACCGTAAGAAAGTTTTATAGCCAGACTAAGCGGGTTTTCATTGAAGCTACCCTTTTCTAACAGCTTGTCTGCATGAAGCAATTGAATATTTCTGCCTTTCTTACTATCCCAGAGCATGGGACCTGATTTGATACCCAAGATCTGAAAAGAAGGATATAAATCTGGTTGATTCAGCAACCTGATCTGGTCTGTTGCTCCGGTATGCAAGGAATCAACCAATATATGATTATGCCGCCGCTGGTAATCCACAAAAGCCAAATAGTTTAGAAAAGTAGCATCTGCTTTATAATACTTCCTAAGGTCAACAGGGAAATTATACAGCGGATAGTTGCGGTCTATCAAATAACCAACGGGGATTTCCTCCGCTATAGCTGTAATCCCTGATAATTTATATTCACCTTTTGCAGATGTTTTCGATGCGGCAGTAATACTTCCGTAATGATCGGCATGAAAATGGGTAATCAGCGCGTAATCAATTTTAGGTTTTTTACCCTTCGGAATCAACTGTTTGACATAGCTGCTAATCCAGCCGGCGGCTGTCCGGGATTCGTCAGGATAGGCCGGAGAAATATGGAGGGTCTGACCGGTGCCAAAACTCCCGCCCATTTCCCCTGCGTCAATCATCATGGTGGTGCCGTCCGGCAAAATAAAGAAGGCAGAGTTTCCTCTGCCTGTATGAAAGTGGTGAATATCGAGATAGCCTTTTTTCCATTCCAATAGGGTATCTAAGTCATTTACAAAACCTGTTTGCGCATGGGTTATGCGCAAACAGGCTGTAAAAAGGATAATAAAAAATATACTCTTTCTGATCATTGTTCTATTTCAATTTAAAAACCCGCACCCAGTCAATCTCAAAATTTGAGGGCAGAAGTGCAGCATTCGGCGCACCTGCATGTCCCTCGATACTCAGGATAATGGGTCTCATCTGGGTAATAAATTCCGGAACATCTTTAGCATCGTATTCCCAGTATTGCAAACCGTCAAGGTAAAACTTCAGCTTACCATTCCTGCGCTCTAAACCGTACAGGTGAAAGTCTTCGTCTAGTCCCCACGAAAAATAGTAGTTCGTAAAACCGGGGACTGTGTTGCCATTACCGGGTTTGGGCCAGGTCAATAAACTGGTATTTAATAAATGGGGTTTATTGTCGGCATTCTTGGTTTCCTGCATGTCAATCTCAATATTAGGGTTCTTTTCTAGTACAGGATCGTCACCCAACCATATGGCAGCGCACACATTTGCCAGAGCATTGATCATCTTAGCCCTTACTTCAATGTAAGAATCTCCCCCTACTTCAAATTTTGATTTTAAGCACCCCGCTGTGTACTGGCGCTGAAAGTCAGGGTCGGCGATATTGTTATGCACTTCTTTTTTCGCGATTAGGTGAGCTTTGCCCCCGTTTACCTCTGTATTTGCTGTTTTATAGGCAAAATCTCCGGTGACACCACCATAATACCATAAGGGTGCAGCAGACCATTTACTCACATCAAATTTATCAAATTCATCGCTTTTTGTAGCGTCCATTACCCAGGTTGCTCCCTTTGGAGTAATAGATTCAGTTGGGAAATTCTTACCGATAACGGCAGGCTTTTCACTCTTTTTGCAAAAACTAAGGCCCAAAATAACCGTTAGCAGTCCTGCAAATCCTATTATTTTTTTCATCTGTCTAATTTTGTATTGTTAATTAACCTTAACTGTCCATGTCTTTTTATCCTGTCTGTTACCGGCTATAACGGTATATACAACCGGTTTGCTAAAGTCGGTATACGTACCCAATGCAGGCTCTACGATCGCCCCTTCCGAAACAGTTGCCGAGGGGAATAAGCGACCCAATGAAATACCTGTATTTGCTTTGACGGTTATTGTACCTTTTTCGGCATCGATTGTTACGTTTGCCGCGGCGTTTTGTCCCGTTTCCGTAACCAGTCTGAACGAACTGATCTTGGCCAGACTACTGTTGGTAGCCGGATAAATTTCTGCATCTTTATTACAGCTGTATGTCAGGGTTGCGCACACAAGCAGTAACAATATAATTTTTTTCATGAGATCTAATTTTAAAATGTTACCAGTTCGGACTAGGAGTTAAATTTGGATTGTTCCTGAGTTCCCCTGTAGGTATGGCCCAATTATAATACTTAGGATATACCAGATACTTTGTCTCCATTACTTTTGATTCCTGACCAAATTGTTCTCGTCGGAAACCATAAAAAACGGCTCCAAATGGCATGGTCTTTTCCAGATCTTTCCAGCGCTTATAATCATAATACAGCTGTTGTTCCTGAATCAACTCGATTTTACGCTCATGTTTGATGATCTCCAGCAGTTCGGTTGGATCCCCTGTACTGACCGCAGGCATACCAACCCTTGAACGGACCTTATTGATGAAAGGCAGCGCTTCTGTGGTTTTGCCTGTCGCATTTAAAGATTCTGCATACAACAAGAGCACATCAGCATACCTGATCAATACATAATTATTGCCTCCATTCCATGGAATATAAGTCGGGGTAAACAATGAAGGCTCTACCATTTTTTTGAAATAGTAAGCATCATTTTCTGAATCGGGATAAAACGTTTTGTTGGCTTCAGGCCATAGTTCTCCGCTCTTGGTAATATTGCCTGCGGATCCGGTGATATTGGGATCAAAGAATGTCTGGTTCAAACGCGGATCACGATTACCGAATTCATCCTGTGGATTATAATCCGGGCACTTCCCTGCAAGCGGGCTCAGGTTTGTTTTGGTATCGCGGTACTTATTGAGCTCAGCAAAGCTGATCCCGTGTGCCTGCCAGCCATGCTTACATTCGAAAAGGTCGATATAGTTCTGGTGTGCTTGTATGCCTTTCCATCCATTACCTGCGAAAACCATACTGATACTGTTGGCACGAAGGTCTTTGAAGAACTGCAATGAAAGCAGAATTTCCTTGTTTTCTGCTCCTTCGTTTTCTTCCAGAAAGAGATGTCCAAAATCTTTTTTCGGATCACCCGATTTTTGAAACAGTTCAAATTTACCTGAATTCACCACTTCTTTAAGCGCATCTGCGGCAATGGTATAATATTCTGGTTTATTATAGAATCCTGCTACATAAATCGCCGCACGCGCCTTCAATACATAAGCAGCATATTTGGTGAGACGACCATGCTTAGCATCAGCTGGATCAGCCGGTAGCTCTGTAATCGCCTGATCAAACTCCGTCATGATGAAACTGATCACCTCGTCTGCAGTGTTTTTAGCTGGCCATTCGTTTACACTCAATGACTTTGTTATCAATGGTACATCTCCGAATATCTGCATCAGTCTGGTATATTGAAAAGCCCTTATGGCTCTGGCCTGTCCTTTGTAATTGTTCAGTTCAGCATCGGGAACCTGACCCTTAAATTTGTCAATGTTTTCAAAAAGAACATTTGCATTCCTGATGTAGATGTATTTTTTACTCCACATCCTGTCATTCGGCCACCAGTTGTCGCTAGTGAGTGAGCCGTTTGTAGCCGGGAAAAAACCAGCCTCCCATGAGTTTTTTAGAAATAACAAATCTGTTAATATATCCAGATATGGAGCTCCGTCTCCCTCCAGCTCATAAAATCCCTCATACATGGCATTTACCGCAAATGCGGCATCTCCAGGCGACTTATAGAATGAGCCTTCCGATAGTTCAGATAAAGGCGGTCTATCCAGAAATTTCTTACAGGAGGCTAGAGAAAGAGCCAACAGTAATATATATAGTGCTTTAAACTTTTTCATAATACGTCAATTAAAATCTTAAGTTAAGTCCCAAAGAAACAACTGTATAATTTGGATACCATTGGTCATAGATGTCCCGTTCAGGATCAAAACCATCTACATAATCAGGAGCGTAAGTCAGCAGGTTTGTTGCAGCAAAATAGGCGCGTAAACTTTGAACCTTGAGCTTACGCAACACATTTGAAGGCAAAGTATATCCCAATTGAAGGTTCTTCAAGCGAATGTACTCTCCTGATTTTATCCACCAGCTCGAATTTTCCCTGTTGTGTGCATAGTTTTGCAGCAAACGTGGAATGCTGGCATCAGCGTTTCTATTTTCCGGAGTCCAGCGGTCCAGGTGAAGCGCAAGTGGCGAATTGTAGTTCATCAGTACATTCCGGGTATAGCCATCCCATACCCTATCGGTATTGAAAGTACCCTGAAATAGCACTCCCAGGTCGAAGGATTTATATTTAAACCCTAAATTTAGACCATACTGCGTTTTGACATACCTGTTACCGATTTTTACCTGGTCCATGTAATCTATTTTACCGTCACCATTCTGATCTTTGTACATCAAATCACCCATGCCGATCTGAGGGGGAACACCGTCAAGATTTCTGTAATTGGCCAGCTGTTGATCAGAGTTGATGATTCCTGTAGCCTCATAACCATAGTAGTCACCAAGGTCACCCGTAGGCCTTAGCGAACCAAAGGGAGTGGCTCTGTCTTTCAGGTCAATAACCCAGCTTCTCCAACCTGATATGGTAAATGAAGCATTGTAACTGAAATCATCATTTACCTGTTTCTGATGAGTAAGGATCAAATCGAACCCATGACTCCCCACTTTCCCTGCATTTGTGGTTACTTCCGCCTTAGGTAAACCTACGATAGAAGACACGGGAACAGTCAGCAGGATGTCATTAGTCCTCTTTTGCCAGATATCTAATTCAAAACCCAGTAAACCATTTTTTATACTGGCATCCAAACCGAGATTATAGGTGGTTGAAGTTTCCCAGGTAAGCTCAGGATTGGCGGGATTACCGTAAAGTACACCTACTACCTGCTTATCATTGAAGCTGTATTTCGGTCCCACGTTCAGTCTTGGGTAAGGTTCATAGAAACCTAATTTTTCTGCATTACCGAGGGTTCCAATCGATGCACGGAATTTCAGCACGTCGAGCCATTTTATATTCTTCATGAAACCTTCTTTCTGTATGTTCCAGCCAGCGGAAACGGAAGGGAAGAAATCCCATCGATTTCCAGCTGCCAGCCTTGAAGATCCGTCATATCTTCCGGTCGCTTCAAAGAGGTATTTTTCATTAAAATTATAGGTCAGACGTCCAAAACCCGACATGAATGCCCAGTGGTCTGCGCCTCCTCCATTGGTTTGCGTCGCTGCATCTCCGGCACCCAATTCAAAAAGCTCATCGTTAATGAAATCACCTCTGTATGCATTGATTCGATCCTCTCTGAATAATTCCTGTGAATATCCCGTCAGCACATTCAGATAATGCTTTCCGAATCTTTTTTCATAGGTCGCTGTGGCCTGAAGGTCATACTTATTTCTTTTAGTCCATTTTTCAGTCAAACTGTTGCGACCGATCTCCAATGTACGATCAAAAAAGTCATACGTTTCAAACTTACCCTGGTACGAACTATATTCATCATTACCCGCCTGATAAACGCTCATCAATTTTAAGGTAAGCGGCTCTATCGGTTTGTATTGCAAGCTTCCATTGATGGTATAGGTTGATTTCCTGTAGTCGACAGGACCATAGTTCTCAATAACCTGTACCTGGTTTCCTGTTTTCCATAAGTAATTGCCATTGGCAAACATGGTTCCTCCGTAATATCCATTCGGGTATCGTACGGCAGCTGTGGGTGATGCCCTCAGTACATTACTGAATATGTTCATTACCCCATCAGCATCTCTTTTAGAGGTCTGATAAGAGGTCAGCATTTGCAGTTCCAGCTTATCGCTGATCTTGCTGGTTATATTTGCTCTGAGGTTAACGCGGTTAAAATTGTCTATGTGTTTGATGGAACCTTTCTGATACATATACTCTCCCGACACAAAGTATCTTCCTATCGCGCTATTTCCGCTTGCACTCAGGTAGTTATTCACTATTGGAGCTTGCTTTTGCGTAACTTCTTCCAGCCAGTTGGTATTGGCATGCATGACAGGGTCTGTCCCGTCCTTAAATAACCTCAGGTCATTCTCATTGTAAACTGGCGCCTTGCCCTCATTGCTCATGGCTTCATTCACTAATGTTGCATATTCGAAAGAACTCACCGTCTTGGGAAATCGGGTAGGCGATTGAATTCCAGCGTAGGTATTGAATTCTATCACCGCCTTATCCATTTGTCCACCACGCTTAGTAGTAACTAAAAGCACCCCATTTGCAGCTCGGGAGCCATAAATGGCCGCTGCAGCGGCATCTTTCAATACTGAAATACTTTCAATATCAGCTGGAGCAAGATTGGAAAGACCAGTACTGGGACTTCCGTCAATCAGCACAAGGGGACCATTATCGTTTCCGTCAATAGTTCCAATACCACGGACCAAAATTTCAGGAGAACTTCCAGGTTCACCATTCGTTTCGTGAACGGTTAAACCAGGTACCCGGCCTGATAAGGATTGAAGTATATTTGGTCTGGGTATATTTCTTATATCATCCATTTTAACAGTCGAAACCGCAGCAGTAAGACTGGACTTCTTTTGAGTTCCATAGGCCACCACAACAACCTCACTAAGATTCTTGGGTTCTTCCTGCATGGTAACATTAATGGTTTTACTTCCTGCAGTTATATTAATTTCCTGGGTTGCATAACCCATATAACTAAACACCAGTGTCCCAGTCTCATCGGGTCCGGTAAGCACATAGTTTCCATCTGTATCAGTATTCGTCGAATTCGAAGTCCCCTTTAGCTTTACACCTACTCCAGGAAAAGGCTGACCTTTACTATCTATGACCTTACCGGTGATGCTGACCCAGGCCTGCAGATTAGAGGCAGACAAACCAAACTGATCTTTTTCTTTAATTACAATGGTTTTTTCAAAAAGCACAAAATCCATGGCCTGTTTTGATAAACAAACTTTCATCACCTCCTGCAACGAGGCATTGTTAAAATTAGCATGGATTCTCTGTTTGGAGTTCAACTTGCCTTCTCTATAGAAAACATCATATCCGGTTTGCTTTTTAATCTCTGTAAAGACCTCTTTAAGGCTTACATCTTTTTGTTGTAAATTCAATCTTTGTGCAAACGAGCTGGCACTCACCTGCATCAAAGTTGTAATCAACATCACTATGGTCAGTTTAATGCTCATTATCAATCGTCTTTTATATGATGCATGTAAGACTGGTAAACCGTCATACATGATCAATAGCAATTTTAGCATGCGGCGGTCAGGCCAGCACAAAATCTTAGTATAAATTTTATACATTTGGTAATCTGTTTAAATTAAAATGGTTTAGACACTCTGTTAATTGATCAGATAGACTCAGGGATGTTGGTAGCATCCCTGTTTTTTATGTCCTGATTCGGGCTACATTTTCTCAGGAATCTTTTGCTTTCATGGTTGTTGGTTTTTAGGTTAAATATTTGGTGATTTATAAATTAGAATTAATTAACGACGAATATTTTATCGTTAGTGATTTTAAAATGCACAGCATTGGTGAGTTCTATAACCTTCAACACTTTGGATACATTATTATATCTGGATAACCTTCCGCTAAATAAATGTGCTTTGAGTGCCTCACTCTGGTAAACTACATCCACATCGTACCATCTGGAAACTTTACGCATAATACTTTCCATACTCTCATCATTACACAGGAAGTACCCATTTTTCCAGGCCACGGCTTCTTCAACATCTACTTCTGCCATATTCATTACTCCGTTCGCTTTCAACACTGATTGCTGACCTGGATGTAACACCCGTTTATCTCCATTAGCATTAATTCTCACAGAACCTTCCAGCAGCGTTGTCTTCGCCGACGATTCATCTCCATAAACGTTTACGTTAAACTGAGTACCTAGCACCTCTATTTCTTGCTTTATCGCATTTACTGAGGAAATCACTTTAAATGGTTTTAATTTATTATGCGCAACTTCGAAATAGCCTTCACCACTTAGTTCTACCTTACGTTCAGCGCCAACAAAGGATGTAGGGAACTTCAAAGAGGACCCTGCATTAAGCCACACCTTAGTCCCATCCTGCAGCACAACCTCGTATTGACCTCCTCTGGGCGTTTCAATAGTATTGTAGGAGATTTGGCCTGACCTTTGCCCAGCCTCCTCTGTCACTTTATAAATGATCTGTCCATCTTTGGATTTTGTGATACTAAGACCTGTCTGCTTTGCCAATTCTCCATTTTTTACATCCGTAAGGATGATCTTCTTACCGTCAGCAAGCGTAAGTACTGCTTTATTACTGCCTGGTAATACGTCAAATGCGGTTGAGTTTTGAAGCTGGGATAATGAATTCGGTTTAAAATAAAAATAGGAACCTATCCCGAGTGTTAAGAGCAGGATGGCAGCTGAGGCATATTTAAAGAAATTTAACCTGATACTGCGTCTTTTTAACGTCGATACATTATCCATAAGCACAGTAAACATCTCTGTCTTTACTGCTTCTTTAGGCCCCATCAACTCGCTATCCCATCCTTTATACCTTTTTAACAGCAGAGTATAGGCGGCTTCAAAAGCCTCTATCTCTTCTTCCGTTGCTGTTCCATCCTGACATTTAATCGCCAATATCCTGAATTCCTGATCAGTTATAATCTTATTCATAACTATACGTCTGAATAGAATGGCACAACCCCCAAAAAGAAATTATTTTTTATCTGATGCCAATTTCAAAGAGCAGGCATGCCCAGAAAAGATATTCATTCATGGCTGCACGAAGGTGCTTTAGCGCAATTGTCATCTGGTTTTCTACGGTTTTCACACTAATTCCCAAGCGCTCTCCAATCTGTTTATTACTGAGGAATTGCTTTCTGCTCAAAAGAAAAATTTCCCGGCACCGCCCTGGCAAAGTAACAACTACTTGTTCAAGTATCTCATTAATATCGTGTTCATTCAAACGATCTGACAACTCCGTGCTACCCGCCAGCTGTTCAAGCTCACCTGGTTCCACAAAGACCTTACGGTTGTCTGCACATTTAATATGGGTTAGTACTTTATAACGCACCGCTGAAAACAGGTAAGATTTCAGCGTTAAGATCGCCACATCGTTTCTGCGTATCCACATTTGCAACAAGACGTCCTGGACTATGTCCTTACTTTGGGCTTCATCCCTTATGATGTTAAAGGCAGCCAGATATAAATTTTCCCAGTATTTATCATAAATACACTTAAGTGCAACTTGTTCGTCCGTTTTTAATAACGCGACTAGATCCTGGTCGTTGAATGCATTTGGCTGTAGCATGAAAGGACCAATTTACAATATATAATCGCAAAATCGAAATGTCCAAATTATAAGCAAAAAACACTCACAAAGTATAAAATCAGCCCACTAATTATATATGCAACAATTGCCTTCTTTTGTATTTTCTAGTCCTTTTTTCCTTTAACTCCTAAAAGGGATATTGCTAGAAATAGTAAAGCTGCTAACTTGGGTGTTATTAAGTTATCAAATAAGCCGGTTTTGGCGATATTTGAAATTAAGCGGTCAGTAATTTCGACTGTGAATCCCCATTGTTTAAATGCGACATAACAACAGATATAAAAATGAATGCTTAAGATAAAAATGCTAATGAGTCTTGTAAATTCTATGATTTTTCGCAAGCTCTGGCTATCTTCTCCGGTGTTCATAAATTTCGTTTTATAAGGTTAATCCTCTTTTTTTTCTTCTTCTTTTTGCGTTTAATATTCGTGGTATAGTCAGGTTGGAAATTTATCAAGCGAATCCCTGAGGAAATTTGTTGACGCTGTTTTCTGTAAGTAATTATCCAGAAGTTTATCCGAATGTGCTTTTAGATATATTTTTTGTTGGATTACAGGCTTTAAGAATGATCTAATTCTATCTTCCGAGCTAATCCGTTCAATCATGGCATTAGCAGTGTAAAGCTTCCCTAAATCACTTCCATTAAAAACGGCTTTATTTTGATGGTCAATGAAAGTAGTACCATAAATACGGCCGTGAACATTTTGATGTAAGACTAGGTTTATTCCGTCCTTTTTAAGTTCAGCCAATTAAGGTTTCCTTTTTGATACACTCATACTTTGTGAATACCTTATTAATCCGTTCAATTAGATTCTGTTTAAATGGATTGCGTTTTTCTTTGTTCTTCTCGAATTTAGACTCCAGATTGCGTAAAGTAGGCTTAATGTAAAATGAACTTGATTTAATCGGAATTCCAACTTTCTAGCCATTAACACCAACTAAAGAATAAATCAATCCCTTGTTTTGGAACATTTCCGAATCTTCTTTACCACGATCAGCAATAACATTAAACTGCTTAAGCACTGCATTAAACTCTGCGAGTGAGGTGAATTTATACTCATTTATAACACCCGCTAAAACGTTACTAATTTGGCGTTTGGTTGATAACCTCCCATATTTTACTTGTTTCAAATCAGCAGGTTTAATACTTGGCTCTTGCTTGTACACTTTGCGTTCCGCAACAACTATATTAAAATCCTTTTCTATAGACTTTCTAGCGGGTTCAGATAAATCTCTGCCGATATTATGGGTCTTAAGGGCTTCACCATCCCTTTATATACTAACCGTTGCTATGTGCAAGTGTTGGTGACCTGCATCATTATGTCGGTATACTAAAAAAGGTTGATCACCTAATCCAATACGTTCCATATAAGCTATTGCAATATCCTGCATCTTAGCGCTACTGATATTTTCAGACGCATCAAAATTTCAGGATATGTGCAAAGCATTCGTTTCAACACTTGGTTTTAACTCCGTTAAAAGCTGAAACCGAGGTACCTTATTTTGAATAAGTCATATTCTCAATTTCACCAGCAAAGCCACTTGCCAGAATTAACTTCACTTCCCCATCCGCAACTTTGTTTTCATTATAATGAAGTACACCTCTTATGCTGGTTCCTGTTTTTATTATTGTAACCATTTGTCATCGAGTTTTGAAACGATCACCATAAGAAGATCTATTTTTGGTTCAATAGATTTATATGTTTCAGCAGTTTTAATAGAGTGAAAAGACCTTTCGGTTTCAGAAGTACAGAAGAAATAACTTAAACATAATTGCTGTATTTAAAGATAATGGCGAGGATAGTTATACATTCGATCGCCCCGATTATCGTGCCTTAGAGGACTTCTTAAAGAAGTTTAAGGGAGAATGTCAATACCTCATTGTACTGGATCATGACCGCTTCAGCCGTAATCTACGGGAGGCTTTAATGAAAATTGCAGATCTGGAAAGAAATCATGGCGTTAAAGTCCTATCCACAAATGAACGTGTTGATCTGGATAGGATCAATCCCAAATGTTGTGGAGCAAGACTGATTTTCTGTTGTTAAGCATACAATTGAGTTAGTCTGTACAGGAAGAATTCTATGTTTTTCACACCTCTAAACAGATTTCTGAAAGCCTCTATTTTTGCATTAAAAGATTCTGCGGCAGCATTATTAGATCTGTTGTCAAAGTAATTCAATATAGTCTGATAATGGTTCTGTATAGATCTTGCAACTGTATTGAAGACTTTAAATCCTGTTTGCCTTACTTTTTCATGCCATTTGGCCAGTCTGGCCAATGCAAAGATTTTGTCAGTTGTATTTTCAAAGATTTGACTAAGCCCAAAACTGAGGCCATAGGCTGTTTTTAAGATCGGGAAACCTCTCGAATAAGAGCTCTGCACGATCCTTTTGACTTTCTATCCAGGCAGAAGGCTTTTTATACAATACATATCTCCTACGGGCAAGCAACTGCTTGATGGTATCTCCATTATAGAGTACTTCCGCTTGAAATGGCCTACCTGTCTTTTTTGATCTTTCTATAGCCTCATTTTCCTGATCCATAGCTTCCCATCTGTATTTGATCCGCATTTCCTGTAGTGCCTCGGTAGCCAGTTTCTGTACATGAAACCGATCGGTCACTCTGGTTGCTTGCGGAAAACAACGTTTGCAGATCAATTCCATGTTACCAGCCATATCCAAGTTGACTTCAGTGACCTTTTTTCTTGCCCTTTCCTGTATTCTTTTCAACACGGAAATAACGGTTTTGCGGCTTTGTTGGTAAGGATGTTGTAAAGTTCACCATGGGATAGACTGGTCTCGTCTATAGAAAGCTGTTCACCAAGATTTTCCGGATATAACAGTCACTTTTTTGCATGCGATTTTTGATCCCAGCTTTTAAAGTCACTGAGGTAATCACGATATTGACGAAGTAGATTCTTAACTCTTACACCATAGAATGACCTGATGGCATCAACGCTACTCGGCGCTGTATCGATTGATTTCTTTTAAAAAAGCCGCGAAATCTCCAGTCATTCGCGTTCCCTTTTCTACTAAAGTCCAATTCCGTTAAATCACCTTGGACGTTTCTGTATTGAGCCATCGGCGTCTGCGGATATGAAAAAACACTTTATGCCCACGGATAGGAAAGTCTTGAATTACAATCTGAGGGAAAAAGCCTTACCGATCGATATTGTCAATTACAATTTTATTAAAAGTTGCTTCTTTCACTTGAAATATTTTGAACAGGGTGAGGTCAAGACAAAACCAACACAAATAAGGAGCGATCTTCCGCATTATCTACCCTATTCCATAATTACTAAAGGCGGGAACATTATAGGCATTTTGAGCTAGGGGATTTCGCAAGTCACAAATGAGCGTCGGAGAAATACATAGATATCAACCTGGCAGCTTTTCAGCTTTACAATAAACATTGATACGCCCCCGCTTTTCAGCAATATATAAAACTCCATCTTCTACCCAGTTCAGTAATATCCTAGAAACATCTATGCTCAATTTCCTGGATCTGTTTAATTCACTGGTCTTTTCAAAATGCAATATAATATCATCCACAGTCACATTATTTCTAAAGAAATCATGCTTAGCATATAATTGCCGCATTTTTTTTGATAAAAATATTCTATTCTTTTTATCTTCAGAAAGCTCATACTTTGGTTTATATAGAATTGGAATGTCGAATAACTTTGGGAGTTTCAAGTCGACCGCCTTAGCGTAGCCAATGTAATAATCCAAATTAGTAGCGATCCCTTTCTCTAAATTAATGACGGTTGATTTTGAAAAGTCTGTCATATCAGAAATATCGCTTAGTGAATACTCCAGTAATAGGCGTCTATCTTTCAATTTCGCCCCTATAATCTGTTTCACTCCACCAGCTTCATAAATTTTCGCTCTTTTCGACATCAATCAAAAAGAATAATAATTATAATGCAATTATGAACTTAAATAAGAATGAATTGCATATACAAGTTTTCTTTGTTATATTTGATTTATGATTTAAGGTTGAAAAAGTTAATAACGTTTTAAGGTATAATAAAGAGTCTCACGTTCCCAAGTCTAACATTTAAAATAAACGGAGAGCGATAAATTATGCCCACATACCATATTGTGCTATATTTGCGCGATAAGGGAGTGGGCACTATCGTTGAAAATCACGTTTATGGGAGTTAGACCCCGGGAACTGATTGGAGATAGTGTCTCTCCCTTATTTTTTGAGCACAAGTTCCAATAAGACTCGTATAAACTACGAGCATGAAAAGTAAAAAGCTAACTGACCAGCAGTATTATTTCAACAAATTTCAAGAAGGAAATGAAAAGGGACTTGACTTTTTCTACAAACTCCTGTATCCATCATTATATTTTAAAGGCTTAAGATATATAAAGGACGACACCAATGCTGATTGTATTGTTAATGACGCTTTTCTCAGACTCTGGCTAATCAGAAAGAGTATTAGTGACCCAGCTCATATTGAAACATTTGTTAAAAAATGGACTTCAGACGGTTGCAAAGCTTATTACAAAACTTCCAACACTAAATTCCAGCGAAACATGCTAAAACTGGATGATTTAGAAAATTACCAGGAATATATAGGTGGATACAACCCTTGGGAAGAAGAAGAAACTGATACACTATACCAATATGAGCGAGCAATGGAGGCCGGTGGAAAGTGTGCTTCCCAACCTTCCCGAAAACCAGCAGTTATTCATACGACTCTGCATAAAGTATTCATTTAGCTATGAACGCATCGCATGGCATGTTGGCGGCATAACAGATTATCAGGTAGCAAAAACAGTTGAAAAAACACTGGAATCTTTAAAATCTATTTTAAAGAATAGCCAGAAGCTCAATACTGTCGGAAAAACCAATAAGGTCAAATTCGAAGGCGATCTATGCGAAGAGCAATCTACAATTCTACATATGCGCTATGAGCTTCAATACAGCTTTGAAGAAATTGCCAGAACATTAAACCTAAGTCAAAATCATATTCAAAAGGTTTTTGTACAGGCTTATACCAAGATAAAAAAGGTAAAAATGTAATGCCATGGAAAATAATAAAATAATTATCACCCGCAAGATCCAGCTACTGATCGATTCTGATGACCCTCATTTTGTCAAGGAAATTAAAGAAAAACTATACCATTGGCAATGGATCTGTTTTCGTTCTGCCAACATGATTATGACCCATCATTTTGTACAAGAACAAGTCAAAGACTTCTTCTACTTAACAGATGAAATCAAACTTAAAATTGCTGACGAAAAAAAAGAACCGAATGGTATCCTCAAGTCTTCCCGAATAAACACCACCTACCGACTCCTCTCTAATCATTTTAAAGGTCATATTCCAACAAATATCCTTAGCAACTTAAATAGTACATTGCTGGCAAACTTTAATAAAGAGAAAGTCGCCTATTGGAAAGGTGAAAAATCTCTGAGAAATTACAAAAAGGACATTCCACTGCCCTTTGCTGGTGAAGCAATTACAAAAATAGACCATACACCTGACCACAGAAACTTCTGTTTTAAACTCTTTAAAATTCCATTCCGAACCTATCTAGGGAAAGATAAATCAGATAAAAAGGTTATTCTGAACAGAATCAAGAATGGGACGATGAAACTCCTTACCAGCAATATCCAGTTGGATAAGAGTAAAATATTTTTATTAGCAGTCATCGAAATTGAAAAAGAGCAACATGTTTTGGATACCGCTGTAATTGCAGAAGCCGCTCTTTCCATTGAACATCCAGTTAATGTTAAAATTGGTAATAACCAATACGCCATTGGTAATAAAGAAGAATTCTTGCACCGTAGATTAGCCATACAGGCTGCCATCTATAGGGTAAAAAAAGCGGTTACTTTTAACAGAGGTGGTCATGGCAAAAAAAGAAAGCTAAAAAGTTTAGAAGACTATCAACATCAGGAGAAAAGGTATGTAGAGTATAAATTACACCTATACAGTCGTATGCTAATAGACCTTTGCGTAAAACATGAGGCCGCTACTTTAATTCTGGTCAATCAGGAACAAAAGGAAGAAATCGCAAAACAAGACCCTTTTCTGTTGCAGAACTGGAGTTATTACAGTCTGAAAGACAAAATAAATTATAAAGCTGAAAAAGCAGGCATACAATTAATAGTGGAATAAATAATTTTTGAGGCTGCTTGTACAGCCATAGAGTGAGACAAAATCTGTACTCACTAAATGTTCAGGAGGAAACCACAAGAGTAGGAATTCTTTGAGTACATAGACAATGTTGGGCTTCACTTAAGATCTTGACAAATACTATCTTAAATGAATTTAAAAATATAAGAGGCTGCTTGTACAGCCGTAGGGTGAGATCAAATGATGCTCACTAAAATTGTCATCGATTATACAACGGGCTGCTGTAATTCCAATCTATTAAGGAGAGGAATTATTTATAGTATAATATTTCAGGGACATCAATGATTTTCGTAGAGCTATGCTGTTGAAGAAATTAAAACATAATTAAACTAAATCATTGCCAAATTTTGGCTGTGGATATATCCATGGATATACTCTTTTGTGCGCTTAAACTAGCCAAAGGCTAGCAGGATATATCCGGAGTATATCCCATACCCCCTTAGCGATAGCGCCAGGAGGGAAAAGTGAGGCACTGCCCAACTTCCGCTTGCTCCAATTTTTTTTAAGAAAATTGGACTACGAAAAGAGTTAAAGTTCTGAAAATGAACCAAGGTAAATCGCAGAAAATTCTGTTAACGAAATGTAATTCTCCCATATGGGACAAAGAAACTGAGATTAAACTCAAATTGCTGAAAACAGTTTTTATGGCAGCAATAAAGGAAAATCCAAAAATCATCAAACCAGAAATAATCTTGATACCAGACGAAGGGTACATACTTGATTTTTTGCCCTTGCCAGTTCAAAAAGTACTGGAAAAAAGCGAACATAAGTTTAGTCAAAGCGAGCAGGTCTTATTGACCTTGTTCGCACAAATTATAATTCAAATCATATTAAAGGAGGAAGCATGAACGCTATTGGATACCTGAGATTAAGCACCAAAGACCAGTCAAAATCTTTAGAATACCAGGAATCGACGGTGCGAGAGTATTGCCGAAGGAATAACTTAAATATAATTGCGCTATTTAAAGATAACGGACAAGACAGCTATACCTTCGACCGGCCAGATTATCGCGCCTTAGAGGACTTCCTAAAGAAGTTTAAAGGGGAATGCCAATACCTCATTGTATTGGATCATGACCGTTTCAGCCGTAATCTACCTGAAGCTTTAATGAAAATTGCAGATCTGGAAAGCACTCATGGGGTTAAAGTGCTATCTACAAATGAACGGGTGGATCTGGATACATCTGATCCAGATGTATTCATGAAAAGAGCTTTTGATTACATGATTGCCAATAAAGAACTTTTCACCATCCGCAACAGAACCAGGCAAGGGATAAGAAATGCTAAAGAAAACGGACGCTATCTTGGACGCGCGCCTTATGGCTATAAAAACATTAATGATGGCTCAAAAAAGAATCATATCCAGATCGATCAAAACCAAGCCATTATTGTAGAAAGAATATTTAATGATTACCTGCTTGGCATTGCTCCTTACATCATCTACAAAACAGTTAGGGCTATGGGATTCTCCAACAAAGGAAACAGCGCCATTCATGATATATTGAACAACTGCCTGTATGCTGGATTAATTAAAGTTCCTGCCCTTAAAGATTTACCTGAAAAATATGTCAAGGGCATTCATAAACCAATAATCACAGAAGCTGAATACTGGACAGCAAACAAAATGCTCAACAACAAACGTCCGGAGAAAGTACGTCCCGACGAAGAATTCCCCTTAAGAGGAGTTTTAAAATGCTGGTGTGGACAAAGTATGACTGCTGGATGGTCAAAAGGGAGAAGGCAATACTATCTATATTATAGATGCCATATCCATACCAGCGTGAATGTACCAGGTAAATTATTGCATGAACAATTTGACGAAGTCCTTAAAGACATTTGCTTTGAACCGCAGCAAGTAGAATTTCTTAGGCTCGCTTCAAAAGCATTATTAGCTGAGCCGCTAAAACAAAAACAGGAAACATTAAAAGAAAAACTCAATGCGATCAGCGCAATTAATGTCAAAATTCTAGAGTTGGAAGAGAAATTCATGAATAATCACATCGAAAATTCAACTTATCAGACCTGGTTTAAAAAATATCAAGAAGAAAAAGCAACATTGGAAATGAGCCTCAATGGAAATCCCAAACAAAAAATAGAAATAGACAGTCTGATTGATCGGGTTCTGCCCGCGCTTACCAATATTTTTGAGATCTATGAAAAATGTAACATCTTTCAAAAACATGCGATTGTGAGGGGGGTGTTCAAAGATAATCTGGTATGGGCTGGGGGTCTACTTAGAACCGCTTTCATCGACCCGAACTTCCGGCATAACCTCCAGAGAATCAATAAAAAAGGGTTGCTTCTTTACGAGCAACCCTTTGATTCTTCGGACATCAGTCCGGTATGTACCCGGAGCCGGAGTCGAACCGGCACGGTTTCCCACAGGTGTTTGAGACCAGCGCGTCTACCAATTCCGCCATCCGGGCATTTATTTCCTTAGCGGGTCGCAAATATATAATATGTTTTTAACTATTCTAAAAAATACTTAACTTCATATAGGGATTAACGCAAAATTCTTATACCTTTTTACACCTGGTATTTCAATGTTTGCGCAAACAATAGCTCAACATAGGGAACGTATGACAACAATTGAAAGAAGGAAAGACCTCTCTTACACGGAATTCATAGAGAAGTATCAAAAACCCGGTATTCCGGTCATCCTTGAAAATGCAACCCAGGTATGGAAATCCAATCTAATTTTTACACCCGAATTTTTCAGAAAAAATTTTGGTGACCGAACCACTTGGTTTTCCAACAAGCAATACACGATATCGGAATTGCTGGATTTAACAGCCAATAGCACTAAAGAAAACCCAGCCCCATACCCTGTTAAGTTCAACATCCTCACCCAGCTTCCGGAAATCCTGGGATACATGGATCCCATGGACATGACCTTGGTAAAACCGAATTGGCTGAACCACAAAATCCTGAAGAATAAACTAGGAAACGGGATGGATTTACACATTGGCGGTGCAGGTAATCATTATTCAGTCCATAAAGACGCTTATGATGTTCATGCCTGGCTGATTCAGCTGTATGGTGAAAAAGATGTGATTATTTTCCCAAGGGATCAGGAAGAATTAATGTATCCTGGAAAAGGCGGGTTATTAGAATCGAGATCGCCAATAGATATCTCTAACCCTGATTACGAAAAATACCCCAGGTTCAGAGAGGCCACCCCTACCACCATTACTTTAAGAGCAGGAGAAGTACTATATATCCCAAGTGGAATATGGCACACTACGAAAGCGCATGGTCAGAATATTTCTACGATTATCGATCAGGTGAATAGCTCCAATTATAAAGCCTGGAGAAGAGATGTATACGTGTATAAAAAATACCACAACAAGTACCGTGCAATCTTAGATTATGGCGCTGCAACAGCGATTGGAAACGCTTTTAAGTTAGGTGAACTTATGGGAATGAAATTTTAAAATAAAAAGCTGGATCCCAAACTATTGGAATCCAGCTTTGTTAAACTTATATTCGTATTCTAAATCAACTACTTATGGAAGTTATTTTCGAATTGATATTTGCTTTATTTACGACCAATTGGTCTAAAGCCAGACGCCTTTTCAGTAAGTTTTAAATGTTTTGCGCAATCACATAACCATTTGCCCAGGCCCATTGGAAATTATATCCTCCTAGCCATCCGGTTACATCCAGGCATTCCCCGCCAAAATATAATCCTGGAATGCTTTTACATTCTAGTGTTTTAGACGACAACTCATTCGTATCAATACCGCCCCTCATCACTTCCGCTTTATCGTATCCTTTATCTCCGGCCGGTTTCACCTTGAAAAAATGAATGGTCTGCTGAATCGTTTCCAATTCTATTTTCGTCAAAGCAGCCACCTGCTTCTCTAAAGGAAGGAATTTCCCCAGTGCATCCGTGAATTTCTTTGGATAATAACGGTTGAGCAAGGTCGAAAGCAATAGCTTCCCATTAAACTTCCGTTCTTCCTCGATCAATTCCATGATAGATTGTTTGGGCAGCAAGTCAATATTGATCGATTCCCCTCTTCTCCAATACGAAGAAATCTGTAAGATCGCCGGACCGCTTAATCCCCAGTGCGTAAACAAAATATTCTCCTCAAAAGAGATGCGGTCATTGCTGACTTCACAGCATACAGTATTCCCCGATAAAGCAGCATACCAGTCCTCATCTTTTCCCGTAATCGTCAATGGCACCAACGCAGGAGCCGTTTCTATGATATTTAAGCCATGTTTCCTGGCAAATCGCAAGGCGAAATCCGTGGCGCCCATTTTTGGAATTGGCAAGCCTCCTGTAGCAATCACCAATTTCGGCGCTTTCAAAGTTTTCGATTTGTTTGCTTTATCAAAGCTCACCGAAAAACCATCGGCGGTTTGCTCGATGCCCGTCACCTGTGCATCACAAATAATCTGCTGACCAAAATCATTACAAATCTCTGTAAATGCAGCCACAATATCTTTTGCATTCTTGCCATCAGGAAAAAGTTGTCCTAAAGTTTTCTCTTTTCCGCTGATGCCGTAAGTCTCAAAAAAACTGATCGTATCCTCGACTGTCCACTGTGTAAATGCCGATTTTGAAAAATGTTTGTTGTTAGAAATAAACTGTTCATCACTGGCAAACAGGTTGGTATAGTTGCACCTACCTCCGCCGGAAATCAAAATTTTTGCACCTGGTTTATCGTTTTTTTCCAACAATATTACTCGCTTTCCCAAATAGCCCGCTTGTACTGCACACATTAAACCGCATGCTCCAGCACCAATAATTATAGCATCTGCCTCCATCAATCCGTTTATATTGTTATTTTTGTGCAAAATAAGCATAACTTTTTCATATCGATATGGCAAAACAAATAAGTGATTTAAAATTAGGCATATTAGGTGGCGGTCAATTGGGCAGGATGTTGATCCAGGAAGCCATCAATTATAATTTAACCACTTTAATTTTAGATCCGGATACAGACGCTCCATGTAAACACCTCGCAAACTACTTTGAATGTGGTTCTATTACTGATTTCGACACCGTTTATAACTTCGGCAAGAAAGCAGACATCATTACTATTGAAATAGAAAAGGTAAATATTGAGGCACTGGAACAACTGGAAAAAGAAGGAAAATTAGTTTACCCACAATCTAGGGTAATCCGTCTGATTCAGGACAAAGGTGTTCAAAAACAATTTTTTAAAGAAAACAACATCCCTACTGCACCTTTCCAATTGGTAAATACCAAAGAAGACATGCGCAATAGCCACATTCCATTCCCTTATATACTGAAACAGCGTAAAGATGGTTATGATGGCAAAGGAGTAATGAAAATAAACAACCTGGCAGACATTGATAACGCTTTCGATGCCCCATGTTTAATCGAAGAACTGGTAGATTTTGAAAAAGAAATCGCAGTCATTGTTTCCAGAAATCCTAACGGCGATATGAAAACCTTCCCAATGGTGGAAATGGAATTCAATGCCGAGGCAAACCTGGTAGAATTCCTGATTTCTCCTTCTACTTACCCGGAAGCAATTCAGGAAAGAGCAGAAATCATTGCAAAAAATATTGCAACTTCATTAAACATCACTGGCTTATTGGCGGTAGAAATGTTTGTGACCAGATCAGGAGAAATTTTAGTCAATGAATTAGCACCTCGTCCACACAACAGCGGACACCAAACCATTGAAGGTAACTACGTGTCGCAGTTTAACCAGCATTTACGTGCGATATTCAACCTTCCACTGGGAGATACCCGCGCTACAAATAATGCGGTGATGATCAACCTATTGGGAGAGAAAAACCACAATGGTGTAGCGAAATATAAAGGATTAGAAAAAGTAATGGCCATTGAAGGCGTTTACGTTCACCTTTACGGTAAAAAATACACCAAACCTTTCCGCAAAATGGGACACATCACGATTGTGGATCAAAACCGCGAGAAAGCAATTGAAAAAGCCAATTACATCAAAGAAACACTAAAAGTTATTTCCTAATGAGCATACAAGTAGGTATTATAATGGGCAGCAAGTCTGACCTTCATATCATGAAAGACGCAGCCGATGTCATGAAAGAATTCGGTATCCAATTTGAAATGACCGTTGTGTCTGCTCACCGTACGCCTGAAAAAATGTTCGAATACGCCAAAGACGCAGCATCACGAGGTTTAAAAGTAATCATCGCGGGAGCAGGTGGTGCAGCACATTTACCTGGAATGGTGGCTTCAATCACTACCCTGCCTGTAATTGGCGTACCGGTAAAATCATCTAATTCTATTGATGGATGGGATTCTATCCTTTCTATCCTTCAAATGCCAAATGGTATTCCTGTGGCTACCGTAGCACTAAACGCAGCTAAGAATGCAGGCTTATTAGCAGTACAAATCTTAGCGACTGCAAATGCTGACCTTTCTGCAAAAATGCAGCAGTATAAAGATGATTTAAAGAAAAAGATTGAAGAAAGCGCAATCGATCTTGAAAATTACTCATAAACTATCTTAAGATCGGATCTATCAGGTCCGATTTCAGTTAATTCAGATTAGGATTCTGAGGAAAATTACTAACATGGGCATATTTAGGTCCGAGGTTAATGATCACTTCCTTCCACAGCTCCTCTTCATTGTTAGAGAATACCAAATCAGCATCAAACTGGTCGGATACAATCCAGGTATTCTCTTTCATTTCTTCTTCCAGCTGTTCTCCAGACCATCCAGAATAGCCAATAAAAAACTTAATGTCTTCCGGTTTAATATGATGACTGTTCACCAGCACCTTTAAAGCCTCAAAATTACCCCCCCAATAAATCCCCTTTGCAATTTCCTCCCCATCTGTTAACAGATTCGCACAGCGATGAATGAAATGAATCGTATCCACGGCAACCGGTCCGCCCAGAAAAACGGGAAAATCTCCTCCTGTAAAATCAGGCACCAAATCACTCAGCAACAAAGAACTTTTATGGTTTAAAATAAAACCAACCGTTCCCTCTTCCTGATGCTCCGTCATAAAAACTACAGAACGTTTAAAGTTAGGGTCCATTAAAAATGGCTCTGAAATTAACAATTTACCTGCTGATGGCGCTAATCGACTTAACATTTCGGAAATTTAGTGATAATATTAAATAAACTAAAACCTATTTTTGTACATGGAGCTGAATAAACAAAATCTACAAGACCTAAGACAGGAATATCGCTCAGCAGAACTGGCCGAAACTGATGTGGAAAGCAATCCCATCCTGCAATTCAAGAAATGGTTTACCGAAGCGGTAGAGGCCAAATTATTTGAACCAAATGTGATGACCCTCGCAACGGCAAATGCCAGCGGAAAACCCTCCGCACGCATTCTACTGCTCAAAGGATTCGATGAAGATGGCTTTGTCTTCTTTACCAATTACAACAGTGATAAAGGAAAGGACCTGGCAGAAAACCCGCAAGCTTCTTTAGTATTCTTCTGGCCAGAGCTGGAAAGACAAGTACGTATTGACGGTTTAGTGAACAAAATCGCAGCAGAAGATTCTACAGCTTATTTTCACTCACGTCCGGTAGGTAGTCAGATTGGAGCTACAGCCTCGCCACAAAGCAGTGTAATTCCAAATAGAGCAGTATTAGAAGAAAAGGTGAAACAATTAACCGCTGAATTAGAAGGCCAGGAAATCCCTCGTCCGCTGCATTGGGGAGGATATTTACTCAGCCCAACGCATATTGAATTCTGGCAGGGTCGCCCAAGTCGACTTCACGACCGAATAAATTACCATTTAGTGGAAGGTTCATGGATTATCAATAGATTAGCACCATAACTTATTACCTTAAAGAAACATAAATGAAGAACATCGCAGTGATTGGCTCAGGAACAATGGGCAATGGAATCGCGCATACTTTTGCGCAGTTTGGTTATCAGGTAAACTTAATTGATGTCAACAATGAGGCTTTAGAACGTGCCATTTCAACGATTGCTAAGAATTTGGATCGCCAGGTGGCTAAAGGTACGATTACGGAAGCCGATAAAGCAAATACGCTTAAAAACATCGTTAATTTTACAGATATGAAGGCTGGCGTTGCCGATGCTGACCTGATCGTAGAAGCCGCTACAGAAAATCTGGACCTTAAACTGAAAATCTTTAAAGACCTCGACGGCTTTGCCAAGCCAGAAGCCATACTGGCCAGCAATACTTCTTCTATTTCTATTACTAAAATAGCTTCCGTAACCAATCGCGGCGATAAAGTGATTGGTATGCATTTCATGAATCCTGTTCCAGTGATGAAACTGGTTGAAGTGATCAGAGGGTATGCGACCAGTAATGAAACCACTGCGATCGTCATGGAATTGTCGACTAAACTGGCCAAAACGCCTGTAGAAGTGAACGACTATCCTGGATTTGTTGCCAACCGTATTTTGATGCCGATGATCAATGAAGCAATTTATACACTATACGAAAGTGTGGCTGGCGTGGCCGAAATTGATACGGTAATGAAACTGGGAATGGCACATCCAATGGGACCACTTCAACTGGCAGATTTTATCGGCCTTGATGTTTGTCTGGCGATATTAAACGTCTTGCATGATGGTTTTGGGAATCCTAAGTATGCACCATGCCCACTATTGGTCAATATGGTGACTGCCGGAAACAAAGGAGTAAAATCCGGAGAAGGCTTTTACAACTATTCAAATGGCATAAAAGATGCCGTTGTGGCTAATAAATTTAGCAAATAATATCAATTTTAAGCCATTTATACTAACTTTACCCCATGAACGAGAATCTGGACCCGAACGCTGAAAGTTTAACCCCTATTGAACGCGATATTGAAAAAGTATTGCGTCCGCAGGCATTTGAAGACTTTACAGGACAGGAAAAGATCATGGAGAACCTAAAGATCTTTGTAGAGGCTGCAAAGTTACGCGGAGAACCTTTAGACCATGTTTTATTACATGGTCCTCCGGGACTTGGCAAAACCACCCTATCCTATATCATTGCCAATGAAATGGGCGTTGGAATTAAAGTCACCTCAGGTCCGGTACTGGATAAACCCGGCGACCTTGCTGGTTTATTAACCGGCCTGGATGAAGGAGATATTCTATTTATTGATGAGATTCACAGGCTGAGCCCATTGGTAGAAGAATACCTGTATTCTGCAATGGAGGATTTTAAGATCGATATCATGCTGGAAAGCGGCCCTAATGCCCGTTCCGTACAAATCAGCCTCAACCCTTTCACTTTAGTAGGTGCCACTACCCGTTCCGGATTATTGACAGCGCCGCTAAGAGCGAGGTTTGGAATCAACTCCCGCCTGGCTTATTACGACGCGAAACTACTGACCACCATCGTGCTGCGCTCTTCAGACATTCTAAAAACACCCATCACCGAAGAAGGTGCCTATGAGATTGCACGCCGAAGCAGGGGAACACCTCGTATTGCCAATGCTTTACTCAGACGTACCCGTGATTTTGCGCAAATTAAAGGTAATGGACAAATTGATACCGCCATTTCCAGATACGCACTAAAAGCATTAAACGTAGATGAGCACGGATTGGACGAAATGGACAATAGAATCCTGGTCACCATTATCGACAAGTTTAAAGGCGGTCCGGTAGGTCTAAAAACCATTGCCACTGCCGTAGGTGAAGATGAAGGTACCATCGAAGAAGTTTATGAACCTTTCTTGATTCAGGAAGGCTTTCTGATGCGTACTTCCCGTGGAAGAGAGGTCACTGAAGCCGCCTATAAACATCTTCAAAAGAACTTCCCAGGACATACAGGTCAACTATTTTAGTCGATTAACCGCTTTAGGCATCATTTCTGTGTTCATTATCTAAACTTAGGTATATGAACATAGAATTAAGAAAACTCACTTTAGCAGATTATAATGATTTAAAGGAATCCATGAGCCAGGCCTACGATACATTAGGCGGACAAATATGGAGCAAAGCCAGCATCGAAAGATTGCTTAAACTATTCCCTGAAGGTCAGCTCTGCATCTCCGTAGATGATAAAGTAGTAGCTTGTTCCTTATCTATTATTGTAGATTACGACGAATATGGCGATAAACATACTTACAAAAACATTACCGGCGACTATTCCTTTTCTACACACGACAGAGAAGGCGATGTACTCTATGGCATAGAAATTTTTGTACATCCGGAATACCGTGGACTAAGATTAGGACGTAGGTTATATGAAGCCAGAAAAGAACTTTGCGAAACTTTAAACCTGAAAAGTATTGTTGCCGGTGGCAGAATTCCAAATTACCACCAATACGCAGATACTTTAACCCCCAGGCAATATATCGACAAGGTAAAAGCGAAAGAGATTTTCGACCCTACCCTTACCTTCCAGCTTTCTAATGATTTTCACGTTAGAAAAGTATTGAAAAACTACCTTCCAGGAGATCATGAATCTAAAGATTATGCAACGCTTTTAGAGTGGAATAACATTTATTATAGAGGTGTGGATGCTTCTGCACGTTCTGCAAAAACGATTAGAATCGGATTGGTGCAATGGCAAATGCGTTTATTCCCAGATATTGAAGGCTTTTATGAGCAAGTGAAATTCTTTGTGGATGCAGTAAGCGGATACCAGTCGGACTTTATCATGTTCCCTGAATTCTTTAACACGCCATTACTGGAACCTTACAACGACCTTCCAGAAATGGAGGCCATGCGAAAATTAGCAGAATTTACGGAAGAGATTGTGGATAGAATGCAGGAATATGCCGTATCCTATAATGTAAATATCATCTCCGGAAGTATGCCCGTATTGGAGAACAACAAGCTCTACAATGTGACTTACTTATGCCATAGAAGCGGAAAAACAGATGAATTCAGAAAGATTCACATCACGCCAAACGAGCAGAAATACTACGGAATGGTAGGTGGAGATAAAATCCAGGTTTTTGATACCGACTGTGGTAAAGTAGGAATTCTGATCTGTTATGATGTGGAGTTCCCGGAACTGAGCAGAATTTATGCCGATCAGGGCATGCAGATCCTATTTGTACCCTTCCTTACAGATACTCAAAACGGTTATACCAGGGTAAGAAGATGTGCACAGGCAAGAGCAATAGAAAACGAATGTTATGTCGCTATTGCAGGTTGCGTAGGTAATTTACCTAAGGTAAACAACATGGATATCCAGTTTGCACAATCCGCGGTATTTACACCATCAGATTTTGCTTTCCCAACCAATGCGGTAAAAGCAGAAACGACACCGAATACAGAAATGATGTTGGTAGTGGATGTGGATCTACACCTGTTAGATGAAATCCATCACTTTGGAACGGTAAGAATCCTGAAAGATCGACGAAAAGATCTTTACGAAGTTCGTTTACTTAAATAATAAACGCCCCTGAAATTAGCTTGAACTTCCTATTATAAATGATAAGCTCAGCGTAGCACCATAGCCAATTATGGTTCTGGTGCTACTTAAAAAACAGCCAGTAAATGAGCAAGGCAATAATCAATAATGGAATAATCCATTTTAGCGCAACTGCTGCCCCATTCTTATCATATTCATGCACAGCTTCGCGGGAAGGTCCGGGATCTTCCTGATGCTTGGCGTAATCTGTTTCTATTGGCTTATGTGGTTTTAGTGGCTCCTGGCCATCCTGATCATTTTGATTTTCCATTGTGTTCATAGATTTGGTCTACATTAATAACAGCACATCTTTTAAAAGGTTTTATTCGTAAATCCTATCTTTGTACCAGATGTTGAACAATTCGGCAAGATATAGTGCGTTAATTAAAGCGGAGGCCCTCCGACTAGGCTTCATGCAATGCGGCATTGCCAAAGCCGATTTTCTGGAGGACGAAGCACCAAGATTGGAAAATTGGCTAAAAAATCAGCACCATGGAGAAATGAATTATATGGAGAATCATTTCGACAAAAGGCTGGATCCAAGGCTATTGGTGGATGACGCAAAATCTGTTATTTCTTTGACGCTCAACTATTATCCGGAAAGTCAGCAGCAAGATCCAGAAGCACCAAAAATATCTAAATATGCTTATGGCATGGATTACCATCTGGTGATCAAAGAGAAACTTTTTCAATTACTGAACTTTATCTCGGAGGAAATCGGTGAGGTGTCTGGTCGCGCTTTTGTAGATTCAGCTCCCGTTTTAGACCGTGCCTGGGCAAAACGTGCCGGTATCGGCTGGATAGGAAAAAACAGTAACCTCATCAATAAAAAAAGCGGTTCTTTCTTTTTTCTCGCCGAACTGATCGTAGACCTCGAGCTGGAATATGACCAGCCTTTTCAAACAGACCATTGTGGTACCTGTACAAAATGTATTGATGCCTGCCCTACCGATGCCATCTTATCCCCATTTATTATTGATGCAAAAAAATGTATTTCTTACCTCACCATAGAACTTAGAGAAGAAATTCCGAAATCATTTAATGATAAAATGGAAAACTGGATGTTTGGCTGTGATATATGTCAGGATGTATGCCCTTGGAACAGATTTTCTGCGCCACATACTGAACCTCAATTCCAAGCCAATCAGACTTTACTAAACATGAAAAAAGAAGATTGGATGGACATTACTGAGGATGTATTCAAGACGATATTTAAGAATTCTGCCGTAAAACGCACAAAATTTAAAGGCTTAACCCGGAACATAGATTTTATAAAAAAAACCAATTAAAATGCTCAAAAAAGGAGAACATATTGAAGGCATACCAGAAGAACTTCAATTACTATTAGACCAAAATCCAACTGCAAATGCCTTTTTTGAAAGTCTTGCGAAATCTTATAAGCAAGGTTATTGCGATTGGGTAGGATCTGCAAAACAAGAAGCAACCAGAACTACGAGGGCACAAAAAGCATTGCTGATGCTGCTGAACAATCAAAAAACCTTAAAGACTTAATCATTACCATTACTTAAAAAATAGAGCTTAACAAAAAAGCACCATTATGAAATGGTGCTTTTTTTATTGCTTTTATCATAATTACGCTGATTAAAGACGCAGCATATTATCAGATTTATCTTTATCTGGCACATGAGCACTGCCCAATTCCACTTTCTCCAATTTCTTAGCTGTCTTTAGTTTAATCGTTACCTGATCGGCTTCTTTTTCCCAAATTCCAATACTTTTATGAAGATCTTCAGTGGTATCATCATCATAAGTGAATTTTAAATCAATTGGCAAAGGTTTATTGCTCTTATTCTTAATGGTAATCTCATAGCCATCCGCTACTTTATCGGCGCGTTCAATAGCCATATCTGTAACCCCCTCTTCAAAGAACCAGCGTTTCCAGAACCAATTCAGGTTTTTGCCAGAACCTTCATTCATACTGTTGAAGAAATCATAAGGCATCGGGTGTTTCCCATTCCACAATTTAATATAATGGTGCAGCGCTTTGAGAAACAATTCGTCTCCCAGGTAATCCTTCACAAATAAATAACCCAATCCTGGTTTTGGATAAGAATTAGTGAAAGTTCCTGAACCTTTTAGTTCAGTCGTTAAAGTCACAATCGGGGTGTCATCTTTTGTACCTGAAGCCATCCCTGTAGGTGCAATCCCATATTCATCCACCATTGTGGTGTCGATCATTGGTCCAATCAGCCATTCTCCGATGGTTGCCCAGCCTTCGTCCATCCAGGCGTACTTGGTTTCATTGATGCCCATGTAAAAAGGAAACATCGTATGAAAAATTTCATGAACAGTAAGGGTGATCGCATCCTGTCTTTTTTCTACCGGATTATCGTTCACCATCATTGGATATTCCATCTGGTCTAATCCATCAAAAATCGTTTCATGTGCATACGGGAAAGGCCATTTTGGGAAAGTATAACTCATCGCATGTACCGTTTGACGGGCGAAATCAATCACTTCATAGTAATCTTTATGAATAGGATTAAAAGCAGCATCTACCCTTGTTCTTCTACCCGTTTTAGGATCAACTACTAAGCTGGTTGACTTCCACAGGTAATGGTCACTGGTAGCAAACACAAAATCAGTCACATTTTTAGCGTCAAATTTCCAGGTATTATAAGCCTGATCTGCAGTCACAGCTTTATTGGCTAAGTCCTGGTCATTGATCACATCTATGACCGCATCTTCTTTTTCCGCTTTCGCCAAACGTGCTGCAATATCTTTACGCAGCACTTGTTTTGAGTTTATTAAATCACCTGTTGCCCAAACCACAAAGTTTTTCGGAACGGTAATCTCTCCCTTGAAATTACAGAAGTCATTGTAAAACTCTACATCTCCGGTATAAGGATATTTATTCCAACCGTCAATATCATCATATACCGCAATGCGAGTGAAGAAATAGGCTACAAAATGAGAACCTTCATCTACTTGTCCGGTACGCATATGAGAACCTTTATTCAAGTCATATTGATAGCTGATTTTTAGTTTAATAGATTTCCCAGGAGCCAGGGGAGCAATACTAGTCTGCATATTGGTACCATCAATAGTAATCGCTTTCTTATCCAGCTGATGACCATCCGCCTGCATCGCTATAATATCCACCCCATCATTTAAGTCGCGGCTATTAAATTTAGTATTGCGCTCCACCCCTTTTTTATAAAGATTTGGGTAAAGTTTGAACCACAATTGTTTCAAGGTATCCGGACTATTGTTAAAATAAACAACTTCCACCACTCCTTTCAACGCTCTGCTTTCGGGGTTAAAGTTCACCTTTAAATCATAATTGGCGGTGTTCTGCCAATATTTGGGACCTGGTTTTCCAGAAACATCCCTGGTTCCTTTAGTGTAAGCTGCCTGAATTTCCGGAGGAATTGGCAAACTTTGCTGCGCAGAGGCAATAACAGACCATCCGATAGAAAGGATAAAGAAAGAGATTCTTTTGATCATCATATAAATATTGTTTTAACAAAAAAGAGGTTGCCTAAAGTTTTCTTAACTTCCGGGCAGCCTCTTTTTCTACTTTTTGGTATTCTTTTATTTACCGAATTTCATTTTCAGTTGTTCCAGCATGTCATTAGTTACTTCAACTGCTGGCTTAGGCTTTTTTTGCTGTGGGGCTGCTGCTGCAGGTTTAACTACATTGCTTGCTCCAGAATTTACAGCTGGCTTAGGCTTATTCACTACCGTTTGCTGTTGTTTTTCCTGTTTCAGCTGTTCCTTTTTCTTATTCCATCTGGACCAGATCTCTTCTAACTTTTTCTTGGTATATAAAGGAAAATCTCCTTGTCTCATCCAGGCATAATAACTTGGCTCAGTATCAAAAACCTGTTCCACAGTTTTACCTTTATGCTTACCAAAGTTAAAAGTCTCTTGTCCTTGCTCATTAAATACCATTCTGCCAGCAAAATCTACTGGTTTGTTCATATTTGTGAAAGTATGTAGCGCATCTACATCATTCTGAACCGGTTTAGAGATATTCCCTTGTTTATCTTCAAACTCTGTATCCTTATAGCGCTCAATCTGCGCAAGCAATACATGGTAAGTAGCGGTAATATCTGCCTCAGCAGAGTGTGCATTTACAATATCTTTATCGCAATAAAACTTATATGCAGCACGTAAGGTGCGTTGTTCCATTTGGTGAAAAACATTCTGTACGTCAACAAATTTTCTGTCAGACATATCAAAATCTACTCCTGCTCTTAAAAACTCTTCCAGTAATACCGGAATGTCAAATCTGTTGGAATTGTAACCTGCAAGATCAGCATCGCCAATAAACTCGGCCAGTTCAGCGGCTACCTCTTTAAAGGTTGGTTCATTAGCAATATCCTTATCATAAATCCCATGAATCAGGGAAGAAGCTAAAGGAATCGGCATTTCAGGATTGATGCGCATCGTTTTGATTTGCTCCGTACCATCGGGCATAGCTTTTAAAATGGCAATTTCAACAATGCGATCTGCACCTACATTAACACCTGTAGTTTCCAGATCAAAAAAAGCAAGAGGGCGGTTTAAATTTAATTTCATTCGTATATGTTGCTATTTTTAAAGGTTTGAATCCCAAAGAATCCATTCTTAACGCTTTGGTAGCACTTCAAAAGTCGTAAAAATCATCCATTAAACCTGAACTTATTTAGTAATGTACTAAATACCATGGCAATGAATTCCATTCTAAGAAAGCAAAGAAGAGCTGTTCCCATTATTAACGTCAAAAATTCTTTTATAGCTTAAAGTAACTTAACTTGGTCGTTCAAATTACACGCTCTTATGAAATACCTCTTATACTGTGGCTTTCTACTTCTGGCCGGGCTTCCTACTTACGCACAGGACTTCCCCTTTGCCGCCATTACACTCGAAGACATTGCGCTGAAAAACACCGTTATTGATTCCAATGCAAATGCCATTGTCCTTCGGGAATTTGGTACTGCCGCCATAGAAGAAGACGCTGGAGGTGGCAGGCTTGTTGTCGTTTACCGTTACCATGTACGCCTGAAAATATTTAATAAGCAAGGATATGAACAGGCAAACATCAGCATTCCACAGCGCATTTACAACGATGTACCAGCTCAGGTATCTGAACTAAAAGCAGTCACCATTAACTTTATTGATGGCCAGTTCAAACAAAGCCAGCTGGATCCAAAAAAAGTATTTAACGTAAAAGTCAGTAAGTACGACGCCAATACCAAGTTTACCCTGCCGAATATCATGGACGGCAGTATCATTGAATATAGTTATACCGTACACATTCCTTATATTTTCAACTTTAAAAGCTGGAACTTTCAAACTGATATCCCAAAATTACACAGTCAGTATATTGCCTCCATACCTGCTTTATACAATTACAATGTAGTGCTTAGAGGCGCTTTAAAGCTTAAAGACACGAAAGCCGAGCTCAGTAAAGAATGTCTGAGAATCAATGGTACCCAGATTGATTGCTCAAAGATGACCTATACCATGGAAAACATTCCTGCCTTTATAGAAGAGGAACACATGACTGCGCCCACCAATTTTATCTCCGCTATCTATTTTGAGCTTTCCGATTACGTGATGTTAACTGGAGGAAAAGTCAATGTCACGAAAACCTGGAAAAATGTAGACAATGAGTTGACTTCCGATCGATCTTTTGGCGTACAAATGAAAAAGAAAGATGCTTTCAAAGAATTAATGCCTGAGATCCTGAAGAATACAACAGATGATCTTTCAAAAGCGCAGGCCATATATAATTACATTGCGAAAAACATAAAATCTAACGGATACATTGGCATTTACAGCGAAACTGCCGTAAAAAAAGCATTAGAAAGCCATTCTGGCAATACCGGAGATATCAATCTGGCTTTAATTTCTGCACTCAGCGCTGCTGATCTAGATGCGGAAGCCCTCATTTTATCCACCCGAAATAATGGCGAACTGAACAAGTTATTTCCAGTCATCAGTAATTTCAATTATGTAGTCGTTAAATTAAATATTGGAGAGAAGAGTTATTTATTAGATGCTTCAGTTCCCCTTTTACCCTTTGGGATGCTTCCTTTACACTGTGTGAACGGACAAGGAAGGGTCATTAACTTGAAAAAGCCATCTTACTGGTACGACATCAGCTCTGGCCAAAAAGATTATATCCGATATAATTTCACAGCAACCTTAACAAAAGACGGAAAGATAAAAGGAGAACTCCTTACCTATTCTACCGGCTACTCCGCATTTCAAAAAAGAAAAGCAATTGAAGCTGCAGGCACCATTGCTGAATATGTAGAGAAACTGGATGAAAAAATGCCCAAGATTAGCATTACCAACCATGAGATCATTAATGTAAATAGCCTTAATTTAACATTGATAGAGAAATATGAATTGGTGATCAATTCTCAGGAAAGTGATGGCCTATCACAAATTTTCTTTAACCCATTCTTCATTGACCGTACCAGCAAAAACCCTTTCAACCTCAGTGAAAGAAATTACCCGGTAGATTTAGGTGCCGCTTCCGAGCGTCGCGTCACAATCATATTAAATGTCCCTGATGATTATACCCTGGCAGATCAGCCAAAAGACATGAGCATTGGTTTGCCAGATAGTGGTGGCCGTTACCTGACCAGCACCAACTTTTCTGATCATGCCATTAGCTTTAACCAGGTTTTGCAACTCAATAAACCTATTTATGACCCTTCGGAATATTTCTCTTTAAAAGAGTTTTATAGTCAGATCATTCAAAATCAAAAAACGGATATTATCCTTAAAAAAGCAAAATAATGAAGAAGCTGCTCCTAATCCTATTGACGCTATCGACAGGTATATCCGGTTTTTCCCAATCCAGCTATCCCGTTGATAAAATACCAGCAAGCCTAAAAATTAATGCCAACTCCGTGATCAGAGATATGGAAACGACCGTAGAAATGAAAGGCATAGACCAGGTGATGATCAGCGTTAAAAAGGTGGTTACCGTATGGAACAAAAATGGAGATGCTAAAGCAGAATTGGCTTTACACTACGATAAAAGCACGACAATTCAGCGTATAAAAGGACAAATGCTCAATGCTTTTGGAGCGCTGACTTATAAATTTACACAAAGTGATTTCAGCGATGAAAGTGCCGTAAGCAATGGAAGTCTATATGTGGATTACCGGGTTAAGTATTATGTACCGCGTGTACTCAGCTATCCTTATACCATTGTTTATGAATATGAATTAAGAAATAAACAAAATCTCATTCTTCCAGATTGGTACCCTAACTCATATCCAGATCAATCCATAGAAAACAGTAAATATCTTTTTATAACGAAGCCTGGAGAGGAAGTCCGAATCAAAGAAAACAATTATCTAGGAAAGGCGGAAGTAATCAGTACTGAGAAAACAAAAACCTATACCTGGCAGCTCAGTAATAAGCCTGCGATGAAAAAAGAACCCTTTGCTCCCGATCCTGACGATTATAAAACATCAGTAAAGATTGCCGCAAAACAGTTCAGTTATTATGGCTATAAAGGCAGCTATCAAAATTGGGAAGAATTGGGGAAATGGGTTTATGACAACCTGATAAAAAACAGGCAGCAGCTCCCAGAATCAACTCTTCAGGAAGTAAAAGCACTTGTTAATGGTATAAATGACGACCGTGAAAAAGCGAAAATAATCTACGAATATGTCCAGAAAAAAACAAGATATATTAGTGTACAAATAGGTATTGGCGGTTTTCAGCCTATGCCCGCAGCAGAAGTGCAGCAATTGGCCTATGGAGATTGTAAAGCATTAGTCAACTATACACAGACCCTGCTAAAGAGCGTGGGTATTCCCTCTTTGTACTGTGTAGTAAATGCTGGAAGCACCAGAAAAGACATAGACCTCAACTTTGCAAGTATGGACCAGGGCAACCATATCATTTTAGCGGTCCCACTAAAAACGGATACCGTCTGGCTAGAATGTACCAGCTCAGAAAGCCCTTTTGGCTTTCTCGGTGATTTCACAGAAGACAGAACGGTCTTCGCCTGTACGCCAGATGGCGGTAAAATACTACGTACACCTAAACTGACAACCGATATGAATCGATTGCTTAGAAAGGCACATCTCGATATTGATACGCTTGGAAATATAAAAGGTAACCTCAAAACTACTTATAGTGGTGCTCAGTACGACAATGACAACAACTTCATCGGCCTGCCCCTATCCGAGCAACTGAAGCTGTTAAAAGCCAGTTACGATATAGACAATATCAGTTTCAGTGATTTTAAACTCAGTCAGGATAAAAGTGCTGCACCCAGCACTACAGCATCCTTTAATTTTGACATCCAGAAATATGCTGCAAGAAACAATCAGCTGTTTTATCTGGAAATCAACCTGTTCAATAGATCTAATATTATTCCAGAAATAAAAAACAGAACCTTAAAAGTTTACGTCAATAGAGGATATACGGATGAAGATGAATTAACTTATCTCCTTCCTAAAGATTTTAAATTAGAAGCCTTACCAAAAAACAAACAGATCAATTCTGCATTTGGCAGTTATAGCGCAACGATTCTATTAGAAGGAAGAACTTTGATTTACAAAAGGAAAATGGTCCTGAAAGACGGTACCTATCCAGCTGAGGAGTACCAGGAATTCAGCACTTTTATAAATGATATCAATGCGGCCGATCACAGCAGAGTGGTTTATAAGTTATAATCGCATTAGCTGATTGATAACGACACTAGCTGAGAATAAGTATTCCTAAGGCAATCCCTATGATCATAATCAGGTACATCAGAATCTCAGTAGTCGCAAATTTCTTGTATTTTTTCCAAAAGGACTCTTCTTGTTTTGGCATCGGCATCATGGTTTCTCAGGATTAATCAGCAAATATAGGCTGATCATTCTATTTTTTTGGGATAATTATTGTGTTCTCAAAAATCCCTTCATAACCTTTAACCGCATTGATCTTAGAAACCTCGACTGTTAAATAGTCGACCTTAGTGTCCAGCCTGTCAAAACCTGCAGATAAATTGACATGTAGCACGGTTATCTTTTCTTCCATAATTTCCAGCTGCCCGGATACATTCACCTGCATCCGATTGATCTTCCGATCTATGGTTTCCAGACTTGCTACGGAATTTCCTTTCATCATATTTAGCTTAACCTCTAAAGATTCTATTTTTGTGCTTAAACGAATTTCCAACTGATCTACCCGATCTTCCAACCGATCCATTCGCAGTTCCAGCTGATCCACCCGCGCTTCCAATCGATCCAGACGCTCATGTACCAAAACCAAATTCCTATTTATTTCATTAAAACCTTTAACCATAAAAACATGTAATTCCTGAATTGCGCGCAAAATTTCTGGAATTGCCGCTTCTAGTGCTATGACTCTGTCTTCTAAAGCTTTCATACGATCTCTACTTTGTTGAATACAATAATACAAAATTAATCAATGTAATTTTTAAAGAAACTATTTTTACTTAAAAAACACTCTAAAACAGGTATTTTTACTTCCAAAAAGAACCCTATTGAAGTATAAAAATCGTCAGTAGATACCCATTGGTTAAAAAAAGCAAAACAAAATGCAATACGATACGTTACTATTTAGTATAATGATAAGAGAAAGTAAAACCATCATCATCTCCAACCGGCTACCGGTCAAAATAAAAGAAGAAAACGGCGTTTATCAATTAAGTCCCAGCGAAGGCGGCCTCGCTACCGGCCTCGGCTCCATTTACAAAGAAGGTAACAACATTTGGATTGGCTGGCCAGGCATAGAAGTCCCTGAGGAAAGACAGGCAGAAGTGACCGAAAAACTGGCAGAATTAAACCTCATTCCAGTGTTTTTAACCACCGAAGATATTAACGGATATTACGAAGGATTCTCTAATGAGATTTTATGGCCGGTATTTCATTACCTGGTTACCTATGCAAATTTCGAGCAATCCTATTGGGATTCCTATCAGACGGTAAATGAGAAATTCAAGGGGGTAATCACGCAGCACCTTTCCAGTGGCGATAAAATATGGATTCAGGATTACCAGCTATTGTTACTGCCCAATTTAATACGCGAAGAACTGCCTTCAGTGACGATTGGCTTCTTTCAGCACATCCCATTCCCCTCCTTTGAAATCTTCAGACTTATCCCATGGAGGGAAGAAATCATCGCTGGGATGCTCGGGGCAGACCTTTTAGGCTTTCATACCTTTGACGATGCCAGACATTTTATCAGTGCCGCATCCCGTTTGTCGAGCAGCAATCCTTCCGACAATATCCTGAACTACAAAAACAGGCAAGTCGTAGTTGAAGCATTTCCGATGGGGATCGATAATGAAAAATTTGACCAGCTGACCAGAGATGCTAAAGTGGCGAAATTCACGGTTTCCATAAAAAACACCCTTAAAAATATAAAAACAATTCTGACTATAGATCGCCTGGATTATAGCAAGGGGATTTTACAAAGGCTGCAGGCTTTAGAACTTTTACTGCAGACACATCCGCAATACATTGGAAAGCTGGCGCTTTATATGATTGTAGTCCCATCCAGGGATACTGTTCCAAAATATAAAGAATTGAAAGACCAGATCGATCAGCTGGTTGGCAATATCAATGCAAAATTCAGAACCATCAACTGGGTACCTGTTCATTACTTCTACCGCTCGTTTTCCATCGAATTCCTTTCCGCCATTTACAGTGCTGCAGACATCTGTCTGGTGACGCCAATGCGCGACGGGATGAATCTGGTGAGCAAGGAATATGTGGCTTCCAGGGTAAATGAAGATGGTGTATTGATTTTAAGCGAAATGGCTGGTGCCTCAAAAGAGCTCAATGATGCCCTGATCGTCAATCCCAATAACATCGGAGACTTAGTTGATGCCATCATTCAGGCCATCAATATGCCTTTAGAAGAACAGCAGAACAGAATGAAAAGTATGCGGGCAATTGTCAGCAAATTCAACATACACCTTTGGGTGAAAAACTTTATGGATAAATTAAAAGAAGTCAAAACGATGCAGGAATCATTACATACCAAACACGCAGTGGCATCGATTAAAAATCAGATCAGAAATGATTATAAAAATGCAAAAGACAGGTATATATTCCTCGATTACGACGGAACATTGGTTGGCTTTAATGCTGATATCAACAAAGCCTCACCTGATGAAGAGTTATATGAAATTCTAAAAAACCTGGCGAAAGATCCTGCAAACCAGGTCATCATCATCAGCGGCCGTAATTACCAAACCTTAGAACAATGGTTTGGACATTTAGATGTGGACATGATTGCAGAACATGGCGCATGGCAAAAATACAAACACACCGATTGGAAGCCCCTCCCATTACTCACAGATAAATGGAAACAGGAGATAAAAATAGTCCTGGATACCTATACCGACCGTACGCCAGGATCCTTCATTGAAGAGAAAAGTTATTCCCTGGTTTGGCATTACAGAAAAGTAGAAGAAGGCTTAGGAGCCCTCAGAGCCAACGAAATCATCAATCACCTCCGTATGGTCATTGCCGACAAAGGACTGCAGATGATGCCCGGAAACAAGGTTATAGAGTTCAAGAACATTGAGGTCAATAAAGGAAAAGCCGCACAAAATTGGCTTTATGGACAAAATCCTGATTTTATCCTGGCCCTTGGCGACGACCATACCGACGAAGATATTTTTAAAGCACTGCCTAAAGAAGCCTACACCATTAAAGTAGGCAGCAACATCTCCGAAGCAAGATACTATCTGAAAGATTTTAGAGAAGTTAGAACACTGCTCCAGGAACTCATCCAATAAAAAAATGCGCTGGTCCAAAAAAAGGCCAGCGCATTTCAATAAAGAAAGGTTTATAAAAAAGAAGGTCTGTCTAACTTCACTGCAATCCGATGTGCGGCATTCATCAAGCCCACATGACTGTAAGCCTGAGGGAAATTCCCCCACTGCCCGCCATCAACCTCATCTACATCCTCACTAAATAGCAGCAAATGGTTGGAATATTTAATGATGGACTCGAACTCTCTGATCGCATCGTCCAATCTGCCTACACAAGCCAGGGCCTCTACATACCAAAACGCACAAATTAAGAAAGTCGTTTTCGGCTTACCGAAATCATCGGTATGAATGTATCGGTAAAACAAGCCATTTGCACCTTTAAGTTCTGCTTCTAAAGCGCTCAGATGATCCTTTGCTCTTTGCGAATTCGGATCCAGATAATTCATTAAAATCAACTGGAGTGTACTGGAATCCAAATACGGACTGCCCACCGCATGGGTATATACTTTACGTACCGGATCATAACAATCCTCAATATGCTGTGCTGCTTTGTCGATTAATAGCTGCGCACGCTTTTGCAAAGGCTTATCGTCAATGGTTATCGCCATTTTTAAGGCTGCTTTTGCTCCTGCCCATTGGAAGAGATTGGTGTAACAATGGGTATTCGGGAGGTTTCTGAATTCCCAGATTCCGGCATCCTTTTCATCAATAGTGTGCTCAATCCTTTTCAATAGTGCATCCAGCCATTTTTCCGAATCTTTTCTTTCTGAATAGATAAAACGTCTATCTGTATAAAGTGGCAGCATAGAGATCAATACCTGCCCATAGATGTCATTCTGAATGTGCTCAAAAGCCTGATTCCCGATTCTGATGGGCGTATTTCCTAAATATCCTTTCAAATCAGGAACGATATGTTCTGTCAACACCCGTTCTCCCGCAATACCAAAGAGTGGCTGATAACGTTCTTCATCCCTAAAAGAAAGATCAGTGATGTAATTAAAATACCTTTCCATTTCTTCAAAATGGCCGATATGATTTAAAGAGGTGATCACATAATACGTATCCCTCATCCAGCAATAACGATAATCCCAATTTCTTCCACTGCCTTGTGATTCCGGCAAACTGGTGGTACTGGCAGCGATAATCGCCCCTGTATCTTCATATTGATGGATTTTTAAAGTCAGTGCGGAACGGATAATATAATTCTGATAAAATCCTACGATGGTAGAGTGCTTAATCCAGGTTCGCCAATATTTCTTTGTTTCCAATAAAAAGCGCTCTGCAGTGCTGATGATGGGAGCATCCAGTTCATTCCCATAGGTTAAGATCAGGTATTTTGTTTCATTCAAAGCAAAATACTTCTCATCTTCAATATAGCTTAAGGAGATATTGGTACTCAGCTGCATATCCTCCGTATCCCCGCTAAACTCAATGTGGTTACTCCCTCTGCTTGCACTTTGTTTTCTTCCGCCGTATTCACAGACCGGTTTACAGGTTACTTTTATCCTGGGATTTCCTGTTAAAGGCTCTATTTTTCTGATCAGCATCAGCGGCTTAAAATAGCGCTCAAACTGATGAAAACGCGGTGCAAAATCGGTTACGCGATAACTGCCTTCCTCATTACTGATTTCCGTACAAATGATATTCGTATTTTCCAGATAATACTGTTTTGATAAGTACTCACCGGCCGGGAGTATCGAAAATTCGCCACCTTTTTCCTGGTCCAATAAACCCCCAAAAACAAAGCTGCTGTCAAATCTAGGCCAGCACAGCCAGTCAATATTGGTATTCTTATTCACATGGGCGAGGTAAGCGCAATTTCCTATGATTCCGGTTTGATAAGTGTGTCTCTCTGTCATATATGATTACAATTGATGTAATATAACAACAGGAGTTTCTTGTTTTTGTTCCTGCTTATTCCTAAACCAACAGACTAACAGTAAATTATAAACGGAAACAACCTGTATCTAAGCATGATAAAGAAAAGACTCAGCAAAAAAGGAAAGGCTAGTTTTTGATAGATCCTGCTTTGACCATTGCTTTTTGATAAGCAGGTATACTCAGGTCGTCGACGATCACCCCACGGGTAGTAGAAGCATGAACAAAGAAATTGTCTTTCAGGTAAATGCCTACATGGTCTACAGCTCTGCCACCGAAAGAGAAGAATATCAGGTCGCCTTCTTTCAGCTGTCCCATACTTTTGCTCCTGATCACAGCAGCCTGGTCGCTGGATCTTCTTGGTAGTTCATTGCCATAGATATTTTTTTGCAGCAGCAAAGCGAAGCCTGAGCAATCGATACCCCGTTTATCTAATCCACCTAAACGGTACCTCACGCCTGTCCAGTCATTGATAAAACGGTACAAAGGTTTGCTCTTCAGCTGAGACATCACCACCGCAGCTCTTGCCGCGGTCGTATTTACGTTGGTATTTTTCCTTGAGCTACAGGCAGAAAAAATGAGCAACACCATTAAGAACAGCAACAGCTTAAATCTTGCTTTAAGAGCGGTCTGATTAATGGTCATATCGTTTTATTGTTTAATGATGCGCTGTATTTCATCCAGTTTCAGCAAGGCTTCTACCGGCGTCAACACATTCACATCCAGGTTATTTAAAGTATCTCTTATTTTTACCAGTACCGGATCATCAATTGCAAACATGTGCAGCTGATAAGCCTGATTCTGGACTTTCTTAATGCTATCTTTTATGCTCTGTCCTTCTGTACGGTCGATCTCCAGTTTTTTGAGGATCTCATTTGCTCTGTTGATCAGCTTTGGAGGCATACCCGCCATCTTCGCCACATGGATACCGAAGCTATGCTCACTGCCACCCGGCACCAATTTACGCAAGAAAATCACTTTATTTCCCACTTCTTTGATAGAAACGTTAAAGTTTTTGATTCTGCTCATCGTATTTGCCAGCTCGTTCAGCTCATGATAATGCGTCGCAAATAAAGTTTTTGGTTTAGCTGTGGGATGCGTATGCAGAAACTCTGCGATGGCCCATGCAATAGAAATTCCATCATAAGTACTCGTACCTCTACCAATCTCATCCAATAAGATCAGGCTGTTTTCCGAAATATTATTCAGGATACTTGCCGTCTCATTCATCTCTACCATGAACGTACTTTCTCCGGAAGAAAGATTGTCTGAAGCCCCGACTCTGGTAAATATTTTGTCGACCAAACCAATCGTTGCTTCTTTAGCAGGAACAAAACAGCCCATCTGTGCCATCAATACGATCAATCCGGTTTGTCTTAAAATCGCCGATTTACCCGACATATTGGGTCCCGTAATAATGATGATCTGCTGCGTCACATTGTCCAGAAAAACATCATTGGTGATGTACTCTTCCCCAACAGGCAGTCTTTTTTCAATCACCGGGTGCCTGCCGCCTTTAATGTCCAGGCCTTTGCCTTTATTCATTACTGGTTTCGCGTAGTGGTTTTTTACTGCCAGCTGGGCAAAACACAGCAGGACATCCAGTTGTGCAATACAAAAAGCATTCAGCTGGATTTGTTTGATATAAGCACTCAGCTGCTGCATCAATTCTCCATAAAGGCGGATTTCGATCTGCATGATCTTCTCTTCTGCCCCTAGAATCTGCTCCTCATATTCTTTCAACTCTGGTGTAATATAGCGCTCTGCACTCACCAGGGTCTGTTTCCTGATCCATTCGGTAGGAACCTTATCTTTATGGGTGTGCGTCACCTCCAGGTAATAACCAAAAACGTTATTGAAGGCTACTTTCAGAGAAGGAATACCAGTAATGGCTGCTTCTCTTTTTTGAATTTCTATTAAATAATCTTTTCCACCAAAGGAGATCTTGCGCAGGCGGTCTAATTCTTCATCCACCCCATCTGCAATCACATTTCCTTTGATCAATAAAGCGGGAGGATCTTGCTGTAATTCCCTTTCCAGTTTCTCTCTGATGGATAAACAAGGATCTAACTGTGCTGCCAATGCCATTAAGAATGGGTTTTCTGAAGCATTTGCAATGTCTTTCACCGACTCAATATGGTACAATGCTTTTTTCAGCTGACACAATTCTCTTGGTCCAACTTTTAAAAGGCCCACCTTAGAAATCAGGCGTTCCAGATCTCCGATCTGTTTGATATGGTCTAAGAATTTTTCTACCAAAGATTCATCTTTCACCAGGTATTCCACCATCCCAAGGCGTTCCTGAATTGGCTTCAGTTCTTTCAGCGGCATGATGATCCATCGATGTAACAATCGGGCACCCATTGGGGTACAAGTCTGGTCTAAAATCTGAAAAAGCGTGACTGCATTTTCATTATTAGAACTCACCAGTTCCAGGTTACGAATCGTAAAACGATCCAGCCACATGTATTTATCTTCCTCTAAGCGAGAAATTGCACTGACGTGTTTTAGATTCTTATGCTCCGTTTCATTCAGATAATGAAGGATCACTCCAGCGGCGATCGTTCCAATAGACAGCTTATCTACACCAAATCCTTTTAGGGAGTTGACTTCAAAATGCTTGTGTAAAGTCTCATTCGTGTAATCGGTGGTAAAAGCCCAGTCGTCCAGCGTGAAAGTATAAAACTTATCTCCGAAAAGTTCCAGGAATTCTTTCCTTTTACTCTTCTGAAAAATAACTTCTGTAGGTTTAAAGCCTTGTAAAAGCTTATCAATATATTCTTCATTGCCTTGAGCCACATAAAACTCTCCGGTAGAAATGTCCAGAAAGGACACGCCTAAACCAGTCTTATCAAAATAAACTGCAGCAAGGTAATTGTTTGATTTCTGACTCAGGATATTGTCACTATAGGCAACGCCAGGAGTAATCAATTCTGTTACCCCACGTTTTACAATAGTTTTGGTCATTTTCGGATCTTCCAGCTGATCGCATATCGCTACCCTTTGTCCGGCCCTAACCAATTTCGACAAGTAATTGTCTAAAGAATGATGTGGAAATCCTGCCAGTTCAATGTGCCCACCGGGTCCATTTCCCCTTCTTGTCAATACAATCCCCAAAATCTGGGAGGTCTTTACAGCATCTTCACCAAATGTTTCATAGAAGTCGCCTACTCTGAACAATAATAATGCACCGGGGTACTTTGCTTTAATCGCATTGTACTGTTGCATTAAAGGTGTCTCTTTAGTCTTGTCTTTAGCCAAAATGTATCTTATTTACAAAACTGTAAAGATAGCACCTGAATGGCTAACCTTTAAGCTTTGTTGAAAACTATAAATTCTATAATTGTTCTATATACGATAAGAACAAAGTTAATGCTTCGCGTTTCTTGTCGGTCAGCTCAAAATCCAACTTATGACACAGGTAATCTTCCATGTCAAAATTTGCAACTTCCGGCAATTCTTTTAACAACTCTCCGCGATGAGAAAGGCCAAAAGCAAGTGCTTGATTAAATTCTGAAATAAATGATTTTGGAATCGTTTTATTGGCCACCCATGCTGCATATACAAAAGGCAAACCGGTAAACTTCATCCATTCCTCTCCCATATCATAGGCATAAGCATAGTCGGATTTTTTACCGAAAGTACGGTCGCCAATCAAAACCATCGCATCCGTTGCTGCTTCCAAATCAGTCGTAAAACTGACCTCTTGTTTCCAGTGAAACTTCAGCAATACCTTAGCGAGGTTATTTGAAGTGCGGGAATGGCTGTCTAGTTTTACCGTCTTAATCTCCTGAAAAGGCACATTGCTAAATACAAATACAGAATTTACCGCACCTACTGATCCGATACAGTAATCGGCAACGATGTTCGCATTGGGTACCAAAGGGATGGCCGCAACAGGAATCAGGCCAATATCCACTTGATTGTTGATCAATTTAGCGGCACAATCTGTAGGAATATCTAAACTTAAATCTATTTTATGGATCAGTTCTGAATGCTCAATACCGTACATAAAAGGTTTGGTATTGGTATAAGAAACTGCGGAAATCTTAATCTTACTCAATTGGAAATGTTTTTAAATGATCGGTATTATTGAACTCCAGAATGGTAAACTGACCATCTTTCAGTCCGACTTTATAGAGCGTCGTATTCTGATGAGGAAATTCGGTCATCTCGCTTAAAGATTTACCCGTAATCAGGCAAAGTAACAACCTCATCGCCCGACCGTGCATACAGACCAGCACCTTTCTCTCATTTGGAGCATTTACGATAACCTCTAATGCTTCCTGAAGACGGATTTTCACTTGATTCGGGCTTTCACCACCTTCAAAATGACTGTCGAAATCTCCCGACTGCCATTTTTCCATCATCCCTTTAAAAGCAGCGATCGCATGCTCATCATTGGCTTTACCTTCCCAAACACCCCAGGCCAGCTCATCCAGACCGGACAATTGCTCCCAAGGCATGCCTGCATCGATAAAACCTTTAACGGTTTGATGCGTACGTTTTAAAGTAGAAGTATATACTTTATCAAAATGAACGTCTTTATACATCTTGTAAAATAACGCGGCCTGTGCTCTTCCAGTATCATTCAGATCACTGTTGATCCCTCTTCCCTGCACAATGCCCTGCTTATTTAAATCCGTTTCACCATGTCTGATGATATATAGTTCTTTATCCATTAATTGATGACCGGCAATTTATAATACTGTGGTTTCGCTTCTCCCTCAAATACAACATCCGTATAATCGGTCACTACATTATAAAGGGTATCTCTTTCTATCGGTTTACGGTTCACCTGTTTGATCAGATTCACCAATTCTTCCGTATTCATTGCCGGATGCTGTTCTTCTGCACCTGCCATAGAATAAATTTTGGTGGTATCATCTAAAGTACCATCAATATCATCTACGCCAAAGTTTAGGGAAAGCTGTGCGGTTTGACGGCTAATCATTGCCCAATAAGCTTTGATGTGGTCAAAATTATCCAGATAAATCCTTGCAATCGCATAATTCCTTAAATCTTCAATCACAGATACCTCTGGCACGTGGTCCATCTGGTTGTTCTGATTTCTGAATTTCAAAGGAATGAAAGCCTGAAAACCACCTGATTTATCTTGCTGCTGGCGAAGACGTTCCATATGGTCAACCCGATGCCAAAACTTTTCTATATGTCCGTAAAGCATGGTCGCATTGGTTTTCATGCCCAGCTTATGTGCTTGTTCATGAATGTCCAGCCACTGTTCTGCATTACATTTATCATGCGCAATCTTTTCCCTTACTTCCGGGTGAAAAATCTCTGCACCGCCACCTGGCATAGAATCCAGACCCGCTTCCTGCAAATATTTCATCCCTTCATAATGGCTTAATTTCGCCTTTTTGAAGATGTAATAATATTCCACCGGAGTCAATGCTTTCACATGCAGATCCGGACGGTGTGCCTTGGCACGTCTGAAGAAATCACTATAAAATTCCAGATTCTGCTTAGGAACAACACCACCAGTGATATGAACCTCTGTTACAGGCTCATTGTCGTACTTTTTAAGTACGTCCATCATTCCGTCTACGCTCATTTCCCATCCTTCTTCACGTTGTTTGATCAAACGGGAATAAGAACAAAATTTGCAATCGTACACACAAACATTGGTCGGCTCTATATGGAAATTGCGGTTAAAATAAGTTTTATCACCGTGTTTTTGCTCCCTGATATAGTTCGCCAATATACCCAGGTAGCCCAGTTCGGCATGTTCATAAAGATATACGCCTTCATCGAAAGTGATTCTTTCCTGGTTCTGAACTTTATTTGCTATGGCTTTAAGTTCGGCAGACAAATCATTGTCGTTGATAACTATAGCCAGCTTTGAATTAGCATCCATGTATTATGAGATAATGGTACAAATGTATAAGAAAAGACACAGCGAAAGCTGCGCTTATCACGAACAAAAGTAGTATAAAATCACCATAAACCTGCTTTTTTAACAGGTTTTAGCTGTCAGCATTATGTAAAAGAGCACAAGTACTAAAAAATAACACAGGCCCTGACGGGTAATTTATTTTTTAAGTATTTTAGAACATACATTTAAAAGCAGAGCCATGGAAAAATACGACTCTAGAATAGACATTTATATAGGCCAGGCTGCCGATTTTGCACAGCCTATCTTAAAACGCATCAGAGCCCTGGCCCATGAAGCCTGTCCAGAGATTATAGAAGCCATGAAATGTGGAGTTTCCTTCATTTTGACCATAAAGGAGCCGTCTGCAGTATGGCTGCTTTCAAAAACCACTGCGCTTTTGGCTTTTGGAAAAGCTCATTAATACCCGATCCTCATCACCTCCTTTCCGAGGATAAAACACAGGCAATGGGACATCTGGGAAGAATCACCAGCATTGCCGATTTACCCGATAAAAACATTTTCCTGACTATATCCCAAATGCGGTCATCCTGAATAAAGAAGGCATCAAAGTCGATAAAAAGCCGGCAGCTCCAAAAACAGTATTAACCATCCCCGACTATTTTTCCAAAAGTCTGGCCGAAGTCCCTGCAGCAAAACAGCATTTTGAAAACTTCAGCTATTCTCAGAAAAAAGAATACCTGGAATGGATTACTGAAGCTAAAAGCGAAGATACCCGACAAAAAAGATTGAGCACAGCCCTGGAATGGATCTCTGAAGGAAAATCGAGAAACTGGAAATACAAACGATAAGAGAATTTACTATCGATCTGCCCCGAAGTACTTTACCATGTTCTGCCATTCCTTGTAAAAATAATGTCTATAAAACTGATCGATAATAAAATAAAATGGTTTTATCGCTACATTAGCCTCGGGATATATGGGGGTTTATCATAATTTTTCTGATCAGGATCTGCTGGAGGAGCTGCGTCTTGGCAATCGCCTTGCGTTTACAGCACTCTTCAATCGTTATTGGAAGAAACTGCTTGCAGTTTCCTACAATTATACGAAAGACCATTCTGCGGCCGAAGAAATCGTTCAGGAAGTATTTATTGGTCTTTGGAACAGAAGAGCCGTTCTTGAAATCAAGATTCTTGAAAATTATTTAGCCACTGCCGTCAAATTTTCAGTCTTTAAAAGCATCCATCAGCAGAAGAGAAGAGCAGAACTTGCCCAATTAAACTATCAAACCGAGCTCGTCGCCCTGGACGAAGAAAAAATCCAAGCTAAATTCCTGCAGGAATACATTGACGGTATCGTAGAACAATTGCCGGAAAAATGCAGATTGGTCTTTAAATATAGTCGCCAGGATGGCCTAACCATTCCTGAAATCTCGAAAGAGATGGGTATTGCCGAAAAAACAGTAGAGGCACACCTCAGTAAAGCTTTAAAAACCATCAGAAAAGACCTGAACAATTCAGGAATACTACTTATTGCCTGTTCCTTTCTCCTAAAATAAAAATTAAAAAACACACTTATATCCTTCAGAAACACACTTTCTAAAATAAAACATCTTTTTTCTTACTGCCCACTAAGGGTAAGAGCAGGGTTCAGCGTACTCCCTTATAATTAGCCTGGAACCACAGTCTATAGAAATTGGCATGGCTCGCTGAAAAACAGACCTATACGCATGAAAAGAGACGATACTCCTATATTGATTCAAAAATATATCAACGGTACCTGTACTGAAGAAGAACGGGAGCAATTGCTAAAATGGTACCGTTCTCCGCAAAATGAAATCGTAGAATGGCCAGCAGCAGCTGGAATGGAGGAAGAAGCAGTTTACCAGCGCATCTTTTCCAAAATAGAACAGGGAATTGACCAGAAGCACAGTCCTGTACATCAGTTAATTCCGAATACAGCTAACTTACAGCTTAAAAAATTAAATTTCAACTGGCAGAAAATAGCGGTTGCTGCAGCCCTGATTCTGACCAGCGGTATGGCCCTTTATTTTTACCAGCAATATCCAGCCAGCCCTCCTATCGAACAGCTGACTTTCAAAAATGAGGTAAAACCTGGGGGAACAAAGCGATTTTAAAATTAGCTGATGGCAGCGAAGTGGTTTTAGATGCTGCCGCAAATGGTAAGCTCGCCCAGCGAAAAGACATCAACTTTAGCAATACTAGGGACGGTCAATTGGCTTATAACAAACAAAAAAACACCCTTTCCGATAATGTGGAAGCCTTAAAATACAATACCCTTTCTACGCCTAAAGGTGGACAATACCGGATTATCCTGCCTGATGGTACCAAAGTATGGCTCAATGCCGCCTCTTCTATTCGCTTCCCCACTACTTTCCTTCCTGGAGAAAGAAAAGTAACCATTAGCGGAGAAGTATATTTTGAAGTGGCCAAGAACAAACACCAGCCATTCCGTGTGATTGCTGACCAACAGATGCTAGAGGTGCTGGGTACCAAATTCAACATCAATGCCTATGCGGATCAGCAGCAGATCAATACCACCCTTGCAGAAGGAAGTGTAAAGCTGGGCCGTCTAAAATCCAGCAATTACCAGTTTTTAAAACCTGGAGAACAGGCTCAAATGAACACAAAAGAGCAAAGTCCAGCTAAAATCAGCACTGCAGATCTGGAAGAAGTACTCGCATGGAAGAACGATGCTTTTGTGTTTAACAACACCCCAATCAACGAAGTCATGAAACAAATGGAACGTTGGTACAATGTAGAGCTGGTCTATAAAGGTGCAGCACCTAACCTTTATTTCACCGGAGTAATCCCGAGAGAAAGTAACCTTTCTACTTTCCTAAGGGTGCTGGAAGGAACTGGAGGTGTCAAATTCGGCATTGAACAAAACAAAGTAATCATTCAAAAAATTAAATAAATCAACAAACTACCACCACCACAAACGAACACACCACATGAAACCTGCTACTTAAACCACCACCACAGGTGAGTCAGAAAATAACCAACCCGGTTCGCGGCCGGGAAGGTCAATGCTCAGGCTTACCCTAAAGAACTTTCCAGTTTTCACTGGAATTGCACAGCCTTCAACTTAAACCTAAACATTTCAAATTTATGAAAGAACGACTACATTCTAAAGTCATTTCCCCTTATGGCCAAAAAACCGTAAGAAAAGTATTCATTATCATGAAACTATCATTGATTATCCTGATTACCTTGGGTATACAGGTAAGTACGGCTTCCTACGGGCAGCGCGTCACCATTTCTAAGCGCAATACCAGCTTAAAATCCGTTTTGCAAGACCTGAGAAAGCAAACCGGTTATTATTTTATTTACAATAACGAAGTCATCAGCCAGTCGAAACCATTAAATGTGGATTTGAAAAACACGGCCTTGAGCACTGCGCTAACAGAGATTTTCAAAGATCAGCCCCTAACCTACACGATGGAGAAAAACATCATTGTAGTTAAACTAAAAGAAGCCGCTTTAAGGACACCTATTGCCCCGGCAAACCTCATCACGATCCAAGGTAAAGTAACCGACGACAAAGGCATTCCACTGCCTGGTGTTACAATTTTAGTGAAAGAAGGTAAAGCGGTGGCGATCACGAATGCAGATGGATTCTATAAAATTCAGGCAGAAGACAACCAGACTTTAATCTTTACCTATCTAGGCTTCAAAAGAGAAGAAGTCGCTATCCAAAAGAGAACGCAGATCAATGTATCCATGACGATGAGCATGAGTGAGTTGAGCGAAGCGGTAGTCATTGGATACGGTACACAGCAAAAGAAACTATTAACCGGTGCAATCGGCGTGATCAAAGGAGAAGAACTGACACAATCACCAGCCGTAAACGTATCCAATACCTTAATGGGTAGAGTAACCGGATTGGTATCTTACATGAGTACTTCAGGTACCCCAGACCGCGACCGCTCTGCGATCAAAATTCGTGGAATGGGTGAAGCCCTGATCGTGATTGATGGAGTTGCCAGAGAAGGTATGGGTATTGTAGGCATGGAAATGGATAAATTAGATCCCAACTCTATCGAAAGTATTAGTGTATTAAAAGATGCTTCGGCAGCTGTTTATGGTGCCAGAGGTGCCAATGGCGTCATCCTGATCACCACCAAACGCGGAAAATCCAATAAAGTATCCATGAATTACAATGGTAATTTCGGGATTCAGCAATCTACAAGATTGCCTAAATTCCTGGATTCTTACAACTATGCCATTTTGAACAATGAGATGTTCGATAATGATAAGGCAGAAAAAGGAAGCTCTCCAAGAACAAAATATACGCCTGAGGAAATTCAGAAATTCAAAGACGGATCAGATCCGGATCGTTATCCAAATACTGACTGGTACAAAACCGTGCTTAAAGATTATGCTTCTGTACAAAAACACAACCTGAGTTTAAACGGTGGCGGTAATAATTCCAGGTATTTTATCAGTGGAACTTACACCGATCAGCAAGGACTCATCAGCACTTCAGGAATGAAGCGCTATGGTTTAGTCAGTAATTTTGACCTGGATGTTACGCCAACCACCAGCCTTTCTGTAGGCTTGAATTACATCACTGAAAATGCGAAAAACCCAGCTGTTTATGCGGAAAGTATTTTCAGCAGAATGTCGGTTCTGGGTTCGGTATCCCCTGCCCGTTTCTCCGATGGCTTGTATGCTTTCTCTGGATTTTCAGGGAATCCTTTAGCGGATGCATTGGATGGTGCCGGCTATAATAAAGTGGGTAGAAATATCTTTACCAGTTCCCTTAGAATCACACAGCAGCTACCTTTTATCAAAGGTCTTTCTGCAAATGGAGTGGTCACAGTTGACAAAAACAACTCCTTAACCAAAGCTTTTACAGTACCTTATCCTGTGTATTCATTAGATCCGCTAAAGGATGAATATACCCAGCAAAATGCAACAGAAAAAGCTTCATTGAGTGAAACTGTTTCGCTGAACGACAACGTAAACGTACAGGTTTCCCTGAACTACAAAAGACTATTTGGCAAGCATTCCGTTACGGCATTGGCTTTATATGAGCAAAATGAGTTCAAAGGAGAAAATATCATCGCAGAAAGAAGCAATTACCCGGTTGCCAGTGTCGACCAGCTATTCCTTGGAGATGTGAGCACGCAAAAAAGTTCAGGCAGCTCGCAGGAAAATGCACGCCAAAGTGCGGTTGCCCGTTTTATTTACAATTACAACAGCAAATATATTTTAGAAAGTAACTTCAGATACGATGGTTCCCCATATTATCCAAAAGGAAAAAGAAGAGCCTTGTTCCCATCCTTATCAGCGGCTTGGGTCCTATCAGAAGAAGATTTCATTAAAGATCATTATCCCTTCATTAATGAGTTAAAACTCCGTACTTCTTACGGTAAACTGGGTAATGATGGTGGCTCTTTGTATTCTTACTTTTATAACTACAGTCTTTTCCCGGCAGGTTATGTATTTGGCACTGGAAACGGCATCTCTCCTATGACCAGGATTACCAATACAACCGTTCCAAACACCAACATTACTTGGGAAAAAGTGAAAGCTTTTGACATCGGTTTAGATGCCTTACTATGGGGTGGTAAACTGGGTATCGAAGCGGATTATTACAGCAAATCAAAATATGACATCCTACGTTCAAGAGGTTACGATGTACCTTCTTCTTTCGGATTGAGCCCGGCATTGGAGAACTTTGGAAAAGAATATTACTATGGATATGAGCTTGCTTTATCTCATCAAAGTAACATCGGACAACTGAACTTCTCTGCACGCTTAAACATGACTTTCACCAAAAGCAGGGTCGTAGATTATGGCGAAAACGAGAGTGTATTGCCTGGATTACGTCAGGAAGGCCGCCCTGTAGGTGCCGGAAGAATCCTGAAAGCAGATGGTATTTTCAAAGACCAGCAGGATGTAGACAACTGGCCAAAATACCTGACCAGCCCTGGAGCGACGCCAGTAAGCGGTAAACCTGGAGACATCAGGTATGTGGATTTAAATGGTGATGGTGTTGTAGAATTGTTTAGCGGCAGTGCCGATCGTGATGTGGAAACCAGATATATCGTTCCACCAACGGTTTACGGTTTATCATTGGCTTTCAAATGGAAAAACTTTTCTGCTGACGCCTTATTCCAGGCTTCTACAGGGGTTTTCATCAACTATGCACCTGCTGCAGATTTAACCAACTTCTACGAATTACACTTAGACAGATGGACGCCGGAACATACGGATGCAGCTTACCCAAGACTATTGTCGAACTATGAAGCCAATAGATATCCTTCCACTTTTTATGTTAAAAACGGGAACTATATCAAGCTGAGAACCGCACAATTGTCTTATAGCATTCCAAAATTGGTATTGAAACAGATTGGTGTTTCTTCTTTGACGCTGACTGCACAAGGGCAAAACCTGTTCACGATCAGCAACAACAGGAGGTTCGACCCTGAGTCGTCCGGCACCTTTGCCAACTCTTACCCTCCACAACGGATTTTCTCTTTTGGTCTTCGTTTAGGCCTTTAATTTATTCATCGAAAAGATCAGCAATTATGAACTTTATACCTTCAAAATATACCACCACCATCATCCTTGCAGGCTTACTTAGTATGAGCTCCTGCAAGAAAGATTTCCTGGATAGAAAACCCCTAAACCTGATTTCGGAAGCCAGCCTATGGGAAGATCCGGAACTCATTAAATTGTCTGTAAATGAGTTTTACAACTTTATGAACAGCGGCTTTACCGCTACTTCCCTTCCTGCCGCCATCACAGACGACATCCAGGTGATTGGCAGCGAAGAAAGCAAGATTTCAGGTTACCTAACCGGAGATTTCAATGCCATTACTTTTCCTCAAAAAAACCTTTGGAAAGACAGCTATGCACAGATCAGAAAGATCAATTACTTCCTGGAAAGAGCAGAAACAGCACCAGCATTGAATCCTGCGCAAAGAAAAGAAATGTTAGGACAAGCACGTTTTTTCAGAGCCTTCGTTTATTTTCAATTGTTCAGCAGTTTTAAAGAAGTTCCTTTATTGCTAAAAGCACAGCCGGTTGAAGAATCCCAGGACAAACCCTTTAAAACCAGTCAGCAGGACGGGGTGGCGTTTATTGCGGCTGAGTTGGCTCAGGCAGCGGAAGAACTACCAGCATCCTGGGCAAATACAGAATACGGCCGCATTACCAGTGCTGCCGCACAAGCCTTTCAAAGCCGTGTTCTACTATGGGCAGCGAGTGCCTTAAATAACCCAGCCAATAGTGCAGACAAATGGCAGGCAGCAGCTGATGCCGCAAAAAAGGTGATGAACACGGGTTATTACAGCTTGCAAGCAGATTATAACGATCCTTTCCTGAAAAAGAATGTACTGGTAAAACCGGAGGTGATCCTGGAATTCCGTTACAATGGATTAAAAGGGGAGAAACAACACAGCTTTGATAAGAACAATAGTCCAGCAGGATATGGCGGCAAAGGTACCAATTCCCCTACTCAGGAAATTGTAGATGAATATGAAATGAAAAACGGGAAGATGATCGGCGAAAGCGGATCTGGCTACCTGGCTTCCGACCCCTATGTAGGTCGCGATCCACGCTTCGAAAAATCTGTATTGTACAACAATGCCAGCTTTAAAGGAAGAGCAGTAGAAACCTTCGCTAAAGGTAAAGACATGCCGACTTCCAATCCAACACCTACCGGCTTTTACATCCGGAAATTCATCGCGGAAGATTTCGATTACAACAAAGATGTGAACGTAACCAGCAGTACCAATTGGGTGATCATGCGCTTTGCAGAAGTACTTTTAAACTATGCTGAAGCACAAAACGAAGCCATTGGACCGGACGCCACGGTGTATCAGGCCATCAATGACATTCGTAAAAGAGCGAAAATGCCGGAACTGCCTACAGGCTTATCTCAGCCGGAAATGCGTGCAAAAATCCGCCATGAACGCAGGATTGAGCTGGCTTTCGAAGACCAGACCCGTTATAACGATCTGCGTCGCTGGAAAGAAGCAGCCAACATCCTCAATAAATCAGTAAACGGGGTGACCATCACCAAAGCGACCAATGGCAGCTTAACTTTTGCCTCAAAAAAATCAGGCAGCAGGGTGTTTACCGATAAAAACTACTGGCAGCCTATTCCTTTAACCGAAATCGCGACCAACCCAAATCTTAAACCACAAAATGAGGGCTGGTAATCCAGCTCCTCAGAAACATAAATATCAATTTAATCTGTTCATGAATTTCGAATCTACCTTTAAACAAAAGAATAGCAGCCTGACAAGGGCTGCTTTCTTCCTCCTATTTCCTGTTCTAATCGGCGGAACTGCCTTTGCACAGCAAACAAAATGGCCGGGCAGCATAGCCGGTAAAGCGGTACAGGATACTACGGCAAAAAATGCAGCCAGCAAAAAAAGCACTATCAAAAAGTTTTCAGAAATCATCCCTGCTGGCACTAAAGCCGATGAAGGATTGTTCAACGTATATAAAGTAGATCAGAAATACTTTTTTGAAATCCCTGATTCTCTATTGGGGAGAGACCTGTTGGTGGTGACTAGATTTACACAAACACCAGTAGCATTGAGAGAGTCCAGAGCGCAATATGGCGGCGAAATGCTAAACAACCAGGTTTGGAACTGGGAAAAACACGACAAACAAATCTTCATTAGAGTTCCGAATTTCAAATTTGTAGCTGATAAATCGTCAGATTTACACCAGGCATTGGAAAACTCTAATGCACTCCCAATTCTAGCCGCCTTTGACATCAAAGCTTTCAGTACGAATGGCAAAGGGGTTTTAATTGAGGTAACGGATTTTTACAATGGTGATATCCCTGGAATGTCCTTACCAGAAGGATTGAAAAAGACGTATAAAATTGCTGGTATCGACAATACCCGTTCTTTCATTGATACCGCAAAAAGTTTTCCAACCAACATAGAAGTGAAAACGGTAAAAACGTATAGAAGTCCGGAATTGCCCACTGACAAAACCGTTGGGGCCATGACTTTTGGATTAAATACATCCATGTTGTTATTGCCAAAAGAGCCGATGAAAGCGCGTCTGGAGAACAAAAGAATCGGTTATTTCACAGAAAGACAACTTGATTTTGGCGTTTCCGACAAACACGTTACACCTACTGCTTACATTCAAAGATGGAAGTTGGAGCCAAAAGACGAAGCCGCTTATAGCCGTGGTGAGCTCGTAGAACCGAAAAAACAAATCGTTTATTATATAGACCCTGCAACGCCTAAAAAGTGGGTTCCTTTCTTAATTCAGGGGGTGAACGACTGGAATACTGCTTTTGAAGCCGCAGGTTTTAAAAATGCAATCGTAGCTAAAGAAGCACCTACACCTCAGCAGGATCCGGAATTTAGTACAGAAGATGCACGTTATTCTGTGATCCGTTATTTTGCCTCTTCTACAGAAAACGCTTACGGTCCGAGGATAGCAGATCCTAGATCAGGAGAGATTATGGAAAGTCATATTGGCTGGTATCACAATGTGATGTCCTTACTGAGAAGTTGGTTCTTCGTACAAACAGCAGCGATTAATCCACAGGCAAGAGGTGCTGAAATCAGTGATGCGCAAATGGGACAATTGGTCAGATTTGTTTCCTCTCATGAGGTAGGTCACACGCTTGGTTTACTCCATAACTTTGGTTCCAGTGCGGCATTTCCTGTAGATTCTCTGCGCTCAAAAACCTTCACTGCTAAATATGGTACCGCCCCTTCCATCATGGATTATGCGCGTTTCAACTATATCGCACAGCCGGCTGATGGCGTCACAGAGATTTACCCTAAAATTGGTGCTTACGATCAGCATGCTATTAAATTCGGTTATACTTATTTCCCTGGCGACAATTCCTCTAAAGAAGAGAAAAAGGCATTGGATGCCATGGTTTTGAAAAAGGCTAAAGACCCCTTGTATTTCTATGGGAAACAGGGTTCAATAGACCCACGCGCACAAAGTGAAGACCTGGGCGACAATGCCATGAAGGCTAGTACCTACGGAATTGAAAACTTAAAAAGAATCCTCCCGAACCTGGAAAAGTGGACTTACGAGCCAGGTAAAGAACTGGAAGATGTAAACGATTTATATTATGAAGTGATCCGCCAGTACAGACGTTATGTAAACCATGTGCTGGCTAATGTAAGCGGCTTACAGGAAGATGTAAAAACAGTAGATGAACCGGGTGCAGTGTACAGCTATACGCCAAAAGCAAAGCAGCAGCAAGCCGTAGCATTCTTAAATAAACAAGTTTTCAGCACACCAAACTGGCTGTTAAATCCTTCCATTTTAGCAAGAGTAGATTATGGGGTCGTTAATCACAGGATTACAGAAATGCAAAATCAGGTGTTGACCTCACTATTGGAAACTTATGGTTTCGCCAGAATGATTGATGATGAGACAAAAAACGGGGCAAATGCTTATACGGTAAATAATCTGCTGACGGACTTACGTGGTTATATCTTCAATTCAGAGATACCTGATGTGTTCAAAAGAGCCTTACAAAGGTCTTATGCAGATCGTTTAGGTGTGCTGTTGAAGTTAGATAAACCGGTAGTAGAATCGGGTTATGCAATTATGGGGATCACGCCTTACAATCCAAATATTTCGGACATGAGGCTGATGGTTCGTTCAGAATTGAAAAAACTACAAGCTAGTGTAAAAGCTTCGCAGGCAAGCGCAACTAATCCATTGATCAAAAGTCATTATGAAGACCTTGCCGATCGCATTTACAAGATGTTAAACCCTAAAGTTTAATTTCCGGAAATTCCTATCCAGGTTATTCTTCCTGGTTATTGTGCAAAAAAACCATTCCTGATATACAGGAATGGTTTTTTTTAAGTTTGACTTATGCCTATTGAAGTGTCATTTTATTGATAAAAGCCTCATCAGTCAGGGTTTTCAAAAGGCAACCACCTTTTTCTGCTCCTGATCTGTTAGTGGAATCCCTGCTTTTCCATTCGTCTGCATCAAAGGATCTAAACCTTTTTCCTGAGGTACACCGGTCGCATAATGCACCATCACTTCTTCTAAAGTAGTAAAACGCCCATCATGAAAATAAGGTGCCGTGACTTCTATATTTCTTAATGAAGGTACTTTAAACTTTTTTACCGAATCATTGGTGGTACTGGTTCCGATATTTCGGGAAGACTCGTCGGTAAACAGGTCGCCGGCATGACAGGTCGCACACTTCTCTTTGAAAATCTTTAGCCCTTCCTGCTCTGCTGCTGTAAAGGTGTTTTCCTGTTTTACCACCAGTTTATCATAGCGGGAATTTGCAGATACCAATGAAAGCAGGTACTGTTCAATCACTCCCGTAACATCTTTTTCCTTTATGGTATCTACTCCTAAAACCGATTTAAAGTAATGCTTATAGATCGGTGAAGCGTTCAGTTTAGCCACCACATTCAGCATGGTTTCCCCCATTTCTGCCGGACTGGTTAAAGCATTAATTGCGGTATTGCGCAGATGCGATTCCCTTCCATCCCTGAAAAAGGAAACCTTCCACTGCAGGTTCATTAAAGCAGGCGTATTCTTTGTGCCATGGATATTTTCATTGACCCCAGGATTGATTTTTATCCCTTTACTCGCATAACCGTCTGTTTGATTATGACAGGAAGCACAGGCTACCTTGCCATTCTTAGAAAGCAAGGCATCATCAAATAACTTTTGTCCGAGGGTTACCCCTTCTACTGTCAACGCAGGCCCTTGCTGCACAATTGCCGGGAAATTAACCGGTCTTCTCACTGCCACATCAGTTTTGATGGTCGACAAGCCAAAGGCGAAAACAGCGATTAACAAGCCAAAAATCAAAATCCCAAACACAAAAACTTTATTCTTCTTCATTAAATATCAATTGGGCGGGAAAAGAAAACCTTCCTCAGCGCCATAAAACAACAATTATGCTTTGATAAAAATATCATAAGCAAACCTCAGGATCGTCCCGAACACTACTAGTAAAAAAAAGATGCGTATAAATTTATTGCCTTTTAACAGGGCGAGTTTAGTACCCAGAAAAGAACCGCCTACATTGCAGAAAGCCATCGGAATGGCAAATTCATAAAGGATGTGTCCGGTGCTGCCGAAATAACAGATCGCTGCAATATTGGTAGCCATATTGATCAGCTTTGCACTCGCACTCGCATGCAGGAAATCATAGCCCATTAAGGCGATGAAGGCCAAAATGAAAAATGTGCCTGTTCCCGGACCGATTAAGCCATCATAAAAACCGATGGTAAAACCAAAAAGCAAGCCGATCAGGACCTGCTGAAGCACTGTATGTTCCTTTTCCTGATGGACACCAAATTTTTTATTGAAACAAGTATAAACGGCAACAAGGATAAGAATGGCAAAAACGATGGGTTTGATCACCGTATTGTCGATCAGGGTGATGCTATGAGCACCCAATACTGCTCCGATAAATGCGGCGACTGCAATGTAAATCAGCAGCGGCCAATTCAGTTTTACATTTTGTGAATACTTCCAGGCGGCAAAAGCAGTTCCGGACAGCGAAGGGATTTTGGTGGTTCCAAAAAGTGTGGCCACCGAATACTGGGGCAACACAATCATAATTGCCGGAGTTTGCAGTAATCCACCACCCCCAACAATTGCATCAATAAAACCGGCAAAAAAAGAGACTATACAAAGTATAATCAGGTCTGACATCATAGTATTCCCTTAATGCCGCAAAATTAGGCTTTTTTAAGCACAAAAAAAGGGACCCAACCACGAGTCCCTTCACCTAAACCAAATTTAACCAAAAATTATTTTGCAGCTTTCGCGAAATGTAAAACGATATAAGCTGTGGCATTGCCATATTCTACTGGTGATTTGATCACCAATGATTCCTTTGAAGAAGTAGACATCACCAAACGGTAACCTTCAGTTACGTTTTTAGCTTTATCGCCTTCATATATTTTCTTAAACTGAAAAGTCTGATCTGGTACACTTGCCGACCAATAAATAGACTGTGTTCTTGCTGCACAATTGCCGCCGCCTGGTAAGCTATAGCTGCCGTTACCGCTGTTCGTTAATCTCCAGGTACCACCAACAAAGCAATTTGGAGCTGCTTCACCAAATAATGATTTTACAGATGCCTGAGGAATACCTTCATAAGTGATGTCATTTAATACCCAAGTACCAGTTACATCACCTCTCTTCACCACTTCGGTACCTGAGCCACCTTTTGGAGAACAACTTTGCAATACCATTAATGAACTGCATAAAATGGCTGCGATCAGGAATATTCTTTTCATATCAATCTGTTTTTTTATTTGTTTAATTTTTCTTTGTTTGTGAGCCTGCTGACAAAAATGTACTTTTTACCATATTAAGTCACAATGCTGTTTCAATTACATAAATCTTGCCAAAACTTCAACAGAATAATTTTTACCTTTAGCATTGTGGGGTTCAGCTCCCAGATTAACTATTTATCCACCTGAAAATGAAACCAGAAACTTTAGCTATACATTCCGGAAATTTGTATAAATCCGCTACTGGCGATGTCACACCGCCTATTAATTTGTCCACAACGTTTTTCAGAGATGAAGATGGTGGCTATTCTGGCGGACACATCTATAGCCGTGTCAGCAACCCGAACCGCTCTGCTTTAGAGAAAGTATTGAGAGATTTAGAAAATGGTGCAGATGCCTGCGCGTTTTCTTCAGGAAATACTGCAGGGATGTCTCTTTTTCAGGCCTTGGCCCCTGGAAGCCATATCATTGCCCCTGACGATATGTATTGGGGATTCAAAAAACAGCTGCAATCTATTTTTGCAGACACCTTAACCATAGATTTCATAGACCTGACCGATCTTGCAGGGATTGCTGCTTACATTAAAGAAAACACGGTGATGATCTGGGTGGAAACACCTTCTAACCCCCTGTTAAAAATAACTGATTTGGCGGCGATTTCCGAAATCGCAAAAAAGCATGACCTGTTATTGGCTTGCGACAGCACATTTGCTTCGCCATGTTTACAAAAGCCGATTGAACTGGGTGCGGATATCGTGATGCATTCTTCTACCAAATATATTGGTGGGCATAGTGACGTATTGGGTGGTGCTTTAATCACCGCCAAAATAACGCCATTCTGGGGAAAAATAAGAAACATCCAGCAGATTGGTGGCGCTGTACCTTCCCCTTTCGATTCCTTCTTACTATTAAGAAGCCTAAAAACCCTTGCTTACCGCATGCGTGGTCATTGCGAAAACGGAATGGCATTGGCGCTATATCTGGAAAAACATCCAAAGGTGGAGGCCGTATTTTATCCTGGATTACCTGCACATCCTCAGCATGAAATCGCAAAACAACAAATGAGCGGTTTTGGAGGAATGCTGTCAATTTTGGTTCATGGTGGTGCCCAGGAGGCACGCAGAGTAGTCAATACCGTACATTTATTTGCACAGGCCACTAGTTTGGGTGGTGTAGAAAGCCTGATCGAACACCGCGCATCTGTGGAAGGTCCGGACACCAAGACACCACAGAATTTAATTCGGATCTCCGTTGGACTGGAACATATAGATGACCTAATCGCAGATTTTAAACAAGCTTTAGGTTAAAAACCCCATTAAAACCACAACCAGAAGCAACATACACTTATTTTATACCGCTATATATCAGATAATTGCAAAATAATCAAAATTATATTTTGGTTATTTTGCAATTATCTTTACATTTGAAATATTCTTAGCGAAAGCTATTCAAGTCATCACCCTCTTAAAACTGGGTTTTGATTTATAAAGAAGTGGCGAGAGACAGGCTCTTTGACCCACTGGCAACCCTCCCAAAATGGAGAAGGTGCCAATTCCTGACCGGTTCGCATGGTGCTTTCTGGAGAGATAAATTAAGACAATGAAAACAGTTAAAATTACATCAGATTCTTTTAATTATTGTAGTAAACAGCGTACAGTTTGTATGTGCTGTTGCATGCGATAAATTTAAAAAACTTCCTTTTGCATTCTTGATCCATCCGGAAGGCCTCCATTGAGGTACGCTATACGCCTATATCCAATCTTGATTCAACCTAAGGAATTGGAAAACCTAAAACTAAATTTCAACCTTTTAAACGATAAAATATGTCAACCAACCATAAATTCGAAACTCTTCAGATACACGCAGGTCAGGAAGTTGATCCTACAACAGGTTCAAGAGCTGTACCTATATACCAGACTACTTCTTATGGATTCAAGAATTCTGAACATGGTGCAAACCTATTTGCCTTAAAAGAATTTGGTAACATATATACCCGAATCATGAACCCAACCACAGATGTTTTTGAAAAACGTGTGGCCGCATTAGAAGGCGGTGTAGCAGCAGTGGCTGTAGGTTCGGGAATGGCAGCACAATTTATCGCGTTAAACAATATTCTGGAAGCTGGTGATAACTTCGTTTCTTCTTCACATTTATATGGTGGTTCTTACAACCAGTTTAAAGTAGCTTTCAAACGCTTAGGGATTGAAGTGAAATTTGCCAATGGCGATGATGCTTCAGATTTCGAAACGAAGATTGATGCAAATACCAAAGCGATCTATTTAGAAAGCATTGGGAATCCATCTTTCAGTATTGCTGACTTTGAAAAAATCTCCGCCATTGCCAACAAACATGGTCTTCCATTAATTGTAGACAATACCTTTGGTGCCGCAGGTTATTTGTTCCGTCCATTGGAACATGGTGCGCATGTGGTGGTTCAATCGGCTACAAAATGGATTGGCGGACATGGAACCAGCATTGGTGGTGTGATCGTTGACGGTGGAAATTACAACTGGGGCAATGGTAAATTCAAGCAATTCACTGAGCCTTCAGAAGGATACAATGGATTGGTATTTAATGATGTGTTTGGCATCGGCGGCCCATTCGGCAACATACAGTTCGCTATCCGTGCCCGTGTAGAAGGCCTTAGAGATTTCGGCCCTGCCCTTTCCCCTTTCAACTCTTTCCAATTGATACAGGGATTAGAAACACTTTCGCTTCGTGTACAGCGTCATGTAGACAATGCTTTGGCATTAGCCACCTGGTTAGAAAACCATGAAGCCGTGAAAAAAGTGAACTACCCAGGTTTGGAAAGCAGCCCTTACCATGCGAATGCAAAGAAATACCTGCAAAATGGTTTCGGCGCCGTGCTTTCTTTTGAACTTCATGGAGAGAAAAGCCAGGCTACTGCATTGGTAGATTCCTTGAAATTAGTAAGCCATGTAGCGAATGTAGGTGATGCAAAAACACTGATCATTCAGCCATCTGCCACTACACACCAGCAACTGAGCGAATCAGAGCAGATTTCTGCAGGGGTGACACCAAACCTATTACGGGTTTCTGTTGGCATCGAGCATATTGACGACATCAAAGCGGATTTTGAGCAGGCAATTGCCAGCATCTCCGCTAAATAATAACCTTACTACCAAAACATCACCATGAGTACGACCTCTACCTATACCCACACCAAAGTTTTCAAACTTGAAAATGGCAAGAAATTGCGCAAAATCGAGCTTGCTTACCAAACGTATGGAAAATTAAATACCAAGAAAGACAATGTGATCTGGGCCTGTCACGCTTTGACAGCCAATGCAGACGTGCTGGACTGGTGGAAAGGACTGTTTGGCAATAATGACCTGTTCAATCCTGAAGAACATTTTATCGTATGTGCCAATGTATTGGGCTCCCATTATGGCAGCACCAATCCATTAAGTGTAAATCCAACTACAGGATTGCCTTATTACCTAGCCTTCCCGGAAGTGACCATCCGTGATATGGTGGCTGCACACCGTTTATTGGCTGCACACCTGGGTGTAGAAGAGATTAAAGTACTGATTGGCGGATCATTAGGTGGTCAGCAAGCCGTAGAATGGGCAATTGAAGATCCTACAGCGATACAAAACCTAATTCTGGTAGCCACTAACGCGGTTCATTCCCCATGGGGAATCGCTTTCAATGAAAGTCAGCGTTTAGCCATTAGCTCCGACAGGTCTTTCTACGCCAACCAACCAGATGGTGGATTAAAAGGTTTAAAAACCGCACGCAGCATCGCTTTATTATCTTACCGAAGCTATGATGCCTATACCGCCACTCAACTCGAAAGTGTGAATGAAAAAACAGGATCCTTCCGCGCTTCTTCTTACCAAAACTACCAGGGCGAAAAGCTGTGCAAACGCTTCAACGCTTATAGTTACTGGTACCTGAGCAAAGCGATGGACAGTCATAATGTAGGTAGAAACAGATGCAGCATTATCGATGCGCTGGCATCTATTAAAGCCAATTCCCTGGTGATCGGTATAGAAAACGATGTACTGTTCCCAATATCTGAACAGCAGTTCCTGAGCAAACACATTCCTGATGCAGAATTTTTCAGTGTCAACTCTGCCTATGGTCATGATGGATTCCTGATTGAGACAGATGTACTCACCAATGTGATCGGGAATTTCCTAAAAGAAAGCACAAACAAGAAAATAATTAAATTACATAAAACAGCATAGTACTTAGATGAGCAAGAAACTTAAAATTGGATTATTTGGATTTGGAGTGGTAGGTCAGGGATTACACGATATTATCCGTGGTCAGGACCTCAACCTGGAAATCATTAAAATCGCCATCAAAAATCCAGAAAAGAAACGCAGCTTAGACGCATACCTTTTCACTACCGATCACGACGAAATCCTAAATAACAAAGAAATCAATACCATTGTAGAATTGATTGATGATGCAGATGCCGCTTATAACATTACCAAACGCGCATTGATTAGTGGTAAAAATGTAGTTTCCGCCAATAAAAAAATGATTGCCAATCACCTTGCTGAGCTGGTGGAACTGCAGGAAAAACATGGCGTATCTTTATTATATGAAGGTGCAGTATGCGGCAGTATTCCCATCATCAGAAACCTGGAAGAGTACTATAACAACGAATTACTGCATGGCATCAGCGGTATCTTTAATGGCTCTTCGAACTATATTCTTTCTAAGATTTTCAATGAAAACATGGAATATGGTGTGGCCTTAAAGCAGGCACAAGACCTTGGTTTTGCCGAGACTGATCCGATTATGGATGTGGGTGGTTACGATCCGAAATTCAAACTGGCCATTGCTACCGCGCATGCTTATGGTTTGTTTGTAGATCCGGCAGACATTCTGAACATCGGCATTCAAAACCTGAATGATGATGACATCAGGTATGCAAAAGAGAAAAACTTCAAGATTAAACTGGTTCCTACGGCACGAAAGATCAGCAGCAAACAAGTGGTGACCTATGTACTCCCTAAGTTTGTGAAATCTGACGATTTCCTTTTCAACGTAGAAAATGAATACAATGGCGTTACTGTTCAGGCAGCTTTTGCTGATAAGCAGTTCTTTTTCGGTAAAGGCGCAGGTGGCCACCCAACAGGTGCTGCCGTACTTTCCGACATTGCTGCCTTAAGATATGATTACCGTTATGAGTATAAAAAGTACCATCAGCAAAATGGTTTGATCCATACTGATAGCGTTAACATCGAAGTATATCTGCGTTATTCAAATGAGGATACGCTAGCTCAATTACAGGTAGAAAATATCGTAGAACGCTTTTCGCGTCAGGATTACAAATATGTAATCGGCAGCATCAGCTTGAAAACCTTATTGGAAAACCGCAGTTTATTGGAGCAAAAGGATGTATTTATTGCCCATACCGGAAGGTATACCTATACGGAACAACAGATTCAAACTGTGACCGAAGAGGAAGTGTTTTTTAACTAATAGTTTTTTTGTTTTGATCGTAAAAAGGCCCCGGAAATTCCGGGGCCTTTTTAGTTGATCATATTTTGAATCAGCAGGGTAAAAATCATTAGGATCTATATCCTGCGACTGCCTTAAATTTCTCTGTTGACGTCCCAGTTTTCCAGGTAATCTGCCACGCGGCGTACAAATGATCCACCTAATGAACCATCTACCACCCTATGGTCGTAAGAAAGAGAAAGGAACATCATGTGACGGATCGCAATCACATCACCATATTCTGTTTCCAATACTGCTGGTTTCTTTTTAATGGCACCTACCGCTAAAATTGCGACCTGTGGCTGATTGATAATTGGCGTTCCCATCACATTTCCAAAAGACCCTACGTTGGTCAGGGTGAAGGTACCACCTTGAGTTTCGTCTGGTTTTAATTTCGAATTACGTGCACGTACCGCCAGGTCATTGACAGATTTTGTTAAACCTAAAAGGTTCATCTGGTCTGCGTTTTTAATCACCGGTACAATCAGGTTGCCACTAGGCAATGCTGCTGCCATACCAATATTGATGTCTCTTTTCTTGATGATCTGTGTTCCATTTACAGAAACATTGATCATTGGGAAATCTTTAATGGCTTTGGTTACCGCTTCAATAAAGATCGGTGTAAAAGTGATCTTTTCGTTTTCACGTTTCTCAAAGTTACGTTTCACCTTTTCGCGCCACATCACCATATTGGTCACATCAGCTTCTACGAAAGAGGTCACGTGAGGTGCATTCTGAACAGACATCACCATGTGATCGGCAATCAGCCTGCGCATCCTGTCCATTTCAATGATTTCATCACCACCACTCACACTAACTGCCGGTGCTGCTTTTAGACTGCTTATTGCCGGCTGACTCGCTGCTGCTGTGGTTACAGGTGCTGATTCTGCTTTCTGTGTGCCACCTGTCTTTTGCTGTATATAGTTTAAAAGATCGTCTTTTGTTAATCGTCCTTCTGCTCCAGTTCCTGAGATGCTGTCAAGCTCCGACAATTCAATATTTTCCTGAGCGGCGATGTTCTTCACCAATGGTGAATAAAAACGATCTGAGCCCTGCTTAGAAGCTCCCTCAGTGTTATCATTTGACAACAACTGCTCGGTACCTGGAATTCCTGGTAAAACTGCTTCAGCCTGTTCCTGCGGCACCACAGTTTCTACTGCATTTTCTACAGCTGGTGTAACCGCTGCATCAGCATCTGTTTCGATAATTGCAATAACTGCACCTACCTGAACTACCTCATCTTCTTTAAATAACTGCTTAACTAACTTACCGGCGATTGGTGATGGAACTTCAGAATCCACCTTATCTGTAGCTATTTCCAAAATTGTATCGTCCAATTCTATCATATCTCCTGGTTGTTTAAGCCATTTGATAATGGTTGCTTCCGCAACGCTCTCCCCCATTTTAGGTAACAATAATTCGTATTGAGCCATTTTTTATTTTCTAATTGGTAACAGGTACAAAAGTAAAGTATTTCGGACACTTAATCCTCATGTTGCCTGAGTTCATTCAAAATCATTGATAAAGCTGCGGCCGCGGATCGCTCAATATTCTGTGTTCTTTTGTTGCCAAAGCTAAAAACTTTAGACACTACACCTTTGGCATGAGCGACTGCAATCCAGACAGTTCCCACCGGTTTATCCGGCATTCCTCCATCTGGTCCGGCGATCCCGCTAACGGCGACCGCATAGTCTGTTTTAAAATTTTGAAGGGCACCTATTGCCATCTCTTTTACAGTTTCTTCGCTTACCGCACCGTATTTAGCCAATGTCTCTGCTTTAACACCCAAAAGAGACATTTTGAGGTCATAAGAATAAGTCACCGCTCCGCCTTCGTAGACAGAAGAGCAGCCTGGATGCTGGGTAATCAGGTGTGCGATATATCCTCCGGTACAACTTTCGGCAGTAGAAAGGCTTAGATTTCTTTGCTCCATAAAGTTCAGAATCGCCTTTTCTAAAGCAATATCTTCTTCAGCCACCACATGTTGCTTTATCCTGGCGATGATCTGCTGGGCATAAAAATCCACGGCTGCTTTCAGTGGCGCTTCTTCTTCACCTATGGTACTTAAGCGCAAACGCACCTGTCCGAGTTTTGGCAGGTAGGCAAGTTTGATACTTGGTGGCAAACTGTTTTCTATGTCTTCGATTTCCATAGCGAGGAAGGATTCCCCGATATTGGAAGTGAGTATGGTTTTATGGTAAATGACCGGCAATTTAAATGCAGCCTTAATCCTTGGGATGATCTCATCATCCATCAGGTACATCATTTCAAAAGGAACGCCTGGCATCGATACAATTATCTTTCCATGCTGTTCGAACCACATACAAGGTGCAGTTCCGTTTTTATTCTTGATCACCGTACAACCTTCCGGAACATCAGCCTGCGTTCTGTTGAGGTCGATCATCGGACGGTTTAAACCTGCAAAAATTTCGGTGACATGGTTTAGGGTTTCTTCATCTCTGCGGAAGCCCATATTGAAATATTTAGCCAGGGTTACCTTGGTGATGTCGTCTTTTGTTGGACCTAATCCGCCCGTCATTAAGATCACATCAGCCCTGCTTTCTGCCAATCGGAGTGCCTCCATAATATGATCGGCATCATCGGAAACGGAAGTGATCTGTTTCACTTTCATCCCAATCTGGTTCAACCGTTTGGCCATCCAGGCGGAATTCGTATCCACGATTTGTCCGATAAGGATTTCATCGCCTATGGTAATAATTTCTGCCAGCATAAAATTTGTTTTAGTATCTCGTGTAGTAGTTCTTTCTTTTACTCAGCTTCAGATCCTGTAATACCGAAGCTTTTACCTTAATGTCTACGGAATACATCTGCTGTGTTCCGAAAGGAATCCAGCTGAAGCTCATGTCCCAGCAATGTAAATCGCGGTAAATTCCAAACCTGGTAATGGAGAAACTATTGGTTTCAAAGTTCCATCCTGAATCAAAAGTTACTTTCCATTTTGGCGTGATATTGGCATCCCCATTAAAGGTTAAACTATTGGAAATTCGACTATTTAAACCGTTTGGATCAGTCAAGTAGTTGAAACTATACCTGAAAGCAAAGTTCCATGGAATGTTAAAATCAACAAATGCATTTGGGTCTCTACTAACTTTCGCCAATGCTTCGGCTTGTTCTGGAGTCATTGCTTTCTGAATCGCTTCATTTCTGATGTTCTGCTCATTTGCATTTTTCCGCTTTAATGCTTCTGGATTTAAGCTATAATCAAAAGAGAAACCAAAACTGGTGACACGCGGCAATTGCCCTTTTTGCCAGGTATAACGATCAATCACTTTTTTTCCTATAACTTGTTTTGTTACACTATCAATCACATTTCCGACCTGATAAGGGTTTAATACCGCGTTATAGTTGACCTGGAATTTATCGGAAAATGGAGTACTTCCATTTACACTAAAATCAGCTAACTTAAAACTAGGTCTCAATAAGTCATAAGAACTGGTAATGCTTAGATTACTGATGATTGGCACTTTCTTCTCTCCTTTTCCGGTAGTATCATTAGGCACCAAAACTTTTGCTTCTACAATATTCTGGATACCAAAGTTGATATTAGCCTGACTTCTGCTGCTCGGCACACCGTATCTTCCACCTTCTTGTTTAGGATAATACAATTGTACTTTATTCCCTGCAGCATCCGTAGTATACACAAGAGTTTTACCATCTTCATAATAGGCGGGCAAATAATTTCCTAGTTTAGGATCTGAGAAATTAGGTGTATAACCAAAGCCAATATTAGGCGTCATCACATGTCTGATGGCCTTCAGCTTACCCAGATTTTTAAACTGTGCAGTGGAGTAAATTTTAGTCGTTAAACTACCCCCGACTGTATATTCTCCAAAACGGTTAAAGCCTGGAACAGTATCTATTCTAATGAGATCATCTTTACCAGCAGTCTGCTTCATATAAGTTTTTCTGATGGACTGGAAATACCATTTCTCAGTATAATTGACACTGGTACCAAAATTAAAATGCTGCAACACATTAAAGTTCATGGCAATAGGAATGTTATGCTGCACCCCATTGCTAAATTTACTCAGGGTTTGCTTTTTAAATAGTTCATCTCCTTTTGCATTTACCGAGTTTTGTGATTGCATGGTATAGCCAATAGAAATCTTCTCATACCACTTTTGATCACCGGTGCTATACTTCGAAGCGAAGGGATAAATGTTCCTGGTCATACCTAGGTTGATATCTGGCAAGATCAAACTTACCGTACCTTTGGAGATGTCCTGATTCACGGATGCGGCAGTCGTTAAATTAAATAGACCATTCGCCAGCATTTTGGAATAACTGATGGAAGAGTATAAGTTATTGGCAGAAATCTGTCCGGCATCATAATACCCACCAGCTGCAGTATTCTTATTGTATCCCTGACTGGTGATGTTTACTTGTGCTGAAAATGTGCTCCCTGGATTTGCATTGGCATTTTGACTATGAGTCCACTTAATGCTATAATCCTTTACAGGAGTATAGCCTGGTGTCCCTTCGATTCCGTATCGGTTACTTCCGTAAGATAAATACAGGTTACCGTTGTATTTATACCTTTTAGTATAGTTAGAGGTCAGATTGGCCTCATAAGAACCCCTGGTATAAATGGTCCCTAATAGCTTTGCATCCCAATAATCATTTAAGCCGATATAGTATCCACCCTCTCTTAAGAAGAATCCCCGGGTATAATCCTCTCCGGGTGAAGGCAATATAAAACCTGATGATTTTTTATTGGGTTTTGGGAAAAAGGCAAAAGGTAATCCCAATGGTAATGGAATATCTTCGATTTCCAGGTATACAGGGCCGGTAATGATTTGTTTTTCGGTGACAATACCTTTAGTAATGTGGATTCCAAAGTGAGGATGCGGCAAATTACAGGTACTGTAAATCTGTCCTTTACTATGGATTTCATCATCTGGTTGTTTTTTGGCGATCCCTCCGGAGAAGAATCCTCCTTCCTGCTCTGTAAAAACTCCGAAGATTTTTCCTGCACCAGTTTCAATGTTATATCTTAAGGAATCTGCAATAGAATTCCCTTGTCCGGGCATCTTAAAAATCGGTCTGCCCACATACTTTCCTTTTGAGTTTTTTACACCACTGGCAAATATGTTTTTAGTTTTGTCGTTATAAGTAATATAGTCTGCATCCAATTCCAGACCTTGATAAAGTACCCTCGCTCTGCCATACAGGTAAACGGTACCATCCTTTTTATTCACCTTGGTAGAGTCTTTTGCAGAGTATTCGAGTTTATCGCTCGTGCTCACTGAATCCTGGTGTGTTTGTGTCGTACTTTTTACTGCGGGGCTATTGTTTGCAGGCGGCTGTATAGGCGAACCCAGCTTCGGTATCGTTTGCTGTGGACTGGAAAAAACAGAAGATACAAATACCAGAATACCGACAATTGTCAATAAAACAGGGCGTATATAAAAAATGATGTGGCTTAAAAGTTTCAAATTCGTGTGTGAATGTTATTTTTGCATTAATGTTTAATCCAAAACGTTCAAAATTAATGAAAAATATGCCATTGCTTAGACCAAATGCAATTTTGATCGTATTTATTTCCATATCACTAGCTATAACTACTAGTTATCAGGGATTTACGCAAGAATATAAAATAAAAACCATCGTATTAGACGCTGGTCACGGGGGGAAAGACGGCTCTACCAGAGGGGCTTATTCTACTGAAAAAGATGTCGCTTTAAAGACTGCTTTACGCCTTGGCGCTGCTATTGAAGCGAATATGAAAGATGTAAAAGTAATTTATACCCGCTCAACCGATGTTTTTGTACCACTTTATGAGCGGATCGCCATTGCTAATAATGCAAAAGCGGATCTTTTTATCTCCATCCATTGCAATGATATGCCGATGATCCGCTCCAGCGTAGTGACCGGCTCCCGCAAAGGAAAAAATGGAAAGCGGATTCCGATTACAGAAACCGTTTATAGAAAAAGTACTTCTACACGTGGAGTAGAAACCTTTGTCTCCGGTATGGGCAGGATTTCTGAGCAGGACGAGGTGATCAAAAGAGAAAATGCAGCGATCTTTTTAGAGGAAAACTACAAAGAGAACTATGAGGGATTTGACCCGAATAATGCGGAGAATTATATTATCTTATCTTTGATGAAGAACACCTTCCGTACGCAAAGCTTAAAATTAGCGAAACTGGTACAGGATGAATATGTAAATGTAGGCAGAGTAAACCGTGGTGTTCAGGAGAAAAGTCTGGCCGTATTGGCAAGAGCAGGGATGCCCGCAATATTAACAGAGATAGGATTTATCAGCAATCCGGATGAAGAGGACTATATGAACTCGGAAGCTGGACAAATAGAAATTACAAACTGCCTTTTAAAGGCCATACAGAGCTATCAGCATAGGATAGAAGGATAATTATTACAAGTAAAAATTAAGAGTTAAGCCCGATGAGATTGAAAAGAAGTGTATTCTTATTTGCCGTTTTATTATTTATAAGTTCAGAGTTTGCTTTTTCCCAAGGATACAAAGTTAAAACCATAGTCATAGATGCTGGTCACGGGGGTGGAAAACCCGGTGCTGCAGGAGCTTACTCCGTTGAAAAAAACGTAGCCCTTCAAGTAGCCCTTAAATTGGGTAAGAAGTTTGAAGAAGAGCTTCCACATATCAAAATTCTATACACCAGAAAAACAGATGTGGATGTAGACTTCTATAAAAGAGCTGAAATTGCAAATGATGCAAAAGCAGATATTTTCATTTCTATTCACTGTAACTCCATGCCTGACCGCAGGGTGGTTTCAGGTTACAGCAAAGGTAAAAACGGGAGGAAAATCCCTAATTATGCTTATGTAAAAAACACCGGAACCAGCGGCACGGAAACCTTCGTTGCAGGAACACATCGCCTTAATGAACAGGATGTTGCGATTAGAGAGAATGCCGACATTAAGCTGGAGAAAAACTACAAGCAAAATTATGATGGTTACGATCCCAATGATCCTGAAACATTTATTATACTATCTTTGTTTAAAAATACATTTAGGGATAAGAGCCTAAAGCTTGCGCGATTGATTCAGGACAATTATACCAACGAAAATAAAAGGGTCAACAGGGGCGTAAAAGAGCAAGGAATCTTAATCCTGCAAAGGGTTGGAATGCCGGCTGTGCTGACAGAGATAGGATTCATCTCTAATCCCGCAGAGGAAAATTATATGAACTCCGCAAGCGGTCAGGCGGAAATTGTAAATGCGATTTTTGATGCCGTTAAGAAATATAAACAACAAACAGAAGTAAATTAAGTAAATACACATACGTGAAAATAGCAAACGAAACCAAAGTAGGCATATTAGCAGCCTTTTCAATAGCCCTATTAATCATAGGCTACAATTTTTTAAAAGGAAACGCCATCTTTTCCAGCGAAACCGTATTGTATGCCAGATATTCTCATGTAGATGGTCTGGGTGTTTCTAAACCTGTATTGATCAATGGTTATCAGATTGGTCGTGTAGACCAGCTGACCCTTCAACCTGATGGAACCATTATTGCGACTCTAAAGATTAAAGGAAAATATGAAATTCCTAACAACAGTATTGCCAGATTAGAAAGTGTAGACCTTTTAGGTGGTAAAGCGATTGTAATGGCTTTAGGAACAGGAAATGTATTTGCTAAAGATGGTGATACCCTGAATGCCAATGTGGCTAAAGGCCTATTGGAAACGGTTCAGCCAGTTCAAAAGAAAGCGGAAGTGATCATCGCTAAAATGGATTCTATCTTAACCAGTGTGAATTCAATTCTAAACCCTAACTTCCAGAAAAACGTAGATAAAAGCTTTAACAGCATTGCTGCTACCCTTGCTTCCTTAGAAGCGACTTCTAAGAAAGTAGATCACCTGGTAGGTTCTGAAGGTTCCAGAATATCCTCTATCCTAGCTAATGTAGAAGCGATTTCTAACAACCTTAAAAATAACAATGAGAAGATCAATGGGATCCTGAACAACATCAGCACGGTGACTGATCAGGTAGCTGCAGCGAACTTCAAGCAAACCATTGACAATGCCAACAAATCTATGGCCGACTTACAAAGTATTGTAGGAAAAATCAATGAAGGTAAAGGTACCTTAGGCTTACTGATTAATGATACTAAAATGTACGACAACTTGAACAGTGCTTCTGGTAATTTAGACAAGTTGATTATCGACTTAAAAGAAAACCCGAAACGTTATGTACACTTCTCCGTTTTCGGTGGAGGTGGTAAAAAAGACAAATAATCTTTATTTACCAGATCTTAAAAAGCCTTTCAGTATGAACTGAAAGGCTTTTTTGGTTTAAATAATGTTTGTTCCCGCTGCTGCCAGCTGAAAGCCATAGCGCTGAATCTAAATCGCAATCCCTTTCTAAAAGATTAAATAGAGAAAGTACTGCCTTCTGTGGCCAGCTGCGTATTTTCAAAAACAGGCAGGGCTTCTTCCAGCAATGGCAGCAGCGTCTTGTACCTGGACGAGAAATGCCCAATGAGTAATTTAGTCGCTCCGGTGTTTAGGGCCGTCTCAGCGGCTTGTAATGCAGTAGTATGGTGTGTTTGATTGGCTCTTTCCAACAACTCATGCAAGAAAGTTGCCTCATGATACAGCGTATCACAATTTTTGATCTCTTCAAAGTAACTGCCATCGCAAAGTGTATCTGAGCAATAGGCGTATTTCCTTGGCTTGTCGGAATCTACCGTATAATCTTTGTTGAGCAGCACTCTACCATCAGGTAAAGTCAGGTCTACCCCTCTTTTTAACAAAGGATAATATTCCAGTGGAACATTTTCAGCCTCTAGTTTTTCGAGTACAACTTTGCGCAATCTTTTCTTCTCTGTAAAGGTAAATCCAGTACATGGGATTCTATGGTTGAGCACAATGGTGGAAACGAGCAGATCTGAGTTTTCGAAAATCAGCTTGGGTACGTCTGCGGTAATTGGCGTAAATTCTATAGGATACCTGATGATTGTTTCAGAATGTTTAAACTGGAGTTCCAGAATTTCCATTAAAGCTGGCGGCCCATAGATGCGGATGGGTTTGATCCTTCCGTTCAAGTGCATCGTAGACAGTAAGCCAATCAATCCAAAATAATGATCTCCATGTAAATGGCTAATGAATACCACATCGATTTTACTGGCTTTGAAGCCAAAACGAATCAATTGCTGCTGGGTTCCTTCCCCGCAATCAATCAGGTAAAATTTCTCATTACAGTTTAAAAGCTGTGCGCTGGGATTTCTATTGTATACTGGGGTAGCAGAGCTGCTGCCCAAAATGGTAACCTCAAATTTCATTAACCTTTATCTACACTCCCCAACAATTCCTTCTCAATCTCTTCCATAAAGATCAGGTCGGTCGCCTCATCTAATTTAGACACAATAACCAGGGATTGATCCAGGTTGGACATTTCTAATATTTTAGCGAGAACAGGGTTTATTCCGGTGATGATAAATAGTCCGTTTGCTTTTTTACATAAGCGATCGCCCACTAACAGGCTGCTTAAATCCTGTGAATCATTACATTCTTTTACTGCGGATAAATCCAATACGATATTATGGTATCCTTCTGCGTTCAATAAAATGAACTCAGATTTTAACTTAGGGGTATTGTCATTTGTAAACTTAGACTCTCTAAGCTTTAAAACCACATACTTTTCATGCTTGTCAACTGAAAATTTCATGATATTGATTTATTAGTTTCTATTGCTAAAGTAATTAATTTTATCTGGTATTACCGTCAATCGTGTTAATAAATCATACACAAATGTATAGATATGGCGATTTGAACAAAAAAAGACAGCCAGCGGTGCCAAAAAAAATGGGCATAACCGCTGGCTGTCTTCGACCTTAAAGCCTTTAATATCTGGAAATTAATTTCCCAGCAACTGGTTCAAGGATTTAGTCACATTCGCTTCGATTCGCTGAATTACGTTTGAGGCTTCGTTTTTCACAAAAGTATCGCCCGTAATCTGCTCATAAAGCTCAATATAACGCTCAGAAATAGAGTTTACAATTTCTAGAGTCATCACTGGAACTGCTTGTCCGTCTTTACCCTGGAAACCATTTTCGATTAACCATTTACGTACGAATTCTTTTGACAATTGTTTTTGAGGCTCGTTTGCATCCTGACGTGCCGCATAACCTTCCGCATAGAAATAACGGGAAGAATCCGGGGTATGGATTTCATCGATCAGGAAGATCTCTGTACCTACTTTACCAAATTCATACTTCGTATCTACCAGGATCAGGCCGCGTTCTGCTGCCATCTCTGTTCCACGTGCATAAAGGGCTAAAGTATAAGCTTCTAATTTTGTATAATCTTCTACAGAAACAATCCCTTTAGCGAGAATATCTGCTCTTGATATTTCTTCATCATGACCTACTGCAGCTTTTGTAGTTGGGGTAATAATAGGCTGTGGTAATTGATCATTTTCTTTCAGTCCTTCTGGTAAAGCTACTCCGCAAACACTGCGTTTACCGGCGCTGTACTCTCTCCAGGCATGACCTGCAAGGTATCCACGCACTACCATTTCTACTTTGAAAGGCTCACAGATACGGCCAATGGTCACCATTTCATCTGGCACATCGATTACCCAGTTTTGTACGATGTCTTTGGTCGCATTTAAAAATTTAGCGGCAATCTGATTGAGCACCTGTCCTTTGAAAGGAACGGCTTCGGGTAAAACTACATCGAATGCAGATATTCTATCGGTCACCACCATCGCCATAAACTGGTTGTTGATGGTGTATACGTCGCGCACTTTTCCCTTGTAAAAATTGCTTTGCTTTGGAAAGCTGAAATTGGTTTCTTTAATTGCTGTCATGGTATTTGCCAAAGAGCTGTTGTGTTATTTGTTCTTAATTATTGGATATCGCCGTAGGCTTGTAAAATTCTTTTTACCAGTTTGTGCCGCACTACATCTTCCCCCGTCAGGTAAACAATTTCAATACCAGGAATATCGTCTAAGATACGCAGGGCGTTAAACAGGCCGGACATCTGCTTTTTCGGCAAGTCGATCTGCGTCACATCTCCTGTTACAATAAACTTAGCAGAAGGACCCATCCGGGTGAGGAACATTTTCAGCTGAAGGTCAGTTGAGTTCTGCGCCTCATCCAGAATCACATAGCAATTATCGAGTGTTCTACCACGCATAAATGCCAAAGGGGCAATTTCTATGGTTCTATTCTCAATATATTGTTTCAGTTTTTCTGCTGGAATCATATCATCCAGGGCATCATATAGTGGTCTAAGGTAAGGGTCTACTTTTTCCTTCAGATCGCCGGGCAGGAAGCCCAGGCTCTCCCCTGCTTCAACTGCAGGTCTAGTTAAAATGATCCTTTTGATTTCTTTATTTTTCAGTGCCCGCACGGCTAGTGCGACTGCGGTATACGTTTTTCCGGTTCCTGCGGGGCCAATCGCGAATAAAACATCGTTTTTCGCCATGCTGTCTACCATACGTCGCTGGTTCGCGGTCCTGGCTTTCACCATTAAACCATTCGTCCCAAATACGATGACCTCACCACCGCCGCCTGTGTTTGCGGGTTTCTCTGTTTCTTTGTCCGAAGGAGTCGTACTCTTCAGGCTGGAACCTAGGATAGATTCTACATCATTTAAACTCAAAGCGAGGTATTTCTCCAACTGGGTCAACAAAAGAATATACTTCTGCTCAAAAACTTTAAGTTCTTTTTCATCGCCCAACACTTTCAGTTCAATCCCTCTTGCCACCATTTTAAGTTTCGGAAACGCGTTCTTAATCAGCTCGTAATGCTCATTATTAGCTCCCCAAAACTGTACCGGATCTACCGATTCTAATGTTAATTTAAGTTCGTTCAAAATATTGTTTTTTAGTAAGAGGTGTATATTTTGATATAAAAATTGAATATTTGTAGGCGATTTGCCGCTTACGCAAGAATAAGAATAAATATTCAATTTTTAATGGCCATAATTACATTAACAACAGATTTAGGTTCAAAAGATTTTTATCAGGCTGCACTGAAAGGCAGTATCCTGAGCATCTTACCTACAGCCAATATTGTTGATGTGACCCATGAAGTTCCATCCTTCAACATTTCTTATGCGGCATTCGTTTTAAAAAATGTATACCCTTATTTCCCTAAAGGCACAGTGCATTTAATTGGCATCGATTCTGTTTTTAGTGAAAATACCCGATATATTGCTTTAAAGTACAGGGATCACTTTTTTGTAGGTGCCGACAATGGGATTTTTTCTTTATTGTTTGAAGACATTCCGGAAGAAATTGTGGAATTGAACATTATGCAGGACCTCAAATACCTGCATTTCCCATTGGTGGATATCTTTGTAAAAGCAGCCATTCACCTGGCTAAAGGAGGCAAGCTAAAAGACATTGGTATGCCTACCGACAGCATAGAGGAACGCATGCTGCTAAACCCTGTTATTGAGCGTGATATCATCCGTGGAAGTGTCATTTACATTGACACTTTTTCTAACGTCATCACCAATATTACCAAGGAATTATTCACCAGAATACAGCGCAACAGGGACTTCACTTTATACTTCAGAAAAAGTGAAACCATTACTCAACTCAGCTGGCATTATAACGAGGTTCCTGAGGGGGAAAAACTATGCCTTTTTGGCATTAGTAACCACTTGGAAATCGCTATTAATAAAGGAAAAGCGAGCGGATTATTGGGCTTGCACCTCAACGATATCATCCGAATAGAGTTTCATCCATAACCCTGCAATAATGCTTACCCGTCTGGTCAAAATGCAATTTAACGAGGAGTTTCTGACTGAGTTTCAGGAGACTTTTAAAGCTGTACAGCCTAAAATCGCTGCATTTAAAGGCTGCAAGGGGGTTCAGCTGCTGCAAGACCAGCATGAAATAAACATTTTCTTTACGATCAGTCTCTGGGAAGATGAGGATCATCTGGAGGATTACAGGCGCTCCAACCTATTCAGGGAAACCTGGACCAGCATCAGACCACACTTTGCAGCTAAACCTGAGGCATGGAGTTTGCTTGCACCATAGAAAGAAACACACACAAATGATTAAAAACTTCTTATTGCTGCTTTTCGTTGGATTTAGTTTCAACGCGGCGGCCATTCGGGTAGATACCAGCGCTTATCAACTGCAAAGACTGAAAATCAATGCCTTACTGGCAGAACGAAGTGCGAGGTTCGGACAATATGACCAAAGTCTGGATGCCAGGACAGGAATATTTGGCTTCCAAACCAAGAGAGATATTAAAAACTCAAATGAGATACTCAGACAAATTGTCCTGAATGATAACAACATTTTTAAGGAACTAAAGGTACTGATGGACTATAAAGACCAGGAGGTGAAAAATGTGATCATCACGTCCAATAACACCAACGGCAGGATTCAAAGTTACATGCTGTCTATCAAGAAATTACAAGACCAGAATGAGCATTTAAAGCAGGAAATATCGACCATAGAAAAGGGAAAGACCTTTTACTACTATGTTATTTCATTTTTAGGTTTATTGATTGCTGGAATGGTATTTTTTGGCTATAAAAAAGGGCTGTTTAATGAGTTGCTAAAGACTAACAAAACAGCACATTAAATTGTATAAATGACCTGATTTGATGCGCTAGTTGAAATAATTAGTGAGCAGTCCGACTAAAAACTTCGGCTCTACCCATGTTGATTTCGGTGGCATCACTCCATCTGCTTCTGCCACTGCAATCACCTGGGCGACTGAAGTTGGGAATAAAGTAAATGCGATGGCAAACAGGCCATTATCCACCTTTTCCTGCAACTCAAGTACGGCAGTCCGTCCTCCTTCAAAGTTAATCCGCGCGTCCGTTCTTGGATCTTTTATCCCTAATATTGGCGCTAAGATAAAATTCTGTAAGATACTGACATCCAGTACCCCTACCGGATTATTGCTGTCGTAAATCTCCGGTTTTGGCTGGAGCAGATACCATTGTCCGTCAAAATACATTCCTATCTGATGCAGGCAAGCAGGCTTTATGGCTGCTGTTACAGGAAGTACTTCAAAACATTCGGCTAAAGCCTTCATAAAATCAGCTTTGCTCAACCTTCCCATGTCCCTGATCAATCTGTTGAATTCTAAAACCTTTACTTCTTCCGTATTCATATATACCGTCGTAAAATAGTTATAGAGTTCTGTTCCAGTATGTTTATCGGCATTTAATGCTTGCTTTTGCAGTCCCATTTTAGCCATGGAGGCGGCGCGATGGTGACCATCAGCAATATAAACCGCAGGAATCGCTCCAAAAGCCCTCACCATTTCGGCCAAGTCCTGAGGATCATCAATGGCCCAGATCCGATGTTCGGTTTGATCAGCAAATACAAAATCAAGTGCAGGTTTTAATGCGATGTACTTCTTAATCAGCCGATTTATGGTGGGATCAGGATGGTAGGTAATTAAGACTGGATTGGCATCCAAACCAGTTTGCTGCAAATAATCCGCCAATAATTTCTCTCTGCGTTCTACCGTAGATTCATGTTTTTTGATGCGGCCTTCCAGGTAATCATTGATATGTGTGAGCGTCCATATTCCTGTCTGACAAAGCCCGTCATGTACTACCTGATACACATAAATCACTGGTACTTTTTCTCGTTCCAGGTAATGGTGCTCCAAAAACCCTTCGAAGTTCTCTGCAATTTTCTTGAAAATCAGTTCTTGTCTGGTTCCTCTGAGGTAAGGATTGTCCAGTTCGGGATTGATCAGGTGTAAAAAGCTACAGCTGTTCTCAGAAGCGATCAATCGTGCTTCCCCTGACCCATAGTTTTCCAATGGGCGGGTGACCACCTTTGATTGCAGGTGTGTTGCAGGTTTTAGTCCGCAAAAAGGCTTTATATTTGGCATAGAAGGAAATGGAAATGAAGTGCCCAACACATAGGGCACTTCATTAAAAGCTATTTATTAAAATGCTCAATCATCAGATTGGCTAATTCCACACCGATACGTTCCTGTGCTTCATTAGTTGCCGCACCAATATGTGGCGTTAAAGAAACTTTAGCATGTTGAAGAATAGCTGCTGCTGGCGTTGGTTCGTTGTCGAATACATCTAAACCTGCGAAAGATACCTTACCACTGTCTAAAGCTGCAATTAAGGCTGCTTCATCGATGGTACCACCTCTTGAGCAGTTCACCACACCAACACCTGGTTTCATTTGCTCAAACTCTGCTGCACCTAAGATAGGTTTGTCTGCGAATGGCGTATGTAAACTGATGAAATCACTGTTGCTGATCACTTCTTCTAAAGAAACTGTTTTCACTGGAATATCTACTTTGATACCACCTTGAAGGTTCAAAGTTAGGTTTCCTTCGAAAGGGAAAAGATCATAAGCCAGTACATTCATACCTAAGCCTAAAGCTACTGTAGCAGTTTCTCTTCCAATTCTACCGAATCCAATAATACCGATGGTTTTACCTCTCAATTCTACACCTTTAGCGTATGCTTTTTTAAGGGCATTGAATTTAGTATCACCTTCTACCGGCATTTTTCTATTGGAATCCTGCAGGAAACGAACACCTGTGAACAAATGTGCGAATACCAATTCTGCAACTGATAACGAAGATGCTGCTGGGGTATTGATGACTGCTAAGCCTTTACTTCTTGCGTAATCCACATCAATATTATCCATACCAACTCCACCTCTACCAATCAGTTTAAGGTTAGGACATTGGTCTATCAGTTCCTGACGAACTTTTGTGGCACTGCGTACCGTAATTGCATCGTAATTCTGTAAAGCTTCAGCTAATTTATCTTGGGCTACGGTTTCTGTATCTACTACAAAACCCGCTTGCTCCAATAAGGCTTTTCCGATAGGATCAATCCCATCGTTGGCAAGTATCTTGATCATCAATTATATATTTTTATTGGTTTTTCTCTGCAAAAATCTGCATTAATTCAATTAAAGTATGTACGCTGGTAATCGGCAATGCGTTGTACATAGAGGCTCTGAAACCACCTACGCTTCTATGGCCTTTGATACCTTCTATACCGTTTTCTTCAGCAAATTTCAAGAATGGTTTCTCTAATTCCGGATTCTCCATCACAAAACAAACATTCATTTTTGAACGGTCTTCTACTGCACAGGTACCTTTAAACAATGGGTTTCTATCGATCTCTGCATACAAAGCTCTTGCTTTAGCAATGTTTTCTTTTTCGATCTCTGCAACACCGCCTTTAGATTTCAACCAGCGAAGGTTTAACATCGCTACATAGATAGAAAATACAGGAGGCGTATTGTACATAGAACCACCTTCGATATGCACTTTATAGTCTAACATAGAAGGGATCTTTCTACCTGATTTACCTAAGATCTCGTCTTTCACGATGACTACAGTTAAGCCGGCAGGGCCGATATTTTTCTGTGCACCCGCATAGATCAGATCGTATTGAGCTACGTCGATCACTCTGCTCATAATGTCAGAAGACATGTCGCAAACTACAGGAACTTTTGTTTCCGGCAATTCGAACATTTCCGTTCCATAAATGGTGTTGTTGGAAGTACAATGAAAATAAGCACTATCTTCAGGAATGTTATACCCCTTAGGAACGAAAGTATAGTTTGATGATTTTGAAGAAGCTACAATATTTGCAGTTCCAAAATTAACGACCTCTTTGATCGCTTTATTTGCCCATACTCCTGTCTCCAGATAACTGGCGGTTTGGCCTTCAGGCAATAAGTTCATAGGAACCATTGCAAATTGCAAACTCGCACCACCTTGTAAAAAGAGAACGGAATAACCGGCAGGAACATTTAACAATTCTTTAACCAACTTTCCGGCCTCTTCCACAACACCTTCGAATTCAGGTGTGCGGTGTGAGATCTCCAGAATAGACAAGCCGTCTTTAAAATCAAGTACTGCTTGTGATGCTTGCTTGAAAACTTCCTGTGGTAGGATACAGGGTCCAGCGCCGAAATTATGTCTCATTTTTATGTTTATTTTTATTGATTGTAAATGTAATATTTTATATGATTTAATGATTCTAATTTTTGAACTTAATAAAGATTTAGGCGTTAAAACACCTGCCAGTTAAAGAATTAGCGGAGGGGAAGTTCGAATAAAAATTGAAATACCTGAACGGCTCGCTGTGCAGAAAACAGCGGTTAGTCGTCCTGGAGGCGAGTTTAAACCTATAATAGTAATATTAAAAAAGCAGGGTATATTGGTGCTTTTAGGCGCTAGGCAAAGTTTTCAGATTTTTCATATCGGCAATCATTTCCATTGGGTTTGAGGCGCCGAAGATGGCATTACCGGCAACAAATGCCGCAGCACCTGCTTCGATTAAATCTCCGAGGTTATGAATCCCTACCCCACCATCTACTTCGATGATCAGATCCGGGTTCAATCGCAAGGCCATTGCTTTCAATTCTCTCAGCTTGTTGAGCGTATTGGGAATGAACTTTTGTCCGCCAAAACCAGGGTTTACCGACATCACCAGGACCAGGTCTAAATCTGCAAGGATATCCTTTAACAGGGCCACAGGCGTATGCGGGTTAATCGCTACGCCAGCCTTACATCCTGCCGCATGAATCGCTTGTACGGTACGGTGAAGGTGTACACAGGCTTCGTAGTGCACGGTGATCACTGCGGCACCTGCTTCCGCGAAACGCTCAATATACTGATCAGGGTTAACGATCATCAAATGTACATCCAATGGTTTGGTTGCATATTTCTTAATCGCTTCCATGACTGGAAATCCGAAAGAGATATTCGGCACAAAAACGCCATCCATCACATCCACATGGAACCAATCTGCGGCACTGGAGTTGATCATTTCAATATCTCTTTGAAGGTTTGCAAAGTCAGCAGAAAGTACAGATGGGGCGATGAGGTGTTTCATAGGATCGTTTTATTCTTAGGTAAATATAAAGAAATAAAGCCTTTTAAACCAAAAACCCCGCAGATTGCGGGGTTTTGAGCATTGTTTTGTGAAATTATGCAGGAGTGTTTTCTGCAGTTCCTTCTGGTTTAGCTGGACGAGGCAATAAAGCTTTTCTAGAAAGTTTCATTTTTCCTTGTTTGTCAATATCCAAAAGTTTCACTTGAATTCTATCACCTTCTTTGAACACACCGTCCATCGTTTCTAAACGAGTCCAGTCGATCTCAGAGATGTGTAATAATCCGTCTTTTCCTGGCATGATTTCTACGAATGCACCGAATGGCATGATAGATTTCACTTTACCATCATAAGTAGCACCTATGTCTGGTTTAGCAGCAATCGCATTGATACGACCTACTGCAGCATCAATAGCCGCTTTATTATCAGCAAAGATTTCAACGATACCTTTGTTACCTACTTCTTCGATAGAGATAGATGCTCCGGTTTCGCGTTGCATTTCCTGGATAATTTTACCGCCTGGGCCGATTACAGCACCAATAAATTCTTTATCAATTGTTAGAGAAACGATACGTGGCGCGTGATCTTTGTAGTCTTCACGTGGTGCAGAAATCGTTTTCTTCATTTCGTTTAAGATGTGTAAACGAGCATCTTTAGCTTGGTTAAGGGCGTTAGTTAAAACTTCCCATTTCAAACCATTGATTTTTAAGTCCATCTGACAAGCAACGATACCTTTTTCAGTACCAGTTACTTTAAAGTCCATATCACCTAAATGATCTTCATCACCTAAGATATCTGAAAGGATCGCATATTTACCAGTTTTCTCATCAGTGATTAATCCCATAGCGATACCAGATACTGGTGCTTTGATTTTAATACCTGCATCCATTAATGCTAATGTACCAGCACAAACAGTTGCCATAGAGGAAGAACCATTAGATTCTAAGATATCAGAAACGATACGAATCGTGTATGGGTTTTCTTCTAATCCTGGTAATACTTTCTTCAATGAACGCATGGCTAAGTTACCATGACCAATTTCACGACGACCAGCACCTCTGTTCGGGCGAACCTCGCCAGTAGAGAATCCAGGGAAGTTATAGTGTAGTAAGAATTTGTTATACCCATTGATGAATGCTCCATCAATCATTTGCTCGTCGTCTTTAGAACCTAAAGTAACTGTAGTTAATGCTTGAGTTTCACCACGAGTGAAAACTGCAGAACCGTGAGCAGAAGGAAGGTAACTTACTTCAGACCAGATTGGACGTACGGTACGCACATCACGACCGTCTAAACGAATTCCTTCATCTAATACCAGGTTACGAATTGCATCATACTGTACATCATGGAAATATTTTTTAGCTAAGAATGAAGTTACATCATCGATGTCTTCACCTAAAGTAGCTACAAATTCAGCAAGGATAGCAGAGAAAGCGTCAGTACGCTCACCTTTACTTGTATTGCTTTTTGCAACTGCATATACTTTATCGTAAGTAGCTGCGAATACTGATGCTCTCAACTCAGGATTACTGTTTTCATGAGAATAAGTACGTTTAACCGTCTTACCTACTAATTCAGCTAATTCTTTTTGAGCTTGAACCTGAATCACGATGGCTTTATGAGCGAACTCAATTGCTTCCACCATGTCAGCTTCTGAGATTTCATCAGCTTCACCTTCTACCATCACGATATCGCTTTCAGTACCGGCAACAAGGAATTCCATAGTTGCGCGTTCTAAATCACTTACATAAGGGTTGATGATAAATTTACCGTCAATTTTAGCAACACGTACTTCAGAGATCGGCCCGTTGAAAGGGATATCTGAAACTGCAAGTGCAGCTGAAGCAGCTAATCCAGCTAAACAGTCTGGCATAATATTTTTGTCAGAAGAGATCAAAGAGATCATCACCTGAGTATCAGAGTGGTAATCTTCAGGGAACATTGGACGTAAAGCACGGTCAACCAAACGAGAAATTAAAACTTCATAGTCTGACAATCTTGCTTCACGACGTAAGAAACCTCCAGGAATACGGCCAGCGGCAGCATATTTCTCTTGATAATCTACTGATAATGGTAAGAAATCTACACCCGCTTTAGCACCTACTGAAGATACTACAGTAGCTAATAACATGGTGTCTCCCATTTTAACAACTACAGAACCATCAGCTTGTTTTGCTAATTTTCCTGTTTCAATTTCGATAATTCTTCCGTCGCCCAGGTCGAACGATTTTTTTATTACATTCATTTAAAGAGTGTTGTGGTGTGTTTTCCTCTTTCTACACACCTGATTTATATATGTTAATTTTATTATTCAATTAAAAAAGCCATCCCTAAGAATGGCTTTTCCTGATATTATAACGCTTATTTGCTGTCTCTAGTTGAACCTAAAGGTTTGATAATGTCCCTTAAGCCTAAAGCTTTGATAACAGCACGGTAACGATTGATATCTTTTTTAAATAGATATGCCAAAATACCACGGCGTTTACCTACTAATTTTTGTAGAGATAACTGAGTAGAGAAATCTTTACGATTTTTCTTTAAGTGCTCAGTTAAATGTGCAATACGGTAAGTAAACAATGCTACTTGACCTTCAGCAGAACCAGTGTTGGTTTCTACTTCGCCGTGTGTTTTGAAGATTTCGGCTTTCTTTTCTTTACTTAAATACATTTCTTGAATGATACTAAAGTGTGTATGGATTAATTAATTGTGTGCAAAGATAGTTTAAGTTTTAGTGAATCGCAAAAAAAACAATTGTCATATCGGTTCAATTTAGCACAGGAGACCAATATATATCAAAATCTAAACCTTATTTTTGACGCAGAACGTAGAAAACATGGAAAAGAACGAATACAGCATATTTCAAACTGAATTAAAAGTACGCCCAGATGATATAGATATGTTCCAGCATGTGCACAATAGTAAGTATTTCGACTATGTACTCTCTGCACGTTACGACCAGATGGAAGAATTTTACAAGATGTCTATGGAGTCTTTCCTGGAAAGTGGTTATGGCTGGGTAGTACGTACTGCGCATGTAGACTTTAAACGCCCGCTGATTTTAGGGGATGTAATTCTGATCCGCACCGGAATCTTAACGATCAATGAAAAAGGCTGCAGGGTACAGTTCGAAATGGAAAACAAACGTACCAAAAAGATTGCTGCTGATGGCTGGTTTGATTATGTGATGATCGACACGAAAACTGGAAAAGGCTGTAAAGTAACAGAAGAGATGATTCAGGCTTACAGTATATAAAAAAGCCTTCACCCTATTAGGGATGAAGGCTGGATTGAATAAGCCAGATGAGCTATTAATTATTAGATAATCTTTTCAAAACAAATTATTTAATTTCAATCTGACGAACTGCGTTTTTAGCTTCTTCTTTTTTAGCAACTTCAATCACCAATACACCATCATTATAGGTTGCATTAATACTTGCAACATCTACTGAATCAGGCAAGGTGAAAGAACGTAAGAAAGAAGTATAGCTGAATTCTTGTTTCTTATATTGCTTATCTTCTTTTTTCTCTTCTTTTTTAACTTCTGCAGAGATGGTCAATACATCTCCTTCCAGGTTCACTTTAAAATCTTCTTTTTTCAAACCTGGAACCGCCATTTCAATGTGGTACTGATCATTAGTCTCACTAATGTTCACAGCAGGCATTTTAGTAATCAGGTGATTTGGCAATAAAGCATCGGTAAATATTGAACCGAGAACATCATTGAAATCGTTCATTAATTCAGTGTTTTTTGCTCCATTATTAAATTTTACTAGTGACATATATAATCCTCCTTTATTTTTAGACTGTGATCTATCAATTAAAAAATTAAATACACCTGGCATATTTCAACTGCTGTGCCAAATTCTAAAAACAGGGTTTGTGAATGCATTGAAAAAGTTTTTTCTGAAAATTTTTCAGTTTTTGAGGGAAAAATTGACAGATTTAAAGAAAAAAAGTCAGCTGATTTTCAGCCACCTATTCTATATCTAAATCTTGAGTCAAGTTACAGTGTTATAAAATTTTATCGTCTTCTAAGGAACATCAGGATAGGCGAATTTCAAACAAATCAATCTTTCAGGATAAATGAATTCTATTTTATTGCGATCAAGAAAAAAACTACTAGCCCAACATCCAATCCCTCCCCCAATACTTGGGAATGGCGCTATTGTACTAAAGCATAAGTAAATGTTCCTTTGTTCAGGATATTAAATTTAACAGAATTTTAGAAAACTTATTTGCAATTGTTTTAAGGTATAAAGGTACTGAATTAAGAAGTCACTTTGCCCAATGGTTATATTCTGCTACGCTAATTCTAGCTTCAACACTTCTATTTTACCAATATCAAGTTTGCTCAAATACTCCTCAAAAGTATCAATAGATTCTTTTTGCTACCCTTATATTCTTTGAGTCGACCATATAAAGATGTGTTTTAAATAAACTGGAAACCAGTTACCATCATGAAATGATCCACAACAACATTTCCTATAGCGTTTCAATACTTTTCCTTTCAGATCAAGTAAGGCCATGTCGATGCCACTAATAGCACAAATACTTGCGCCGAAAGACCCCATCCAGTTCAGATCCAGATAAAATCTGGCCGCATGGGATCCAGACCAATGATGCGCTCGCCCACATATTTTGCCGAGCTATAGACGATTGGGCTTCCCGGCCAATTGGTCTTTAAAGCCTTTTACCAGCCAAACTTTTACATCGGTAATTTTCATTTCAATAACGTGTTACCTAGTTGAATTATAATGGGCGTAAGATTAATGAAAATTTCCCAAAGCGAATTCGATTGCAGCATATAAAATATTTAAGGATTTAATAATAAAAAAACTATATTTGAATTTACAAAACCGCAATACGATGATAGTATTTCACGTCCGTTTTAGGTTCTAAAAACCAAGGACTCCCTTCCTTACTAACGATAAAACATCAGCATTTCAATGCTGATATAGGTTTATTTCTTAATTTTTTTTCTTTTTATATGTCAGCACCACAAGCAGCTTCAAGGAGCAAGCTATCTAGGATTATATCACTTTTAAAACAAGCTTTAAAAGGCGAAGACCTTGATTTTACGCAGGGAAGTATCCGTAAAGGGGTGCTTTTATTGGCCATTCCGATGATGTTGGAAATGGCAATGGAATCTGTATTTGCACTGGTAGACTTATATTTTGTAGGACACCTGCCCAATAGCAGTCACGCGATACAGACTGTAGGATTAACAGAATCGGTATTGACCATTATTTACTCTCTAGCTATCGGAATGAGTATGGCTGCAACTGCGGTAGTAGCGAGAAGAATCGGGGAGAAAAACCCGGAGGCGGCAACAAAAGCAGGTGTTCAGGCGATCCTGATCGCCGTCTTCTTTAACCTCATCATTAGCGTCTTAGGGGTAATTTACGCTGCTGACATCCTGATGCTGATGGGTGCTTCTGCAGAAACCGCCGCTCATGGAACACATTTTACTCAGATCATGATGGGTGGAAGTGTGATCATTGTATTGCTCTTCCTGATCAATGGAATTTTCAGAGGCGCAGGAAATGCGGCTATAGCCATGAAAAGTCTATGGATCGCAAATATTGCCAACATCATTCTATGTCCTATTCTGATCAACGGATTGGGTCCTATCCCTGCTTTTGGTTTAACTGGTGCAGCCATTGCCACCACTATAGGAAGAAGTATGGGTGTAGGGTATCAAATCTGGCATCTGGTAAGCGGCAAAGGACTTTTAAAGGTGCACTTATCCTACTTAAAGCCACATTTTGAGCAAATGAAGGCCTTATTAAAGATTGCTACGCCTGGTATATTCCAATTCATTATTGCTTCCTGCAGCTGGATCTTCTTAGCACAGTTGGTAGCCACTACAGGTGGTGATCATGGCTCTGCCGGCTATCAAACTGCTTTAAGGCTGATGATGTTTTTCATGCTCCCTGCCTGGGGGATGAGTAATGCGGCGGCAACTTTGGTAGGTCAGAATCTAGGGGCAAAACACTTGCAGCGCGCGATAGATTCGGTGATGAAAACTGCAAAATACATTGTAGTCTATATGGTACTGGTGATGGCCTTTACTTTCATTGGCGGTTATTATTTCATCTCTTTTTTCACTAATGATCAATTGGTACAAGAGGTTGCACTTCATGCGCTCCAGATTATGAGCCTGGGTTATATCTTTTATGGCATCGGAATGGTGCTGGTTAGCACGTTTAACGGGGCTGGCGATACCTGGACACCTACCTGGGTTAACTTTTTCGGGTTCTGGTTATTTCAGATTCCATTGGCATTTTTATTGGCAAAACACTTTGAGATGGGCCCTACCGGGGTATTCATTGCGATCCCTGTTGCAGAGGTAGGCATCGCCATTGTGGGATATATCCTATTTAAAAAGGGAAGGTGGAAAACTATTCAGGTTTAACTCCATAAAATATATAATTTAGTCCACTCAAAACTAATATTAATATGAAAAAAACCTTTACTAAAACCATGTTCATCTGCGGTGTGGCGGCACTTAGCTTTTCAGCGACCAATAGTTTCGCCCAGCAGACCAATACAAGTCAGGACGAGGAAAACACGGAATCTAAAAACCTGGTAAAATGGAATGTGGCGGCTGTAGCTTTAAAGACTTATTCCTTCCAGTATGAACGTGCTGTGGGCAAGAAAATGTCTGTTTCCTTAGGATTCAGGATGATGCCAAAATCTCATGTTCCCTTCAGTTCTACTTTCAAAAGTCTGATTGATGACGATAAAACCTGGGAAAGCATTAAGGATTTCAAAACCGGCAACTTCGCGATCACGCCAGAGTTTAGGTATTATGTAGGTCAGAATGTATTCCGTGGCTTTTACGTGGCACCATTTGCAAGGTATTCAAGGTACAATGTGGCTGTTCCATACCATTACGAAGCTACTTTCAGTAATGGCACAAGCAGTACAACAATTAAGGATAGAATTGACATGGACGGCAGTATCAGTACCCTGACAGCAGGAGTGCTTTTTGGTGCGCAATGGAAACTGAGTAAAGCAATTTATCTGGATTGGTGGATTTTAGGTCCTAATTACGGATCTGCTTCTGGCAGTATTTCTGGTAAGAAAGCATTGAGTGATGATGAACAAAAAGCATTAAGAGAGGCCTTGACGGATCTGGATGATCTTCCTCTAGTGCACACAAAATCTACGGTAGACGGCAATGGTGCTAAAATTGATTTTAGTGGTCCATGGGCAGGAGTAAGATCTGGCTTGAGTATCGGCTACCGTTTCTAAGACATTAAACGACTGCTGTGACTATAAAAAAGGGGCGCTGCGGAATATTCCGCAGCGCCCCTTTTTTATAGTCTTGTATCTTTTGCATTGGGATTAACCTATCGTTTCTTTCAGGAGTTTGGTATAAAAATCATTTAGTTTCATTCCCGCTGCGGCTACTTGCTGAGGAATAAAGCTGGTAGCGGTTTGTCCTGGGATGGTATTGACCTCAATGAAGTAAAAATCACCTTCATCTTCCGTTAGGATAAAATCTATACGCACCACGCCACTGCAGTTTAGCTTCATATACACATCTTTGGCAATTTGCTCTACTCTGGCTTTCGTTTCTGGTCTGATTGGAGCCGGCGTAGTTTCTTTAGCTACTCCAGGAGTGTATTTGGCTTCAAAATCAAAAAACTCTTTTGCAGTTTCCACTTCTGTTGCTGGAAGCACAACTAGTTTGCCATCCAATTTCACTACCCCTACTGTAAATTCCCTACCGGAAATAAACTCTTCAATCAGCAGCTGATCGTCTTCTTTAAAAGCTTTTTCAATTGCTTTTTCCAGATCAGCACCATGTTTTACTTTGCTCATCCCTATGCTGCTTCCGCCATTATTTGGCTTAACGAAATAAGGAATTTTAAGATCTCTTTTGATTTGCTCTACATTGTAAGCAACATTCTTGAAAATTTGCACAGACTTTGCTACATGTAGATTTTCTATGCCCTGAACAATTGCTTTGGTATATCCTTTATTCATTGTGATTGCAGAAGTTAGCGCATCACAAGCGGTATAAGGAAGGTTTAGCATGTCGAAATAGCCTTGTAATTTACCATCTTCACCTGGGGAGCCATGAATGGCAATAAAAACCCCATCAAAAGTAACTTTTCGACCTTTAATGTTTAAGGAGAAGTCATTTCTGTCTACTTCAATTTTCACTGAGTCTGCCGGCTCATAAAACCAACCTTGCTGACTGAGCATGATTTTATAAACATCAAACTTATCGGCATCTAGATTTTGGGCGATAGTGGCGGCACTTTTAACCGAGATGACCCATTCACCTGTGGTCCCACCGGTTAGTAATGCTAATGTTTTCTTCATTTTTAAGCGTGTTAAAACCTATTCAAAGTAATAAGTCAATTGTAAGCACAAATATAAATTAGTTGGCCCAGATGTCATTTTAATTCCAATAAAATATTTTTTTAGCCTAAATTTGGGCGATATACCATATTGAAGAGAAAATCCCTATGAGCAAATTTATATCTTACCTAAAGACTAAATCCTTTAGAACCAACATCATTGCTGCGATAGTTACGGTAGTGATCATTATCCTGGCGGCTTTCTTTAGTTTAAGATATTACACCAAACATGGTCAGGGCTTAAATGTTCCGGCAGTCAAAGGACTATCTTTCACGCAGGCAGTGAGCAAGTTAGAAGCACTGGGACTTCGTTACGAAGTAGATTCCGTATTTGTAATGGATTCGCCTCCAGGTATTGTAATCGACCAGGATCCTGAAGCCAGCACTTTTGTAAAAGACAACCGTACTATTTATTTAACTGTAAATGTAGCTATGGCTCCGAATGTTAAATTTCCGGATATAGAGTTTAAACCTTTGAGACAGGCACAAGCTTTGATTGAGAGTTTCGGACTAAAACTGGGAGATACTACTTATAAATCCGATCAGGCCAGAGACGTAGTATTGGAAGCTTTATTTGGCGGACAGCCGATTAAAGCTGGAGAATCCATGCCTAAAGGATCCAGGATTGATTTAGTTTTAGGTGATGGAAGAGGAAACGAAGAAGTGGATATCCCTTCATTAATTGGATTAACGATGGATGAAGCGAGATTTGCCTTAAAGAATGGCGCGATGCTGAGTTTAGGAAACGTGTATTATGAAGGCGAAATTACGGATACAGCAAATGCAGTGATCGTAAAACAGGATCCTTTTTTAACGGATTCCGTAACGAAAGTTAAAATCGGTACCCCAGTAAACATTACCTTGTCCAATAAAAAGTAATTATTAGCCTCATTATATGTCAAACGAAAACGAGAAAAGCTTTAAGAAAAGTACTAAAGTAATATTGGCCAGCTTGCTGGTTGCATTGGTAGTTGGTGGTTATTTTGGCCTGAAATTCTACAAAGTGTTTTTTGCGCCTAACATCACTGGTAAGGAAAAATACGTGTATGTAAGAACGGGAAGCCATTTAGATGACCTATTTGAGGAAATCCGCAAGAAAGATATATTAACAGATATCGGATCTTTTAGTCAGGCATCTGCAAAGATGGATCTTGCACAAAACTTGAAACCTGGTCGCTATAAAGTGAGCAAGGGAATGAACAACCGAACTTTGGTGAACATGCTGAAAGCTGGTAACCAGGACCCTGTGAAATTAAAGTTCCAGAACATCAGGAAGAAAGAAGATTTTGCTGGTTATCTGGCAAAAAATCTGGAAGCTGACTCCTTAGCTTTCATCAACGTACTGGATTCTGCAGCGTTAATTGAGAAGTACGGATTCAATAAAGAAAACATTTATACGATGTTTATTCCAAATACTTACGAAATGTACTGGAACATTGCGCCGATTGAGTTTTTCGAGAAAATGCAAAAAGAATATGCGAAGTTCTGGAATGATGAGCGTAAGCGTAAAGCTGCGGCATTAAACCTAAGCCCTATTCAGGTTTCTGTATTGGCTTCTATCGTAGATGCGGAGGCTTTATACGACAAAGAGATGCCAATCATCGCTGGATTATATTTGAACAGGTTAAAAAAGGGAATTTTGCTTCAGGCAGATCCAACGGTAATCTTTGCAAACGATGATTTCACGGTAAAAAGGGTAACCAATAAACTATTACAGGTTCCTTCTAAATACAATACTTACAAATATGCTGGTTTACCTCCAGGGCCAATCATGATGCCTAGTATCAATGCTATCGATGCTGTATTGAACAAAGACGACAACAATTACATCTATATGTGTGCCAAGGAAGACTTCTCTGGTTACCATAATTTTGCAGTGACGGTTCAGGAACATGAGATCAATGCGAAAAAATATAGAGAAGCTTTGAACAAACGTAATATTTACAAATAGGATGTTTACACACAGCACGAAAGTAAGGGTAAGATACGGTGAGACAGACCAGATGGGCTACGTATATTACGGCAATTATGCGGAATATTATGAAGTAGCAAGGGTGGAAATGTTGAGAAGCTTAGGCATGGATTACGCCAGTATGGAAAGCAGCGGCGTAATGATGCCTGTTTTAGAGCTGAACTGCAAGTACATCAAACCTGCACTGTATGACCAGGAAATCACCATTAAAACCACCATACATGAACTTCCAGGAGTCCGTATCTATTTTGTATACGAACTATATAATGAGGCAGCTGAGCTGATCAATATTGGCAAAACTACCCTGGTGTTTGTCGATATGGCAAAAAACAAACCTTGCTCCCCTCCTGAGGATTTCATGGAGAAGTTAAAGGTATTTTTTAATTAAATTTGATAGATGGAGTGGGTACATAAGCAACTACTAAAAATCAGGATTTACGCTTTGTTTATAGATTGGACCAAAGTATGTATACTTCCTGGTTTCAGTCCGCTGCCCCTCTACACTGTTGCCAGTTTTTTCTTCACCGAGATCGGGAAGGATTCTTTGGTGAATAAGGCTTCTTCCCTGGCATATAATTTTATGCTGGCCTTATTTCCTGCGATCATCTTTTTATTTACCCTGATTCCCTTTATACCAAAGCGCATAGGCTTCCAGAAACAACTGATGGAACTGATTGTATTGATTTTACCTGCAGATGCCTACAAAGCCTTTGAAGCGACCTTAAATGAGATTGTCAACAAGCAGAACGGGGGCTTGCTGTCCTTTGGATTCTTTCTATCCTTGTTTTTTGCGACAAATGGCGTACACAGCTTGATGATGGCCTTTAATAAGTCGTCCTTAATCATCGAAAGCCGGAGCTGGTTAAAACAGCGTTTGATCGCCGTATTGTTAACAATTACCATTGCCCTATCCGTGATTATTTGCATCGTTGCCATGACGATCGGGGTGCTCCTCTTAAAGAAACTGAACATTCATGGGAGCTTTATGGTGTATTTGATCCAGCTCAGCAGATGGGCCCTGTTAGGGATCCTCTATTTTGTGACCATTTCCATTCTTTACAAATACGGACCTTCTCATGTTAAGAAATGGAAGTTCTTTAGTCCAGGTTCTTGTTTAGCCACTATACTTGCCTTTCTGACCATTTGGGGATTTTCCTTTTACATAGACAATTTTAGTTCTTACAATAAAATCTATGGCTCCATTAGTACTTTAATCGTATTGATGATTTGGCTTTATCTGAATTCCTTGATTCTTTTGGTGGGTTTTGAGCTGAATGCAAGTGTAGACTTGTCGAAAAGAAGTGTAAAAATCCTGCGTCCAAGCTACAATTTGTTCAAGAAACACGGTACTGCGCCTGATCGGACGGAAAGATAGAAAACAACTAAAGCCTGCGGAATTAACCACAGGCTTTTCATTGTAATTATAGAGGTTATTTATTGGGGTTATCTGTGTTTTATTCCTTTGATCTTCAATTCCACAGTAGGAACATCATCTCTATCGAATGCAAAGAACCCGCTTTTCCAGGCCACTGCATCGCCAACGTTTTTGTCGACCTCAAAATAAGCCTGTCCAGTTAATTCTATCGGATATTTTAGAGAAGATGCAGCATCCAGCCATACCCTGATATCATCGGGTAGTAAGATTTGAAATTTGTCTCCTCTAGGAGTTTCTATGCTATTGAGTTAAGGTAATTTTAGGTTTTTTGGCATATTTCCAGCTGGAACTGAAGAATAAATTACCTGACCATCACTGGATTTTGAAATCTTTACATTATTAATCTGATTCTTAACAATTTTCTCAGAGAGGTTAAGTTGGGAAGCGATTTCTTTCCTGGATAAATTATGCTTCCTACTGAGTTCAAATACTTCTCTCATCTTTTCCGGCAAACAAGAAACTTATTTTTCTATAAGGATGGTCAGCACATTTTCCCACAAACGATGATCAGTAGGAGATTCGAATCTTTCTACATTGCCCTAGTTGGCCAGAAAACAGGTAGATTCCACCTACTTATGATAAATAGCATTAAGAATGCTGTTTATCAAAGCACAATATAAATATCCAGACAAGTTGTTTTCAATAGCAATACTTTCTCTTTTATGCCAAAATACAGTTAAACAACTCCTGAATGCTATCCCTCGCTTCCTCACGATTCTGAAGTTTGGAATAGGCATGACTGTACAAAATTCCAGAATACCTTTTATAAATCTCAGTGTATGCGGCTCTGTTACCCAACCTTAATAAAGTGACCAATTCTGGGTCAGAATAAGCAATGACATCATATTATCCCCCAGAAATAATGTAATATTTTTCTTACTAATTTTTATTTATACTGATAAAAAACAGAAAAATCCATGCCAAGATTTTTATTAAAAAATTATTTCCCTATAAATTAAAAAATACCGCTGTAATAAAACAAATTGGATATTTTTATAACTAAAATCTATATCCGAAAGACAGTTATCAACAAGCGAGAATCAGCTCATTTCCGATAACTTATATATATACGAAGCATAAATAATTAAACTTATCGAAATAAGGAATTATGCACCGTTTACGCCTACTAAAACGAATAAATACACGATGTGTTGAATTAAATCACATCAAAACAAAAAACAAAAAGACTCAGGATTAGCGGATTAGATAAATCCCATTAAATAATAGCCATCATAGTTTGTAGAATTGAATCGAGTTCGTACTTTTGTGCCGGAGAGTTGGCAGAGTGGTCGATTGCGGCAGTCTTGAAAACTGTTGACTTGTCAAAGGGTCCGCGGGTTCGAATCCCCCACTCTCCGCTGAAATGGTATCAAAACCAACAAAAAGCCTGCAAATCATACGATAGCAGGCTTTTTTGTTTTTATTGGTATTCCAAAATATGCACCGATTCACACCCTATAGGTGAGTGATTCGGTGAGTCATTTGGAAAATTGAAATGACTCACCGAATAGCATATAAAAACCTGACATTAAACAGGTTGCTACACTAAACATCTTGATTTCCAATCGCTGCAAGGCTAAATTTGCATCGTTGATTCTTATTAATTTTCTCTGCGATGCAGCTCTTGTCCGAAAATCGGACTCGGGTTGTTTATTTTAATGTTTATCATTATGAAAACCAATTTCAGCTTGCTCTTCTACATGAAGAAACCAAAAAATTATCAAAATGGAGTCGCTCCTATTTATCTTCGCATTACTGTGAATGGTAGTCGCTCAGAAGTTACCACTGGCCGTAGTTGTGAACCATCGCAATGGAACGCAATTTCTGGACGAGGCAATGGAAAAAAGGAAGAAATGAAATCCTTTAACGCTTATCTGGACAACTTGCAAAACAAAGTATTTGAAGCGCATCGACAATTAACCGAGAAGAATGATCTCATCACTGCCAAACAACTACGAGATCAATTTCAGGGAAAAGCAGAAAAGCAACGTACCTTAATCGACGTATTTAAAGATCATAACCACAAAATGGAGGCCTTGGTGGGCTCCGAGTTCTCTAAAGGCACAGCAGAGCGTTACAGAACCTCTTTAAATCATACTGTAGCATTTTTACAATGGAAATACAACATCAGTGATATAGACATTAGAAAGGTAAATCACAGTTTCATAACTGAATACGATTTTTACTTACGATCTGTCCGAAAATGCGCAAATAATTCTGTAGTAAAATACTTGAAAAACTTCGGGAAGATCATTCGTATTTGTCTTTCTAACGGATTGCTAGCTACCAATCCATTTCAAAACTACAAAAACAAGATTAAAAAGGTTGATCGGGTTTACCTTAATGAAGAAGAAATAAATCAAATAGCCATTAAGCAACTGGCCTCTGAAAGATTAGTGCAAGTAAGGGATGTGTTTTTATTCTGTTGTTATACCGGCCTTGCCTATGTGGATGTTAAGAATTTAAAACCTGGCGATATTGTAACTGGCATTGATGGTGAAAAATGGATCTCTATTAAAAGGCAAAAAACTAATGTGCCTTCCCGAATTCCTTTATTACCTGCTGCTGCTTCCCTATTAAACCAGTATCAGAATAATCGGATGTGCTTAAATAAAGGAATACTACTGCCTGTATCAAGTAACCAGAAGATGAACACTTATTTAAAGGAGATTGCCAACCTCTGTGGCATACAAAAACTGATCACTTTTCATATTGCCAGGCATACATTTGCCACAACAATTACATTACTGAATGGGATTCCAATAGAAAGCGTTTCAAAAATGCTGGGACACACCAATATCCAAACTACGCAACATTACGCCAAAATACTTGACATTAAAGTTGGTACTGATATGGCTACCCTTAAAAAGAAGTATACAGCAACTTAATTTATCGAGTAACACAATATCTAGACCTAATTAACGTCTTTTATTATGAGAGCGTTAATTTTGAAGCGGGAATGGTCGGAGATCCTTCCCGCTTCCTTATTTAGCATTTGACCATAAATATTCTGAAATGAACATATCTACGCTCTACGTTTCACAACATTACATGGTAAAAACACCATTTACTATCAACAACTGACCTCATTAAAACCTAATTAGGCTGGAATTCACAGGGTGTGTAGAATTCTGAAAGATCTGGATAAGATCAAGGGTGTTTTTCATATCAAGAGAAAGGTTCATATCCTCCTCAATGGAGCTCCAGTAAAATCACAGCGTAAGCACTTGCTCATATTTATTACTCAAACTACTATCATCCTCCCAAATAAACTGAATTTTCACTTTATCTGGCGATCCAACAGAAGTGCTTATTATTAATTCAGTACCTTCTTGAGGGTTTAAAAGCTCAAATGGGAGAACATCTTGATTTAAAATCCAAAAATTCTGATTTTCAGATAGAATTTCAAAACTAATATTTCTTGCAGCAGATTTACCTGAATTAAATATCTTGATTATTCTATTCCCTTTATCTCCCTTAATCAAATTTGCCTTTACAAAGGCCTTCTTTTGGTCTATCTTTTCAGCATCAATTTTTTCTAATTGATAAGCATTAATTAAACCTTCCTGTTTTTTTATTCTCCGATCATGAACAACATAAGTAATTGCTGAAAAACATAAAGCTGCAATAGAAATAATTAAACTCCAGTCCATTTTTATTTGATTTTAATATATTTATTCCCTTTAAAGGCTTTAAGGATGTCATTTTTTAAATCCTGAGCAATCTCACTCTTTTTTTCCTCCAATACATTATTAATGTTTTCCTGATTTAATTCTACAAGTTCAGCGTAACCATTTAAATATTCACGATTACAAGCTGTACACCTTACGTAAGTTTTATCCTCATTAAAATCAAACGCTCCGGTGTTTCCACAAGTAACACACTGCAAGCTTACATTCATACTATAATTATCCTTCATATCAATTTTCTTTAATTGTTCCATTTAATAAGGGAGAGCGCGCTCTCGCTCCACTCCCCCGTTAATTTAAGCGTAAACTTCTAATCGCCAAGTAACACCCTTGCCACCATAAGGGGGCATTGTATTTCCTTTGGCAATTGGTGCGGTAGTTGTAGGTGAACCTACAACTCTCCATACACCACTTTCAGGGCATGATTGTCCTGTACTTGCAGTTGTACCAATTGGTTGTCTCATATTATACATATAAGTTAGTTCTCCTGGTTGGAACAGGGCAGGAACACATTAACCCTCCGAGAAAATTTGGAAATCATGAAGGAATAATTACTTTTGAAGTGCGAATTCGGGAAGTAATTTAACTTTCTGATTTAGAGTCAAGTCACCATTTTCTCAACTGAGTGACTTGGCTTTTTATTATTACTAAAACACTTAGTTTTTATTCAGGTTCATTTGCAAGTTTTCAACATTCATTAATATTACGAACAAAGTTTAAATGAAAACTAAAAATCGTTATCCAGTTTCTTTTCCATTTCCGTTTTTACAAAATTGAAAGTCACTACCATTTTATCATTTAAGGTTTTAAGAACTCGCATACGCTGGCGTTTACCATTTTGACGTTTATTTGCAATATTTGATATGGGCAAACTTTGCGACTGGAAATCATTATAAGATTTATACCTACTTTCCTTTCCATAAGCATATTGAGGTATCTCCATTTTAATTTTATAGTTGCCATCTTTTACAATTACAGAGAGCAATGCATTAAAATAGTATTTATCTCTAACCGGATTTGAAGTTGCTAAAGCACTAAAATCCGTCATATCAGAAATATCGTAGAAATTATTAACACTGCAGATTCCAGATTCAGCATCGTAATTTGAAGTACCTATTTTATTACTAGTAAAGGTTTTCTGAATAGCCAGCTTCGCCCTGGAGAATAGCTCCTGCTTTGTTGTACCTGGTAAGTCTAAAACTGCTTCTACATAAACTGCATTATCTTTTACTGGTAGATAATCTTCCAATGCCACCGTATCGGCAACTTTGGCCCCATTACGTTGAGTGCTCCAGGTAATGGCATCCTGAGCAAGAGCATTTAGGCTTGAGAGTAAACCTACTAAAATTAATAGAAGAAGTAATTTTGATGTTTTCATATTTAATATTGTTTATGATACAATATTAAAACCAACCTGTGCAGTATAGCTGCAAACATATTGCTTTGTTTCGATTTGACTAATCCTGTCGTTAATCAAATAAACATATTAAAAGAGACTCTGATTTAAAATCTAAAGATCCTACATTTAAATTTCCTTTAAGTACTTTGAGAAATTACTCTTAAACATACTGCTGTATTCTGACCAATTAGAAACACAAGTTTCCAATTGGTCTAAAAATGCTCTTCTTGCTACTACAGCATTCATAGAATCTGCAGTAAGCCACACAATACGCTCTAAGCATCGTAATCTTTCCAATGATGTTAATCTATCTTCGTTGAGCTCTTCTCGATCCAACCCAAGATATTTAATTGTTGTTTTCCCTTTTACTGTATTTGATCCCGGAATTGCACCATCAAAATAAATATGATGTTCTGGATCATCTGTACCACCTGGATCTAAAAATAATGGGTCTTCAAAGGAAATATCACGAACAATTGAACATGCTCTAATACCAGAATCTGAGATAGGAAAATAATTCCCCTTAAATCTCTGATTACAAATTTGACATGAAAAATAAAGATTTCCCCAGTCATAGCAAAGCCAATAATACCCAGGATACACATAATCAGAGTTTTCACCGTTCTTATATGCAGCCTTTGGTCGAAAATGTTCAACATCACCATAAGCAATGTGTGAGATTTTTGCCTCACAAAAGCAGCACTTATCATTTTGAACATGCTTTAACAAATCCTTTACATCTTCATGGCCATATATTTTAGAGCAAAAAGAAAACTTTGTTCTAATTTTATCATCATCAAGATGAAATCCCCCTGGAGAATTGGTATACATTAATACATATTCATCTCTCAAAAGTAAACCATCCTCTACTAGAACTTTTGGAATTTCAAAACCAGCTTTACTAATTTTTATCATTCTTAAGGGTGTCAGCCATTTTTTTAATATAAATCATTGACTCTAGTTCTTCAATAGTTTCTCCTGTAGGCAGGTAACCAATTTCATTTTTATATTTATTCAAGAGAAACTTATCTTCTTCACTTATTATGCCGCTTCTTATCATATCCAGTCGTTTTTTCATTAAATCATCTAACACAAGGGGTCTAGTACTTACCAAGTCAAAATACTTACTTGCTAAAACTTGATCAATTCTCCAATTTTTAATAATATTGGGGTCATTATCAATTTGAATTTTGCCATTTTCATTCAAGTGGTAGAGTAAAATATCATATTTACCCTCTACGGCTTGAACAAGCAATGGACTATGTGTAGCCACAAAAACATGAGAGTTATCGTCGTTTAAATTAAATTCTTCCAATAGACGGATATAATTTCTCTGCCAATTAGGATTTAAGTGAGTATCAGGTTCATCTAGCAAAAACAGACAATCATCTTTTCCTGTTATAAGTAATAAGCCCAAAACTGTTATTAATTGCTGCTCACCTTCACTTAACTGTTCAAATCCTATTGCAAAATCTAAGTTTACTTTCTTTACATTAACTCCTATTCTATTAAAAATTCCAACAACCTCAGTAGATTCTAGCGCATTAAAGAAATCAATTGGATGCTTAAAATTCTCAAAAACAATATTGCTAAATGGTTCTAATTCTATTCTAGAAAATTCAATATATTCTTTAATATATTTTTTTGAGACACCTTCACTCGGGTAAATTAGTGGCTCAGACCCATGATCTATTTGATAATTATAGAATGTTGTTAAGAGTAAATCAATTTTACCTTTTAGATTCCAAAAAGGATAGTGGACAGGCTTCTTAGCCCCAATATTTGCGAGTAAATATTCAGCACTTTTATCAATCCCATCAATATTATTATACTTCCAATCTGGATTATTAAAGACTATTTCGAAGTCAATTAAATGATCAATTTCTAGATATTCATTAAATAACTTCCCTATATGCACAGAAAAATCCTCATGATATCTATATATCGCCAATGTTAAAAGCAACAATTGTCCATGGTGGTTTTCGGTAAAAAACAATTTCCTTAGATCATCGACTTGTTCCTTTTCTTTACCTCTATGCCAATTTCTTAATGCATTCTTCTGTATATTTTCATGCTGCGAATTAATGTCCTTAAGCCGCTTATTCTCTCCAGAATAATACCCAATTATATATTTAGGTAAATACTTATTATTCCTATTTTTCTTAAAATCATTAAACTCGATCCGTTCAAAAGGATCGGCATCCTTCATACATTTATTTTTTAATCCTATTGATAAATGGCCATCATTTATCCTTATTCTCATCAAATTGTCATAGCATGTGTATTCGACGTCAAAATCAAAATACCTGGATGAGAACAACTTAATTTCATCTACATTTTCAATTAGATCTAAATTTGAAAAAATGATAGTTAAAGCTTCAATAAGATTAGACTTACCTAATCCATTTTTACCCACTAACAAGCTGGTTAGCTCCGTATTAAAGCTCAATCTGATATCTTCAACATTTTTATACTTGGATATCCAAAGCTTTTTTACTTTCATTTTTTTACAGATTGTTTAAGTCTTTCTATTTCTCTCAATAAATTTTCCGCAAGACCATCATTAAAATCCTGCTTCACCAACTCTCCTCTGAATGCCTTACCTAAAATAACTTGCGGTAAACTACCTAATTGGACTTTCAAAATTTGATATTTCTCTTCAATCACATCTACTTTAGCCAATAAACTATTTACTCGTGATATAATTTCGAACTGTTCATCTAGCGAGGGTAAATTAATTTGAATAGCACTTATAGTCCCTTGATTAATTTTAGGCATATTTCCAGATGTTCCTGATGCAACATCTTTAAAATACTGCTTTATTGAAGGTGATGACAAATTATACAAAAGAAATTCATTAAGTATCAATTCATTAACTTGAATTTTCATCATTAAATCTGGGTATATGAAATCATCATCCTCTCCATTATATATTACTGCAGTACCAACATATTCTAATGAATTTGCTCGTTGAATCAATATATCTCCTTTTTTAAGCCATAGATGAGAATTTTTATCTGGCTTTTTTATATCCAAATATTTAACATATTTTGGGTTAAACTTTCCAGAAGTAGTTGCTGCTAATGTTAAACTTTTCACCTCAGTTATGTAGTCTACGGCCTTAGGTGAAAATCCATTTCTAGCTTTATTTAAAACTAAATCATTGAAGTTATATTGTTTCCAATCGTCAAGTTCACATCGTCCTTCTCTCCACTTCTCAGTTAAATTTCCTTTTACCGCTTGACTTAATACCGCTTGTCTAAAGTTCTTAACCAATTGAGGTATAATATCCAATTTTGCTTTTACAATTTCTATACTTGCAAAAAGCTTATCTAGTTTTTCTACAATACGGTTTTGTTCAGCGAGGGGTGGTAATAAAAATTCGAGATTCCAAAGTACTGCTGGGTCAACATGGGGAATTCCACTTCCTCTTGTGTTTGTATTTAATAAATCAAATTTAGACTTTAAAAAGTAGAAAATATAATTCGTATTAACCAGTATTGGCTTTAATGCAACCAAAGTGGAGCCTATTGCTCCTGCTTTACCTTTTGAGACCCAACCGCTGCGTGCACCATCCCAAAGAATAGCAATATCACGAGCCTCTAGTAAATTAGAACTTTCAACATCAGCATATTGTCTAATTTCATTTTTCTCTAATGCTTTTATATCAAGATAAGGAACAGAATTTTCAAATTCGATATCACTTAACATTTTAGGTTTTTTGCCTTTTTTAGTGATTACTACATTTTTTAAAGATGTACTTATCCACCCCACTGGTAATTCCTTCTCACCCATTACCCTAGCTCTTTCATAATTTTATTCAATTCATCAGTTATACTTTTCAATTCAGCCAAAGCATGTCTGGCTATATCAACCGGCTCACCTAAATCAGCACCATCATTCAAAGTATCATCAGCGATTAAACCAATATCCAAACTATCATTTTTAGCAGCAATCTGTTCCCGACTAAAACATTGCCAGCGTTTATCAGTTCCGGTAACTTCTGAACGCTTAGCTTCACTTATTTCACCTAACCAACTAGTTTTTAGTTCAGTTTCCGCAATACCCCCAGTATATGCTTTTATAAAATCGTCAAAAGCATTGCGTGTAAACGGAGTACGTTTACCATAACTAGGTGCATTGGTCCGCATGTCATAAACCCACACGTTTTTAGTATTATCTACTTCCTTCTTACCCCTGGTAAAAAACAACACATTGGTTTTTACACCTGCAGCATAAAATATTCCCGTTGGTAATCTTAAAATGGTATGTAGATCACATTTCTCCATTAAATCGCGACGTATTTTTAAACCGTCGCCATCTTCAAATAAAACATTATCAGGCAAGACAACAGCAGCTCTGGCTTTACCATCAGCCTTTAAAGAGCGATAAATATGCTGCAAAAAATTTAACTGTTTATTGCTACTTAGAAAAGTTAAATCATCACGACTTGGTCGCTCTCCTCCCTTTTTAGTTCCAAAAGGTGGATTCGCCAACACACCATCAAAGTTTTTAAAACCCTTACCTTGCTCGCTTAAAGTATCACCCAAAACTATTTTGCTTTCGATACCATGCAACTTGGCATTCATTAAAGCCAAACGATGTGCATCTGGCACCAATTCGCAACCAGTAAATGCTTCCCTAACCTGAAAATCTCTTTTAGCAGCATCCAGTCCATAGTAATGATCATGCTTATTTCGCAGATATTCATCTGCTGCAATCATAAAACCAAAAGTACCAGCAGCGGGGTCGTTCCAACGTTCACCCAATTTAGGCACCATTAGTTCAACCATGATGTTAATTAATGGTCTTGGCGTAAAATACTGTCCCGCTCCACTTTTTTTCTCACCTGCATTTTTCTCTAAAAGCTCTTCATAAATGGTAGCAATTTTATCTTTTTCACGTTCCTCATACCAATCAATATCATCTATACTAGTAATTAAAGTACGTAGGTTAACAGGCTTACGCAAAGTTGTGCTTGCATTCGCATAAATTTCCGTTACCATTGCATTCGGGCTTTTAGCACTAATAGTCGCTAAAAGCTCACGATATGTATCAAAAAGTTCTTTATTATCACTTATACCTTTAAGCTTATCCCAACGGTATTCCTCTGGTATATCTTCTTCAAATTGCTTAATTTGCGACAGGCGCAAAAAAAGAATAAAAGTTAATTCATTTAAATATTGATGATAAGTCACCCCATCATCACGTAACACATTACACAGACCCCACAATTTTTGGGCAATCACTTCGGCACTCATCTTTTATGCTATTTGGTTTTCGTATAAATATTCGTTCATTTTATCTAAAACATCACCCAGTTGATTTTCAAAAATCTTATCTAAGCGATTAAATCCGCCGGCCTCCGTAAAGGGTTCTTTATCAAAATCTTCTTTACGGACAATCGTTTCGGCAAACATTTGTTTTTCAATCCGCTCTAACCAATTCAATTGGGTTTTATTCCAATTTTTCATCTGGCGAATCTTTTGCATGGCATTTTTTATCCGATCGTCTTTACTAATTAAAGTATTTCCAATCATTAAAGTGCGAATATAGGAAATGATATCCGCAGCTACATCCTGATGTTTAGCCGCCGACCATGCCGCATTTAGCGTATTCACATTATAGCCCTGCTGATCAAGCTGTAACAGCAACTCTTTTAATTCCTTTCGACTTAATTCTTTTGGTGCCCTACAGATTAATTTTAAGGCAGCAATTTCATTTACATTGTTTTTTAAGTAAGCACTAAAGCTTTCCAGGTAATCTTCAGGCTTTTTTGCTTTCCCATATCCCCTTTGCATTTCATTAAAAGTATCGACATGATCCGAATATAATTGATGCGCTGGAGCTACTTTAAATTCATCTAAGTACTTCCATAGTTCGGGTAGTTGATGAATCAGCTTTACAGAAGTATGTGTGTCATTATGCTTTAACTCATCAATAAGCACATTTATGTCTCTACCATCTGCATTAAAACTAAATGCATCAGCATTAAAATTACCTTGACTTTTTTTGCGCTGCAATTTGGCGATAATCTGTTCTATTTGAATTTGCGTACGTTCTGTAGAAGTTATTAACGGGAATTCAGCAACCAGCTGATTAAAGTTAGTCGTTGGATTGACCACGACCGGCTTCATTTGCGTATAATCTTCCAATGCCTCATAAATACCAACTGCATCGAAAATTTTGAAGGTTTGTTTTTGAATATCTGGGCATAAACGGGTAGCCCTACCCAACATTTGTTCATATAAAATACGTGATTTTACCCGACGCAAGAAAACAAGGTTACTGATTGTTGGCACATCAATGCCGGTCGTTAACAAATCAACAGTTACCACAATGTTTGGATACTTCTCGTTTTTAAAACGTTTAACCTGCCCTTCAGGATCATAAGATTTCCCTGTGATCTTTTCAATTGCATGATCTGGCACGATTGCCCCAATGGCTTCAAATTCTTCCTTAAAAAGTTTAACAATCAGATCCGCATGTTCGTCAGTTGCAGCAAACACTAAGGTTTTCTCCAAACCATCCGGATCCAGCTCTTTAACCAATTGTTGAACTACGGTGCGATTAAAAGACTCTGTAATTACTCTTTTATTAAAACCTGTTATTTCAATTTGCAGTTCATCCTCTAATTCATCCAGTTCTTTGATGGCATTTTCTTCCCTATCGTAGATTTTAGGTTTTTCGCCTGCCTGCCAAACAATACCATCTTCTCCCAATTGGGTCTTTATGATATAGGGTGGTTCATGGTCAATTAAAAATCCATCTATAACTGCTTCACGGTAAGTATAAAAATGGACAGGCTTTCCAAAAATCTCATTGGTATGCAAGGCTGGTGTTGCCGTTAATCCAACGCCGAAAGCATCAAAATAATCCAATACCTGCCTATATTTACTTACATAATCATTTTGGTCTTTAAATTCTAAATCCTCTTCCCCTATCTCCTTATCTAAAAGGTATCCCCTATGCGCTTCATCTACAATAATACAATCATAGGCATCAACAGAAATGGGTAAACCATCCTTTTCAGAATCACGATAAAATAATCGTTTCACCATTCCCTGCACGGTCGCAAAATGCAGTCTGGTATCCTTTTCAGGAAATAAGTCTTTTAAATGCTTAACCTCGTAATTATCCGAAAAGGTAAGCAGATCCTCTACTCTATTGTCTTTAAATGAATCAGCCGCCTGATTAGCCAGAAGACTTCGATCTACTAAAAACAAAATACGTTTAAAACGATTGTTTTTAATTAAATGATAACATAAGCCAATAATTGTACGGGTTTTACCGGTACCGGTAGCCATGGCTAATAAGGCTCTTTTTTGATCAGGATGATTAACCAGAGTATCTTCTACAGCTTTAATCGCCTGAATTTGATAATCCCTTAAACCTAATCCTGCGGAACTTTGCAGAAAATCTAAAGTAGAAGACTGAAGCTTAGTGTTAGCCTCCTGTAAGTCTGCTTCGTATAATTTCTTTAAGCCTTCTGGTTGATACCAGCCTTGTAGGGGTCTTGCATTATTAAAGCTATTTCTCGTATCTAAAAACCAAACACCACTTTTTGTTTCTATTTGCTTTAAATAAGTTCTTCCATTTGTGGAGAAAAGAAATGGTGCTTTGAAATTACCCCATTGCCCCAATAGCTTAGTCCCCTGCAGTTCCTGTAATTCAGCTGCGTAAACCTTTGATTGCTGAAGATTAGTGGATATATCAAGTCCGTATTTTTTTGCTTCAATCAAACCATATAACTCAGTTCCAATAAACAGCGCGTAATCTGCCCACAAGTTACCACAAGGCCATTCTGCTATAGCCATATTTTTACCCTTTTGAGGTAATGTCTTTTGCGTTTTATAATTTATTAATGCGGTATTGGCTTCCCAACCAGCCTGTCTTAGCTGCTCATCAATTACTGCCCTGGTTTCACCCTCAGACATATTTAATTTCTTAGCTGCCTGTTCTGAACGTTTAGCAAAAAGCACTTTCTTTTCCTGAGGAACTTCTTTTATAGTTGCTTTCAGCTCTTCAAATTGAGCTTGTAATGCGATATGTTGTTTTTCTAATTCATTTAATGCATGCCTCGCATCTAAATTATCGGGGACATGGAATTTCACATCATCAATCTTGTGGTTCTTTACCGAATAAGCTTCATAAAACCACTTGCCCAACTTAAAAGAAGAAAACAAAGCATGTTTAGCATCTTCAAAAGTACCAACAAAGGTATGGTTAGCAGCATTTCCCTTTACACGAACATTGTAGAAAAAATCTTTTACGTTTTCGGGCAATACTTTTTCGTAGCTTAATTTTTGAATACGAGCTTGAAATCTATTGTCATCTGGAAATTCCATCCCAATAGCTTCATATATTAATTCAGTTAAATGCTCAGCAAACTGACGCAGCTTCATAAGTGCGGTTCCTGGATCAGTATGCAGATTATATTCTGCTGATTGCCCCAAATTGAATAATAATGGAAATTCTTCTTCGAGAAAATTAAAATTAGATGTTATCATTTAACGGAAAGCGTTTTACTATTTTTGATTAAAAGAAACTGCTCTAATGAGCTAAAACATTTTTAACTATACAAACAACCCTAAATAACGACAAAAAACTGTAAGATTTAGCAAATGTGGGTAACTAATGTGCAGTAATTATGCACAGTTAACCATAATTTTTTTCCATTGCCCTGATTTTTCTAAGAAAGTTGAGTCTAAAGCTTTCAGGAGATACAATGATTATATTTTCGCCATAGGCTAACAATGAAGCAATAAGCTCATAGTTTGGAATCACCTGAAGCTCAATGTATACCCCTTGATCATTCTCTCCAACTTTTTTCTGTGATCCGTGTATCGGTTTTGTTTTAATATAAGGCCAAAGATTATGAAGAACCAAAATCTGAATAGTTTCAATAGTTTTATCATTGGATATCGTTACACCAATTACATCATCAAAATATTCATTAAAATCTATAGTCTTGTTCTGCTCATATATTTCAGGAATTTCTGTTAAACTAACTATCCTGTCTAGGGCTAAATTGTTTACATACTTACTCTCAGAATTGAAACCGAATAGGAACCAGCGTAAATTATATTGTTTTAAATAGTAAGGATGGATAATATGACTAACTATTTTTTCATCTTTAAAAGACTGATATTGAACCCTGAGCACTCTTTTATAATAAATCGCATTAAACAGTGGGGTGATGAATTCTAAACCTTTTAAAAACTGATTCTGCTCAAAGTCAATAATTTTATTTTCATCAATTTTACTTATGCTTTCCAAACGGCTGGCAATGTCATCAATCCATTCAAATTGAGGCATTCCTTTAAATCGTGACAGCGTTAATAAAACCTCATTAATCTGATTCACCTCTATTGTACTTAATGGACTTTTATTAATGGAATAACTTTTATCTGCGTAACGATGATATGTTTTTCTTCCTTCTTTTAGTCGTTCAAGTTCAATATGCCAGCCCTGAGCACTTTCCATATATTTGATATCCTCATATATTTGGCGTTTTTTCACCCCTTCATGCTTTCCCGTAAAATCATAAATAGCTTCATTACAAGCGATGATCAAATCCTCTATATAACATTTACGCCCGAAATTACTGAAGCATTTATCTAAAGCGATATAACGAATCTGTGCATGTTTGTTTGTTGCCATAAAAGTGTTTAAACGGCCTAAATCTAAACATCAATACCGAGAAATGCTAATTAGCTGTTTAGCCTCTTCGCTTATCAAATTTCATCTAATAGCTCCTACTAATCTAAGTAAAAACAAAAGAGGTTGATCATCTTTTTACCGATGATACAACCTCTTAAATGTCGTAGGTCCTAGCTTCCAACCAACTCTTTACCTCTCGATCCCCACTCCTTCTTCAACTCCCTTTCCAATCCTTTTTTCTTTAACCAACCCCTGATTTAATGCTGGCACCTTTAGCAGCTCCTCTCGTTTTACTGACTTACCATCCAAATCAAAGAAATTGATTTTGCCATAACGCACTGCCGTTTCCACAAATACCTTCGTCTGCTCGCCGCCTTTTTCTACAGTAACAATCGGGCGATTCCCATTCCTTAACGACAGCTCTAAATTCTCCGCCTTTTTGGGGTCCTCTAAATCTTTAATCTTAAACTCATTTAAAGATCTCTTCAAATCAAACCCATAATTCGGATCCATGAACTGCCGCATCGTAAAGTTATTGTACCTATCCCTTGGTTTATCTACATCTAATACCATCCAGGCTTTATACTGATGACCATCCCTGCTCAGCAAGTCATCCCGGTAAACTGCTCTCCCCTGCATCAAATTCACCGCCTGTTCAGCGGTATAACCCTTTCCATGATCTACCCAAAACGTCTGAGGGATTGGTGGCGCATAAAAAGTCTGTTGAAAATCTTTAGTCAGATAATTCACCTTACCCTCTTCCATTATCACCAGGGGTATTTTATGCCCTATATCCTTGCCGATAGCCAGTTCACAATTGCCCGTATTATTTTTAAACAAAGTAATGGCCTCTGCTACATTTTCCAACTTTTTAAACTGATTTCTTCCATCAGCATCTTTAGTAATCAATAGATACTTTTGCCCTTGTTCCAAAGGAGTCCCCTTATGAAGGTAAGCCTCAAATCGGTTCATGTAATAGTATTCACTATTACTAGACTGTTTAAAATACAAAGTCAAATCCACTTGCCCTTTTCCACCAAGGAACCGCTCATCCAGCGTGAAATTTGGAATATTATTCCTCATTTGTTCTTCCATCAACGTGATGATTTTATCCCCAAAGCCCAAAGCTTTCATTTCCAGTTTAAGAGCTTCTAAATTATTTAAATTCATTTTTCCTGTTTTAAAAAGTTGATCTTATTGAATTTATGTCCTTCTCTAGGAGTTGTTATGAGTCTGGCCTTTTGGAGTAAGCCCTAGAAAACTCACATACGCTACAGGCAATCATTTTTCTGGTTTATTATTTTTTAGTAGTACGCGTTGACCTGCCTTCAGTTTCACCTTAATCCGTCTGACTTTCTTACTCAGCAATGATTTAGCCGCATCCAGCCCAGCTCCAGCCACCTGTGTAGTTAAACTCTGATCAAAGCCAGACAAGCCCATACCTCGAGCGGCATTGTCTATCCCTCCGTTCAAGCTCTCGGTAATCATGGCCTCGGGAGCATACATTCCTGGCATTCCATCCAATGCATAGACAGACAAATCCACTGGGATAATAGAAGTCCCTACACGTATATTTTTGATATCCAGCAGGAGCCGTTGATTGATAATCCGGCAAGTGCCAAAAATAAAATGGCCTTTGGCTATATTTTGATGATTTAAGGTAATGGAATCTAAAATCCGAAGTTTAATCGTCGCCCCCTGAACCACCTTTTGCTGATCTACAATTTCCGCAGGAATTGCCCTAAACAAACTATCAGGACTGGAAACAAGCTTTTCTTTATATCGCTGCTGCACCAGTTCAGGGTGCTGAATATCCAAAATGCTTTGCAACATCCCATTGAGTTGTCTCATCTCCGGATCTTCGGCTTTATTTTCCTGCATGGTCTTCATCAGCCCTTCCAGCCGATCTACATCATTTTTGATGGAAGTAGTTTGGCTGGATTGCTGAACAGATTTAACCTGTTCAGCGGGTAATTTCTCTGGTTTTTCCAGTTCCCGATTCAAAGCCTCCAATTTTAAATTGATTTGCTCGGCAGGGTCCTCCTGTTTAACCTCCCCAAATCCTAAGCGATGAGTCATCACTCCCAACCTATTGCCGCCACTTAGAGAACTGTCCCGATCTAACTGCGCATAATACCCCATTTTATTTACCGGTTCAGTTTTTTTAAATCTTGCATCCGGCAAATTCGTATTGATTCCTTTTGCAGCCAGCTGCTGGTCTTTCTCCTTATGATTTCTACCTCCTCCACCCATCGCATAAAATGCCAAGGCTAAAAAAGGCAGTACCAATAGCGGAAGTAACAACAATACTTTTCTTTTGTCTTTTGATCTTTTAGTCATCATAGTTTTATCTTATCAGGTCATTATTATATTTCATTTAAATTGTTTCTCCCAGCAAGAGCGAAGCGACGGTCTATTAATTTAGAAAGGCAGAAAACAGCAAATCCAGCAGGTAACTACCAAAAACACCACAAAACAGCACCAACAGTAATCGCTTAGTTCTTATCTCTAAATTTTCCGCTTTTTCATTCAACCAATCGGCCAAGCGTCTTTGCCGGCGAAGCACCCACAGGGCGATTCGGTGAACCAGCGGGTTAGCTAAGCCGCCAGAAGTCCTATTTTTAAAAGCTCGTTTCATCTTAAGGTTTAATTAGGTCCTGGTTTGAAATCGTTTCCCATTTCAAGATCAAGAAGCCATGGGGATTATTGTCTGAACGGGATACATTACGCAAATAACCCTGGGTGACGAGCTTTCGAAGTACTGTAAAGCTCGAACGAACCAATTTCTGTGTGGCATAACATCGGAAGTAAAAAGGATACTGGTTTAAGTCCAGCTGTGTGCTGTCTATATGGATTTCCTGAGAAATATTACCGGCCATTAAATTGCTGTAAAATCCCTGCTCTTTCAGGTTATCATAAGCCTTTTTGGCACTCTGATCAGCCAGATTCAAAGCCCCAGCAATATTTCGCTGGATCACCTTTTCATCTGGATCCAGGGTGAAAAAATAATGGTGGAACATTTTTACATGATCCCGGATTTCTACCCCTATGTTGTCTTTACGTTCTGCCGCAAAAACCTCTATTGCTTTTCCATTGGCCAGAATATAAATCCTGGCCTGCGCTGCTTTGATCCCTTCATAGCTTTTATAAATCGCAAATCCAGAAAGCCCTGCGCAAAACAGCATCAAAAAAATGCTGAACCTTTTGATATGGCTAAAAGCCGTATCAATGTTTTTAAATTGTGTAAACATCCTTTAAGTTTTAGAATTGCCAGATAATTTGTCTTTGAAATAATCGTTGCCCGTAGCTGTCGCCATCCCCTGAGAAGTGGAAGATTTTTTGTCCCCCAAAGCATCCTGCATCATCCCCGTACCTGCCCCTGAGGCCGCTCCTGCAACAGCGCCAGTACCACCAATGACCATCGTATTGACCTTGCTTAAGATCGAATTTCCTCCACCGGCATGCACTACATAATTGGCCACTGTAGGTACACAGAAGTAACCCACTATTCCAATAATCATAAAAATTAAATAAGCGATATCAGTACTACTGAAAAAAGTATCTCCCTGCTGGGCCACCTCAGAAATATCCAGGCGGATCATTTGTTGCTGAATCTTGCCCAGGATCGTACCGAAGATATTGGCAATCGGGAGCCATAAAAAGATGTTGATGTACCGTGCAATCCAAACGGTTAGCGTATGTTGCAACCCATCATAGACCGAAAAACCCAATACCAGCGGCCCCAGGATAGCCAGTACAATCAAGAAAAATGTCCTTAAGGTATTGATGCACAAAGCAGCAGACTGATAGACTACTTGTAAAACTTCCGACATAAACTGTTTAAAAGAATGTCTCATCTTATAATCCTGACGGTCCGCCCAAAACCTGATATCATTTCCTATCCCATCCAACCATCCCTCATCCTCAGGTGCATTCTTTGGATGGGTATATTTATACCACTGCTCTCGGTTTCCGCTCCCATCCTCTCCAACATACAGCTTATACTTTACCGACTTTTTCAGCTCCAGTTCCTTTTGATCCAAGAGCACTTTGATCGCCTGATCTGAATCTTTAACCATACCTGCCGTCGCCGAAACACTTAACCCAAGCACTCCATTAAAAACTGCTATTACTACAGGGAAAAGCACGATGGCCAGTCCAAGAGCAAAGGGCCGTAATAAAGGATAAAAATCGATAGCTTCCGCAGCAGCCATCTGACGCCATACCCTGCTGGCAATGTACCATAGCGCCCCAAACCCGGCGATTGCACGGCCTGCGGCAATCAGCCCAGAACAAAGCGGTAGCATTTCTGCATACACCATTTCCAGCACCGACTGCAAACCCCCAATCTGCCCTGCTAGCCCCTGTGCCTGAGAAATACAGGGCATAAAAATGATCGTAACCACTATTAATGTGGACATTAAAAATTTACATTTCATAACTTATAAGGAATTAATTAAGGTTGTAAAAGGTCTTGGAATCGCGGATCTGCTGTTTTTCCTTATCGCGATAGACACTGAGCAAATTAGCCTGTGCATTAAAAGATCGCAAGAACATCAGTTTGTCTTCTGTATCTGCAAAAATCCGGTCAATAGCTTGCAACCGCTGCTCATCACTCATTCTTAAGGTTGAAGAAGTCGTCACCATGATCAGTGCGTCCAGGTTATTTAAATTCTGGTCAAAGAGCTGCTGGTATACTTTAGCCAAATAATCCAGTTCAGAAAGGTTAAAATTCCCGGCCGATCGAAACCGGTCATAAGCCAACTTGTACTCCGTTACCATTTTCTTTTGATAAGTAATGATATCTGCAACACGTCTATACTTTTTAACCTCAGGGCTGACCAGCATCAAACCATCCAAAAAGACTTCATGCAAAGAGAAATTACCCTTCGAAATGTTTTTAATGGCATCGTAACCACCCGATATGACTGAAAAACCTTTTTTCATATCTGTGAGGATATTCTTAAGCTGACTTAGTTTTTCTACATTCAGCAGCAATTGTTGCACTTCAGTAGACTGTGCTTTCACTAAACCGGAAAATAAAAACAGTATTTGAAAAGTAGTACCAAAAATTAAGATTTTAATTGAGTCCATAGCTCTTTCTTAAATGGTGAATAGATTCTTGTTCTTCCTTATTTCCCTGGATTACCAACCAGACCTGTTTACTGAAATCCAGGACAAATACATATTTCTCTCCCAAAGATTGACGAATCCTCTGGACTCTAAAAATCCGCTCATCATCACTCATTTCCAACTTTCCAGAAATCATAATCGTTAGTAGTTCGTCCAAATCCGATCGGCACTGGTCCATTACCTGAACCTTTACCCCAAGGACATACACCCTCAAATCACCCAGAGGAATCCCATCAAAAGCCTGATCCATGGAACGTAGCAAAGCCGTCAACTCCTCTGTCTTAACATGAGCCCTAACTGAAGGGCTTATCTGCTTTAATGAAGAAATATGAGCCCTATGTAAGCTGAATTCGCCACCTGTAAAGCTTTGTACTACTCCAAGTCCAGATCCCACAATTTCATAACCCTTTTTAGCATAGCCCGCGTATAACTGTAAAGCAGTGATCTGTTGAAGCAGATAAAGCTTTTGCGTTTTTTTCTGTTTAAAAAACTCAGCAAAGGTTTGCCCCTCCGCCGAAAAAGAGAACACCAGTACTCCCAGCACCAGCATCGAGTATCCTTTATTGCACAACACCATAAATCTCTTTTAAAGTGGCGACCTCATCCAGGGATTTAGACCTGCTCAAACTCATCTGGATATTCCCGGTATTGAATTTTTTCAGGTCCGAAAAATTAATGTCCATTTGATCCGCAGCAGTATTAATTATCTCCAACCTTGCCGCATCACTCATTTGGGTCTTAAAAGAATTCACCACCAAAAGAAGCTGATCCAAGTTTTTAATGCTCTCATCCAAAATTCCTGCATATACCTTTTCCATATAACTCAACTCTTCAGGGGAAAAATGCTGATCCTGCTGGAATAGCTTCCAAGCCCATCTGTACTCGTCCACAATGGCTATTTGTTTTGTCGTTAGTTCTTTAATCCGTTTATAATAAGTGATAGCAGATTTGATCTCCCATAATTCCTGATAATAATTACTATATAAATCCTTTTGTCGTGAAGTCCAATCTGCGATCTCTCCTAACTTTAGCTTAGACAGCTGGTTCTCCAATACCTTTTGGGCATTTTGCAACCAAATCGTTTCATTCTGTAAGCGTTGGATCTTTAAGTCTACCGCCTTAATGACCTTTTTTACTCCCGCCTTGATCACTTCCAAAACTGCTATCTGTGCACTCGCCCCTAAAGGCAAAGCGACAAACAGCATCATGGTACTGATCGGCAAAACCACCATGTATTTTTTCATCGTCTTATGTATTAGATTTTTAACACTTTTCATTCGCCCCAATGGGCCTTTAAATGGATTCCACAATTTCATCTGATTAGAAATTTGTTTGAAATAAATGAGGTATAGCCTGATTTATGATGAGCTGCCCGTTTTTGGTTCCTTACTTCTGATTTCTTCCGCTAGGGCAGAAATCCCCTTTTGTATGCTTCCATATTTATTGGCATAAGCCTGAACCCGAACCTTCTCCCTTTCCTCAGTGGTATAGGCTAAGTATTCCTCCAAGGAAACTTCGGTCCGGTATACCTTGCTGTGACCACCAAGAGAAATAAAGACTTCCTTATACTTGCGATTGGGGTCATTGGCTTTGTTCATCGAAAGAATCAATGACTTGTCTTTCTCGGTCAACCCCAAGAGCTCCTGAATCTGGTCGAACTTGTTTTGATACTTACTTTGGTCCAGCAGGATCTTACAATCGCTGTTATTGATGATCGCATTTTTTACAATCGGGGAGCTGATAATGTCATCAATCTCCTGGGTCACTACAATGGGTTCCCCAAAAAACTTGCGCATGGTTTTAAACAGGTACTTAATGTGCTCTGCCATCCCTGGCTTGGCAATGGACTTCCAGACTTCCTCTAATAGCAAAATCTTCCGAATCCCCTTTAGCTTGCGCATCTTACTGATGACTAATTCCATAATAATCAAAGTGACTACCGGAAATAAAATTGGATGATCCTTCAGCACATCAATTTCAAAGACAATGAACCGCCTGTGCAGCAAATCCAAATTCGCCCTCGCATTCAGCAGATAATCAAATTCACCACCTCGATAATAAGGATTTAACACATACAGAAAATTCCCGATATCAAAATCTTGCTCCTTCACCCGACCATTTTCCAGCACCACAAGGTATTCCGACTTCAAAAAATCATAGAAGCTATTGAAACAAGGAAAGACGTCAGGCTGCTGATCCAAATGCTCAAAATACAGTGTCAAAGCCATGGAAATGGCTACATATTCAGACCTGCGGTAGGGTTCATCATCCTTTTTCCAAAGCGCCAGCAACAAGGTTTTGATGCTCTCCTTTTTTTCGGTATCCAGTACATCCCCATCAGGCAAATAAAAAGGATTGAATTTAATGGGGTCACTTTCCGTATAGGTGAAATAATAGCCACCAACCAAATCACAAAGGCCTTTATAGCTATGGCCAATATCCACGATCACTACGTCAGTTCCCTGCTCGTAATATGACCTAATCAGGTGATTGGTTAAAAAAGATTTTCCTGACCCACTGGGCCCGCAGATAAACTTAGACCGATTGGTAATCCAGCCTTTTTCCCAGGGCTCATCAGAAATATCTACATGTACAGGCCTCCCGGTTAAACGATCCCCCAGGCGGATTCCAAAAGGACTGACGCTACTGCGATAACTGCTTTCCAGATTAAAAAAGCAAGTCGCTTGTTCCAAAAACGTATCGAAGGTGTCGTTCATCGGAAAGTCCGCCTGATTCCCAGGAAGCCCCGAAAACCAGATTTGTGCTGCCCCATCGGTCTCCTGCTTACAAACCGCGCTCATTTGAGCCATTGCCGAGCCTACTTTGTTTTTCAATTTTTCTACCTCGGTCTTGCTTTCAGACCAGGCCAACACATTGAAATGGGCTTTCACTGGCAATCTGCCATGAATCACCGCCTCATTTAAAAAGTCATTAACCGCATCCCTACTCACCGCATTTTCCCTGGAATAGCCAGACAAAGACTGCAAACGCAGTTTCTTTGCTTCCAAACGAGTGATGGTCTTCTCGCTATCCTCAATAAATACATATTGATTCAAAATATGGTTACAGTTCAAAAGACTTCCTAAAGGACTCGCAAAGCCAATACTGAATTTTGTTCTATCGGTACTATACTGCTCATAATTCATTCGGCTTCCACAAAGTGGTGGCAATGCTGTTGCCTCAGCCAAGGTGTACAATTCGCAGCTTTTTTCACCGACCCGAATCCCTTGCTTCAACTGAATATCGGTAAGCATACTCCGCTGATCATCTCCGAGTAAAAAGCAATATTTTTCGATGATTCCAGCCTTATTCGCCGTTCCAGCTAACTCGTCATCGCTTAAGCGAGCCAAGGATACAAAACCACTGTCGATAAGAATACGTTCCAGTTGGCCAGCACTGTCTAGAAAATCCTTCAACAATATCGGATTAATGGTCTGAGCAGGAACAATAGATTTACGCAGCACATTGCTATACACCGAAGAAGAAAGTTTGCGCCCATGAGGTTTCTTGGTTAAAAAGAGGTAACAGCTATGGTCCAGACATTCCCTTTCATTAAAAAACCGTTCACTGGACCGCGAGAGAAAACCTGTCCCAGAATTGTTGAAATTCGCTTTAAAACTTCCCTTGGTAAACCAATCCTGCTTATGAAAAATACTATACTGTGGTAGCAGTTTAATGGCCTTTACCCAGCTTTGGTGATAAACCTCATATTCCTGATCTGAAAGTGTAAAAATCTCTGGAAGTCCTAGCCGATAACCAATCGTGATATCTCCTTGCATAGAAACGATGCAGCCCTTTTCTACCTTAGAAAGAGGCAATATATTCGAAGCCTCTACCATCTTGCTCCTCCTTTCAATCGAATAAACAGTCCCCTATTTCTAAACTTCAAAGTGCGAGGTACACTCCGCCTTGCCCAATATTTTTTAAGCCCATGTTCCCCAAACCGATGACTCAAGCGGAACACCATAAAAAACAACCCAGCTCCGAGGCCCAGAATTAAGGGCAAAACCAGCATCAAACCAACTCCGCAGATATACAGTATGGCAAATAAAATGAGCAGTAGCACCAGCCCAATCGCTAAATAAGCGATGTACTGCGCCTTTAGCCCTTTAAATACAATAGGCTTGGAAACCCCTCTGTTAATCGTATATACGCTGCCCATACTATATTCCAAAAAAGGACTTCAACACAGTAGCTACCACAACCAAGAATATACAACTGCCAAACCAGGCCGCAGCCACCTTATTTGTATCCGGCTCTCCAGCATTCCACTTATTGAATACTTTCACCGCCCCGATGATACCGATGACTGCACCAATGGCATACATCAGGTCGCAACCTGTATCAAAATACCCTTTAACTTTATTGGTCGCTTCCCGTATCCCAGCCTCTCCATCCTGAGCGAATAGATTTAAGGAAAACAAAAGATGGCAACAGCAAATTACTAAAGCGAAAAGTAAAGCTTTGCCAAAAGCCTTTTTGTGGCAAGTAAGTTTAGATGAATTCATGAGAAATAAATTGAGGTGAAAAATTTAGCGCAAAGACATTTAATCCCATAGGGATTCCAATTCATCATTTGAGAGATGAAAAGGCGCGTGCTGGGTAATCCAGGTATTGATGGTATCGAGATTCGGATTTGAGGAGATCCTTGGAAAGCTGATCCTTAGCTCAGACATCCGCTTAAAGAAATCTTGCTTGTTTCCATCTGAGGTCTCAATCCACTTAAAAATCTCCTTCAGTTCTTCCAATAGATCGGGAACCAAACCTACCTGATCCAGCATATCACTTTCAGCTCCGGCAAAACTGAGCTCAGCGATCCCCATTTCATGAACTCCTTCTGGAAGCTTTGATTTTCCCATCAAATCATCTGCATGACCAGCTGAGCCTTTACTTTGCTGCTGAAGAACAGACCCCAGAGCAACACCAGCTGGAAATCGCTTACCCACTAAAAAAGCACAAAAATGCTCCCGGTAAAAAATCAGAATTACCCCTAAGTACCAGATCGCGGTCAGTACTCCCATCACAAGAATAAAATCTCGCCAAGAAAATTGTTCTAACATATCAGTTTAATTTATCCCGGGGCTGCATTGCACCGGGAACTGATACAAAGGTTCAAATGCGTCAAATTTTTCATTGACAATCCCTAAAGCAAGCACTAACGATTGTTATTGCCCTTGGCTTAATCCTGCTGAGAATCTTGTTTTCTTAGCGGAGGATGATAAGCATCCCCGTCATCAATTCGTTTATTAATCGCCTCACGCATTTGATCTAAAAACCGGGTTTTACTCATGCTTTTACGTCGTTTAATCTCAGTAAAACGCCTGAAATATCGACTGAGGTTAACCTGAAAACATTGCTCAAACACATCCATTAAATCTGAGAGATCTACCTCTCCATTATTCACCTGGGCGGTATCATGAATCCCATAAATCAACTCAATCAAATTACAGCTATCCCCGGTCCAACGGGTAATGATTCCTTTACGACTCTTGAGTCCAGTCCCAGAAACCACGCTCTCAGGTGATTGTACCAGTTCCACCAAATGCTGCTGAAGCAGTTCATAGGCCATAAACTTAGACACCAAATAATCCTGACTGGTCCCAAAACTGGAATCTACCTCAGGAAGTTCCGCACTAAGCAAGCCCTCCAAACTTGCCCCACGAATGAAATAAAACTGATCCAGTTCCTTGGCCTTAAACTTATAATACTGGTAATGAAATTCATGCAAACGAAAGAAGCGCTCAATAAAGCGAAGCTGGCTCATATAATATTCCTTCAGTTCCTCATTGGCTGCAACAGGGCTTGTACTATCAATGGCAATCAACTCAACATAAAATATTTTCCAGCGGTAGAACCTTGGCTTTTGAGTTTTAAAAAACCAAATCTCCTGTGCAGGGCTAAACTCCTGGGAAAGGCTCCAATGTTTTAAACCGGAAAGGTGCCTTACCACCGCATCAAGATTAGAAATAAACAATTCCCTTCCAGGACTTTGCGATTGCTCATTGGACTTCAAATCATCCATCATTTGCTGATACATTTTTTCGATCAATTTTTCCATAGCATATTATTTAAGTTTCTAAATCAATATTAGAAGCTTCGGTAAGCCAAGACGTTGATCCAAATCACAAAAACAACAAAAAAATATCCGTCTTAAAAAAGTGTCTTGTACAAAATGCCACCTAGAGAAAATCAAAACGAATACGAGCACAACATATTGATTGTTTATCTGTTATATATATTGTATCGTCTGTCTATATTTTTGGTTTAAAGTTTAGCTTGTTTGATTTCGATCCTACAGAAAGTAACTCCTATGGATATTGATTTCATGCTAACTACTCTGGGATTTATTACCCCATTATCTCAGCAATTGCAAGAACGTTTTACCGCACAAATTCAACAAGAGACCGTAAGAAAAAGAACCATTTTACTCCGCCAGGGAGAAATCTGCAGGCGCATTTATTTTATAAAGGAGGGCTTCGCCAGGTGCTATTTTCTTGACAAACAAGGGAAAGAATGCACTACATGGTTTTTTAATGAGGGTGATTTCATGATTTCAGTACATAGTTTCTATACCCAGAAACCCGCTTACGAAAACATAGAAATATTGGAAGATTGCATCTTGCAATCTATCAGCTGGTTACAGATTCAAGCGATCTATGCAGATACCAGGGAAGGCAATCATATTGGAAGAGTAATGAGTGAACGTTACCAAATACAAAGCGAAGAAAGATTTATTTTACATCGGGACTCCAATCCCACAGAACGCTACAAACTTCTGCTAGACCACTACCCTGGAATAGAACAAAAAACCACCCAGACCAATATCGCCTCCTACCTTGGCATCAGCAGAGAAACACTTTGCAGACTAAAAGGAAAAAAGTTAAGGTGTGATATAAATCAAAAAAACTCTATTTAAAATATCAAACCAGTATTTAGATTACTGCTAAAACTCAAAAAATGCTTAAAAATCGATCAAAGCGATCTAGATTTAAAATCTAACCAGAACTCATCTGATAAAGTAACCTCAAAAGTGGTTGCGAAAAAATCATCTTGTTTGATAAAAGGAGTTATACTTGATACAATAGGATATGCTTTGATACCAATACTTGAACCACCTGTATTTTGAATAAATGACCTTGAAAAAATTAAATTATACTTCATCATCATGATCAATGTAGATTCTAACAATGACAAAATCTTATTCTCGTCAATGATGTTATCTGCATTTAAGCACGTTAATACTATTAGGGCTTCATCATAACCAGGAGAATTATTAAAAGTATCATAAGGTTGATTTAAAACATTATGATTAACTGAAGCAAAATCTGCCAGCTCTTTAATAGTAAACTTGAAGAGTTTCACATCTAACCTAATAATAAACAGAAAAATTTTAATCGCCAATGCTTTTTTCTTATCATCATTTTCAGGAAAGTCCTTTATTCCACCTATAATTTCGGTAATAAAATCCATACTAAAAATCTAAGAGTATCATTGGCTTAATATCCAATCCTTTCGCCAATGAAAAAATAGTTGTAAGTGCCAAATCCACCTGCCCCTTTGATATTCTTTGGACATTACTATACTCAAGATCAGATCTTATGGCCAATTGTCTTAAAGATGGTTTACAGTCATGCTTAAGACCGTGCTCTTCTAATAAACTCAATAGGTGTTCTCCAAATTTAATTTTCACCTCTTCTTTCCATTCCATTGCGGAATTTCCGACTAATAGAAAAACTAAATGACGTACGAACATACGTCATTTAGTTTTTTTTATTATATTTGTTATCAGATGTTTATACGTTTTTCTGTATAAATATTTAGGAGTCTCGCACAAAAACCGCCAGTTTAGACCGCGAGAGGACAAGTGAATTTGCCCAAACCTGAAGGTATATTTTTTATCTTTGAGGTATCTTATATATTTAAGGTTGGGCTTCACTTAAGTCTTTTGTGGTCAACTTTGACACTCGTGAAGGGTTAAAGGGGTTCCTGGCGGTACCTTGTGCAAAAGCAGTGAAGTCCAACCTTATTTTTTTAATAAGGCAGTTGTATTGCTTTTTTAAGACTCATTTAAAAACAAACTAATTTAAATGAGATATGAAAACTAATCCATTCCCCAATCGCAACATTCAGATGTTGATTATAAAGGCACCGGTATAAACCTACCTTATTCCAGGCGGGCAATACTCCTGTCGGTTAAACGATATCAGTAATTTCTCAAATTGCCCGCCCTGGTATTCTTTTAAAATCTAACTAACCATCTAAATCATTTAACATGAAAAAAACGATACTATTAATCGTAGTGGCCACGCTTTGCACATTTTTTTGCACAAAAGCGCAAACCATCTATCACCTATCGGGAATAATTAAGGATGAAAATGGCCTACCTCTTCCTGGTGCTACTATCAAAATAAAGGAAACTAGCATAAAGGCATCATCGGACAAAAATGGAAAATTTACTATTTCTACTCCTTCAACAAAGGTAACCTTACAAATAAGTTTTCTCGGTTATCAGCCTAAAGATCTAACACTTACAAAGGCCTCTATCTCCCTTGAAATACAATTAAAACCAGATCAAAATTCACTAAATGAAATTCAGGTCATTGGTTATGGTACAACGACCAAACGATTGAATACAGGCAGTGTTTCTACTATTACGGCTAAACAAATAGAGGAACAGCCTGTTACCAATATTCTTTCCGCATTATCTGGACGAATGCCTGGCGTATTTGTCCAAACCACCAATGGGCTCCCTGGTGGAAACATCAATATACAAATTAGAGGAACTGGTTCCATTGCCGCAGGCACAAACCCTTTATATATAGTAGATGGTGTTCCTTTTGAATCTTCAATAATTGATCCTAGCTCATTAATTGGAACTGGAAATATGTCAGGAGCAATTAACCCGTTAAACAGTATTAATCCTGCAGATATTGAAAGTATTAATGTACTTAAAGATGCTGATGCAACGGCAATTTATGGAAGTAGGGGCACTAATGGAGTAGTTTTAATTACCACAAAAAGAGGTAGTGGAGAAATAACGAAAACCAGTATAAGCCTAAGTAGAGGCATAAACCAGTCTACGAACCTTGCTAAACTATTAAACCTTCAAGACTATCTTCAAATCAGAAGAGAAGCCTTTACCAATACCAATCAAACTCCTACGATAACCAATGCACCTGACCTTTTGCTATGGGATCAAAACCAAGACATCAACTGGCCGGATTATTTATTCGGAAACAACGCGGAAAACACAGATTTACAGGCAAGTTTAACAGGCGGCTCTGGGCATACTACTTTTAATACTTCAGTAAATTATCATCAAGAAAGTAATGTAATTTCTGATTTAGCAAGATACACTCGAGGTGGATTGCATTTTAACCTTAACCATCGTTCAGCTGATCAAAAATTCCAACTGCAACTCACCAACTCAATTATACTTGACAATAATAGAAGTCCAAATCTTCAGGGGGCTAGTTCTGGCTTACTATTACCTCCCAATTTCCCTTTAATAAATACATCAGGAAATTATCAATGGCGCGGCACTAATCCCTTAGCAGAAATGAATGCTACTACTACAGCTAAAACGGACAACATCATTACCAATATTAACCTTAGTTATGAATTATTTAATAATCTGAACTTTAAACTGAGTACCGGATATAGTAAAATCAACACCAATCAGGTACAGCTTTTTCCGATGCGATCTCTTTCTCCTGGATCGACAAACTATACCCAGTATGGACAAAATTCAAACCAAGCATACCTTGTAGAACCTCAGATTAACTATCAAAAGAAAATTAACAATAGCCAACTAAGTGTGCTTTTGGGAGGAACATATCAGGAAAAATTAGGTAGGGATTTGTTTTTAAGAAGCAGTGATTATAGTAATGAAGAGTTGATGGAAGACATTGCATCCGCTGCAACAGTTGAAATTAGATCAAACAATAATACCAATTATAAATACCTCTCTATATTTGGACGGGCGACCTATAACCTCAACAGTAAATATATTTTAAACCTCACTTTTAGACGTGATGGCTCATCTAAATTTGGGGACGGAAACCGCTTTGGAAACTTTGGTGCTATCGGCGCAGCATGGCTGTTTGGAGAAGAACAATTCCTAAAAGACCATCTTGACTTCTTAAGTTTCGGAAAATTGAGGTCAAGTTATGGAACTACAGGAAACGACCAAATTGCAGACTACCAATACTTATCAACCTATTCCAGCCAAGGTTATGCCTATGAAGGCATCTCTACTTTGAATCCATCTCGTATCCATAATGCAAATTTTCATTGGGAAACCACGAGAAAGTTAGAATTTGCTCTAGAAACAGGTTTTTTGAAAAATAGAATCTTATTCAACCTCAACTACTACAGAAACCGCAGTAAAGACCAATTGGTACAATATAACCTACCAGTAATCACTGGTTTTGCATCCTACCAGGCTAACCTTCCAGCAATAGTTCAAAATACAGGATGGGAACTAGAACTTACAACAGTTAATCTCCAAAACCACAACATCAAATGGAGTAGCACCTTTAATCTCACTATACCCAAAAACAAATTAGTTAGTTTCCAAAACATTGAGGACTCAGGCTATGCACAAACTTTGGTTGTTGGCTATGACATTACCAGAATTTATGGATATCAATTCTTAGGTATAAATCCTCAAAAAGGCAACGCCAGTTATGGTGATCAGAATGGCCTCTCTAGTCAATCACCTTATTATTTTAATACCATAGGTAAACGCACTCCAGATTTCTACGGTGGTTTTGGCAATACCATAACTTACCACAATTTTTCAATAGACTTGTTTTTCCAGTTTGCAAAGCAAATGTTATCTGGTGGACTCCGGTCCTCTCCTGGTCTTTTAATCAATAATTATGCTTTTATAAAAGAAAGGTGGCAACAACCTGGTGACATCACCAATGTACCTAAGGCAAGTACCATTTTTGATTCATATTACGCCAACTCGTCTGCAAATTATTTTGATTCTTCATACCTAAGATTAAAAAATGTAGCCATTAGTTACAGGTTGCCGACCGAGCTGACATCAAAAATGAAGTTACAAACGCTCAACCTATTTTTAAGGGGGCAAAACCTAGTTACGTTCTGGAACAATAATAATCCCCTGATGGATCCAGAATCCGGAGCACTATCAGCAACCCAAAGGAACATCCCTCCTATAAAATCCCTTGTCATCGGTTTTAACCTTACATTTTAAATTACAAAATCATGAACCTTAAACTTATCATCCATCAAACCCTAATCGGCATCACCATATTGATTTTTTTTTCCTGTTCAAAGCTAACCGATGTGGAATCCCCTAAAAACCAGCTGACCACAGATAAAGTCTTTGCTGACACGAATGGTGTAAAGGCCGCTTTATTTAACATTTATGTAAAACTTGAAAATCTTCAAGATCCAGTCTGCAACCAGTTCCTGTCTATTTATGCTGATGAATCTGTAAGTCTAAACAACCAGAATTGGAACCAAAGCAGGATTTCGGCATACGATGGATTTAATCAGAACAACTGGACATACTTATACTCTGTCATTTATCAATGTAATATGATTCTGGAACAAACCACAATCAGCTCTCAACTTACTGGGGAATTCAAAACTAAAATACAAGGTGAAGCCCGGTTTTTAAGAGCTTATACTTACTTTTTTCTGGTCAATTTGTACGGGAAAGTTCCATTGCTATTAACAACGTCTTTAGATGAGAACAGAAAAGCACCTCAGCAAGACTCTGGTGTCATTTATACCCAAGTTATTAATGACTTAGTTCAAGCCAGAGAACAACTTCCTGCAAGCTATCAGGGCACAGGAAAATTCAGAGCAAACAAGGCTTGTGCCACAGCACTTCTTGCCAGGGTATATCTATATCAGAGCAATTGGACGATGGCTGAAAGCCTTGCGAACGAGTTAATTAATAGTAACATTTACACCCCGCTTGAAAGTCCTGTAAATGTATTCAAGGCAAATAGTAAAGAAAGTATATTGCAACTATCTACCCAAAAGGGTTATGTCACAGCTATTGAGGGGATAATCCCGTCTAATTCAACCGAAATACCCGGCCTATTTTTTACTGATAATTTTTATAATTCTTTTGAAACTGGAGATTTAAGAAAAATCAACTGGACAAAGGCAAATACAGTCACAAATAGCAACTCGACCATTGTATACGGCTATCCCTATAAATATCAAAACACCACCGTAAATATCAGCAATCCAGAAAATCTAATCGTTCTCCGTATTGCTGAACAATATCTCATACGGGCAGAAGCAAGAGCCCGGCAAAATAAAATCAGTGGTCAAAATAGTGCTAAAGATGATATTAACATCCTAAGGAAACGAGCCGGACTTTCAGAAATCAACCCAATCAGATTAGATGAGACCCTACGGGCAATCTATATGGAACGCAGACATGAAATGTTCTTTGAAAACGGAGATCGATTTTTAGACCTAAAACGCACCGGAAATTTACAGCATATAATGACATCCCTAAAACCTACATGGATAAGCTCCGGTGCTCTATTGCCTATTCCAATTAAAGAAATCACTTACAATGCTAATCTCATACAAAATGATGGTTATTAAATTTATATCAAGGACCATGATCATGGAAAAGATCTTTTTACTGGCTGCAATTTGTAGCTTATCTTTTTCTATAAGAGCACAATCTGATCCCGAAGTCCAATTGAATGATACCCTTCCAGATATACCCATACAATTCCTGATTCAACCAGACCAGAGCCCCTTAACAACAGCAATGCTAATTAAAAAGGGAGGCCTCATTATAAATTTTTGGGCAACATGGTGTAAACCATGCGTGAAGGAATTAGAATTTTTGGCCACACAGGCCAATAAACACAAGGATAGCCTTAGTATCCTGTCCATCAGCTATGAAGATAAAACAACAGTACAAAAATTTTTAGATAACCATAAGAATATCGCAGGTTCTTCTCTAAAAATCGTAACTGATGATAAGCTATTTTCACAGCTATTCTTCCACCAGGCCTTACCTCATAATGTATGGATCAATAGACAGGGCATTGTTAAGGCTATAACAGGTGGTGAAAGTATCACAGAGGCTAACCTAATTTCTTTTTTGAATGATAAAATAAAAGTAATGGACTTCAAAAAAGAACTCCCTTTTGATCAGTTGAAACCATTACAAATTCCAGACTCCTTACTTGGATTCAGATCCATCTTTGTAAAAAAATTAGAAGGTGTTGAAATGAGTGGAACAGTAATTAGCCCTGGAAAACTTGGAAGGCCAAATATGAAACGCTTTTTCGAATTCAACTCACTCATTAAAGACATGATTTATAATGCCTACCAAATGCCAGGCCTAATATCAAATGACTATCTAATGGAAATAATAACCACTGATTCTTCTAAGTACTTTTGGCCGGGAGAAAAAAAGAATATTCAGACTTATAAGGGGGAATCTTTAGCTAAATGGCAAAAGAACAATCGGTACACTTATGAGCTTAGAACTGCAAACCGATTGACCGATTCAATCTTCAGTAAACACGTAATCAATGACCTGGAACTAAACCTTGGTATTCACACAAGGAAAGTGTTAAAAAAGCGCAATTGTTGGGTAGTCACATATGACATTAAATCCAACAAAATCAAAAAAGCAGATAAAAATGCTCCCTATCAGATGGGTATAATAGACAACAAACTTCTCATTTCAAATGTACCTTTAGACTATCTCCTGAACTGGATCGTTAGCGCCACATTTAGAATTCCAAGGAAAGAGCCATACCTTAACAAAACCAAAATAAATTATCCTATTAAAGCAGAAATTGATCTTGGAGATGATCCCTCCCTTTATACCCAACAGCAACACATTGAAAATTGTTTAAGTAAACAACTCGGACTAAAATTTAAGCTTATAAACGCAAAATACCCCATTATACAGATCATAGACCTATAAGAGAAAGCCCCGGAATTCCGGGGCTTTTCACTAATTAAATCTGATAGTTTGAACATCTAGTGGGTCGTCCACATTCGTTCCTGTAGCACAAACAGCCTTACTGCCTGAACAGCCATAATGAAGTTGAGCCTGCGGGATGGTCCCGGTAAACGAATTACTTCCTGTCCAACTGTACATTGGATCCAGAGTGCTTGAAGTGTTTGCCGCTTTTGTAGCGAAGGCTCCTCCAACACCAGCAACTATTGCCAGTGCAAGGAAAGTTGACTTTAAACTTTTCATAACGTTTAACATTTAATGAATAATTGACTTTTATGATCTACTCACGCTTCCGGACGCGCTGAATATTCGATTTTTGATGGTTGTTCCATTTTCTTTTTGGGTGCTAATCTTAATCCCAAATAGGCTACCGCAATAAAAAACGCATTGAAAAACAAATGACCTTTCCAACTCAACATACTGACAATTCCACCGCAGGTACATGGTAAATGAAGGCCCGAAACGAGCATGCCTAAAATATATACTTCAAATACCGTAAGTAAAATAATTGATCCTATAAATCCTGCTTTTCTTACTTTAGGAAAAAGTAAGAATCCAACTAAAATGATCTCCAACAATGGGACAATCCAGGCTAAAAAAGGTGCAAGAATCCCCATCAGACTTAAAGGAGACAGCTTCATTTGGAATATAAATTTATCATACTCTAACAGCTTGCTAACTGCTGTATAGGCAAATAACAGTATTATTAATGCAGCACAGATTTCGGTGAATGTTTTTGATTTCATAGCAGATGATTTACTTCATCTAATTTCAGCACCATTCCAGCCAGAAAGCCCCACAATTGTTGGCAGATCACCGCCCTAATGAATTTCCACCGATTATGAATTATATCTATTAAAGCCATCATCCTTGATTCCTAGAAAATTTGCAATGTCTTTATGCCGAGCAATATTAAACAGTGATTTATGTTCATGATAAAACTTCAGATATTTTACCTTAGCTGAAAGTGATTGCAAATCCTTCAAATGTGTTAAGCGCAAATGATCATAATAGTGCCTAATGGACTCCACCAAAGGCCATACCTCTGGAAAGGTATCACGGAGTAAGATAAAATCCTCATAATCCATTTCAATTAGCCGACACTCTTCTATAAGTTCCACCGCTGATTCAGCGGGCTGTTGGCTAAAGAAACCTGGATATGCGAAAATAAAATCTTCTTTAAACCAGAACCAACTGGTCATTTCGTTACCATTTTCCAGATCAACCCCAATTTCGCGTGCATGCCCCTCACAAATAAACCAAACTTGATCTCCTTTTTTACCCTTCTGTAATAAGATTTCCCCTTTAAGGCCATCATGTTCTTTCAAAAATGGCCTTAATGCATTTACAAGTCCTGCACTTAATGGATAAAAAGAGGCTAAGCGCTCCAACAATAACGTAAAAACTGAATTAGAAATCATAGCAATCTCCTTTCCATTGATGGACCATTTAATCCCAGGCCCTCTCTTCTAGCAAAACTAAAAAAGGAAGCTCAATCACTTCCTTTTTTGTATCGATCCAGAATTGGAATAAAGAACGCGGATTGAAATGATCGGTTAATAAATCAATAATTTCTCAAGTCCAATATATCCCACTTGCCAGACAACACCTTCCTTATTACACCGGGTAAATAAAGACCGTGATGTAAGCAGTTTTGACTTACACCAGTGCAAGCAACAGCGTTCCATCTTTCTCCTACTATAAGTCAAGTTGCATCTTATGTAAGCCTTGCTCCTTTTCATGTAATTAGTTTTTGGTCAGTAAAAACTACTGCTAGTTTCCCTTAAACAAAATAGCAAATGAAGCTAACCATTCATAAACAAGGCCTTTTTAGAACACCAAAATTCTCCTTGGAAGCTGAATTAGCGGATCACTGGGCACCATTAAAAGCGGCCATTAAACATGCTTCACCTAGCTTTTATCAGCAGATAAAAGATTTGCAATCCATAGACCTGGATCAAATTCCATTTAATCTTTATTGCAGCATTTGGAAGTATTTCAATAGGTCAAAGTACAGAGGAACACCATATGGGAGCTTTGGCGCTGTGGGAACATTTAATTTCCAACAAAACCAAAATGGCCCCATTATTTTAGCGCCGCAACAAAAACTTCATGAGTTTACAGATTGGGCTTATTCAATTCAAGTTTCTATACCAATAAACGACACTGGCTGGGATCAACTGCTTTTTGTCAGTAATTCCAGTACCTATGCTATAGGTAGCGAAATCCGATATCTTTGCTTTAACGATGGGATGTATAGTCTCAAAGAGGTAAAAAGAAATTCTACTTTAATGGCTTTACTTCGTGCATGCAAGCAGCCCATAAAACTTCCTGCATTAATTCACAAGCTCAAGTCACAGGGATACAAACCCAACCACCTGAAAGAAAACCTTCTGGAGTTAATCTCTCTTGGTTTACTTTTCACCAGCAATCATTCCAATATCATTGGTCAGGACTATTTCAAACGTATTCAAAGTCACCCAGAAAAAAGCACAAAAAAATATGTTTTAGCTGGACGAAAGGTACGGCAAGGTGGGCCAGACATTCAGCTTTTTAAAGAATTACCAAAAGCGATACACTATCTAAGACATTTGGTCAACAATCCCAAAAGTCCAGCTTTAGCCTCTTTCATTCATAAATTCTATCATAAATTTGAATACGCAGAAATTCCAATTATGGAAGCATTAGATCCCGAAATCGGGATTGGCTACCATAATTTAGAACAGACACTTGAAGAAACTGACTCAAGCTTGCTATCGGTATTTAAGGGTAAAAACTTCTCTTCAGAAGTGTTCCTAAAGAAAACCTTATGGCAGTATGCCAATTCCAATACTAATAAGCCAACTATCATTCAGCTTGAACAGTTCAAATTACCAGAAAGTAAAGATTTACTTCCCGTCCCCAATTCACTCAGTGCGATAATGACCGTATCTGAAGATTTACTACATGTTGAATCCATAGGCGGCTGTACGGCTAACGCCTTGCTAGGCCGTTTTACACTCCTAGGTAAACAAATAAAAAAAACTTGTAAATCAATAGCCAAAATCGAAGAGCAAGCTAATCCCAACGTGCTTTTTTTTGATGTAGCATATACAGCTGAAAAACAGATAGATAATATCAATCGTAGAAAAAGAATCTATCATCACCAGCTCAGCATTCTAAATTATGACACTTCCCAATGCCCATTAGAACTCAGCGATCTTTATTTGTCTGTGCATCAAGATGAGCTTATTCTACGTTCCAAAAAACTTAATAGAAGATTAATCCCTAGAATATCCAGTGCTTATAATTATAACCGGTCAGACCTTCCTATTTTCCGTCTGTTATGTGACCTGCAACATCAGGGTGTACAATCAGATCTAAATTTGGACCTGCAAGGAATCATTCCGGATTGTTCCAGTTACCCTAGAGTTCAATACCGGAACATTGTACTCAGTCCCGCCAAATGGAAAATTGAACTTGACAAAATTGGAGATCCAATGCTCCCCATTGATCTTCTTCTACTCCATTTCAAAGAAAGATTAATACCTCACTATTTTAGATACGCACAGGCTGACCAAACGCTCGTTTTTGATATTCAGCAACAAACTGATCTTAGGATCTTTCAACAATTGCTCAAGAAACACAAAACCCTATATATCGAAGAAGCATTCGCACCCAAAAAGAATTTCCTCCAGGATAGCCTACAAAAAAATTTCCAGGGGCAAATTCAATTATCGCTCACCCATCCCCAGGAACTCTATCAAAATCTAAAACCCCATTACAATTTCCATTCAAAAAAAACAGCTTTGATTTCTCCCGGAGGAAAATGGATTTATTTTGAAATATATTGCCATCCGCAACGGAGTGACATCCTACTTCAGTACCTAATCCCAACTTTTTTAAAAAAGCATTATAGAAAAATAAAGAAGTGGTTTTTCATACGGTATACAGAAAATGGGCATCATCTCAGGTTAAGACTCCACCTCAAAAACAAAAAACACGCCTATGACTTAATTTCTGCATTATCACTTGCATTAAAAGAGGACCTAAAGACCGGAACAGTATCTGATATTCGTTTAAGAACGTATAAAAAAGAAACCAGCAGATATGGAGAAAAGCACATTAGAAAGGTGGAGCATCACTTTTTTAAGGATAGTCAATTTGCACTTTCTATTTTAAAACTGAATTTAACTGCATTCGAGAAGTACAAGCTCTGTTCAGCATTCATATACACCATCAAAGAATCAAATCTCCTCAATGAACAGGACTTAAAAACACTCATATTGGGTAATTCAAACAGTCTTGCCGCCGAACATCAGCTCAGCGGGAAAGAGTTTGGAACCTTAAATAAAAATAATAAAACCTACTCCTCTGTCGATATGCCCAAACTTACAGGCTTACAACTGAATGAATTTAACATCCTTAAAGGTTCTTTTATTTCAATTTTAACGTTTTACAGACCAATCGATCGAATTCAACTACTGACCGATTTAATTCATATGCAACTGAATAGATTATTTTCAACAAATCAAAGGATGAAAGAGATGGTTTTTTATTATTATTTATCCAAAGACCTTCAAAAAAATTCATATAAAGCAACCCAAAACGACTATTGAACAAGTGATTGAATCATACGGCAAATATTTTTTTATTAAATTACAGAAAACTATTTGCTTATGAAATCTACCATCAAATGTGTTATCATCGATGATGATCAATTCGCCATCGATATTTTAATAGACCATATTCAGGAAATATCAGAGCTGGAAATTCAAGCCACTTTTACAGATCCAATTTTGGCACTCACTACTATACTGCAACACCAGGAGCCTATAGACATTTTATTTTTAGATGTTGATATGCCTAAATTATCCGGAATAGATTTAGCTGAAAATGTCCGAAAAAAGGTGAAAAACATCATTTTCACCACAGCTTTTTCGGACTATGCGATAAAGGCTTTTGACCTTAGAGCCAAACATTACTTGCTTAAACCTATTGAGCTTTCCAAATTCCTAGAAGCCATCAGAGAAATCATTTCCGATGATTTCCAGCCCAGGGAATCAAAAATGAGCGACAATGAATCCTACTACCTAAGAACCGGAGAAAGAGGTAAACTAACCAGAGTAGATAAAAATGAGATTATCTATATCCAGGCTGCGATGAATTATGTAGATCTTCAAACAAAGGACAAGCGGTATACTATCTATATGACGATGAAGGAAATGGAAGAAGTTTTAAAAGATGATGACCGATTCTTCAGGGTGCATAAATCCTATATCATTAATACAGATTACATCAGTCAAATTCGGGGCAACACCATAGAATTAGGTAAGTACCAGGCACTAATGACCAATCCATATAAAGGTGATTTCCTGAGCTACATTGATCAAAAAACTCTGATCTCCAAAAGAATTTAATTCGGCTATGGCTTTGCCATACCATCTGAGCTTTTAAAGATCCTTGATCCTCCAGATACAATAGTTAAACTACTAATTGTTGGATCGGTAACCAAGATATCATCCTTGATGGCTGACCTAAAAACAAATGCCGTTTTTCTTTTCGATTTAATTTGGCTTAATTTCTTCATATCCGAAAATTAGCCACTCTAAAAATCTTTAGACAATTTATTACATGAATGGTTCCCTGACTTACATCAAACAACTACTTACTTCAAATAAGCGTCCTCAAATTAACTACAAAGTCCATTTAATTGCTTGGAGTATTTTTATCTTTTATGAATCATTTGCCGTTTGGCTGGCCACTGGAATAAAAGGACATGTACTTAGTTACGCGCTCCATTATGCCCTTAACATTGGGATTTTCTACATCCATGCCTTATTAATTTTACCTCTCGCGTTTAGAAAACCGAAGCAATTCATATGGAGAGCCCCCGTTTTAACAGCCATAGAGATCTTACTTTATATATTCGCAAGCTACCAAATAGACTATTTCTTAGCACATTTCACAACCGCAATCGAAATTGAAGACCTAAAAATCAACAACTGGTTCGTCTTTGGCAGCCTTTGGAGAGGTATTTACTTTATCGGATTTGCCTCTGGTTATTATTTCCTGAACAATTACTTAAAGGAACGAACTGCAAAAGCTCAACTTGAAAAGCAAGCCATGGAACAAGTTTTAAAAGAGAAAGAAACTGCCATAGAGCTCTCTAATGCAAAAAATGCTTATTTACAGGCCCAGATCAACCCCCATTTCCTATTCAATACCTTAAATTTTATTTATAGTCAGACGCATAAAACTCAACCGGCAGCAGCAAAAGCGATTATATTACTGACTAATATTATGCGCTACGCCATTCAAACCGACCAGGGTGTCGCAATGATCCCTTTAGAAAAAGAGCTCGAGCAAGTAAGGCACCTGATAGATTTATAGCAAATCCGAAAAAAACAAGTACTAAACATCAAATTAGAATATGACGAGAGTTGCGAAACAGTACTATTCATTCCTTTGGTCCTATTAACCTTAACAGAAAACATATATAAGCATGGGGACCTCACTGAACCTTTAGCCCCAGCCCAGATTACAATTAGTTTCCAAAAAGACACATTGATAATTAACACCCGTAACTTCATCAATACCGGACTGAAGCCACCTGGATTTAACTCTGGCCTGGAAAATATACGGTTGCGATTATTGCATACTTATGGGGATAGAGCGGAATTGAAATATGAAAAGGAACCAGATAATTATTTTAAGGTGACTGTCACGGTATTTGTTAATTGATGAATTGGAGTACCTTTCTAAAGCAGAATAGCAAAACTGATATGAGAGGATATTACTCCTTTCAACTCTACCCAAATTTACATGCTGTACTATTAGCCTGATTAGTTATTCGGGCGATAGAAAAAAAGTACTTTTTACAATTCAATAGACATCACAAAACACGGTAAAAGTTCTATTTATTTCTGTTGCATATTTTTGAGCAGAGACAAGTTATAAAAATACCTTTTTAATAGATTAAATTTTCCAGGTCTAATGAGACTTTGCCTATCTTGAATGTTTTTTCAAAAATTCAGTCCGGTGCAAATTTACATGACATGCTCTGCAAAGGGACTGCAAATCCTCCAAAGGTTCATTGTAAAGATTATCGTAGGTCAGATGATGTATATCCAATGCCGGTTCAGTATTGCATAATTTGCACAAATTATGATCTCGGCTAAGCACTAAAGCTCTCTTTGCCTTCCATTCCTCGGATAGAAGATAGGTGTGGTATTTATAGGAATTGGAATTTTGATAATTAGCATGTCTAAGACTTCCATAGATCATATTACTTTCTTCACTTTTTCCCACTTTCCATTCTTCAAACCTGTCTTGATTGAAATCGCCCCGAATTTGACTCCCGTATTCTTTTGTTTTTAAATGCTTTGTTTTTTCGGCACCACCACAATTTAAACATTGATGATACAGCGCATATCTGTCGTGGTCATAATGGACAATGGCGACAACAAGAAATGGCCTACGACAACAATCTTCTATACGAGTGTGCCCCAAATAATTACAATCCAGACATTCATAAATATCATGATAGGGATATGTTCCATCAATTTTTAATTTACCGCTCCCGCATTTATTGCAGTTGTAACCCATTACATAAAATATCTAAACTCGTATGGTTTGTTTATTAATTTATTCATTCTTTTAATCGTAGTCGCTAAAGATTGAGCGTACCCAAGCGTTACTGGCAAACGGTCATACAATGCATCATGATTCCAATTCATTTTTGTCAGCCCAAGTATTGCTTGACAGTTTCGGTCCCAACCACCGTCACCTGCGAATCGCCTAATCAAAATTGGTGCTGGAATATTTTTACCTTCTTTAAAGAAATTCTTATTGTTTAGAACAACATTACCCTGAGTCCATAATAAGACTTCTTGGGGGCCAATTTGAAAGTATGATCCACGATTTAATGGGAAGTTATCCGCTCCTTTAGTTCCAGCTTTATCAATATAATTAACTCCTCTCCAATTACTATTTTGAACAATCTGTAGAAGTTCGAGATTTATATTGCCAGGAATTGCATCAAAGGCTCCATCGATTTCACTTTTTGTAAAATGGGTTGTTTTATGTACAATAAGCCTTTCAGGTCTTCTACCTGCATGTTTGCGCTGGTAAAGCTCTAAACTTCTGGACATTAGCTTTCTCATTTCTGCCCTTGATAAAAATGGATTATCTCCAATTCTAGTCTCAATTTCGGATGCATCATATGCTACAAACTCCAAACCGGTTCCATCGGCGTCAAATACTTGACTACAACATGTTGTAAAATCAAATTGATTCGTATTTGTGTTTAGTCTCGTTGCATAACTTAATCCGATAAACGCAGAATTTTGATCTAATGAAGATAATTTCCAAGGAATACCGCCAGCTTTAACATATAATGCTATCGACAATCTCCACATGACACTGCATCTGCATTTATATTTGATTGCGCTACTTTCTCTTAAAACCTGACTGGCAATATTCTGCATGGCCGTTGTGGCTTTTATGAAGTCGTGTAAATCAAAACCTGTATTGAGGTCTTCAAATCCGGGAGACCAGTAGTCTGGCAGATAAACCATTAAGACATCATAATCTAAAACTCGTTTAGCCATCTCTCTAATGGCACCACTTATAGCTTCACTTAATGTAATATACGGTTCAATACCATCTTTGAAAAGATTTTCGGTTTGCAAAGATATTGAAAGATTTTCCTGAACTAATTCAACCTTTGTCTTGAATATATTTTCGATACCAGTAAATTCCTCTAAATAGTTAGCCCTTTCTTTTGGAACGTGTACTGAGTGAAGTTCACGCACAAGATTTTCAAGTATTTGGTAAGAGCCTTGGGGATAAATGGCAGCAATTCTTATCTTTTCTATTGGATTTAGTTTGCTTGAATATGGATTAAAAGCTTTTAATCCCCTCAAAGGATGAATGTCTTGGGCATTCGATAAAGCCTCAAATGTAAGCTTAGGTTCAGGTATGACTTGATATGCTGGGAATTCCATTTATTTAATTTGTCTTGGTAAATGCTGTGGTTCGTGAAAGTGTAAAAGATGCATTAATTCCTCCAATGGGTCGTTGATATGCAGTTACTATAATTTCTTTATTAGAATCGAACAGAACATCTAACCAGCTATTCAGTATTGCGTCATATTTCTGGTTATACCATCGTGCCGTAAACTCCTTAATAAATGGGGATACGAGTTTACTTTCAGCTCTATCTGATGCTTTTGATGCGATTATTGTCGGGGTTAATACCAGTAGAGGTTTTGATAAAACATATTGGATGTTTATTTCAAGAGCAACAACCCATGTTAACCGTGTTCTTGGCACCACGCCCGAAATGGTTGTTAGGACTCTTTTGAGGGAATTGAAGATTGGGTCTGATAACTTTTTTGGGTCAGGAAATAGAAGGTGCCTTTCTCTTCTCTTAGACGACCTTAAAGGTTTACCGTCAACAAGAGCCCTCAGTAGTGATGCTGTAATCAATCCTTTCATTGCAGAATCTTCATACATGAGATCCTTTTCAGTTATCTGAAATATATCAGTGCGGTAATCACCATAGTCCTCGAAAGCTTTTTTGAAATCTTCATCAGGTCCAAATCCAACAATTCCAGGTTGTTTTCTTATTGCCAAAATTTGAGTACCACTTTTAGTAATATGCTCCTTAATATCTTTAGTGTTACCTCCGTCGCATTTATATAACCGTGCAGTTGCAGGATATTTTAAAATTGGAATTGCATTTAATCTTAATAGTGGATATTTTCTCCCTACATCTGGCAAAGGTTGGTTGCTTATTCTATGGTAATGTTTATTTAGATTTTCAAAATCATTCTGGGGTATATTATCAAAACCTTTTATAAGATCAGCCCATGCAGTGTCAAAAGTTTCTATTTCTACAATTTCAGCTTGCTTCCCATTTGTTTTTGCTGCTTCAATTAAGTCCACAACCTCTTGTAATGGCGTACTTCCTGATCTTGTAAACCAAAATAATCCGTTTGAAAATGAATTGGATTTTTTAACAGACTCATGTAGTACGTCCATTATTGATTTATCTCTCCCGCTATAACCCATTAGACAAAGTCCATTTGTGTCTAATGAAATAGATAGTATATCTCTTAACTTCTTATCTTGGTTTTGAAGTTCGTCTGTAGTGTTTTTTATTTTATCTGAAAAATAATCGCCATGAAGTTTAACAATCAATGGTCGCTTACCAGTCTGAAAAAACTTCATACCGTTGTCACCACTATCTAAATCTGCGGCGTACCAACTTTCAAGTTTTTGAAACTGAGAACTTGCAATATTCTCAAAAGCCTTATCAAAATTTGTAGTGAAGACTAAATTGAGATGCCCATGTTTCATTAATATACCCATCACCTTATGCCCATAAGTTAATTGCATGCCAGAAGTTTGCTTTGCGATATACTCACTTCGATCTCTTGCTGATGAAAATGCTCGTTCAAAATAGTAAGAATATTCTTCCGAACTATCAAAAGGAGGACAGTTTCCCTGTGCATCGAAAAAATTTTGTATTTGTTCCCTGATCCCGGAATCGGTAAGATTACTAAACAAATTCAAAGGATATGCCTGCTCAGCACAATATATTCTTCTTTTAAAATCCCATGTGAGATCGTATGCCGAGGGAACTCCCGCTGACACCGAACTACCAGCTCCAAACAACCATATCAGCCTACTTGCTCTTAAGGGGTAAAATTTAACGAATTCAGATAATGATATTGCCAATGATAAAAAATAAGAGGTTAAAAAAAGGAACTATAATACAAGATAATTTAGAATTATTCAAAAGCCTCATTTAATGACGTTAACTTTTCCACATTCAATTATTTAAGTTTATAGATTTTATATAAAATATGCCATTATATAAATAATTAAGTAAAATCTGGCATGTTCATTCACTTTTATATTTTTAAAAAAACCTAAACTTCAACCAGTTATCGGGTCAAATCATTTTTACCACGGATGTTCAGGATTATACCTTCTGTAAGGGCATAGCAGGTATTTATTACAGATGCGTTGACGGACACAAAAAACGATTTGTATATGCCAACATCATTCAACGAACCTCTTGTTTTCCCTCATTATTGCTCTCGAAAGGCCAATAATGAATAGAGTATCCGACAAAGTTATATAACAGCCTTTTACTATCATACTGTGTCGGCGCCGAAATCGAACCATTAAAATTGCATGATAAAATTCTTGTACAAGAAGCTCTTTAAGGAAAAACATAATCATCTATAAAATGGTATTTTACATTTCAAAATCCACAATACATACTTAAATCAACCCCTCATCTGCAAAGGAATAATAACCATCATCAGGAGTTATAATAATATGATCCAAAATAGGCATATCCATAAATTTTCCAATCTGAACTAACCGATTTGTGATCTGAATGTCAGCTGTACTTGGTTTTAAATTCCCTGACGGATGGTTATGAAACAACATAATAGAGCTTGCAGCCGCCTTCAAAGCCGCACAAAAAACTAGCTTTGCATCAACAACAACCCCTGACATCCCTCCTGTCCCAACATGATAAACACCTAACAGGCGGTTATTCCGGTTTAATAATAAAATCTTAAATTCTTCTTGAAAAGCAATAGTATCAACATTCCAATATGCTTTCATGATTTCATATCCCTGCTTAGAACAACTGATCTGAGGTCTTTCACTCGCTTTGAATTTTGGCTGGTAACTGATTTTGATTTCGGAAATGTTTAGTAAGTCATTTTGAATTTGCAGGGTTTCCATAATTTCTAATTGTTAATTAAAAAAATAATTATGGTGCCTCATTCGTCTGACGTAGACATCAAGGGCAAAGTGGAGATCCAAAAAATGCGGAGGCTCCCAAGGGGATACCCATTTTTTGGATACAACTTTGGCGAAGCAACCCCAGATGACTATCGTCAGGCGACCTTCGTGCCGTTAATTGATTTTTTAACCAATAGAAATTATGCGGTTGCACAAAGTGGTTCGTCATTTCACAAAAACATACAGATTATAATAACGCATGATTCCCTCTCTATACCGGTTCATAACCAGTCCAAATCAATAAGTAAAGCAGCACAAACCATTAATAAGCATATCAAAAAAAAGAATATAATTAACTTATTTTCAGTAAATTGCACTAACAAAAAAAAATATCATTTAAATGACCAAGGAATTCACCAAAGACCATAGAGATATCGAAAACCTAGAATAGAAATTATGCCTTAATTTATGAAGACGCAAGATTTAGATTTATTGAAAGATTATGGGGAGTTTATTACTGCATTATCAAATGCATATAATTATAGAAATATAATGGGATATATTTCAAAAGAGCTTCACAAAAAAGTATGTGATTCCTATAGTGATTTATTTGCAAAATATGGAGATAAGAACCCATCATTGCTCAATAGAAAAGCAATAAATCAAGCAACTGCAATGCTATTAACTTATTTCATGTTTACAGGAATTCCTATAAATATGGAACCTGCATTTAAAAAACTAGAAATCGAGATCATAAAAAGTGTTTACCTATCCTAGATCATTCTTCGGCTTTTTCAAAAAACCTGCTAGAGATAGCGAACCGTTTTATTTACAATGAATATCAAATACTGAATCTGCCAACAAAGCCAGTTCATAATTTATAACGAAGCAGATTGCTCCTGTTCTCCCATAGTATCACCTCCAGGCTCCAACCCCACCAACCGATCTGCAACTAGCTCCTCAATATCCCTTTTGATCTTTTCATAATTCTCTTTGATATCCAAAGCACTAACCATTTCTACAATTGGAATTGGTCTATAAGACGCCTCCTCGCCGGCAATCCCACTATGATCATTCTGAATTTCCGCATGAAACATCTTCAGCTTAATCTTCTGATCTGGATTATCAGCCACCATCCCCACAAACTCACCTGATGAAAGAGATGAGATCTTCGCTGCCGGTACCGCAAAATCCAATTGAGTAGACCTGGAGATCGAAACATCCGCACTGTTGATGCTCCTACTCTCTCTATCCTGCATGATCTTCCCAAAGGATTCGCTCAGTTGTTTCGCCGTATCACCAGTTACCTGTCCACTGATGATATTACCTACAATCCCCACAATTACATCAGCCTGTTCAGCTCCATAATCCTTTCTCAATTGACTAAAATCTTGTACCGCCAAAGTGGTCGCCACTTGATTACTTCTAGCGGTAGCAATCAAACTATCCATGTTGTTGAAATAAATTGTCGGAAACTCATCAAACACCAAACTACTTTTAAGTTGACCCTTACGGTTCACCAGTTTGATCATTCTGGAAACATAAAGCGAAAGCACCGCTCCATAAATTTGCAGCTTTTGTGGATTATTACCCATACAAATCACCTTAGGCTCATCCGGATTATTTACATCCAAGGTAAAATCATTCCCACTGAGCACATAATACAATTGGGGTGAGCACAATCTAGCCACGCCTATTTTAGCAGAAGCAATCTGCCCCTCTAGTTGCGCCATCGCCTTATTCTGCCAGGCAGAAATAAAAGGATTCACCAGTACCTTGATTTCCTCTTGCTGCAACAACACCGCAAAAAGCCGATCATAATCCACCTGCATCAGCTCAATCACATGCGGCAAGGTACAATACTTGCCATTTTCATATTTACGCAAATACCAAATGATTGCCGTTAAAAAATTAATTGGACTCTCGACAAAAAAATCACCCTGTTTTTTAATCCATTCCCGGTTTAGCCCCATCATAATAGTCCTACTCGCCTCAGTAGCATCCGTAATATCTTCCATCGCCTCAGGATCTAAGGGATTGCAACGATGACTACGGTTCAAATCATCAAAATTAATCACATAAAATTTGGGTTTTATTTTATAATGATGCTGATACTTTAATAGCTTGTTGTAAGCAATCTTGGAGAGATCATCAAACTTGAAATCGTATATAAACATAGAAAAAGCCTTTTTCAAATGCTGATCGATAACGTGACGGATTACAAAGTAAGACTTACCCGCACCAGGACTACCCGATACCAGCAGTCCCCTAAAAGGATTGATCACATTAATCCAGCTGTCTCTGATTTTGGCTCTCAAACGGTATTTTGCAGGAAGGTTAACTGAATACTCATTCTCCAGAAGCCGTTCTTCTTGAGGAAAAGTTTCATTTTCCAGGTTGAAAATATCTGGACGCAACTTATCCTTAATGACCCTACTGAGCTTGGCTCCACCGGCAAGGATCAGCAAATAACCACCAGTGGTTAAACTAATATATAATACTGTGACCAGCTCTGCACCAATATTTAAATAAAAGCAAAGTATACTGCTAAAATAAAAGACTCCACCTGCCAATAGATAAACCACAATTGCAGCTATCTGGATCTTCTCCTGCTTTTTCCCTTTGATCCCGAACAAAGAAACCACAAGTAATAATAAACTGACCAATTTTGGCTTTAATATACTACTAAATAAACCGGTTTTAGCGATAGCGGAAATGATACGATCACTGATCTCCGCCGTCCAACCCCAATGTCGGAATACCAAATAACAGCAGAGGTAAAAATGGATGGACAAAATAAACAGACTGATCAGCCTGGTAAAATCAATGATCTTTCGTAGTGACTGCAAATCTTCTCCAGTATTCATGTCTTGACATTTAAATTATTACTATAAGCCCTGCCCATGCTCCGGCTGCTGTCCTTTTCTCAGTTTTCTTTTTTTCTTTCCTGGTTTCATTGAAATCGGATCGTATTCTGATTTAGCCAGCAGCATATCCAAAAAACTGTGCTGCTTAGGTGCAGGCAAGAAAGATTTAATTGGCTGAATCATATCCCGACCATACTCTTTCTGTTGATCCACAGCTCTTAATTTACCCTCCATCGCTAGTCTAATCTCCAGACTCCCGTTCTTTTGGGCATTTACATATTCAAAAGTCTCGGCCAGGCCACGTTTAAAATCAAAAGCCTGATCAAACACCCTTTCTCCGGAATTCTTAAACGCAGAACGATCGAACTCCCCAACCTTTTTAGAATGCTCCAAATTCCTTCCCCTGGATTTATTCATCGGACTGAGTTTAATTTTATTGCTGATATTTTTGCGGCTGACTATAATCTGTAGGTGCAATTGATCTCCAGGCTTTACTTTCCCCAATTCTTTTAAGCCTTGAATGACCTCGGGATCATTAAAACCATAATAACGGTAGTGCTCCAATTTCCCATACCAAAGCAAATCCCGATGGCTTTCAATTCCAGGTCGCTTAAAATTCCGGGCGTATTCATCCATCACCTTAATTGCATATGCCTTTAACTTCCGTTCTAGCTGCTGTTCAGAATATAAAGTTTTCAAATGGGCAATCTCTTTTTGACTAGGGCTAATGTTGATCAAAAAGAACTTAGCATCATCCCTACATAACTTAGCAATATTGCCATCCAGATTCATTTTCACCTCATAAGATGGTACGTCTGCCCTGCTGCCATTAAACCAGAACTCAAGCTTCGCATCCTCATTCACCCTATTCTCCTTATCCAGGTAATGTACTAGCTGTGCGCTGCTCCCTTTATTGTTCCCTTTTTCACTATCTGTGATATTGATGTGCATGGGTTTAGAGTTTAGTAATGAGTTTTTGGGTATCCAGGATCAATTCTTCCTTTTCTTTTGCCGAAGTGGTAAAGCCGAAACTATCTCTGGCCTTAATATAACTGTTCAAAATATAGAGGAATTTCATTTTTAGATCGCTTCGGCCTTGCTGCTCTTCCCTTAAATTCTTCATCAGCACAGCTGTTTCGGTTAAATGCTTAATGATCCCTTGCTGATTGCCTAATAGTTCTTTATTCACTTTTAAAATCTGCTCGTTGAAATATTTAACAATCTGCTCTTGACTGTTAATCATCCGGCTCACATCCTGTCTGATGGGAATCAGCAAGAGCTTTTCCTGAGCTTTAATGAAACTGGTATAGGTATCATGATTTCTGGAGAGCGCTTTCTTCAATAGCTCATCGCTGTTATCTGCGGGATCTTTACCAGAACGGAGGAAGTAATCCACCATCTGGTTAAACAACTGAAGCTTATTCCTACCTAATTTCAAACAGAGCTTCTCAATTTTCTCATCAGTACCTACTGTAAAACGTATCGACTTCACCTTTTCTTCTTTCATGACTTTTTAGAACTGGGTATGCCTTAGGGTATACCATCTTCGTGGATAAATACTATTTAAAAGAACCAAAGTATACCCGGAGTATACTTAACACCTCATTTGCAAAGCAATAGGAGGTAAAAGTGAGGCTCTGCCCAACTTCCGCTTGCTCCTTTTCTTTGAAGAGGAAAAGGACTTGACCTGCTTAGAGCTTACCCTCTTAACCTACATTATTTTTATTTAACAAAGTGATTTGACTGGCAAAATGCGGATGGTATGACGGGTGATATTCAATGTAATCCTCATTTACCAAGTCTTTCATGCACCTGTGATAGGTAGCAAATGAATGGATAGCCGAATGTTTCATTAGCTCCCGCCTTGATACACGAAATGGGTTTTGACATAAGCCATTGGTATAGCACATCAGGATAGCAGAATAAAGGCTAAAATGTGATTGATGGAAGCGCTTGTTCTTACTGGCAACTTTCAAAAAGCTGGTAAGTTGTTTTCCTGTATCCATCATGAGTTACCGATTTCGCCCAGCAATTGAATTATATCCTCATAGGCATAATAAAAAATACCTCCTATTTTTTCATAAGGCAGGATACCTTTAATCCGTAAGTTTTGAAGCGTACCGGATGATATCTTTAACAGCGCCCTGACTTCTGAACTACGAAGCCATTGTTTAGGTTGTGCATCAACTGATTTGATGGCTTGCTTAATTTCTTGAATAAGTTCGGACTTGAACTTTAACAGTTCCTCTTTGGTAAGAAGTTCGATCTGCATATTTGCCTCCGTTTTAAGTTTAAGAAGCAAATTTGTGGCAAGAAACGGAAGAAACAATGACCACTAGATCGATCTGGTCATATGAAAAGGCTGAACCCGTTGCTATTTTTTTGTAAAATTTGTCGGTATGACACTGAAAAGTCGATGTTCCGGTTGGATCGATGTACCTTTTATCGCTACATCGCCCCTTTTGTCCACAAAGTAATTTCGTGCCGTTTCGATGGGAATATTCTTTCCACCGTGCGAGAAATATTTGGCGATCATTTTTGCGAACGGAATTTTGTGGTCACTCTTTAGCAGTTTTCTTCCCGATGGCAATTCCAGTTCCCGCATTTGTTGGATAATGTCAATGAATGTTGACAAGTGCCCGTCGTCGATAAGAATCTTCACTGCAACTTCGTATTCAGTTAGCTCGCTAAGTTTCATCCTCAGCTTTTCGATCTCTTGCTTTTGGTTATGGATCAACTCATCTTTTTCGGCGATAACAATATGGGACGGTCTGGCATTCCATTCATCTATGCTCGTCAGATATTTTTGGAACTGTTGGAGCCTTTCAAGGTTCTGTCTGTGCATAGCATGGCTCCTGGAAAAAGGATCCTGCACCTCGAAGTGTTTGATCCTAGCTTGTATGGTCTGCCAGACATGGCGGAAAAAGCCTTCTTCACTAGCCAAGTTATTTTCTAGGGCATAATTAAGGTGATAACTGTAATAATTAGAAAACTCCTTTCCATCCATTTTGTAAATTTTCAGTAGGAAGTGGTTATCATCATGGCTATGCCATAAACCTATGAATGTTCCTAAGTCATACGGATGGGCAGAAAAAGAAAAAGGCTTGTGGGGTTTGAAATAGCTTGCACACATAGATTATTATTCCAGGATAAACTAAGTTAAGTTTTTTCGAAGAAATTTTATCAAACAGGAGTACAATAGAAAAACTTACCTCTTATGATAGAAGACTACGAGGAGACCACTCATCAGGACCTAAATTTAATTCAAAAACTTTGATTCTGATTTGCAAAGGCAATACGAACCGATTAATTTCAAACCCCTTTTCACCCTTGGGGCGTGGGTAGCACCAATATTTAAGATAGGTATCAAAAGCCAGTTACGTAAAGAACGGCCGCTTTAAAAGCAGTATTGCTGCAAAATTATTCGGCAGAAGATACTGACAAATGTTTGAAATACCAGTTAACTGAAAAAGATCTACTCTTTATTCAGGACACCCCTAAATAGGTGCAAACATTAGCGGTATCAAACCTGATTAAACCGAATCTCAAAACTTTTATAAATGGCCGTAAATTTATCATTAGCAAAAAAGTCTTTTCCTTTATCCAGAATAAATAGGTTGCCGAGGTTCCTGATCCTGCGTTTTTGACTATCCTGCGTATGAGTTATAAGGATCACTTGGTAAAGGTCCTTAACCTCGTAAGCCTTCTGCACTTCATACTTTGTTATTTCAAAGGAATCGTTATGGGCTCCACGCCCTTTAACCTCCACAAAATATTTATTGCCATCCGAATCGAGATATTCGATATCATAGCCATACTTGTCATCGCCCTGCGGGTTATAACCTGGGTGATTCTTCGGCGCCCTACTGGCGTTTTTGGAAACCCATTTTAGCCCGGTGTTTGCCTTAGCCAATAGTTGGTATGCAACTAGTTCCGCCGCCAGTCCAATCTTCTGCTTTTGGGCGTCATTTGCCGCACCGTCATAGTGGGAACCGGTTCCTTTGCCGCTGCCGCCGTGTCCTTCAGGCAGCGGGACGCTTTCTGTGGTGACGTCCTCTATTATTTCGTCTTCCCGGATATCCAACTCGGCTAATAAATCATCTGTCGCCGCATCTGGCCGCGGTTCCGGCTTAGTCTGCTGGCCGGCCAGCCAGACCTTAAAAGTCTGAACAAGGTAGGTGGTTTGTTCAAAGTAAAAGAGGCTACCCCATTTTAGGGTGTCCTTGAATGTATTTACCTGTTCTTCAGTACATGGTATTTTCGCGGCTTTCAATTCCAATTTGAATTGGTTGAGCTGCCGTAGATACAGCGGGTTTAAATTAAACCTCGCATAACTGGCCCGGATATCTTTCCGGCTGAGTGGCAGGTAATCGTAATGGGTATGAAGTAATTGTAAAAAATGCTCTTCTGGGTCATCGATGAGTAGGTCAACTAGGCAGTTTACCTTTAACTGTGAGGGGTATTCATCCAGTTTGGCCAGATAAGTTTGCTGCTCCGACCGTTTTTTATCCTTTAAATATCGATGAATATTTGCGTTAAACCCGTTCTCGAACTTGTTTTTCAGACGGCTGAGTTCGGCATCAAAGAGATACCGAAAATCCAGTTTAGGATAAATATGGGCATTGAGTTGAGGCAAACTAAGGCGAATGGCATGCAGTAACTTTTTCAATGGGCCAAGGTTATCTGCTTTACTTGTCTCCCTGAACTGGAAAGCTGAGGAAAATTCACTGATGGTATCGGTATTGGTTTCCAATAGCAGGGCGAGTCTAGGCAGGTCGATCTTTGTCTGGTTAAATATAGCCTCTCGGTCATTGATAGATTTGGCCGATAGAACAGCGTCCCAGAATTTTTGTCGGCCGGTCAAGGTCGAGGAACTTAATTTTTCCCGGATCTCCTGCAGCCGCTCCTCGGTAATCTCGCACTCATGCAGGTATTCCGAGCGATGTTTTGAATTTAAAAACCGGTATAATTCAAGGCGATAGCGACGTGGTTCTCTACTCGTGACCTCCACAAAAAGTGCGTTGATGGCTTCCGCCATTACCTTATTCCTGCTTGTAAAGAGGTCGCTTTTTATATGGAGTTCATAGTTAGCCTGGCGATCCACAAAGTAATCAGTTTCAATCGGAATGGGCGGCGAAATAGCCACAGAAACATTGATACGGATGCTGGCGCGTTCTTTAACGATGGTATTTTTGATCAGTTCTAGTTCCTTGTCCAGTACCTTGTCAATCATATATTCCAGGATGGCGATACTTTGCGGCAATTCCTCGAAGTAGTCGAGTAAGTTACTGGTTGTGGAAGCATCTGTATGTAGCAATTGCCGTGTGATCGAATCCGAAAACTTAGTGCCTATCTTGGCTGCAATCTTACCGAAAGTTTGCTTGTTGCTCAAGGTGAACTGGGGCTGTACAACCTGTTTGATGCTGAACGGTAAGATATCATAGTTGGGACGGTCATCAATATAAAAGATCTCCGAGCCCCGCTTCCAGTAAGTCGTATTTTTCACCTCATCCACGGCCAGAAACCATTGTTTGGCGAGCAGGGCCGTGTCTACCGCTTCTCCTTTCGAAAAGTAATAAAAGTCAAAAAGTTTATTAAGCAGCCGGTTATAAAAATCCGCGAACTCTTTGTTGTCCGTGTCCTTATCGCGATAGCGATCATATACGGCTTTAAGAAGGCCCGTGTAATTTTCCAGCGTATCCCCGTCCAAATGCCGCATACCCAGCAAGTCCAGCATAACTTTCTTATGGGCAAAAGCAACTGGAAAAACCTTGAGGTAACGTTTGATCACCTGGTTTTGCGGCTTAAAGAAATCTTTCTGATCGATACCAGTTATGTCAGTCGGCCGGTAAAATTCTTCCTCGCCTTTGAAACTTATCCAAGCAGCGCTTTTAAGGTATTTCAAAAATCCGGAATAAACCAATGTGAGCTCTTTGGGTACATTACGCCAATAAGAGCTTGAATTGGAGAACTGGATCCGCGACAAATAGTCGGCGCCAATAAATTCCTGGTACCGGCCCCAGTTGTTGAAGATCGCAGCCGTAAACCAATCATTCAGTTTTACAGGGATATCAAGCAGGCGGTCATTATTGAGAGTAAAAGGCGTAGTCGATAAGCCGGACAACTGTACCAGTTTTTTTTCGCGTTCATCGTTTCGGCTCGTATAGATACCCTTGGAAGAAACATAGACCGCCGGGATATTCCACGCGCCACAAAGTTTTAAAAAATCAAAAACTTGGTCAGGCTGTGCCGTGTAATCCTTGAAAACGGTTTCATCGACAAATTTTCCGTCCGGGTAGAGATGGCGCAAGTCGGCCGATTCCAAATAGACTGGGTGATAGATCGGAGAAAGCCATTTTTCTCTATCCTTGACGGGTAGCACGATCTTCTCCTGGATCTCTACCCAGGATTTGTTGTCAAGTTCCAGTCTGCTCAAATCGTTGAGGATAGCCGCATTCAGTGCGCCATCCGGAGCCATCAGTTTTAATAAACGACGCGTCAGTTGATAGGTACTGTATTCAACAATCCCCGTGCGGCTCCGGCCTTCTCGGAAATCGGTGATATTGATATCTGGGTGTATAAAATGGATTTTCCTTTTAATTTCCGGCGAAAGTTTAATGGACTTTTTATTACCGCCGTACAGCACGTCTTCTTCACTGCTTACTAGCTTCCACTGATCCGTCAGCAAAACCTTTTTGCCCGTGAGGTTCAATTCTTCATGTGCCGTCACATAATTGTAGAGGTTCTGGAAAAAGCTTGCGTTCCTGGCTTTCGCCTGCTTTTTACATTCCCCCTCGATCTCTTTGGCTATTTTTGAAAACTCTAGGTAATATGCATCAAATTCGTCCAACAGCCATTTCAGGGTTACCTGGTCTTCTATGTAGACGAGCTGCCTGCCATTGAGCTTACCATCGGGGAACAGGTCCCTGTCAAAGCCATCTGCAATGATCACCTGCTCAAGGGTATAATAAGTTTTCGTTACCTCGTCGTAAATGAATTTTTTATTCTTTAGGTTTTCCACAAAATGGTCGTACAATACCTGCAACTGCTCATCCGGCTGCCTCTTGAATGTCAGGATCCGGGTGATATTTGTTTTCGTAGTGCTGATTGCTTTGAGCAAATCCCCAGCCAGGTAGCCACCGATCGCTTTAAGAATATGCTCGTTGACAGATGAAGCCCGCAGGGATTTGCGTTCCGGGTCGACAATGAAATAACTATGGATAATAAAACGAAAGCCGGAAACGATCTCCAGCGGGTAAAACAGGTAGAGCTTGGTATTATCCATCAGCTTGACTTGTTTCTTTTCGTTCAGTTCCATCACTATTTTCAATTCAACAGACGGATCATCTTGAAATAACTTGCGCTCCTTCTTACTCAGCGTTCCGATCGCTTCCTGCGGTAGCTGGATGCGTTCCGGCGGGCTGTAAATTTTGAAACGATAGGGAGTGCCATCCTTTGTAACGGTCATGAGCGGTGAACCCGCTTTTTTGTCTATGAGATAGGTGATCTGCTTTTTGGGTGAACGGAACTCGACGTTGTTGATATTACCGAGCATGACCAGTTCCTTGACCTGTATCCGTTCAAAAGACTTCACGATATCTTCTTCCGAAATACCCCGTTTGAGTTTAAGCGCGACCTTGGTAACGATACCACTGGCCAATTCGGCCTCGCTAAGCGTTTCGGTGTCAAAGTGCGGGCAATAAAAAAGGGGAAGGTCTTCTTCGTCGATCCCCGGGTAATCCTTTGCGGTTCGCGAACGGTCGAAAAGTACCGAGCCAAACCTCGTAGTGATCTTGGGAACCTCGCTGATAGCCTGGACAGACTTAAAGCCGATCCCCTTGAAACCAATTAGATCTTGACTTTGCTTACCGCTTCGCCCGATAGTCGTGATCGCCTCGATCCCCTGTTCATTAAATTCTGCACCAGTATTCGCTATCGTCAGAAGGTCGTTTTCAAGCAGGATAAGTACTTCTCCGTCTTTATCAACAGCCTTGTTGGCATCTCGGACATTTTGGATCAGTTCGAAAAGAAACCGCCCCTCGTAAGCTTGCTGTAAATAAAGTTCTGCCTCAGCGATAGTCGAAAAACCAGTGCTGGGTGTTGTTAATGATAATTTATAAAGCGTTGTGACTTTTTGTTGAAGATCCATGAAGCGATGAGGAAAGTTTGAAGATACAAATGATTTCAATAATCCTTCAAAATTTACTGCCGAAACCAAACCTCAATTGTCGAACTACATGTAATAACAGCACGTAAAATTATTTCAAAGGCGTTTGCTTTAGGGATTCCGGATTAATTTCAACGTCTAAAAACCTTAGTTCTTATTCATTAACCAACTGCCGATACACTACGGACTTTTCAATATTTGTTACTAAATCCAATAACTCCCATAATGCTGAAGGGCATTACATTAGAGTATTGCCCATATTAAGAGAGAATTTGAGAAGCCGGGTTTGGCAAAAAACCACCTGGCTTTTTTTGATTTTAATAAAACTTAACTGAGAATTACTCAGTGTTCTTGGGCTCATCAAAATAATCAAGCTTTCCTATTTTGCCCTTAATGTAATCCAAGTTATTTTGCTCTTCTTGTTCACCATCCGATGCAATTGTCATCCCAATTCCTAAATGTATCTGTTCAGCTTCAATATCATAGACAATCTTATTAATTGAGGTTTGTATCTGATAATAAGCAAATGCTATTTCTTCAACTTCAGCCAGTGTAATATCAGAGATAATGAATCTATGAATAACTCTATTCCTGTCATCATAAAGCTCATACAATTCGTCAAGTTTATCTTGGTCTATCACCCCAAGTTCTAGCGCTTTTTTATACACATCTTTTTCAGATTTCTTTCTATCTGTTAAGCCTTGATGAATCCATTCTCGTTCAATCTTCATGTCGGAATTAACAATCTGTAACTTGAGAACAATTCCTATTCTTAACAGAGCGTCAATCTGATTACCCAATATACAAGTTGCTTCAAAAAACGCCTTATTCTCAACTGCCTTACTTAAAATTAGTGCTGTTGCGCCTACCCCCTGTATGAACATATCAAATAGATATGAATTTATGTGCTCTTGTCTTTTATCAACATCAACTAGCTGAAAACCAGATAATATTTCATGTACAACATCGACCTTCTCCTGTATGGGTTTTGCATCTAAATCTTTATCCGGCTCATTAGCATGAGTAAGCGTAAACAGAACCTTCGTATCCCCATACTTTCCTGTCCATGCTCTCACAGTAAGGTCATCCCCTACGCTGTCATCAAGCCTATAAAATTTCTTTCCACCTAGCTCTATCTCTTCAGATTTCTCTATTAGGGTGTTAAATTGGTCCTTTTGCTCGGTTGAAGTTAGTTCGCGAATTGATAATTGGAAAATATCAAATTTCCATTTCTCATATTCTTGAAATGTATGAACATTACTATCATTAAGGTGATATTTCCAAGTCACAGGTACTTTCACCTAAAAATTACCTTCTTTATCAATAAATCTTTTCATAAACAAATTTCTAATTATGATGATCTCCTTTTGATGGTCCCCGAAATCATCGGCAATAAAAAAGGAGATGCGCTTGCACATCTCCCAGTATCTAAAAAATACTTAATCATCTCGTCAACTAAAATTTAATTTTCAGTCTAAAACTTCTGAAGCTTATTTCAAAATGGAATTTCTTCCATAATAAAATCAGCAATAACATAGATCCCATTACTCTTCTCGTAATTATTGTTAATAAATAATTATCTAATTTTTATGAAGTATCTGCTCTTTTTTCAATGATCTACTGCAAAGATAGTAGATTTAAGATACTTGGCCCACCATACTTTTCATTTAAAATGGGTATCTTTTCATCTTGATCAGTACCAAGATGACCAGTATAAACTGAACCTACATCTTGGCGTACCTATTTAAAAACTCCTTTTTCTTAACAACTCGAAGGTAAAGTAGAGGTATACCTACAGGTTGTAGAGATCAATGTTAATTTTGAACTGGATTCTGGATAAAGAAGCAGACCATTTTCCAAATCTGATGAGAAACAAGTTTCCAGACAGCAAGTAGACTTTTACTGCCACTATGAATACTTTCGTATTCATACACAATCCGATAGCTGGCGGATTATATAACTTTACAAAAAGCGCTTATAAAATGACTATTGACAAGGTTGAACTAAATAAATTAAAAAGTTACTCCGGAAAAACTACCCAATCCTTTGAGCAGCTCATCTATAGCCTAATGAAAAAGGAATACGGCGAATTGGGTAAATTTACCCCGATTGCAGGCGAAGGTGGAGATTCAGGAGTCGAGTTCTACCTGGATCTGCCTAGTGGTGAGCGATGGGGCTGGCAATGCAAATGGTTTGATGACAATGGACGTTTAAGCCAAAGTAGTAGATACACATCCATTGAAAGTTCACTAGAAACAAGTTGTAAAAACCATGCAAACCTCACCAGGTGGTTTTTATGCCTCAGAACCAACCTAACCGTTAGCATGGTCACAAAAACAGACAAGCAAAAAAAAGGTGAACGGGAATGGTTTGAGCAAACATTACCCTTAAAAATCCCTACCGACAGAAATATCCAGATTGATTTTATTGGTGAGGATGATATCATTAACCTAATAGGCAATGCCAAAAATATAGGGATACGGAATTTCTTTTTTGGTGAGCTGGAAGTCGATCAACAATGGTTCGCCAACAGATTCAATGAGAGTTTTGAACAGGTAAAAGACAAATATGAACCTGAGCTTCATACAATGGATGAATATATCCAATCCATCATTGACTTCAAACTTATAAATCCTGAGTACAATATCCTTTTGGGATCAACTGTGGAAAAGTTGAAAGGAAAGGATATCGACGTCCTTGAAGAGCTTAAAATTTTCAGGAATCAGTCTACGCATAGTATAGAAGAAAAAGAGATAAAAGAACAGGGACTGACTCTATTTGTGGAGTTCGATCAGCATAAACAAACGGCTTTTGAAATCCTAAAGGGAATCGAAAAGTGCATATTAAACTATGATATCCAGGCATTAGAAAACCTGAACTTTGATGACCAACAGGCCATATTTCAAGAATACTTAGACAGGTTAAGCGAATACACAAATTCCGGTAGGGAAACGATTCAGGGGTCAGCCAAAATAACCTATTTCAGCATTAGTAGATTTTTTGAGGAATTGGAAAGTTTTCTAAAAAACTACATACATGCACTTGATAATGAGATCCATTTTATTGCAAGTCCTGCTGAGGGCAAAACGCATACCAGCTGCGACATCGCCTACAAACGAATCCAGAAAGACTTGCCTGCGGTTTTTTTAACTGGAGACAAATTCAATCATGAAACAAACCTGGAACAAAGCATTTTAAAGCTGCTAGACATTCCGACAAATTACAACTTTGAAGACCTATTAACGGCAATAAATATTTATGGTTCCTTAGCAAAGGTCAGGATACCGTTCATAATCGATGGCTTAAACGAAACTGTACACAATAAATTATTTTCTACGATTTGGCGGACACATCTTCCTTCACTATCCGCAAAAATTAAAAGATTTCCAAATCTCGTCATTATCACTACATGTAGACGATCTTATAAGGACGAAGTATGGGTGAACTATAATCCTAAATCATTTGAATATCTAAGCGGATTTAATAATTACCAGACTACAAAGGAGGCGATTGAAAAATACTTCAGCAAATACCACATTAAGTCTGATCTAAATTTTTCCAACTTAAACGGATTTAAAAAACCAATCTTTCTGAGGCTATTCTGTGAAATCAAAAACCCAAACTGGCAGTCGGGAAATGAGGTTGAAGTATTTATTGATGACGATTCATCAGACAGTCTTTTTGAAACCTATTTTAAACAGATTAACACGTCGGTCACACTTAAATACCACATGATCCGCAAAAATGATCCGTTTATCCAAAACGGCCTTGCTAAGATTGCGCGATATCTGTGGGAAAACAATGCCAGGGAAATATCAATCGCAGACTATTATACATTGATAGATGGCCCAGGAGATTATAGTGAAGAGACCTCTAAAGCAGATATTCTGATCAAAGAAGGGCTGATTATCACCCGTGATCTTCGCAGTGAAAAAGAGTTCATCAGCATCACTTATGAATTGATGTCGGGTTACCTTATCGCAAGGTACCTCATTGATAATCTAAGCGAGAAAGACTTTCAGCCGCAAAAGGATTTTCATAAAAAGGTCAGTACCAAAAGTGAGCGCCACCCTTTGTATGAAAATATCATTGGGGAACTGGCTTTGCTATTTCCAAAACATAAACTAAAAATGCTACATGAACTTTATAGTTTATCAGAGGATAAGGAAATTCATTCTGCATCGATAAATGCGCTTTGGAAACTACAGAGCCAATATATCGGCGAAAAGGATGTTGAAATTGTTCGAAGATATTTCAGGGAAAAGCCGAAAAGCAGGCCGCATATCATTGCTATGTGTACCGACACAATTACCAGCACCACACATCCACTCAACGTTCATTTTTTATCTGGAGAGCTTTTAAAGCTGGATGTCTGGGAACGTGACCTTTCCTGGACTGAATATGTGCGAAGATCTGCCGGAAGTCTTACGCCCTATGTTAATCAATTTGAACAGCAGTGTAAAGATGGATTGTTAGATTCGAAAATTAGTACTGATAAGCTACACCTTGCAGCTGAATATATACAATTGTTTCTGGTTTCAACGAACAGGCACTTAAGGGACAATACGACCAGAGCACTTTATTATTACGGAAGGAGATATTATCAGCAATTTACTGATATGACCATACGCTCCCTAGGTTGTAATGACCCCTATCTTTGGGAGAGAACACTCGCTGCTTTGTATGGAGTCTGTATGGCAACACACCACAACGACGATTTTCAGCAGAACTGTCTTCCTAGAATAGCAAATTCTCTTTATGAGCAACTGTTCACAGAACAGGCTCCATACTACACGACTCACGCGCTAGCCCGGGATTATGCAATCAGATGTATCAGGATTGCTTTGATACATAATAAGAACCTTCTGACGGATTTGCAAATTGGTAGAATTACGCGCCCCTATCCCTCGGATAAGCCAGAGCCTCCAATGGTTGAAGATCAGGAAAATACAACTTTCAGACCACCTTTGGGGATGGATTTCAGCAATTATACCATTGGTTATATTGTAGAAGATGGGCATTCATATAGCAATCCTCCCGAAAAACAAAAGGTCAGAAGACAAATCCTGCATAGAATTGAACAATTTGGGTGGAACGAAGACCGTTTCAAATCGATAGATGAAAGTTTTGCGCGCGATCCCTATAACAGACATGAGCGTCCTGCTGTGGAACGGTACGGTAAAAAGTATTCACGATCAGCATTTTTCGAAATTGCGGGTTATCGTGAGAATTTGGGGCTGATTCCAAAGGACACTAAACAATTCAGGATTTCAAGCGCAGACCTTGATCCGAGCTTTCCTGAGCCTACGAAAACCGAAAAATTCTTTGATGGCGACCTGCTTGGTGACAAGTCGATATCCCTAATGGACTGGCTAAAAACGGAGGATTTCCCATTGATTGAGGAATATCTTGAACCAAATCTTATTGATGCCCATCAGTTTGTTTGTGTGGACGGATACATCAGGCAAAATGATGAGCAATGCTTACGGGAGCGTTTTACATTTATCAGGAGCTTGATGGTCAATGAGGATGAATATGGCGATCTGTTGGCTAGGATTACAAAGCAGTCCTTGAAAGATCGATGGCTCCCTGAAAAACATGAAAACACGGATGCTTATGCAGGTGAAATTTACCTTTTTGAAGATGCAACTTACAGTAATGAAACCACTGTTGAATTTATAATTTCAAGTATTGAAAAAACGGTAAAACGTGGGGAGATAGGTTATTTTCCGGATCATAAAATGAAAAAGTCAAAAGATGGCGGCCTTGTTTTTGGCAAAACCTACCCCAAATCCAAAACGATTACTGTTCGGAACATAAAGGAATTCGAAGTTTTGATGCCCGTGATGAACTATCATGGTCCATCAGATAATAAAGAAATAAACAAGGCCAGCTCAACTACAATGTTAGCCAAAGAAATTGCAATGGATTTGGGACTGGTTGAGCTGGCGCAGACCTTCGATTTATTTGACACCGAAGGGAATCTGGCATGCAAAAACATAAATTATTATGAGGACTCCGACAATACGCACTATATGACCTACCTGCGTAAAGACCTCTTGAACAAATATCTTGAAAAAAACAAGCTAAAGTTCTTTTGGGCTATATGGGGTGAAAGAGAGCCATCATTGGGTTACCGACGTGCTGGTGATTTTGAGGAAGGGGACAAAATAGAAGACTATTTTGTGTTTCAGAAAATCATCGAATATAAGTAAGCGAATTTGTGTTCCCCTATGCTATTACGCTTTAAGGTATTTGAGTAACTATCATAAAACGGCCGAAGGAGATATCAGTTGGAAATCTTTTCACCCTGCCTTCATGAACTACTGTATTATTCTTTTTCCAACACACATGCCAGTCGTAATGTGCAGGATAGACAATTGGTTGCTGCAAAATTCTGGTACCATCTATAAAAGACAGGTTCCAGGCAGCATTTGGAGCGAGGCCGGATATCGCGTAGGTGTCCATATGCCACAATTCCAGCGTCTCCTCAGCAGCCAGGGCGGACATTTCTTTAATCGGAATTATTACCTTAAACAGTTCCTTTTCGTCAAGTCTTCTATTTTTTTTATCTTCAGGAAACTCCTTAAAACCGAGCTGTTTCCATGTAGTTTCTGACTCGACTGAAGTGGATTGAAGGTCGATTACCTGAACGTCGTTCTTTTGAAAATTGTCAATAAGTGCATCAAGTAGAGTCGTGAGAAAACCTTTTCTGCGGAAATCCGGGTGTGTTTCAGCAATAGAGATTCTCGCTGTGTTAGTGGTATAATGCTTCCATGCTATAAATGAAACCACCTTTTTCTCCCATTTAAGGATGATCAAAGTATTTTCCCTAAAACTCTGGTCAAGAACACCCCTACCTGTAAAGAATCCTGTTCTGGTTACTTTGTATTCTGCTTCTAACCATTCTTCAATCTCATCTATATCATTTCGAGTTGGATTAAGGACCGTCTTTAAATCATTCATGACTATGTGTTAAAAAAAGCAGGCCTTAAAGGCCCGCAAAAAAAATTAAGTTAAAATAAAGCTAATCAGCTTACCTAGTGAATAGGCCCTTGATCAAGAGAAAAAAAGCAATGATCGCTGCTGCAATCATTAAAGAGTTCCAGGATACTAAATGCTCCTTAACTGGACTGTCCGCATGCAGCTGAACTACAGGAGCAGAGCTATTCAGCTTGCCGCTATTATGGCGGCGGAGTTTACCATTTAGGATGGCGCATTCTGCTGACACCTGTTTGTAGGATTTATTAAACATATCTACTATTTTGATAATCACAAGATAGGCAAAATTCCAATACGAAAAAAAGAGGGCCTAGAGCAGTCCCAGACAAAAACACATAGTGAGTTCACTTTTCCCCGCAAAACTCGACTTTGACGGAGAGCAACATCGAACTCCTAGGACGAATGTGTAGCCAACACTATAGTTTTTACCGAACCTGAAGACCTGTAAGCCTATTTTAATACGTGCTTGTTGCCTTTCGGCTTTACGTAAATTCATATAATTTCAATTGCATGATTAAAGAACAGAAATACCAACGCTGATGTCCGGTATATCGTTAATAAAAAAGGAGACCGAAGTCTCCTAAGGTTTTATTACTTTTCCACAGCTACTTTCTGTTTTTTAGATCGTGTAATAACTTCAGACGTATCAATGATGTCATCAGCTTCAGCCAAAGTGAATTTAGCTCTACCATTCAATACCCCAACTTCATAACTTTGGTTAGGTTCAATAATCATAAAATGATCACAGGTAATTACAAACTGCTTGTTTGTAGCCGTTAGCCCATACGAATTATTTACATCCCTGTTGTGTGGCTCTGCTCCTTTAAGTATTCCAGCAACTAAGGTCAAACCGAAATTGTCTTTAGCGATGGTTATTGCTTTGGTAGCGTAAATGTTCTCGTCATCTGGTGTAAAGAATTGGCACATACCATCATCAACTCCAAGACCACTTCTTAATGAAGGAAACCCTGCGCTTTCTAATGCTTTGACCCGGTTCATTCTGTCTGCCTTGTTCAGGACTTTAATTTCATTGTTCATAATGTTTTGTAATTAGTTGTGTGACGTTCTTTTTAGTTTTGGAAGGTAATTCCACCATTCGATGGCGGGGGCTTACTTGCCAAAATCCGGCAGGGGCTGTCGAGGGTGAGGTGTTCCCGAATAATTAATGCACAAACATTATTTTGAAAAAAAAATTAAACCGCTAGCAGTAAAAAGAGAATACCAACGAGTTCCATTATGCTATTCAAATTAATTCCCTACATTGATGTAATTAATTAACGATGTACATACATCATCGGATAGCAATCACTTGATCTGTATTTAATATAGCTAAGTCGCTACTAATTCATTAACACTCTCAAAAATGTCACAATTAGAATTAAAACAACAAGCCAAAAAATTACGAAAAGAAAAAAAATACGAGGAGGCACTTTTGGTTTACCTTAACCTTTGGGAAAACGAGAAAGATGCTTGGACTGGATACTTTATTGCCCTTTGCCTACGACAGACAGACCAGTTAGTAGAATGCAGAGAATTTCATATAAAATTCGGGCTGCTATTTCCAAATTTCCCTCAAATAAAGTCTGAGCTTTTATGGCTTAATTATAAAGATAGGGTCAAGAATTATGACAATCCAGATTTCAGAAAGGATGCAGATCTGATCCTGAGCCAGACAGACAAGTATAATCCCGAAACAAACAAGATATTTATAAAAACAGTTCTAGCTGTTGCAATTAGATTATCATCCTATTCCTTCTCTGAAAAACTTGAATGGCTCGAAAAACTCGATCAGTCTATTCTAGACAATAATGTTTTTAGATTCAATGATATAGCATATCCCGCTGACAGGAAGCGTTACTTTCTAGAATATGCTGATGCCTTGATCAATCTTGGCACCCACAAACATTATATTACTGAACAAATGTCAAAGCTCAACTTCACGGGAAATAAGCGAGCCGAGTTTTTGGAAAAAATGATAGAAGAATTCACCTACTTGAATTGGGAGGGAAAAAAGGGTGTTTCGAAAGTCAAACTCGCAAGGGTATTAAAAAATCTCTCAGAAGAGATCCACCTACGGCAAAAAAAGAATGTAGAGAAGGCATACATACAGAATAAGACGCTTTCTGTCAGTGATCTTTCCCGTTACCTATTTTGCCCAGTCAGTTATGCCATCAATAGAACCTATAAGGTTTATTCTTCAGAAAACTGGGAAAAAGACGAATGGAAAAGAGAGAAATTATACCTTGGTGATAGGTACAGAAAATTTTATGAATCAAAAAAATTTGAGGACGTATTCAAGGACACCAAGTTAGAAGTGACTCAGAATTTTAAGGAAAAATTCCAAGCTATTTTTGATTCCAAGATTGAACTCAATAATGTCACGACGAAGGAGCCTCGAATCATGACAAGTCATTCTAAAAATATGAAAGGAGCACCTGATTACATTTTCTTGCACCCAAAAGGTAATAGATTTGTGCTTACTGAAAAGTTCAGTCATTACAGCTCGTCGGACTACAATAATCCTTTTGAAAGTGATCTTATTAAGCATTATGCTTTCTTACAGGAGTTCACCAACTACCATATACACTTCGGTCTCTTTTTAACTTGGTATTATACCTTTCAAGATGTGGAGGACGGGAAGGAAGGAGAGAAAGAAATGGTAATCAGCCATTATAGGTTGATAAAGGTTAAACTTGATCCAAAACGGATTATATCCCTTAACTCAACAATAGAGAAATTAAAGGTATTTAGTAAGGATGCAATTATGATGGTAGACGGCGAAAAGCTATCCCAGCCAAAAAAATGTCTTAACTGTAGTGTGATAAGTTATTGTCACCATAAAACGGGACAGTTTAACAAGATCGAGCTACCTTATGAACTTATGCCTTTACAGGATAATACTACACCAAAAACATCAGAAATTCGGGCTGAAGATGATCTTCCATTTTGAGTTCCAGTTTATCTCACTTATGAAAAGTATAGTATAATCCAATCCAGACACAATTAGTATAGTTCAGGAGAATCTGATGCTAAGTGGCATGAAACTTATGAAAAAGACAAAAAAATCTAATTTCAGAGGAAACCTGATACTATGTATACCTTTAAAAACATAGATTTGACACCTAGCTTTAGTTCATATTAACGAATAAAGGTTTAAGTATATAAGTGTAGAGCTTGTTAAATACTAATATTAGGCCATCAAGAGAGCTGATCCCATCCTTGTTTGTACTTAAAAGCATCATAAAAGCGACAACCAATCCAACAACCACATAATAAAAAAACCTCTCAATTAAAAAACTGAAAGGGCTAAATGTGGTCCCGATAGAAAAAACAGTGGTTTCTGTAGGTCAAAAAGCATCAAAACAGGTCACATTTAATCAGATCTGGTCATATTAATTTACCCTTTTTTTTACCCCTTAAGACTTAATGTGCTATTTAAAGATTTGGTATCGAAAATAAGAACGGCTTGATTTTGCTCATAAATTCTTTTGAGCAATTTACATGATTTATTTAAACCTAGGATAGTTTTTGTAGGTACATAAATGATTTGTTGAAGCACTATTCTTCTAAGAGGAACTCTATTGGCCAACACCAAACACCACTTATTCATCTTACCTTTGAGATAGAAAGAGTTCATTTATCGGGATCTTGTTTCTTCAACACAAAATTACTCATTGTTCTAATTGAGAATTATTTGTTGAACAACCTATTAGTTCTTACTGCAAAAGATATCAATAGATTTAATCAGTCAAGCTAAGCACGCCAGCCTCAATTATTTCACTTAGTGTTTTATGCTTCAGAACTTCGCCTAATGATTTGTGAAAGTCGTTGTCAAGATGCGCAACTACTACATTGATATTACTTCTGCCAGTTGGCAGAGTGCGAAGTTTTTCAAATACCGAGCAAGATGTTACGGAACAATTAGACCTCAAGATTTCATCTATTTCAAATTGTAATGAATCAAATTGACTTTTAGCAGGATAACATTCCCTTAATTCGTAATCATTAAACTTCGATGGTTGAAGATTGTGAAGAGGATCAAGCAAAATGATCTGGAATATATTGCTTTCATCCCAAAAACCAACAATCCTACCCGTTCCCTTTGAAATATGGAACTGACAAAAAGGGTATTCCAACTCATTATTTAGGTAATCAGACAATACCCACTTAAATTCCTCTCTTTGAAGTGGAATATTTTTTTGGCTCCAATTGATTTCGTGATAGCGATATCCTTCCTCAAGAACTTGAGTCATGCCCGTATATTCCATTTTAGAAGTATCTCTTAACCTATCAAGAAGTGCAACAAACCAAGGTACATCGACATTACTCAAACCAAACAAATCTATTTGAGTGTAATACTTAAAACCAAATGTCCAGAATACTTTTTTTACAGAGGAAGTGTCTTTAGGCTGTAGCCTATCATGACTCGATTTAGCCTTATTATCCTTTGGTACTAGGCGCTTTTTAGAGACTTCATCAATAGGTTTTCTGTTCTTTCCCATAAGGAGTACTATAAACGAGCTTTATAATATCTTGTAATAGTACTTTCATCCAACTCAACTTCACATCTTTGAAAAGGTTCATAACCTTTTCGTGCATCAATCCAAGGAGTTTCAGCATGGGTCTTAGCCTCAAGTTCTGTATCTGAATAACCAGCGTATACTTCTAAAACACTATCAATATGCTCTTTTGAATCCCCATCAAGTGTTTTAACAATCTCAGGCTCCATAAGATCCGATGTATTGATCGTTGTATACATGTATTTACTGTCTTTAAACCTGTTGTAGATGGCTCTATTTACTGGTCCATGAACCCAAGCTTGAAATTTGCCATTAAAAAATGGTTCACCATAAAATGCCAAATGCCACGATTGGACATAATAAAGTAGCTTCTGAAGCTTGAGGTGATTCAATTGACTTTCACCCTCGACTTTCAATCTAAAAATAATATAATCACAGGCTTGGTTAATTTGTATCATAGGAGCTTATATGTTTTGAGAGGAAATACTAAAAAAAATAGGATTACAAATGTAAAGTATATTTTGTATTAAACTAACAATTTATATCATAACTGTTACAAAGACTTTATTAAATTTATTATACAACGATTATTGACGGTCACAAGTTTTTGAAAGACCTTTTTTATTACTGCTAATCGGCAGCAACACAACCCCACCCAAATAAGCTTCATCAGCTTTGAATCTTATCCATTTGATGAAACAAGTCTTAGATCTTGTGAATTTGTTTGTTGTTATCAATTTACCTTGACGTCCATGCCCAAATATCAACAAAACGGAAAATCAAATTACAGCATTTGTAGAAAGAATAAAGAACACTCCTAATAAATATTTAATCCTTTCTTCAAGTATTGAGGATTTAAAAGATGACAAAAAGGATGAAGTAACGAATTTGAACGAGGTCTCCAACCTTTATTACGAAATTAAAGAGTTAGAGAGTGATCTTCTTAGTGACTTATTCCCGAACACCTCTGTTTACCACGACTTTGGAACCGAGGTCGATGAATAATATCGGGAAGAGAAAATAGATTAACCCCTTGATACAAAAACGCCTGGGTTTGTGCATAACCGCTGGCAAAGCGTTGTGGCTTCGACGGAAGAAAGAACGCTGTTTTTTATGGCATAAAAAAACTCTTGTTTGATCAAATATGGCTCGATTTGAACAAACAAGAGTTTTTTTACCCCCTACCTTAACCTAAAATTCATTTCATTGGAATCAGACACTTAAATTTTTAATAGTTTTGATGAGGGATGCCATGTCATTAATCAGAAAGTATTCTATACAATTCCAGGTTCAGATAGCAAGTCCCCCTTTCCAATTAAAGAAGTCTACACTATTACTTAACTTTGTATAAAGATAAATTCAATGACGCTAAATATTACTTGGGAAGATTTTACTTCAAAAATAGAGAAATCATTAATTCAACACGAGGACTTGGAAAAACAGTTTCCAGTTGTAAAAAACGAAACTGATTTAAACGTTTTATTGGATAAAACGAAAGAGTGGGCAACTGGTGTTAAAGAAATTATTGAAAATTCGTTTATACCTGCAAACCAGATTGAGGGGAGAGAATTCTTTCATAGTGGCCATCAACGTTTCAATATTCCAAATGCCAAGAAGCTTTTTGATCAACTAAAAAAAGAGGCACTTGAAGATTTTAAGACAAAAAATAATTTCTTATCTAATTTGATTAGAATCTACAGTATCGCCGATGCAATTGTGCGCCCTGACAAAATTGATCTGGTTAAACGGGCAAAATTAGATACCCACGAAAGGTTGGAACTTATACTTGAAAAGCTTTATGAACTAAGGGATGGCCGATATTACGATGTCGCATTTATATTAGAGTCTAATGGAATAGCTATTCAATATGGTGAAGAAAGGGAATATGTGAAAATGCTTGAAGATAATGGGCTGGTTAATGCAATGCATATCCGGCGTGTCTCTGCGTCTATTACACTCAATGGAAGAATTTTTGTAGAGGAAAAGCGTAGAACTTACATTGAAGATTACAGCTCAATAGATGACAATGCAGCAGTGATTAATGCGAATATTGATGAAATTCTGGATAAGTTAACCAAGCTCGGCTATGGACAGGAAATTATTTTTAACGAAATAGAAGAACTAAAGGAGCTACACAAGACCTTAAACAAGAAAACATTTGGACAAGTGGTTAAAGGGAAGATAGTTGATTTAGCATTAGCAAAGCTGCTGGAAAATGATACCCTTGAATACATCTATGAAAAATTAACACACCACCATTTAAGGCTTCCTTAACAGATACGACACTTATTCTTAAAATATGCCAAGGACAGATAATTTCAATTTAGAGACCAAAAGAGTATTAGCAAAACGGGTTGGTTACCATTGTTCCTTTTTAGGATGTGGAAATCTAACCGCTGGACCGAGTGATGAAAATGATGAAGCGACAAGCGAAACGGGGATGGCTTGTCATATTACCGCAGCTTCGGGTGGTGGCTCAGCAAGACGATATGATCCTGATATGGAAAGTGCCGATCGAAAAAGTGCCGCGAATGGGATTTGGTGCTGTTATACTCATGGCAAGCTCATTGATACAGATGAAACTCGCTTTTCAATCAAAATGCTCAAGGACTGGAAACAAATTGCAGAAACAACAGCCAGAATTATGGTCGAGAAGGGTTGTAATTATGACGCAGCATCTAAACATTTTGCGTTCCGGGAGTTAATCGCTGAAACAATTAACGTTGGTAGTATGGATACCGATTCTCAAACAATCGGAGATCTATTAAAGGATTGCGGAGTAGAGTTATCCTGGGGTAAAGAAAATGCACATATATTAAGAGATTTGATAATAGAACTGACACGTAATGCTTTATCTCATGGCAAGGCGACAGAAGTAAAAATACTCATAGCTGATGATAATATAACTCTAATTGATAATGGTGCAAAGTTTAATCCGAAGCTAAGCCTAACACACGGTACTGGAGGTACCTGGGCTGCTGCCGCAATGCGAAAATTGGAAGGTGATAAAATTATTTGGGTTTATTATCATGAATTTGGGCAGAACATTTCAAGAATGACCTACATAGGTAAAAACTTTCACTTTGAAAATATTACCCCATGCAGCATTGAGGTAAACCGAACAGAGCTTTATAAAGGTGAATTCAAGATTAAAGTAACAGAAACTTGTGAAGATATTTACGTTATAATTCCCTTATACTTAGTTTACAGTGACATTGCATTGGTGGAGATGGCAGTGAAAGGCTTTGATACTAAGGGAAAAACTGTAACTCTAATTTGCAGACACGTTTCTTCTGGTGTGATTGAACAAGCCAAAATTTACTTACCGGAGTTTCGAATTATAGGAGTTGAATAATATAAAACAAAGAAATCTGCCAAAAAAGTATTTTAAAATAATTTTTATTTATACATGGATTTTGATTTCTTGAACTCTAAGGAATGCAATTTGATGAAGTTAAAAAATCAACCCAAAAGCTCAAATTGAATCATTTGAAGACCGATCATCGTCAAATCTACTCGCCCTTTTTCTCGCACCATGGCATAAAAAAGCCAGTAGTTATGTATAAATACTGGCTAAATAAGTGGTCCCGACTAGAATAGAACTCTTAACAAAGGGGTAGCATTTTCAAGTTGAGTGAGTCAAAGCAGAAAAAAAACCAACAAGAACCTCACAAACAACCAGTTAAAGACAAAAACACAATCCCTTTGGCTCCAGAACCATAAAAAAAACTCCAGAACCTAAAAAAAACGAAATCAACTATTTGATATACTGGAAATTATGAATAATTTTACAGTATAGCATTTGCAGTTATAAAAACAGAGATGGCGGTGAGTGATTCGGTGAGTCGACAATTACAAACCATCCAGACACCATAATAAAGCGGGATTTTAACCGTGGGTACAATTCCCCCACTCTCCGCCAAGGTATCAAAACCACACAAAAATGCTTTAAACTTATGTTTAAGGCATTTTTATTTTGTAGACCCTATCAAAATCACACAAAATTTCGCAATATCTTGTGTCCTATGAGGTGCCCTATTCTATCGCTCACCCGCAAGCCCTTTTAAGTTATTGATGATCCCAAAAGCACAAATCACTTTCAACAAACTGGAATTTATTTAATCCTCTCCCCTTTAACACCTCAAAACAGAGAAAGGGGTTTATACAGTCCAATTTTCAGAAAGGATTAAAAATGATATTTAGGATAGTTTTATATTCTTGTAAAGAATCAATAAATTACATCACAAATATTAAAAATGCACTACAGCTGTGCGTACTTATTAAGTACGGCTCTTTCACCCCCACCTATTATAAATGAACAATCTTTTAAAATATATTCACTCAATAACTGAATTTTCTGAGGAAAGTTGGGAATTGCTACAACCTGCGTTATCAAAAAAACAGTTTAAGAAGAATGATTTTTTACTACATGAAGGACAGATTTGCAATTCTTTATTTTATATTGACTTAGGCTACTGTAAGAGTTATTATGAAATTGACGGAGCAAAAAAAAACACAGCGTTCTTCTTTGAAAATGACATCGCAACAAACATCAACAGCTTTGGTAGCGGAGAAAAATCAGAATTTAACATCATCGCTTGCGAACCATTAACAGTCGTAATTTTTGACAAACAGAAATTATTTAAAGCTGCCAAACAAACAAATGAAATAGAAGCTTTAGGACGCAATTGCATACGTCTATTCGCATCGAAACAAGAAGAATTTTCAACCTTATTCAAACTTTATTCAGCTCAGGAACGTTTAAAGTACTTAGAAGTCAACCATCCTGACATCTTACAAAGAGTTTCACTTTCACAATTGGCATCATTTCTTGGCGTAGCAAGGGAAACATTAAGCAGGATACGAAAACGAAGAACTCTTGTATAATTTTGTGACGATCGTCACAGGATTAGATCATACATATTTTTGACCTTCGCAAAGAACACAAATAAATAAGCAAATGTTAAAAAACATGGAGACAAGCAAACAACTATTAAAAAAAATTGACGAAGAAACCAACGTACTGACATGGTTTGAAATTCCTGTATCCGACATTGAAAGGGCAAAAATTTTCTACGAAACCATTTTAGATATTGAAATGATTAAGAAAACAGATGGAAATGATGAAAGTGTTTTCTTTCCGTATAATCCAAATGTAATCCAAGCAACCTCAGGGAGGGTTACTGGTGTATTGTCGAAATCAGAAGGAAATAGCCCGTCATTACAAGGCACATTAATTTATATCAATGCAAGCCCAAGTATACAAACAGTTCTTGACAAAGTAGAGCAGGCAGGAGGAAAGATTATTGCACCTAAAATGCAAATTCCGCCAGGATTTATTGCCATAATTATGGACACCGAACGAAACAGAATTGGATTACACGCTGAAAAATAACTAAACATAAAAACGAGGCTATAAACACAATACATTAAAATGTGCTTTTAATTGCTTACTTACAATTATTTGCGTAAATTGTAGATGAACAAGGAATAGCGATTTTGTGTTGTTTTGATGGTGCCCCAATTAGGTGCCCTAAGAACAAAAAAGATATAAAATATAGGCTAAAGAGTATTTAGGATCGGTTTCGGTCGATCCCCCACTCTCCGCTAAGGTATCAAAACCTACTAAAAACCTGCAAATCGAAAGATTAGCAGGTTTTTTTTATTTACAAACCATATCAAAATCATGCAAAATCGGATCAATGCCAAAAGTTGTGGAGCAAGAGATAAAATTATAGCTTTGTCTATCTATATCCCATTTTATTTATGCCTTCTGCGAGCACCACTTTACTTCGTCTGTTTTTACCGGAATTTATCATAGAGAATTTTGAATTTACCAATGCCATTGAAGACCCTGACACTTTTCATATTCAGTTGGAAGAACTCAATCAACTGCCTACAGAATGGGGCTCGCTCAAGGTGCAGTCAAAAGGTTTTTTCCCGCAGATCGTGGTTCAGGATTTCCCCATTCGTGGACATAAGGTCTTCTATCATATCAAACGCCGGCGCTGGATCAATTTGGAAAGCGGCAAAGTGATCTACCGGGATTGGACTTTAGTTGAGAAAGGAACGCGAATGACAGGAGATTTCGCGGCTTTTTTAAAAGAAATCAATCGATACAGCCCCGAGTAGCGTTGATACGATCAGTTCATTTTATGGTGTAAAGGTCAAAAACCTGCTTCGTCAGTACCGTGATTACCTCAGCGACTTTAAAAGCTGGGATCAAAAAGCACATGCAAAACAATGGCTATTATACCCGGAGAATCTTGGTGAACAGCTCTCCATTGATGAAACCAGTCTGTCCCATGGTGAACTTTATACTATTATCACCAATAAAGCTGCTAAAGGTAAAAAAGGGGCTATCGTGGCTATTGTAGCGGGAACTAAAGCCGAAACGGTGATTTCTGTATTGCAACAAATTCCTGAACGGCTGAGAAAAAAGGTGACCGAGATTACCCTGGATATGGCAGGTAATATGGAACTAATCTGCAAACGTTGTTTTCCAGGAGCTATCAGAGTCACTGACCGTTTCCATGTGCAGAAACTGGCTACCGAAGCGCTACAGGAAATGCGGATTAAACATAGATGGGAAGCGATGGATATCGAAAATGAAGCCATTGAGCAATCAAAGAAAACAGGCCACCCTTTTCATCCGGAAGTACTCCATAACGGGGATACGGTCAAGCAATTACTCGCCAGGGGAAGATACGTATTGTATAAAAAGCCTGCCGATTGGACCCAAAGCCAAAAGGATCGTGCTGAGCTTCTATTTGAAAGATTTCCTGATCTTAAAACAGCATATGGGCTGAGTATGGGGCTTAGTCAGCTATTTGAAAACACAAAGAATAAGGTCTTTGCACTGGCCAAGCTGGCTAAATGGCACGAAAGAGTCAGGCAAACTGGCTTCAAGGCTTTCAACACCATTGCAAGATCGATACAGAATCATTATCAGACCATATTAAACTACTTTGATCGCAGATCTACAAACGCTTCTGCCGAATCTTTCAACGCCAAAATCAAAGCTTTTAGAGCTCAGTTTAGAGGCGTCAAAAATATTGAATTCTTCCTTTTCAGACTTACACAATTGTATGCTTAACAGCGAAATTCAAACCACTGCTCCACAACTTTTGGCATTGATCCGCAAAATCTTAGTTGTGGCTGTTTGATTATGCAAGTTCATTTTTTTGTCTTTCAAATTCTTTAATGTATTTGTCAATTTTCACCCGGTCTTTAGTTGAGAGCAAAAACGACTTTTTTTCGTCCTATAATCATTATCTCCCATACTAAATTATTGTCATCACCAACAATGTTACAAGAATTTGTTGCTTGAAACATTTTACATTTTGTCCTTGATAGTCTAATTGCTAACCTGTAACTCTCACTTTATTCTGCAAATCTCTTCTGCACGGGTACCTGTCTCTTCCTGCTTCAGCGCAAAGGCTATTTCAACCGCGTTATATTCATAAAATAGATAATCAACGTAATACCAATATATTGTTGAGAATTATAAATGATTTTGGTATTTTTATAAATAGAAAATTTTGAAACGAACAATAAACATGGAAGTGTTTTCTTAAACAATTTACATGAACCTGAAGATAATAAACTCTTGCTTGAAGTAAAAAACTCAACGACATCTGACTTTGAAGTTAACGTGCAAATAGGTGACAAATACCTATCTGGTTGCAAGGAAATCGCCATAGACGGAACTGGAACATTTTTTACAATCCTGTTTAATGACTATGCTTCAATACACTGTAATAAATGAAAGTTACGCTAATTCAAATCCCATTGGTGAATACGTTTCTGGCGATTATGGGACTTTTTGTATTTTCCAAAAGTCAAATTATATGGATTTCATCTTGAAGGAAACATTTGCAAACGATATCTATCCAACAGAATTAAAGCATTACGGACTTTTTGCGGCAAATCATGTAGTGCATATCATTTCTCTACACGAACCGAAAATTGAATTGAAGAATCATTAACTTATGCCTGGTTCACTTGTCAGTCGAATCTGCTGATGCCGAGGAAACAAAGTACAAAATCCTCTTTTAGAATCAACAAGTTAAGGTATTTAATCTTTGTCATCTAGTTACAGAAAAGGGTAAAATTCATGAAAGGTAAATCAAACTAAAGAAAAATGTGGGCGTTTAAAATTAAGCAGATCTTAATATTCATATCTATATTCTTGTTGCTATACGCTATTTTAATGTTAATATCTGCTCTTATCTTATTTAAGTATGGGGACTTAACTACTGGAGAAAAGGTATACGGTCAAATAGTGGGCTTAATTATTTATTTCCCATTAAACCCTTTGTGGAATAACGGCAAGTGGCCTATTGTGATATTCATACTTAATGGATCTTTTTGGGGTTTTATTTGCTACACGACAATTTTTGGCGTTAAGAAATTAAAGAGTAAGACATAATCCTACAACTAATTTATGAGTACATTAAAATCAAACTGAAATATTATTAACATCTCTAGGTATTCCTTTTTTTGAACATGTCCCTTTGATTGAAAAAGAGCAGGAATCTGAAATTAGATCACCGCAAGACATTGCTAAACGAATACTAATTCTGACCTATTTGTGTTATATATCCAACGTTGAGGAGGACAAATTTGAAATAATAGAATTTCTAAAAACATAAAATCTCTGGGGTAGCGTAACAGAAGCTGAGCAGAAACTATTTTTGAAGGATAAATTAACAGAAAAAGAAAGGATCAACTTATCGTGGCGCTCTGAAGGCATTTGGCTACTATTATTTACCATCAATAAGATTGAAAAATTAGAGCTTCCTCAACAAGAAATTGAAATGGACTCCATCTTTAACAAGATTCCTGATTTTATGACAGGAACGAAGGAGTTTATTCAATCAGCTATGATTAGACCAGCCTCTGAAATATTAGGTATATGGGATTTAACCTACAGAATACATTGGGCTTTAAGAAATGTAGAATTGAATAATCTTACTCCTTTAGATTTAGATCCCAGCATAGTACTCGAACGCCAGCATGCAATTAATTGGGTAACAAATTCATCTTTAAATTGGGATGTCATTACAACTGACGCCTAAGGACATAATCACACTACACACTGTTTATCAGATTATTGAACTGAAATTTTTGTCAATTTCATTGCGATTAACTTCAAGCAGCAAATGATTAAACTTAAAATACACCGATTTTAAAACTTCAATTTTACTAGCTATAATATCTAAGCCCCTATCATCATACATATGAAAGATAATTTGCTTATCAAGATTAATAAAATAAACTTCCTTACTACCTAAAAACCCATATTTATCGAGTCCAGGTTGCCTAGAAAAGTCTTTGTTTGCTATTGCTGTGAAGATACCAATATGGTTGATCCTATTTCTCAAAACTTTGATCAATGCGACGTTTCTAATATCTAAACTATTCTCTGATTCATATAACCCTCTTACTACATGATACTCAGTTTCATCTTCAGTCAGTCCCTCTATTTGTTTAAAACAGTAATTTGAGAATCTCAGTTTTCTTCTTTTCCACTTAAAATCAACCAGATAGAACATTACGCTGTCATTTTTACTAAAAGTTTCCTCGAATAGCTGCTGTGCTCTTAATACTGCTGCATGAAAATATTCTTCAGTGTCAGTCTCTCCACACTGCAAATCAAACCTCAAGCCATATCTAGAATTAAAAAATAATGGCGCTCTGATCTCTGATTTATTAAAATGAGCACTCATAAAGTCATTAACTTCTTTTTTTAGTGGTTGCATTAATTATAATTGATTATTTAAATTTGATAGAAGAGTTAAGTACAATGTTCAGCGTTCAATTGCTCCAATTTACTATTTTCAAAATAGGGCTGAAGAATCTGTGCAGTTTTATATTTAGAATACTTATGTGTAAATTACCATACTGACAAATACTACCAATAATATTATGTTCAGGATCTGTAAAATACACATAAGGCAATAAAGTATTACATCTGGTTAGCCAAGCCAAATGTCTAACAAAAGCAGGTATTTCTAACCCATCAACCCGTAAGGCACCATTAAATTTCTTGCCTACTTTGTTTTCCAATAAATAATCTAATGCTAGTTTTGCAGGTTTATAATCACTGTCTCGATAAAGCCATGGGATGCTGTCATCGCCAAGGAATATTAGATTATTACAACCGGTCTTTTTGACAATCTTTGAAATTTCAACGCCCAACATTGTGATACGTCCTCTAAAAGTATTGCGGGCAACAGTTAATATTTCATAAGAGTAGGCTTCAGGGTAGAAATAAATGTCATTGTCTTTGTCAGCATCATAGACCTTTGTAGGAAGCTTCGGATACATCTTTAAACAGTCTTGTCTTGAAATTTTGACGAGCATAATAATAATAATAGCGATAGAAAAAGTAGTTTGGCGATAGTTTTATTCTTTTCGAAGAGCCCAATTAAAATAATTTTCGCCACATAATTGTATTAATATTAAAACAAAATCTTGTTGCAATATAGATACAATTGCAATAATAAGGAGTAGGTACATTATTAGATCAAATAACTTGCATAAGATGCATAATTTGTGTAAATTCCAGTATACAAGGATTTATTGTTACATTAGAATTGTGACTAAAAATTATGCTTTAAGTTTAAGGAGCAAAACTCTGCACTATAGGATTGGAATGATGATTTTTACTTCATTCTTTTTAGCATGTTTCTGATTTATCTAATAAATCTGTTGATGACCATAGTTATAATATCAAAAAGGTAGAGGATAGTCAAAATTTATACATAGAGACCGAAAAATTCTCCGGTATTATATTTTCTGCTAACAATAAAAAATACAATGGAGAATAAAGAAGATTCACCCCTACTATAGACGAAATATTCAATGCGGAAAAGATTTTTGAAAAATGCTTAGCAATAGGTAAAAAAGATTCAAATGGAATCGTAGTAGATAAAAAAATGATCAAATCACCTCTGAATTATTAGAGACAGTATATTGGCTTTTACAATAAAAAAGGTGAAAAGGTTATATATTTTAATTGTTTTACAAAAAGTTCTACAGGCAATGATATTACTTGGAAAAAGGAAGAACTTATGGTAAAGGACGGTGGTAATAATTATTTCAGCATACTGATAAATTTACAGATCAGGGATTGTTCTCTCTTTATGGTTCATGGCAGTGCGTAAGCTGTATATTCAGGGGAAAGTTTACAACCGTTTCGCTTCTCGAACCATTTCCTATCTGCTTTGCATTTAATCAATGATTTGTCAGCCGACTTGAATCCTTAATCATTAATAGCTATTATAATCCAAACAAAGTAAATGTTGACTGGAAGGCTTGCGGGCATAATAAGCTCGAACCATCAATGACTCGCTAATTTCAGCGATCATGGTTAACATCCTGTAATGAAGAGTCATTAGATTTCCCTTAATAGAACTAATGAAGTTTTTAGATCAACTTACTTTAGAACGCGACAATTCTTCAATAGACGTATCAAATCTAGCAGAACGCATATTATTCATAGCCTCATTCAACATAGCTTTACCAAATAACAACTGCCCCTGATATTCAGCAAGATTTAACTGCTCATGAGCTAACTGTTTTCTTATTACTGTCATAGTCACTCCCTCCATATCGGGATCATGAATTGCCCCATTCCTGGCTGAAGCATTTGCTAATCTGAACATCAGCATCGCGTAAACTATACGACAGATTTGACGCATGACAAAGAACCTTGCCCTGTTATACTCCTTTAAATCATCCCCAAAATAGGTCTCCAACATAATATGTTCTTCCTGATCTGCCGCTGTAAAGAAGTTTGCTGTGATAGCGAGGTCAGCATAACGGTCATTTTTAAAAGCAGCCTCCCAGTCAATAATCCATATTTTCTCTCCATCAAAGATCATATTATTTGGATTAAGATCATTATGACTCGAAACCTTATCGCTATCATGCCAGGGATAACATGCTTTAATCACCTCATAGTAAGCAAAGCATGAATCAAAAGTAGAACCTGTTAACATTTGTGATGCTTTGAACTCAGTAACAAGTCCATCAACGGTATCCAGTAAACTGCTTTCCTTCGAAAAAAGTGGCAGTTCATGGATACTTCGGATAGTTTTTGTAAGCTCCATTAATAAGATGTTGGGAGATTTGAAAGCAGTATGCAATGGAATATGCTGAATATAGCCTGTAATCGTTATACCTGTAGTTTTATTTATATAATAAACTGGAGGAGCAACGCCAGCGTTGGCAGCCAATTCCATACAAGAATGGTCATGGATAGCCTCAGCCAGGTCAGCTAATTTCAAAACATAATGCTGATCCTTAACAACAATTTTATACACTTTGGCAGCGGATAGCCCATCAGTCAATAAAATTATTTCTTGTAATGCTGTCGTATTAAAAGTCTGTATCAATGCGTTTTCAACTGCGGCTGATCTTGACGCTGGTATAAGGGAATGTATAGTTTTCATTTGATAAACTAATTAGGCAATCTTGCCACCAAGACTGGATAACAAATCTGCTAAAAGGTTGAAGTCTTTTGGTTTTAAAGCTGGAACAATTTCACTGGCTAGTGTACTGGCTGTCTTTTCAGCGTCTTCAAACAACTGCTTTCCAGCTGAGGTGAGTACGACATAACTCACTCTAGCATCGCGTTCATTTGCTTCCCGGGTTACCAGCCCTATTTTCTCCATCGGTAACAACATTCGAGTTATGCCAGAAGCTGTGAGGCCAATTTGGTCTGCGAGATCTATCCTTCTCATTTTTCCATCTGTAGACTGACGCAAGACATAAAGGATCATAAGGTCATTAAAACCTATGCCGTGAACATTTAAGCGATCGAACCTGCGGGAAATCACAGCCTGTGCTTTCGCTAGGTTCATTAGTATTTTTAGAGCGGGATTTACAACAGACATATACTTGACTAATCAATGATTATGCAATAATAATACTATTTTATTAAATAGGAGCAAAGAATATTTATTTCAAGCTGATTACTCCTTATTTCCAATTACTTATTAATCAACATTAAAAAAAGAGGTATATTAAGCCTTCCAATCATACACCTCTCAAATCTTATATCAAGCGCTCTTTTAATGAAAAATCTAATCCTTACCATTCTATTCCAAGTGATTTGTCTCTATGCAAAATCACAAACAATTGATTTGCCGACATTATTTAAGAAAGTTGATTTTGCTACCCGACAAATAACAAGTGGTCAATTCAAACTAAATGACAATTATACAAAAGTGTCGGTGGGAGAAGATAGTAGTCAGAGATTCAAATCCTACGATTATTATTTTAAGTCAAATCCTTTAGATACTATAATTGGCTATAAGATCTCATCGTTAGGCAGTTCAGGCCTTCAGCAGCTTTATAACGGCAGCGAATTACTAGTATTAACATCCTGGGATAAGATGCTCGAAATAGCCCCGGTAGTGAAGAATCCACAGAAAATTAAAGATTTAAAACAAGGCACTCTAACTGTTCCACTTATTAAATCAATCAATTCTACTTTTCAGCGTGCTGTTCAATATCAAAATCTAGGGAAATGGACTTTATCCCAAAATAAGGTCAGCTATAAAGGGCAATCTTGCTATAAGATAAGCACCCCACCATATATTGGTCAAAACAACAGGTCTTTTGCAAACTATTATATCTCTGTCAATAGTTTTATACCTATTGGCCAGGAGAATATTATTGAGAATACTATCGCTAGCGCAAAAGAAATCCAGACTTTTGAAATTTGGATTTCGGACTTTAAACCTAATACAATTATTAAGGACAAACAATTCAATAAGGAATCCTTGTCAGGTTATGATAGGGAAATCACAATTGATGAGACTGTTAAACTTAAAAACGATGAACTCCTCAAAAAGGGTAATATATCACCTGATTGGGAATTGCCACTGTTAAGCGGCGGAACCTTAAAACTAAGCGATCTTAAAAACAAAATTGTAATCCTCGACTTCTGGTATAAAGCCTGTGCACCTTGCCAAAAGCAGATGATAGACTTACAAAAACTCCATGATAAATTTGACAAGAATAAAGTGGTTTTTGTCAGTGTAAATACAAAGGATGATCCTATTAAGGATAAGCTAGCCTTATTTCTGAAGAATAGAGCCTTAACCATGACCTGCGTTTATAAAGGAAACCTGATAGAAAAACTATACCATGTATATGCTTCTCCAGCATTATTTATAATAAATCAAAACGGAGAAATTGCATTTACACTGGATGGATATTCAGATACTTTGATTAAAGATGTAAATAACGAAATTGAAAGGCTTTTATAAGTTAGCGATTACCTTGTTTTGCGCACACACCATGTAGTCATACTTCTCAGGCTCTGGACATTAGTGGTTTTTATGGGTTCATGAAGTTCTCCGCCAAGATTTTTGGTGAGTCTGAGCAACATCTCCTGATTGACTAGAAAGCGTTCTGATCCATCTGGAAGTATGTACCTGCCGTTCCCGATAAACCTGACTAACGACTCTATTCCTATATCTGACGCTAGCCGGCAGAAAAAATAACCTCCTGGCTTTAAAACGCGCCACATGGAATTCAGCATGGCTTCAAAGTGATTGAGGTTTTCAGCAAAGTGGAGTACGGCACTGCTAATCACCAGGTCGAAGCTTTCTGGTTCAAAGGATAGCTGTTCAACTGCTGTCACTTTGAAGTTTTCTTCTGGATTAATCTGAGGAAATTGACTGGCAAGATTCCTGAGTTGCAAGATAGCTTCCGGATTTTGATCTACACCGAAAACCTTTGCACCACTATTTAAAAAGTAAAGCAAATTCCTGCCTGTTCCACAACCGGCATCCAAAATGACATTACACTCATCATAGGTCCCTTTAGCCAATTGGTCGAATAAATAAATATCAATATTTCCGAAGGCTTCCTTAATATATTTGCTTTTCATCTCTGTGGTAAAGATATACACAAGGAATCAAAGTTGGAAATGAAGGGTACGCTGTTTAGATACCAATTAACAACTTGCATGTTTCGAGCATGCTGTTTGGTTTTTAAGGTAAAAAACGTCAGTTACCTAGTACACCTTTAATTCTGTTTCACCTTGTGAGATATAGAATAAATACTCCAGTTCTTTTTCTTTATCCTTATTCTTTTCAGATTTTGCCCAAAACGCATCTTTCCTACGCGGTTCTTTACTGGTTATTTTTTTAACAAGTTTAGCCAGCTTTCCATCTGCAAAAAATGCGATTTCATAATGATCAATCGGCTGTATATCCCAATGGTTTTTTAAAGCTTTAACAACTTGAAGCCATTCTTCCTGCAAATCTTTCTTTTGCTTGTAGTGGGTGACATAATATGTTTTTAGCCTATCAAATAATATTTTAGCAAAATAGTCAGCATCTTCATCATCATACCTTGTTACGATTTCAGCATATTTTTTCAGAAGTTTTTCTTCCAATAATTTAGGGTCCATTTTCCGTAAATCCTGGGCACTTTGAAATGGTGGCTGGATATGGTAAGGTACCTCAAGGTTTACCTCAAAACTACCTTCATAATAGGTTTTTCCTGCAGCTACAAAACGTTTATCCTTATAACGAGTTGCAGATTCCATATTTACTGATTCCCCTTCAACATGTTTCTTTTCGACAGTGTCTACTTCAATTTTAGGAACCTTGTATTCCATATATTCAATGTTACTTGCTTTTTCATTTTTCAAATCATAAGAATTAACATCAAATTCTAAGTCAGTTTCATTAATGAACGCTTTGTAAAAGGTACCATCTTCTTCATATTTGCCTAGCGGATACATTTTGTAGGTAATCACTTGTTTACCACTTTTAAATAGGCCTTCATTAATTTCTACCCCGGTACTCCCCATATCATCGCCAAAGTTTTTAGGAATTTTAATTCCATTCACAAAAACATCAAAACGGCACCAGCTATTACTATAACCAAGGCCATAAATTTTCTCAGATGGGTAACTTTTAAGCGCTTTAGTTATTTCTGCTACAATATTATCAGCGTTAATATCAGGGTTCTGATTTATTATTATTTCCTTTTTTTGAGAGCAAGCCAAAAAGCTTGTAATCATCACTATACATAAAATAGCATTTCTTATCATGTCTTGTTATTGAATAGTTGTATGTCAATTAAAATGTGTAGTCCCTGGATTTAGCTCTGGTTTCAGTGGCTAAAATACAATTTAAATTACCATACTGTAGATTCGACACCAACTGGATATTTGCTTGCCACAATTTATGCGCTTATTGATTGCTTTGATGACGATTATAGGGCGTTCAATCCTGAAAGAGTCTATAGAAGACAGCGTTAAAACAAAAGACCCTGGAAATCTTAAAATTTCCAGGGTCTTTTAATAATTCAACCAAAGCCAAATGAACCATCGATTCCATATCTGGTCACTGGCATTAAAAACATTTAAAAGGTAATCAACCTCAGCCCTCTCTGAATAGGCAAAACGCCTAAAATAGTAATCCTTGAAACATGATACAGTGTGCTTTTCAAGTAACCGGAACGACTCCCCAGCACCTTAAATCGCTGATAAAGCATTTGTAAAAAAGAAGAGGCAAGCACATGTGCACAAACACTGTTTTGACGATCAATATACTCGGGTCTCATCACATCCAGAATGAGCACAATGCGCCGTTCATTTGAATGATTCCAGGCGGTATGCGTTTGTGCATCACAGAAAGGCAAGGCCTTCCCTTCTTCCCAGGGCCGAATCTCCTTCCCTACTTGAAACCCGCAATTCGGTAAGCCTTCTGGTATCGAAATCCCTACATGGCATCGGTAAATGGCGTCTGTATCTCCCTGATGAGGATTAATATTCGAGCCCGCTTCAAGTACACTTAACGAGAAGGAAGTCAGTCCGGGAATTGTTTTTAGGATAGCTACAGTCTGCGGGCATCTCTTACAATTTTTATGCATGGCAAACTTCCAGAAATAAAGTCCCATAGTTTTCCATTGCTGGGGTGGAAAAGACATCTCTTTATTGATAAAATAAGGCTGCAGTCGCTGGGGTTTTACTTCCATCAAGGCGAGCAGTTCATTCCGCATGATTTCCCAGTTGCTCTCCAGCACCGCTACCCAAGGCAATTGCTGAGCATCATAGAAAGCAGGCTCATTGCCATTGTATCGGCCTCCGGAAACATTATACCAGGGTTTTTTATAATTTAACGACGCTTGTTTCATAGTGATTGCAGTTTAAGATGTGGATGAAGATGCATGGACTGTCGGATGAGCTGAACCAATTCTGAAGCGTTTTGATGTACCAGCTGGTGATTTCCTTCCACAAAAGAAATTACAAAATCGCTCTTCGTAAGATTGATCCATTCCTTCATTCGTTCGGGCTCGACCAAAGGATCTGCTGTTCCACAGATCACCCTCAATGGAATAAAAAGCGTTCTATTGGCCGGCACATAAGTTTCGAGCAATTCGATATCGGCCTTCAATGCGGCATGGTTTTCACGCAGCGCGAATAGACGGTCTTCAGCTGACTGATGTGTTTCGAATCTGGAAACCACAGCCTCAATAAATTCGTTGGTATCCATCAAATGAATCTTTCCATCCGATGGCCGGAGCGGAGCATTACAGCCAGAGATGATGATTCCGGATGGCAGCTTTCTACCGGCATCCTGCAGCGCAATAGCAAACTCATAAGCCATCAAAGCGCCGAGACTATGTCCGAATAAGTAATAAGGTTCATTTTGCTCAGGAAAAACGCTCAGCAGTTCTTTAATAAAGACCGTCATTTCTGTAAATGGACTTTCTTCCGACCGCTCTTCCCTACCAGGACTTTGTATGCCGATCAGTTCCAGTTCCCCCTTCAGCAAAGGACTCCAGGAAGCAAATGCCGAAGCTCCGGAACCTGCAAATGGAAAACAATAAAGGCGCTGTCCAGTGCTTGAATTCTGGTTGAGCGGCACAAACCATTGATCTTCCAGAATAGGTGCTTCTTCGACAGCCATTAATAGTTCTGCCTGCAGCACACTAACCTCAAGATTGTCAAGCGGTTTGTATAACAATTCAAACAAATGCTCCCGAAGCAAACGAATGGTAGGATAGTTGTAAGTCAGTGTTGAGGGGAGTTTAAGCTGGAAATAGTTTTCTAATTTCGCTACGTAGGATATCGCCATCAGCGAATCCAGTCCCATGAAATTGAAACGCTGATCTGCATCAATCGAATCTGTTGACTCAATCAGTGTCACCGTTCTCAATTCTGCCCTTATAATTTGTTCAATCAGGACCATAGCTTCTTCCGGGGAGCTTTCTTTTAATCTGGCGTGTATTTTCCGCTCCTCAGTTTTGCGGTTTATTTCAGGAAGAAGGGGCACATTTGCAAATAGTGAAGGTTGCAGACAAAAATCGATAAACGGTCTAAAATTATTCCATTTTACATCAGCGATCAGTCGAACGTTTTCGGAGGTAGATAGTGCTTCGTCCATGGCTTTTAGCGCAGTCTCCGGAGCCATCAGCGCAAATCCTAATTTTTCCAGCAGCGTCTTTTCTGCCGACTGTGAGCTCATCCCCACTTCCGCCCAAGGCCCCCAGTCTATACTTAAACTTGGTAAGCCAAGCTGGCCGCGGTAAATGCTGAGCGCATCCATAAATTGGTTGGCAGCAGTGTAGTGGCTGAGATCTACTGAGCCCCAAACTGCCGACACAGAAGAAAACAGCAGGAAACAGTCTAAATCTCGGTTAGTAGTATTTTTATGCAGTTCCCATGAAGCAGCTCCTTTGATCTTTAAGGTATTAAAGAAACGCTGTTGATCCAGGTCTAATATTTTCGAAAACCAGTTTAACCCGGCAGCATGCAGCACACCACGCACGGGTACTTTATCCCTATCCAGACGGTCAAAAAGGGCGCTGAGTGCCTCCGGCGAAGAGACATCAAGACTGAGTACTTCCAGGGCTACGCCTTTATCTTCAAGCTTCATCAATTGCTGAACAATAGCAAAACATGCCTCATCAGACTTGATTTCAGCCCATTCCGATCGATCAGGCAATCTCCTCCTGCTCAATAAAATAAGCTTTCGTGCCCCTTTGCTGCATGCCCATTCTGCACATTTTAAACCGAGTCCGCCGAGTCCGCCTGTAATGATGAACACACCATCTCCTCTAAAGGATTTCGGTTTTGCCGCGTCAAGTGGAGCGCTGACCAGCTGCTGAATATATGGTCTACCCGACCGTATCACTACCGCTCTTTCAAATTCAGGTGTCAATATCTTTTTAATCAGATCGGCCGTCCGCGAATTTAATTCATCCGATTCAGAAAGATCAATAAGGCCGCCACGCAGTTCTGGATGTTCCAGAAACAAGGTCTTGGCGAAACCCCAGGTAAAAGCTGAAGCCATATTTATTGAGGAAGATTGATCGGCTGCGACTAAATGGGCATCATGGCTAACTACCCAAAGGGAGGTCAGCATGGCCGTGCTATGAATGGCCTGTGTGAGTGGAATGAGCTGTTCTAATCCCCGGTTATTCCTGGAAAACAGCTGTTCTTTATCTACAGGATCCAAGAATAAAATCTTCCATTCTACTGCATCAGCCCGTGATTCACGGTCCTTTATTCTCGCCAAAGCCGAATGCCATTCTTCCTTACCGGCTTGATCGGGCAATACTACTGTTGGTTTAATTTTTCGGCCCTCGCCTGATCCGGTAGCCATCCAGAAAGTAGGATATTTTGCTTCCTGTAGGGCTGAAATGATGGATTCAAGCATTTCGGTTCTTTCTCCAACTACAATCCAGTTGCCTGGTTGATGCCCAGTTTCCAGCGTAGGTAATTCGGATAGAGGTCCTGCTTCATTCCATAGCAATTTATATTGTAAACCGCTGGTGGGTACAGCGAAAGATTTTTTGTCGGCAGATCCTGAAGCATGACTTGCAAACTTACTAAGGTCCATCCCTGCCAGCCAATAAGGCTGATGCATAAATAACTGCCCGGGAACGAGTTCAGGCCTGAACGCTCCAGCCAATAGCTGCTCCCAATTGATGGGAAAACCAGCAGCATATAACTTGCCTATCGAATCCAGAAAATAGAAACTTTCTGTACGATCACCCTTTTTGAAGGTTAAAGACCGCAGCAGCATCGACTTCGTGCTTCCGGTACATTCCCGCAGCGCAGCCAGCGTGCTTGCTCCTGGACCAATTTCTATAAAGTGCAGCTCATTTTCGACAGCCAGCTGATCTACAGCCTTGGCAAATTGCACCGTAAAACGCAGGTGATTCACCCAATAATCTGCATCTGGAGCTTCGGTCATCAGCTCTCCAGTAAGGGAGGAAATCCATCTTTTCCTTGGTGGATGAAATGAAAAAGCAGATAGCTCTTTGCGAAACTCCTCCAGCATTGGATCCAGAATCGCACTATGAAAAGCTTGTTCTGCTTTCAGGAAATAGGTTTCAATTCCTCTTGATTTGCAGATCTCTAACAATCTATTTACTTCTTCCGGGTGACCGGAAATTACGGTTTTCACAGGACTATTGATTGCGGCAATCGACGCCAATGCAGGGTTGATCAGCGACTGCACCTCTTCATGGTTCATAAACAGCGTTGCCATAAAGCCTTTTTCAGGAACAGATTTCACCAGTTCACCTCTGAGGCGTAAGATTTTCATCCCCTCTTCAGGCTCAAAACAACCCGCCAGACAGGCTGCTGCGTATTCGCCTAAGCTATGTCCCAGCAAGACTTGCGGAGAAATCCCGCATTCCATCCACAAAATACCCAGGCTGTATTGCAGCGCAAAATGAATGGGCTGCATAATTTCATCTCTCCAATGGGAAGTTTCTGTTCTTTTAAAAGCAAGTTCAGTTAAAGCAGGCTGCCCTGGCACATCAATAGCTGCTGCACAGCGATCGAAAGCCTCCTTAAATGCGGGACACTGGCTGTACAACTCATTCCCCATCCGAAGAAAATGCTCTCCCTGTCCGGTAAATAAAAAGCAAATACCTGCGGGTTCATCCCTTGCAATGACCGGTGATAAATCCAACCAGGATGCCAGTTTATCTCTAAGATTTTTCAAGGAATAGGCGAGAAAATAAGTTTTATAACTCAGCGCTGAGCGCCCAACTGCATACGTGTAACAGAGATCGCTCCATGAAATTTCCGGATCGGTAGCGAGCCAGTCCTGCAGGTAACTGATCTGCGCCCGCAGTGCTTCCGCTGAATGCCCCGACACGACAAAAGGCAGTTGAAAAAAGCCTGTTTTACCCAGACCTTTACGATTTGTACGATGCTCCGCTTGCTCTGGTTCCTGAAGGATTACATTTGCGAGTGCACCACCAAAACCAAAGGAATTGATCGCGGCACGCCGGGCCTGTCCTGGGGACTCCCAATTGCTTAGCGATGTGCTAATATTTAAACGGGAATGGGAAATATTTATCTGAGGATTAAGTGTTTTCAGGTGAATTTGCGGAGGTATCTGCTTTTTATCCAGCATCAGTATGGTCTTCATCACACTGGCAATTCCAGCGGCAGCCTCCAGATGTCCGACATTGGCTTTAACCGATCCCACATGACAGGCGTTACCTGCTGATTCGCCAAATATAGCGCGCAGCTGTTCCATTTCTACAGGGTCCCCAGCACGTGTTCCAGTACCATGTGCTTCAATATAGGAGATATCAGCGCCCTTCAATCCGGCGGCCTCCAAACTATTCTGCAATAATTTATGCTGAGCCGATCCATTTGGGAAAGTCATACCGGCACTGGTACCATCTTGTCCGAGCGTCGTTGAATCCACAATTGCCCAGATCTTATCTCCATCGGCAATTGCCGCAGACTCCAGTTTAAGCATCACCATCCCGCATCCTTCTGAGCGTACGTAACCATTCGCCTCTGCATCAAAGGCTTTACAGCGTCCGTCTGCCGACAGCATTCCAAATTGAGATAAAGTGATAGAGGGTCCAGGTGATAAGATTGCATTCACCCCAGCCACCATACTCTGGGTACAATCACCGTTTAAAATAGCTTTTACACCAAGATGAAAAGCAGTAAGTGAAGAAGAACAGGCCGTATCTACCGCCATACTTGGCCCTTTAAGGTCATAAAAATAAGAAAGCCGGTTTGCGGCGATACTATTGGCATTCCCCAGACCGGAGTACGCATTAAAGCTCTCCATTCCAGGCATTAATTTGATCTTCATATACAGGTAATCATTTGTAGAAATCCCTACAAAAACACCGGTAGCACTTCCCGCAATCGCTTCTTTTTTTATTCCAACCTGCTCCAGCAGTCGCCAGGAAGTTTCCATTAAAAGGCGCTGCTGAGGATCAATTTCGGAGGCTTCAAATGAAGATACACCGAATAATGCAGGATCAAAATCGGCGATATGGTCTAAAAACCCTGCCCATTTGGTACTCACTTTACCCGGTACAGAAGCGTTCTGATCGTAAAACAATTCATTGTCCCAGCGTTCAGGCGGCACTTCCGTTATGGCATCTCCCCCCGAAGCCAGCAGCTCCCAGAATTGCTCCGGGCTATCTGCTCCACCAGGGAAACGGCAAGCCATCCCCACCACAACCACCCTGTCTTTAGAGCCCTCCAAAGGTGTATTATTATCGACAGCTACTTTAGGGAATACCGCCAATGCTTTCAGTTTACCGGAGCTGAACAGCTGTTCGCACTGCAGCCGGGAAATTTTATGATTGGCAGTTTTAGGCATCAGGCCCTGGGCTAAAAAGATGACTTTTCCGGCGATGACACCAAAGTCTTCCGAGAGACTGCGCTGGATTTGCATGAAAAGTTCTTTCATTTCCTGTTCAGAAAGGTGTCGCTGAACTTCCTGAAACACCCATAGCTGCTCGGATTCGTCTCTAATATGTGATACACATGCGGTTCGATCGTGGGCGCGAATGAGAGAATCTTCTCTTCTTATACTTGCTTCCAGATCTTCAGCACTATAATTTACACCCCTGATCACCACTACTTCCTTTTTCCGGCCAGTGATGTAAAGATTTTTACCTATGATCATTCCAAGATCACCGGTGCGAACGCCTCCATCTTCCAGGCGCTGATCAGTGGAAGCAGCTAAATAAGCGGCCGGCACGGGAGCACCAGAAATCCAGATTTCTCCTTCCGTCCCCTCTTCCAGCACTGCTGCCGAAAAAGAATCTTTGATCCGGATCTCGCATCCTTGCTCCAGTGTATAGGGAATGAGCTGTCGAATGTCCTTTTCTCCAACTTTCCTGACTAGAATATCAGCCTCCAGCTGTTCCAGATTGAGCGATCCTCCAGCAGCAAGCAAGGTTGCTTCGGCCAATCCGAAAACAGGCCTGAAAGTGCTTTTTGAGAATCCGACAGCGGCAAATTTCTCAGCGAAATCATTTAATATTTTATAGCTGACCGTTTCCGAACCTACATAAGCCTGCTCCCAGCAAGAAAGATCCCATTCCGGATTTATAGTGATTCGACGGCTGCACAATTCAAAAGCAAATGTAGGTGCGGCAGCGGCTGTTGCGCGATATTTATGCAGTACATCGAGCCACAGCTCTGGTCTGGCGAGAAAAGCCGGAGCAGGAAAAAACACACCAAATCCGGATTCATATAAGACCGTAAACAAATGCCCTACCAAGCCCATATCATGATGAAAAGGAATCCATCCGGCTACCCTTGGTTTTGTTTTTCTGTTAAAAACTTCATGCATCATCGCCATTTGTGCGATGACATGCTGATGCTTCAGCAATACCCCTGAAGGTGTCGCTGTTGAACCTGAACTAAACTGAATGTAAGCCAGGTCGTCAGGTTTTATTTCAGGTAAATCTACCGCTGCACTGAGCGGGTTTTTCAAGGATTCAATCGTCCAGACTTTCAACGCTTCGAGCTCATTATCGAGTAGAAAGCTCTTCATCAGTACAGCCTCCTTTTCGGATACAATGATTGCCTTTAAAACCCCTTGCTTCAGGATATTCAATACTCTCCCAAGGCCTTGCTGATCGTGTCTGCTCCTCAATGGGGGAAGTGTAGCGGGAATAAATCCGGCCAGTACACAGCCGAAAAAGCTCAGTACAAAATCTGCCTGATCTTCTACCATAATCAGTACTGGCAATTGCTTTCTTGATTCGAGACGAAGGTTCCTTGCTGCAGTAACGCAGCTATTTTTTAAACTTTCAAAAGTAAAGCTGGCCTTTTCCTCTCCTGAATCATCAAGAAAGGTAAGTACCAGCTCGTCTTTTTGTTCTGCCGTATACTGATCAATCAGATCGGCGATCGTATTACATGCTAACATCAATAATGTGGATTAGGTAATTCCTAGGTATATTTATTCAACTGGAAAGTGCCGGATATTCCAGGAAGGCCTCCTCCATTGTCACCGGAATCATTTCCATCATTTCCATTAGGAGCAAAAGTCTGAGCACTGCCCACAGGCCAGATTTCATTCTTCCCACCAGCTCCGGCTTTACCTCCTTTTCCACTCGCACCTGGTTTCCCGGCATCACCACCAGCAACACTTACAATGACCCGGTTAATGTCTTTTGAATTTTTGTAATTGATGATGACCAGCCCACCGGCGCCGCCGCTTCCTCCTTTACCTCCCTTGCCGCTGGGAGCGCCATCTCCTCCATATCCACCAGTTGCTGGCGGACATTTGCCAGTCGCAATGCATTTCTTATCATACTTAGCATAATCATCTGCTGAAGTATTCCCTGCATTTCCTCCAGCTGCCCCTATACCGCCATCACCTCCTATTCCACCTCTTCCACCGGCGCCACCCTGGCTTAGGATGTACATATCAGTTTCATTCGGAAAAATAAAAGTATCTACACGCATGGTAAATTGATAGGGAGCATGGCCATCCCCTCCTATCCCACCATCAGTAGGTTTTCCATCTCCTGTTACCGCAGCGGAAGCACCTGCTGTGCCATTGGTTGCGGCCGTACAACCAAATATTATGCTATAAGAACCATCTGAACCATTTTGCCCGGTACCGGCCTGTTTACTATTTTCTCCGTCCTTCCCTTTTTTGCCAATACCTCCGATGGCTCCATCTGTACTTTGTACAAGGATGGTGCTCAGCTGACTTGAGTTTTCCATAAAATTATCTTTAAAAAATAAAAGCGTTACCAGGTTTTCCTTTTTTAAAACCTATCTAACGCTATCTTTTGTTAATATTAATTACTGGCGGCTTTGAAGCAGTTCCAGGTTTTCCTGTTGAACCTCCGCCTCTGGTTCCAGTGCCCTTGCCAGGATCTCCAGGATCCCCGCCGTCACCCCCGCCACAGCCAACCTGCGTTACAGTGAAAGTTGCACCACCATCTGCATAAAAAATGGTAATGAGCCCAGTTACCCCTCCGTTACCACCCTCACCACCGTTGCCACCTTTTCCGCCAACCCCTTGATCTCCAGTTTTAGCCGCAGTGCAGCCCGAAGGACAAGTTCCCGGATCTCCGCCAGCTCCACCATCACCACCTGTGCCGCCTTTGCTTCCTTTTTGTCCGTCGCCAGCTCCATAATGAATAATAATCTCTCCTCTGCATAACCCAAGATTCTGGGTAATAATTGCCGCTGGACGACCATCCTGTGCTTTTGGTGCAGTATCAGGCGTCTTTCCGTCTCCACCCTGACCACCGTTTTTAGGTGCGGTATCACAAACACTCTGAGTACTGCCGCTATCCCAATGATTCTTGCCTTCATCTCCCTTTTTACCTTTATCTCCTACTCCACCTTGTCCGGTTTGAGCGGCCGGTGATTCCCAGGGTTTTGCTGCAAAATTCCAGGTAGGCTTAACCTCATTTTCTATTTTCATAATACATTGGATTATAACTGGGTGAATATTTGACAATTGAAAGTGCAGTCTACCGCTACGATGATCGATCCTCCGGGATGGACCGTCACAGTCCCATAGTTAAAAACTGTACCGCTGTTTCCTGTAAGTTCAACCGTTTGCCCGGTTTGTACTTCAAGATCTTCTGCAACAAAGGCCGCTACTTTACCTGGAAACATCACTGCATTGATCAGGGTCTCATATTCCCTTACTCTTTCCGGATCGAGCATCACAAAAGCTATTGCTGCTTTTTCGATCATATGCTTCAATTCAGGACTAACAATTGGCTTCATGCCATTCGGCTGACTATCCAGCAGGGCTTTATGCGATTCGCTTAATGACTCTGGGTAATGAATCTCATCGGCTTCACGGTATCCCGTTTTTGGATGAATATCTTCATATCCAGCCACTTTCCTCAGCTCCGCTATGGAGCCAATTGGAACAAAATAAGGAGGCACATTAGAGTGTTCTGGCTCTGAGGACAAAATGAGTTTTTGGGGCTGAGCACCTTCCTGAATACGGTAAGTACATTCGTCGGGGCCCAGGCCGAGAAGGGCATTAATTTTAGCAAAGGCTGCCCTTTGCTCAGGACTAAGCGTACTGAGGTTTGCTTTTAGATTCATAACAATTGAGTGATTATAGTGAGCATTATTTTGATGATAGCGAAAACATATTAAAGTTAGAAACAATTAATTCGTAATTCCAATAATATTTTTATAAATATTCCAAAAAGAGCTATACAAGCACCTCAATCGCATTTTTTAATTCTCTGTCAGTTTAATTAGCGAGATTCAGAAAGGCAATTGTAATTAAAATGATACTATTTTCTAAGCCACAACTTATAAACAAAACACATAAAATCAACATATTACGATAAAAATAAACCTACAAAAACAGGAGTTCTACTTACTTATTTTTCGTGAAAAAATTCTGTAATTGTTATAATTCATAAAAATATAATATCAAAAATTTAGAAAAAAAGGTTCATTTAAAGAGCGTATTAGTGTTTTCAAATACTTTTAACAAAAAAATAATATTAATTATTAAAATAATTTAAATAATATCAATAACTTTAAATTAATCACTCTATAAAATATATTCTTATGGCGCTCTCCTCTGAATTAAATAGTTCCTACAGGCCAAGCTCTGCACTTGTTACTGAAAAGTACACTCCTCTTCTCGAAATCAAGCTTGAAAAATCTGACACAAAACTCATTCAGGAGATCGTCCAAAACCGGATAAAAGTTTTCGCCGATATGGACGTAAAAGTAGACCGACTAACTTATCTCGCTATCGAATCGCTTGAGCACTACGCCGAGTTAGAAGTTGGAAAAAATCCACCAATGGTGGTCGTTTCCAGCAATCGTTCGGGCTGGATAAAAAACGGATATGACAAGGCTAATCGTATTTTGGAATCAATATTTCCTTCCGAACCAAGTTTCAAAACAGTAACAGATCCCAGGGTATTTAAAGAGGGTCCGGTTCCTTTTTACCTTCCAATAAGGATGACTCCAGAAGAGGCAAGCACAAGAAATGTTTACCTTTTTGTAGCTAATGATGAGTATTATACCTATTACAAGGCATTTAAAGACACCAATATTACTGTGATTGGCTGGAGAACTGAGGGTACATTACGACTCACAGGTTTTGGTGGGAGCCGTTATGCAGCGCTAGAATTTTTCAAGCTTCTTCTCAGTAAATATAAAGTATGCAGCAGCATTTGGATGTTAGACGACAATGTCTCGTACATTCGCAATTTTCCAGGTCTGGCAGCAGTAGAAGGCCAATTGGGAACGCTATTTGGCTTAGGTTTTAACGGAGGAACACAGGTTATAGCCGAAAGTAAGTTTATAGAAATGGCTAAGTTACCAGCCCCTACGCCAGTCGCGGCTAATTTACATTCTGAAGCCCCAATCCTCCAGCAAGCGGTATTATGGAATGTTGCACAATTTCTTAAAGCCGATCTTTCTTTCAGTCCATATTTTATTACTTCAGCTGAAGACACTAGTCTAACCAAATTTCTAGGGCTTAAAAATTGCAAGTACTACAGTGGCTGCAAAATTCTCAAAGGCGAAACATACCCTGACCAAAGTATAGGAGTAGAAGTGCTTCAGGAAACTAAAAACATACTGCTTAACTGCTGTTACCAGTCAAAATATGATGTCCCCTTCAGTTGTGCTGTTGTTCCCCAAGCCAAAACACTCTCCACTGTAATTACTGAGGCACGCGATGCAGCGACCTCTCCGCCAAAGATAGTCAACGTTGCAGATGAAGAAAATCTCCAGCAAACCTATTCCAAAGCAGTCGAGCAAATACTATCTATGGCATTGGCAAAAAATATCGCATTACCTGAAAGGCTATTCAAACCTCCAGGACTGTGGATCGCTTCGAAACTAATGCCTAAATCATAAGTTAAATGGATATTTCAGCTATTATCACCAACCTACGGGCACAGGTAAAAAACGCGAAGATAGCGCTTGATGAAACCTTACTGAGTTCCGTTCAACTCAATGCCATCCGCAGTTCTTTTGGCCTGGGCCCTAAAGACTTCATTGTTATTAACGGCGTTAATACCGTGCCGGATTCAGTAGGAGATTCAGTCACCATCAGCACGGGGACCGTAGACATATTTGCTCAAAAGGGATTGGGTAATATTCAGCTCAGCATTATTGGCGGCGCGGATACCAATCTGATTTTCTATATCCCTATGCCTTCAGGCTGGAAAATTAACGACAGCTTCCCCACGCTTACGCTGTTTCCATTTAATTTATTAGCGCTATCAGAGACTTCATTTACTTATAGTACGATTAAGAAAGCAGACTGGGTGCTTCCAGGAAAAAAAACTGCAATTCAACTATCGATTGGACTGAACCTCAACGGACTGGTTACCCTAAAAGGCTTTGAGCTTATTGCTTCATTGCTGGGCAGCCAATTCCCAGCCCGGTTATTGAATATCTCGGGCTTACTGTCCAAAGATCCAAAGAATCCATACCCTGTCATGAAGCTAAACGCTGATTTAGGGATACCAAAATTCACTATTGTACCTGGTTTAGAGCTGAATGCCTTAAAGCTTCTCCTGGAAGTTACCGTTCCCGACAAGAACAATGAACAGGGAATCAATTTTGGCATCAGGGCAGAAACAAAAAATTTACTGTTCGACCTGATCATCCTGGATGGCGGCGGTTCCATCTCTTTTATAGGTGGGCCACAACCTGGGTTTAACGCGACACTAGCTAACCTTGCCACCACAGAATTGTCAATTGCAGTACTTCCGGCTGTAGATTTTTCTTCATTAGTCCCGGATCCTATTGCTGGTGTTTTTACAAATGCCATAGCTTTTAAGGGATTTTCGGCGCTGATGTCACTTTCAGAGCCGCGGAAAATTACTTCCATTTCTTTTTCCATAGGTCAGGCTAGCGGTGTCACTATAGACCTTGGTCTTTTTAAGCTGACCGGCTTTACATTTGAGGCCAGCTGGATAAGGCCGGGTAGCCAAAATGCCCTTACGATGGTCAGCTTTAAAGCATCGGGTAAGGTTCCGATCAACATTTTTAAAGAAGATTTCAACTTTAGGATTTCTGCTTCAGGCACTAAAAAGGGATGGGAAATTGATTCGATCTATGCCGATTACGCCGGACGAATTACCATGGCTGATATTCTACTGGAAATCTCGCCAAATTCGGTAATCCCCGACTTTTTAAAAGAGGTGAGTTTCACCAATTTCGTGGCAAGTGCCAAACCCGGCGAACAGCAGTTTATGCTTGCCTGTATGGGTGAAGTTGGAATCCATGCTATGGACCAAAATTTCGTTGCCAGTTTTGCCCTTATCCTCAACAAAACCGCTAGTCAGACTAAATTCCAACTGAATACGCAGTTTGGCATCGGCAATGTCGCTTATACCCTAAACCTACAACTGGCAAACTCTAAGGATGCTGGCAGCAGCTTCTCTGCTATAGGAACCGCCAAATATACCGGACGGTTTGATATGGATTTTTCATTCAGACTTGAACAGAAAAAAGCGGCCAAATCTGGCAGTGTTTATACGGTTGAGCTGAAATATGCAGCTAAGAACCCACCAAAACTTTCTGATTTCCTTGAGCTCATGGCCGACACCATGGGTATGTCTGCTCCTTTCCCGGGTGGTTTGGATATCGACGCAGAAATGGATGCATTGACCCTTATGATCGTTAAAGATGGGGATAATCCTTTACGCATTGATACTGCTGGTCTTTTCAAAATCACCGTTGAAGATCTGGCCTGGGACATCTACCTATCCTATACCAACAATGCCTACTTCGAAACTGAGGGCGCTTCCAAACGTGCTCTTGCGGCAGATGGCAGCCCGGTATATGTTTTGGGTGTTGCATTGAGCGGCGACATTGGCCTGGAAAAATTACCTCTGGTAGGAAAAATACCAGGTGTTTCCGATCTGACGATAAAGAAATTGGGCTTCTATTATACGGATGCTGTTTTCTCTGCAAAACTCAAAAAGCTGATTTTTACTGTGGCCTCTTTAGGAACCACCACCCCGCTTTCGCCTAGTCCGGATACTGCTTTCCTGGCTCAGCCTGAGTTTTCATTAATGGCCATGTTTGGAAATAAGAATGAAAATTCTAAACCAAATGCATTGCCACTGCCAGTCAATACTGGCTCAAAAGTACCCGACCAACCTCCATTTCAGAAAACACAAAGTCTTCCAAAAGATCCGATTTCATGGCTCGATATCAATAAGACCTTTGGCCCTGTTAACCTGATCAAAGTAGGATTGAGTTATGAGAAGCCTGGTAAAAATCAGGAAAAAGCGATCGGTATTGTTGGCTTATACTTAACCGGAGCCTTCTCTGTTGGCGGACTTTCCATGGTTCTGGATCAGCTTGGCGTTACCTTTCCAATACCTAAACCGGGAAGCGGCCTCAACCCACTCTCTGAAATCGACTTCCATCTGGCTGGGATGTTCCTGGAATATAAAACCGCATCTTTTCATATTGCGGGTGGCTTTCTGAACCTTCCAGGCGCATCCGTCAACATGATTGGTGAGTTCATTGTACAGTTTGGCAATTTCGGACTGCAGGCTTATGGTGGTTATTCCAATCAGCTGAGCAGCCCTTCACTCTTTATATTTTTACACATCAATGCGCCAATGGGCGGTCCGCCGTTTTTCTTTATCAATGGCATCTCCGGGGGCTTTGGTGTAAATCGAGACTTCAAACTGCCTGATTTTGATCAGCTCTCCACTTACCCGCTTTTACCTTCCAGTCCGGCCATTCCTGAGGGAACGGCGCTGGCTGGCAAATCTCCGGAAGACAAGCTAAAGGAAATGACCAATGCACTGGTTAGCCTTGCCAGTTATTTCCCGGTAGAGGAAGGTCAATACTGGCTTGCAGCAGGTCTGGATGTCAGTTCTTTTGAAATGATCAAGGTATCTGCGATTCTTTCCGTGGCCTTCGGCGTTAATCTGCAGATTGCTGTTGTAGGCAGCGCCAGCATGACAATTCCAGTTAAGGTACCTGAACCTATTGCATTTATACAGATCAATTTCGAGGTGGCTTATTCTACCTCCTCAAATATGCTGGTGGTGATGGGTGTGATTACCCCTTCCTCATTCATTTATTCCGGCCTGGTACACCTTTCTGGCGGCTTTGCCTTCCAGGTTTGGTTTGCCGGACCGCACAACGGAGACTTTGTGCTTACTGTTGGCGGTTACAATTCCCATTACCCAAAGCCCGACAACTACCCTTCTGTTCCAAGAATAGAAATGCGCGCAGGTATCGGCCCGGTAAACATGGTGGGAAGAGCTTATTTTGCTCTGGTTCCAGGAATGATGATGGCAGGGATGGACATCAAGGCCACCGTGGATCTCGGTCCAATTTCTGCATGGTTCAGCGCTTCGCTGGACTTTATCCTCGCCTGGAAACCTTTCCATTACGAGATCGCCGGCAGTGTAGAAATTGGGGCTTCATTTACCATAGACCTGGGCTTTGTTAAAGCCAGAATCACCATCCATGTTGGCGTATTCCTATATGTATGGGGACCATCTTTTGGAGGCAGAGCGAAGGTAGACCTGGACATCATCACCTTCACCATTTATTTTGGTGCAGATCCAAAACCTGCTCCATTATTGGACTGGACTGGATTCAAGGAATTCCTGCCAAGTGTGAAAGGCGATTCCAGTTCGCATCAGCAGCTGGAAGCCGGAAGTCTTTTAGCCGCAGCGGCTCCGGAGACTACGCTGGTTAACATTCTGGTGAAAAAAGGCCTTGCACAATCTTTTGAGCCAGGCCATGAGATTGACGGTCTCAACTGGATCGTAGATGCCAATGACTTTGATATTCGTACACAATCTACTGCGCCCGTGACCCATCTGAATTTCAATGGAACTGAACTGCCGCAGGACTACAAATACCTCAACCCAAAACAGCTGACAGCTGCTGTGCAGACCGCATTGGATGAGCAAATGAAACAGCCGTTTTTTGCGTATGCCACACCGGAGAAAGACCTTCCATGGGACCAGCTGAAATTTGGTATCCCAAGCATGGGCCTTACTGATATTAAGTCTACCCACATTGTCAGCATCAAACACCTCGACAATCAGGGAAAACCTGGTGATTCGGTGACTGATTTGATCAGTGTTTTAAACACTGCCGGTGTACCGCCTTCTTTGTGGGGAAATGAGCCTATCAAAGCGAATTCCGTGGCTACACCAGCAACTGTGATACCGAACGCCTTGGTAGAGTTGTCTATTTTACCGATGATCTGGTTTCCAAAACGGACTACCTTCATTCCATATTATTACCTGGTATTTGATTCCAACAACCTATTCCTGGAACAAAATACTGCCCCGGTTTTAAAGAAACCAGATTTCAGTCCAGCACAGGAAAAAGTCATTTATCAGCAGATGCAAAATGGAACTGGTTTTGAAATTACACAGGGTACACGAGCTGCAATTGTGGATCTGCTGACCCTGGCAGGCTTTGACCAGATTGAACTGATCAATTCCGAAAAACTGAGTACCCAGGACTACCAGGACGATCCACTACTGATATACATGAATGCTGAAACCAGCTATTAACCCATTTAAATGAACGCAAAATGATGATTAAAGTTTCTACTGATACAGCAGGCGATGTTGAAATGTTCAACAAAAAGGCTTCATTTATCCAGCATAGCCTTCCTGGTTTGCAGGCCGGGGCTTACCAGATAAAAGTGCAGCAAGAACTGAGGGACAAAAATGGTAAACTGATCACCACTGTTGAAAATGGTACTGATCCGGCGCAGCTTTCCTCCATCACCAGACAATTTGGAGTAAAGGGACCAAAGTATACCTTGAATAATAATGTGATCCAGTCCGTTTATCCACCTGCATCAAGTCTTGGAGGATTTTCGAATGCCCTTGCACATGTGGTACTGAATCAGGAAAAACTGCCATGGTTACGCTCTCCATATTTACCAAAAAACATAGTCAGTCCAGCTGAACATGAATATAAAGTGGATGGAAAAACGATCCATTATGACGATGACCAGCCTACCTGGATGATGGTGCTGACGTTAAGTCCGGCAGATTTGAATGGCAGCAACCCCTCCTCATTAATGAAGCGGGGAACAGTACTCGATCTTGTTCCTTCCATACTTAAAATTAAGGATAAAAATGGTGGACTTGTTTCCGGAACATTACCGTCCAATACCTATTCTATTTTTTCTTATTTACTTCAGCCACCGGTCCCAGCGATTCCTGTAAGTCCGGAATATGGCAACGCGGCTGAAGATAGCTGTACTTATATTGATGTTCCCGCCAGCCTTTTCAATAAGCTGGCACCAAGTATGGATGACCTTAAAATGATGGCCCATGTACGTGCGGTGGAGATGGATGCAAAACCCCTGCAACAAGATGAAACGGTAAAGCTGACCGAACAATATGGCCTTGTACTGGGCAACCGTCTTCCTGAAACTTATACAGGCAGTCCAGCTGAGCAGTCAGCAACTGCCGAAGGCAATAATGTGGCCTTCCTGATTTCATTGGAATGTATGGAACTGGCGCTGCGCAATAACAAAGCGCCGCAAAACCAATATCCTGTGATTACTGCTAACGGCGGTTTTGTACGTTTGATAGTCCTCAGTCAGTGGAGTTTCACCTCCTGGGCGAGCAAAAGCTTCCAGTTTGAACAGCTGCTAAAAGGCCTGAATGATCGTGATCCGGATTCGGATAACAGCGCGGTACCACTGAAAAATCCGCTTTTCCGACTACCTAATCCTCCGCAGTATAAAACGCCAACAAAAGAACAATTGGTGGTACAGGACATGATTGCCTTAGGCTATAGTCCTTTGAACCACCTGACCAGAGTTCCTGCGACTGGCGATTTACCAAATATACAGACGGTTTCCTGGTATCGTGGTCCATTTGCCCCCTTTCCACAGCAATCCATCATCCCATTTGCATTAAAAGCAGCCAATATCGCATCAACACCCGTTTATACTCCCGATAAGCTCCTTCGCTTTGATCCTAAGATTGGCTTATATGACACTTCTTATGCAGCAGCCTGGCAACTCGGACAATTGGTTGCACTTCAAAATAAAACCTTTTCAGTACCCTATTTCAAATGGCAGAAAGGCAATGCACAAAAGTTCCGCCTTAATCTGGAAAACCAACTCCTCAGCGAGGGACATTCCAGCATTTTAGAATGGTCAGATAGAATAACCGCTGAAAAACACAGTGTCGACATCGGGAAACCGATTTACAAAAGTATCCTCAACCTGCTGACAAACAAAGATTAGCACATGGCATTCACAAGTTTACACCTGAAGAATGCGGCAACTGAAGTTGCTGCATCAGCTTTACCGGAAGATCTGGTAGACTGGCTCACTAAATTGAAACTACTTTATGGAATCCCTTTTAATTACCTGGTTCCTGACGAACAGTTTTTACCGATGGAAACATTGCGTTTTTTTCATGTTGATCAAGACTGGATCAATTCATTGACAGATGGCGCGATGAGTATAGGCAGGCATTTCAACGGAGAAGATAATCCACCGCCTACAGTACACCTCGATCAGCAGCTCCAGCCTTTACTCCAGGCTACGGTGAGCGCCAGACTCCATACGGTTAGAAGTTTACAGCTGAGTATAGAAGTCAGCGCCAGCATCACAGCCGTACCTATCAATGAAGTACTGAGCGGTTTTCTATTACATTCCGCTGTAGTTTCAGGATGGAAAAACATGGACGTAATGGGTTATGAACAGGGAAAATCGCCATTTGACTATGAACAAGGTATCATTAAAGACCCAGCCAAGGTGCAAAGTCTGAAAATATTACGTCTGGAACGCCTCTCAGAAACAGTATTGCTAGGTATATTCCAAGGGCCCTTGTACGAACTTGTACTGCATGAACCGCCAGAAGCCATCCATTTTGGCTTTGATCAAGTCAGTCCAAATTTGACCAAGACACTTCGAATTCCCACAATAAACTGGGACGATCCGGATACAAAATACGATACGAACACCTACCAGAATCAGTCGATCAGCAATCCTTTTGCCAATGCAGAGGAGCGCGTTTTAGACATGAACCAGCTCAGCAAACAGCTTGGTGCCATGCTGGCCTCAAAAGGAAAAAATGCTGCACCAGGATATTACCAGGCCAAACCATTGAATGAGAACTATAAAGACCACCTGGTTTCTTCCGATTTCGCACTGGAAATGGTCAAAGGTGTAGGACTCGTTAGCTTCATTAATAAAAAATCGCCTTCAACGCTCTGAATCGTATGAATATCATTGTTCCCATAAATATAGAAGGTCTGAGGGTATCCCCTTCCACCGATGAACAGGCAAAAACAGCACTGTATGATTTCAGTTTGTTAGGCACCAGCCCAATATCGGCAGCTGGCGGCCTTATCGCAGCAAATCAGTTTGCTGAAGCGCAGACCGCAATGAATATCGAACCAGGAATCCACCTCCATTGGTCCTTGCCCAAAGCCTATACACATGGCGTTCAGAATCAGGAAAGCGGTGCGGTAAATTTTCCGGTCATGCCCAATCGATGGCTGGTGATTCGCTACCTGAAGGACAACAAAATGCCTCCGGAAAACAATACCAGTATTAGGATCTGGGTCCTCGAAAGTGATGCTCACAGCAAAGATCAAGCCTTGGTAGGCAACAGTAAATATACCATACCATGGATGAATGACCGGACAGATATCCAGGGATTACAATTCAATTATGTTGGAAATAAAATCGACCTGAAATCTACCTGGACTGAACCAACCGCGAGTAAAACTAATTTCCTTGGCACTTCTTTTCAGGCGCCTTTTGGATATGGGGAAACATTTACAGCTTATTACCGGAACAGCGGAAATATATTTGGGCTATATGACGATCTGAAAGATCATTATCCGAATGCCAATCAGCTGGAAAACAACTGCGATTTCTCTGCCTCTTATTCGGCCATGGGCTGGCTGAACTCCAGCAATCTGGATGAATGCAACAAAGTACTAAACATTGCGCTGGAAAAATACGACAAACTGCCTCTCCCGAAACCTGATTTCAGCACGTTCATTCAGGAAGCCATCGAAAATGCCCTGGAATGGAATTTAATGGATTATAGCGTACTCACACCGGAAAATACCGGTCAGACGCAAGCCATAATGAGCGGTATAATTGCCGCTCTGACCTGGAAAATAGACTCGCCGGGCAATCCATATTATCCAGACTCCCTTCCCGCTAATGGCGGCATAGATGTGAGTGTGGGAAATAACACTGCGGAGGCACTTTCGGCATACATCAATGCCATTGAAACCAATCAACTCAGCAGCACTGAAACCGATGTGAGCGCCAACGCAGAAATGCTATTAAACGCACTACAATTCAATCAATTGCAAAAACTATCTTCCGGAGAAGTTGGTGTAGGACAATTGGCGGAATTTTTACATGGGACCAGCTTTGCCGCTTATGATGGCGGCCGTGTATGGTCTGTCCGACTAAAGATGGACCCCAACCAAAAGCCCAGGGAGGGCGCTGATAACGAGAGAACACTCCCTTTATATCTTGCCAAAATCCTAAGTGAACTGAACCAGGCTCAAAAAAGCCTTGATGCCACCTGGAGCAATATCGACTCTAAAAAGAAACAGCTATTTTTTGACTGGAGCTATTATATAAAAAGCATCAATGACCATGTGGTCAATGGCAAGGATGATTTGAGCAGCGATCTTTCCGGTCCATTTCTGGCGGATGGCATGATGCACCTATATCCCATGTTATTAAAAGCGGGATCTTACATGGAACAGCATCCAGTTTCACCTTATCAGCCCATACCTGAAGCCTTTAAAATACTTGCGCCTATTGCCAACTTGCCTACTTATGCATTCAATACTGAAAACAATATGGTGGCAGCCAACTTTTTACAGCAACTACTTAAGTTAGGTATAGGACTTGATCAAATCGGGGACAATGGGCTGCCTTTAGCACAAACGCAGGCTGCACTTGCAATTTCGTTATTGAAGCGTTATCAGCAAGGTGGCGCTGATGCGGATAATTACCTAAGTCAGGCGTCTACGGCATTGAATACTCTGTTGACCGCCATCATGACCATCAACCAGTCTATAACAAATCTACAAACCGATTTACCCCAAAAACAGCAAGCGGTAAAACAGGCAAAAGCCACTTTAGATAGCTATTTAGACCAGAAGACTGGTGTTTTTGCGACTTCACTCATTTTTAAATCCACACAAAGTGTGCCTGTGCCTGCAGGTACAACCTATACCGGCACCATCAATGCTGCTACCAACAAATGTATTGGAAGCTGGGACAAAGCTGTAGGCCAGTTTCCTGGTTTAAAACCGCAAATGGACATCTTTGCAGGCCAGAATGGAAAACCTAAGCTGCTCTTTGATACTGAAGCAGCGGCAGTACAGCTTGGAACTGCATACTTCTACCAAAAATCCGGACTTGTATCCACTTGTGTCTGTGCTTATTATTTGCAAATGGCTCAGCAGGAACTGATAAATTCAGCGAGCTCGGCAATAAATGCTGATGGGGGTTTACAGGCAAGTGCGGCAGCCCTTTCTTCAGTAGAGCTCAATAATTTTAAGCGTAAACTGGCGGAAATGGCAAGTCCAATTATACCTGGTATCCAGGCTTTAATTGCCGTACCAACTGCTGATAGCATCAAAAATGCATTACTGCAATTGTCGGCTTTATTGGATACATCACCAACAGCGACCTCCATTCCTGCTTTAAGCCTGGCACTGCGTTCTCAGGAATGGCAGGCCCTGCAAACTGGACTTGACACCGCCAGACAATCCGTTGGAGCGCGTTTACCTTGGTCGCAGCAAGTTGCACAATGGAATCAGTTCTTATTTCAGGAAATCAATAATGATTGTCAGCTGGATACCGCACCTACAGATCCATTCTACAGCCCTAACGATCCGGTCGTATTATTTGCTGAACAGGAAATTGGAAACGATTTACTCAAGCCGGTAGATAGAAATGGTAAATCTGCTCTGCTGCCCTGCAGGACAAATGGGGAGGTCATCACTGCCCCCAAGCTTCCTGCAATACCTCAGGCCATCAGCGGACTCGCTGCGCATCTTTTAACTGGAATTCCAAACCTGAGCAGCAGCTTGCAGAATCTTGCCATTGAAGGCTTACTGCTTAGTCCTGAGTTTGCAGCGGTTATTCCCGCAACTGCATTGGCAGCTGCCGCAGCAGAAAATAAATCATCGCAATACAATAACATCCACAATATTGTACTAAATAATGCACCTACAGGCTTGTCAGGTAAGCTTCCTTACTATATCGGCTACAACTGGCGCAATGGTAACGATGCATTTTTACCACTCTTCATCTGGTGGGAAACAGACTATCAGTATGCTCAAACTTATAAAAACGCATCAGAAACTTATCCAAAAGATTATCTATCACTATTTGAACTAGGGCAATATGGTGTAGATTTAGAGCCCACCGAGACTGCAATGCCATCTTTTGCGCGCAACCTGCAGCAGCCAAACTTTTTCAACACACATGGGCTTATTTCGCTTTCTTCCTCCACGACTTCAAATCTATGTGATCAGATTAAGATTTACTGTACGACTTACCTGAACTATGATCCTTCACTGGGACCACCGCCAGAAACGCTGCCCAGGTATGAAGAAGCATTGAAATTTTATAAGTCTTATATGGATTATAAGACACGCATGGTATTGAGTCAGGGCTTAAGCGGGTTTAATGAAAGTATGGTACAGCGTGCGCAGGAATTACAAATTCCGATCACCATTCCCGAGTCCTGGACTTCAATTTCTGGAAGCGGCATTGATATGAGCAGTTTATGGCCTTCCACTTTCCTTCATGAGCAATCGGAAAACTGGTCGATGAACTGGAATGCTGAAGGTATTAATTTTGATGCTTTCTCTAACGCGCAGGATAAGGTATTCTTTTCGCCTATGCGGGCAGGCTTTATGCAGTTAAAGAGCATTGTAATTGTTGACATTTTTGGGCGTTTTATCCCAATCGAAATACCGGAAAAGATCATTACTGCAGAGAGTATGAAGGCAAAGCAACCTGCCCCAAAGGATCATGAAATTTATCTTGCACCGAGGCTGATGCAGCCTTCAAGGTTGAATTTCGACTGGTTATCAGCTGCTTCCTCTACTGGAATCGGCAGTTTCACAGAGTTGAATCATCATCCGGCAGCTTCTCCTATTTGTGGATGGATCTTTCCCAACCAGCTGGATGGGACATTGGTATTATATGATGCAGAGGGTATTCCTCTTGGATCCCTGGGGAAACGGGGCAGTCTGCTGCATTGGTTTCCTGTACCTGGGGAAACCACTATTCCTGGCGAAAACAACCGGGATCAGATGCTCGCCTACTTCAAATTAAAGAAACCAAATGTTGTTTTTACTGATTTCATAGCACAGTTCCTTTATTTGGATGACACAGCCGCTTCCCTGTCCAGGCTGGTAAAAGTACTCTCTGTCATCAGTAAAGCACAGCAATTCATCATTACGCCTGAGATGCAGGAAAATGCTGACCTTGCCCTGCTTGTTGGACGGCCCTTGGTGATTACTCAGACGCTGATCTCAGTTGAACAAAAAGGCGATCCTTATATTGGCCTGGACCTCAATACCTATCCGATATGGAATCAGCCGGGATCGAAATTTAACCTCAGCAGTGCTGCTTTTATTCCCTATAATCTAGACAATCTGAACCAGGGAGACATCAGCAAGATGACCATCCCTGTAAAAATAGGCACCACAGAGATCGATGTAGCAGGTACGCCAATGCCTTATTTTGACGATGGACTGGCGGGCTATTTCATTGCGGACAATTACTCCAGTATGTATACGCCGGTAGATACGACTGATGATCATGGTGTAATTTCTACGGCTGGTAAGAAAGACGCCCCGGTTACACTGACACCTAATGGTGCATCAATAAAACTGACTATGATCATGGATCCACGTGCGGCAGTCCATGCGACCACTGGGATCGTACCTGTAGGCGCTTTGTCTATTCCTCCCGATCAGTTCGCGCAAACCGCCGGCAAACTAGACGTAAGTTTTCTGGCTGCTCCGATATTAACGGCCTCCAGTCCACCTCAAATACCTATTCCTGCTGAAGCTGGCTTTCAATGGTACTGGCAGCAAATTGGGATGAATGACCAGGGTCCATTAAGAACAGACCAGCAAAGTACGAGTGCAACATTTCCAGGCACACCGCAGCAACTTATTGACGGCTGGCTGAAACTTAAAAAACAACCTTAAAAAACACCTTATGGCACAGCAATTTACGCTCAAGTTACACAATCCAGACATTGACAAAAACCCTAATGACCTGATTTACATAGGGCTTAATGATGGTAACAAACTCAATCTGGAAATCACTAATAATTCAGGGTTTGACCTTCAATTTGATGCACAGGAAAGGGAGCTGCTAGTCAAATTTTCTAAAGAGGTACTTGATGAAAGCAGTGTAAAAGGTATTACGGTAAAATCCCCTTGGGCAACCAATGGTATCTACACCCCAGAAGATGATCCGAACCCCGCTGATCAGAAGAAATACTATGTACTACGGCTTAAGTTAGCTGATGCAGCCAGCACAGTCGCGTTTCCTGATAAAGGGACATTAACGATTGCACTTGCAGCGATAAAACCTATCGCCACAGGAACCGCAACGCTAAAACTTTATCATGACTTTGAGGATGACATCCGCATGGATGCTGCCAATCAGCTGTCTATATTGGCTTCCGGGAATAATAAAAAAACGCTCATCGGCCCAAATCAATCACTTGGGTATAGAATTATGGTGAATGATAGCAATGATACCAATCCTATTGTCGCAACTGCAACCAATGTGCCAGTCACCTCAGACAATGCTGCGGAGAATACCATTCACCTGAATTTTTTCTTTCAGAACCCTGAAACCAATGAAAGTCAAGGAAATATGGGGCAACTCGTTCCCTCCTGGGATCCGAATCACCCGCCAACGTTCAAGCTTCGTTTCCCTTATTTTAACGGGAACAGCCCAGATCCAGCGTATGCTGACCTGACAAATGATTTCAAAGTTGGAGAGCCCAATTACAACACCTATACCTCAGCCTGGAATATCCTGCTCTCGCTCGATAGCAAAAATCCGAATGTGACCACAAACGACTGGTGGAAGATCACAGCACCGACCTTGGGTTCCTCATCGCCCTATTGGCTGATACAACCGACACCAGCAAATAAGTATTTGTTTACTGGTACATACGGTCCGGGCCCATTTCTCGATCTCTATTTCAGCCATATCTACAGTAATCTGCCAGTTTCGAGCAACAGTCCTGAGACCCAGATCATTCTTGAGTCACTGCAGTTCCCGGGCTTTAATGACAATGTATGGCCGAAACCTCTTTTCAAAGAAGACTCGGTTCAGATTCTTTCTTTCGGTGGCAATATTCAATATACCCCAAGTTCTGGAACTGTGCTGACACTAACCTGGGAGACCAAGAATGCTGACCATTGTTTTATAAAAGGTGACGCCACGCAGCAAGGCTCAAAAGCATCCGGAAAGGACTATACCAAAGCAATCAACAATGCCAACCCGCTAAGCTCCGCTTATACAATTACAGCATATGACAAGCAGGGCGTCTCTAAAATCAGTCGGACCATCCATGTAAAATGGAAAGCTGACGATGCTAAGGTGTTTCCAATTTCACAGTCGTTCCAGATGCCTACCGCTATTGATATTTCTCCTTCGGCAGACAAAGTGTATGTTGCTGGCAGGGTCAGAGATGCCATAGGTTCGATCGTAATTTCTATTCTTGACGGTCAAACACTAGTGGCTAGCCCAAATCCAATTTTACTGCCTAACGATGAACAGCCTAAAAATGTAGCCGTATCTGCCGACAATACAAAAATCATGGTTGCCGCTCTCAGTCTCACTGGTGATGAAGGTAAGGTTTATGGTTTTTCAACTTCTAATCCACCAAGTCTAATACCAGGTTCGCCATTAATTACAAATACGAACAGTCTTCCCAACCTTTATGAGATGTGCATCAGTGAGGACAGCAGCACCCTTTTCCTATCGGCTCCATATACTTCTGTTCCCACATTTATTGAGGCGATAGATACTGGCACTATAAAACCCAAGCCAACTACTGGAAATCCAGCCAATATAAAAGGCTTAGGACCAATCGGGTTATCATCTAAAGGGAACAATCTGTTCTGCCCTATTATTGATGGGGATACCACATCAGGAGGACTGGGAATTTTAAATAGTAAAACACTTGCCCCGATTGCAGGCAGCCCAATATCACTGCGTTCTGATCCTAAAGGGGTTAAATATACTGCAGGGCCATTGCTGGTTTCCCAGGATGGGAATACAGTGACCACGATTGCACAGGGCTACGATGTGGCTAACAATTATGCTACTGTATTTATCCTTTGTCAGGTGGATATACCTAGCATGAAACTGAGTCGCAGGATTCAGATTTTTAACGGATATCCAAATTCGGCACCTACCCCAACCACCAACCTGCTTTATTCAGGTGATGAAAAGTATATTTTTATATTTGGACTGAACTTTAATAAGGAGGCCGAAAATAATGACGAAACACTCGTAAGTGTATATTATGCTTCAAGCCTTAAGGAAGTTTCCTGGTCTCCGATTGCAACTCCTTTGAGCGATACCTCAAAAACATTTGTGGTGAACATGAAAATGGCACCCAATGGTGCCAGAATTTATGCCCTCACATTAGATTCTTCCACATCTGAAGTATCGAGTGGAGCGGTGCGCGCATTTATTCCATATCTTGAAGCCAGTTCAAACAGACCGATTTAAAATCGGTAATATCAGGTAAATTATATAACATCATTCGGTGAGTCGTCTTAGATTCTTAAAGGCACTCACCAAATGTGGTTGATTATTTCAAAACATCCGGATACATCATTTTATCATATTCTTTAATGGTGATCACTTTACTATCCTTGCTATTCTCCATCCGTGTACCTCTTTTTACATAGATAAAATTGGTGCTCAGAAATTGCTTTGCATTCTTGTCTTTTGAAATTCCCTGATCAATGAAAACCCATGCATTCAGCGTAGGTAAATCCCAGAAAAACGACTCGCCATTTCCCTGCGTAGCTCTCTCTTCGTACTTTGGATAAGTTTTCTTTAAATAGCTGATGATGGCCTTTGTTTCTTCCTGATGAACAGTGTTGTATTTAAAACCTAAATAGTTGGCCTTATCCTTATCCTCAACAAACAAATACAGCTGGTTATAATCTGCAGGGTATCCAGTAGGAAAAGAATAGGTACTCAGTTTAATGTCACCAATATTATAATTACCTGGTTGATTTGTCCTAAACGCGTTCAATCCAAGATTAGGATCCTGATCCTTTTTCAATTGGGGATCTGCCTGGACAATGCCTGATATACTTTCATCGAATTTTAAGGCCAAAAGATCTGTTTTTGTTTGTGATTTACAGGAGAGGACAGTCATGCCCAGCAAGATTAAAAAGAAATATTTCATATAGTTAATTTAATAAGTTAAGCTTGGCATCAAAATGATCTGCCAGGGAATTTTTACACCTACGTATTTTTGGTGGAATAAACTTTAGGAGTTTTGGAGTAGTGGCATCACTTTAGTCCCTATTAATTCAATTGAGCTCATTAATTCCGCATGAGTCAGTCCGGCATTGTCCATCTGAAAAGTAAAGCGATCAACACTACCTAATGCTTCGCTATGGCGTAAAAGCTTTTCTGCTACTTGCTCAGGTCCGCCAACGACAAGCACGCCTTTTGGAGCGATCAAAGTATCGAACTGCGATTTGGTGACCGGTGGCCAGCCTCGTTCTCTACCTAGTTTTGTCCAGAGTTCGGCGTAACCGGGATAATAATCGGCCACTGCCTGTTCATTGGTTGATGCTACATATCCTGGTGAATGCAACCCTACCTTTAGCTGATCAGGCGTAAATCCAGCCTTGCGGCCTGCTTCACGGTAAAGGTCTATCAATGGCCTAAAGCGGTGTGTTTCTCCTCCGATTACCGCAGCCATTAGTGGTAAGCCTAAAGTGCCTGCCCTTACAAAGGATTCTGGGGTACCACCTACACCAAGCCAGACTGGTAACTTTTCCTGTAAGGACCTTGGGTAAACCGGTTGATGATCGAGGGGTGCTCTGAATTTGCCCGACCAGCTTACAAACTCTTCATCACGTATTTTAAGCAGTAAATCCAACTTTTCCCTAAACAGCGCATCATAATCGTTCAGGCTAAAACCAAATAAGGGGTAAGCTTCTACAGAAGATCCACGACCAACTACCAATTCTGCGCGGCCTTTTGAGATCAAATCAAGCGTTGCAAAACTCTGATAGGTTCTTACTGGATCAGCTGCACTCAACACTGTAACTGCACTGGTTAACCGAATCCGTTTAGTGCGGGTAGCTGCTGCTCCCAGGATCACGGCAGTAGCCGAATCCAGATATTCCTTCTTATGATGTTCGCCAATGCCAAAAACATCCAGTCCTACCTCGTCAGCAAAAGCGATCCTGTCTAATAACTGTTCCATTGCATCCACGCTGCTCAGGCTGTTGCTTCCGTACATCGCAGAAGCGAAGCTATCTATTCCAATTTCCATTATGTTTTACTTATAGTGATGTCCTCACATCGTTTAAAAATACTACTTCATTTTACTGAATATCGATCTCATAGTTTTGTGATCCAGGGCATCCATATCCATTAGCTTCAGCGATTTCACCATTTTTAATGTTGCTGTTTTGTAATGCTTAAAATGCGGTGTTTCCAGATGTGCCAGATAGGCTTGCTTATTGGCATAGATTTCAACAATCCGGATCTGGTTCGGCTGTTCTTTAATAGACATTGGAAAGATAGCGATCACACCTGATTCAATTTTGACAGAAGCCGAGGCTTCCTCCTTCAATATGGCATTGTAGGCTTCCAAATAGTCAGGAATGATTTCGATCTCTGAAATACGCACCAGCATATCTGAATCTTTAACAGTTTTATTAAAGGCTGGCTCTTGTGCATTGCCAGGAGTTGTATTGAACATAAAAATACAGCACAGTAAACACTTTATCAGGTTTTTCATCATTGTCCTTTTACTAGAATTATTATTACTACAATTATAGGTACCAGTATGTGTTTTCTTTTTCACCAATTAATTATCCTTCCATATCCGCCAAAATAAAAATCCATTCATCGCCACAATTAGGGCCAGAAATAAAAACAGCTCAAAACTTGTTTCAGGAAAGCCGCTGGATTGAGAAAGAAAAGCCGCGGTCAGTAATACGGTAAGTAAAACCAGCGTAGTGCTCAGAATAATCTTTGTGCTTTTCTTATCGAGCTGGTTATTTCCTGTTGGACTTGCACCAGGTACTGCCGCAATATTACTTTTAATCTCTTCAAAAACTTCAATATCCAGGTCAAGGTGTGTGGCCAGTAAATTGAGGCTATAGGCTCGGGGCAATACTTCGGCCTTCTCCATACGCTGTACTGAACGCAGATTAAGCTGTGCAAGATCGGCAAGCTGCTGCTGCGAATAGCCTTTCCTTAGTCTTGCCTCTTTGATCAGTTTAGCAATTTTTTCTTTTCCGGTAGGATCCATTGTGTTTACGATACGGCATTTTACGGCGTATGTAAATGTCGCTATCCTAAACGATTTTATGAGCCTACTTTTAAAGGAAAAAGCAGATGATCGCTATTATTATTGAATTGCTACTTTCCTGGTTACTATTGAAATATACGATAGGTAAAAACTTAAATGTACTCAATTGGTATCCGAATCCCAAAAGGCTGTGCTTAATTGGATTCGGATTTGCCTTGGCTCTTTTCTATCTTCCTCTCCTTTACCTCAGCATCTCTTTATTGGTAGAAAACCCTTACCAATTCAATCCGGATTATACCGCTGTTGATTTTTTCAAAAGTTCTTTTTTTGTCCTTAAAGGTGTCATCTTTGAAGAACTCCTATTTCGCGGCGCATTATTTTACCTGCTGATCAGGAAACTCGGCATCCATAAAGCCATGGCTATATCGGCAATAGCTTTCGGCGTCTTTCATTGGTTCTGTTATGACATTCTTGGCCAGCCGCTTCAAATGCTATCGGTATTCATTTCTACCGGTATCATGGGGTATTTGCTAGCATTGGCTTTTGTAAAATCCAGTTCTATACTACTCCCATTTGCACTCCATCTGGGCTATAACTTCAGTTCGATGATTCTCTTCTCTAGGGAAAAGAGTATTGGTTTACAGTTGCTGGTAAAAACATACGATACAGATCCTGTTAAACCGGAAGGTATATTGCCATTGATGATCGTTATGGTTTATTATATTGGATTTCCGGTGCTATGTTTTATCTATCTCAGGTTCATCAAACCGAGTTCTAATGATCCTAAGCTAGGAATTTAAGCGTGGCTATTGTGAAACTGGCATCATTTTAAAATTGTCATCAGCCTAATAGCCAATGTTAAGTAGCAAAGGCTAGGCTATATTCTATAAATTTATCCTTAATTTGTGAGCTCTGGAAACACCTTCTTAAAACAAATCCTTGACCAATATGATAAAATCGATTCAAAATTCCGAACATTACAAATGGGGTAATAATTGCGACGGCTGGCATTTATTGAAAACAGATAGTTTAAGTGTGATCCAGGAGAAAATGCCTGTCGGAACCGCGGAGCAGCAACATTTTCATACCCATTGTCAGCAATTGTTTTATATTTTATCAGGTACTGCGGTTTTTGAAATTGAAGGGGATATTTTAACTGTTCAAGCTGGGGAGTCTCTTCATGTAGAAAAAGGTAGAAAACATCTTATAAAAAACCAATCAGAAGAAGTATTGGAATTTCTGGTGATTTCCGAACCAAAATCACACGGCGACAAAACGGTTCTATAATTTTATGTTTCATAAAGAAGCCAATAGGGCACTATAGGTATAGATTGAACTCACAGTTTTCTTTTCCCATAGTGTAGCGTTTTTTTTATAAATCGCGTTTCTATAGAAAAACCAAACCATTATGAAAACCTTATTTAAATTAACCTCTATTCTTTATTTATTTTTTGTGATTTCCTGCAGCAAAGATAAATCAGTTAACAACCCAGGTCTTGATCCAGCACTCAATGGCAATTGGAAACTTATTGAAACATTTGCCGATCCAGGTAATGGCAGTGGAAAATGGCGTCCTGTTGATAGTAATGCCCCTATTGAAAATATTCTTTTCAAAAAGGATGGGAAACTGCGATGGAGTCGTTACAAAGAATTCATATTCTACACTAAATCGGACAGCAGGATTTTATCATTTGCAAAAATAGATGCTTCTGTATGGAAGTATTTTTATAAGGTAAAAAATGATACATTAATTCTGAACCCACCATGTATAGAAGGTTGTGGTTTTAAATATGTAAAAATAAAGTAAACGAAATCCTGGAATCTAGCGGTTCCAGGATTTTCTGTTTTTCTTAGTAATTAATCGCTCTCATTAGAAACCTGTTCGATAAATTCATTCGGTCAATCTATATTCATAACGATCACCTCAGCTTAAGTAGATCTTCTCACGCTACGTTTTATAAATATTAATTTCAGTCTGAAAAGAGCTTATTTGTAGCCCTGCAAAACATCCGTAATCATGTGCTGAATAGAGTAAGTACCAGCTCCGGATAAATACCAGATATTAGGATCTAAATAATAGATACGCTTATTTTTAAAGGCATTTGTTGTCTGCACTAATGCGTTTTCTATCTCGGATTTGTTTAGTTTATGACCCTCCATAATCAGGTTCCTATCAATGACATATAGGATATCTGGGTGGACATGGCTTATATATTCACTCGACACTACTGTTCCGTGAATATCTGATGCCTTATTATTGGAACATTTCAGAAATAGCCTATCGGGTTGGCTACCAGCACAGCAATCATTTTTCTGCTGCTTTCAAAAAGAAATTCGGAGTTTCCCCAGGAACACTTTTAAAAAAGCAGAAATAGCCTGACCTGGATTACCCATTGTGCAGTTTCGATCAGCTGCTGTGCATTAACGAACAGTTTAAAATCTCTAAATGCGATTTAACGCTTAGTTATTCCCTATTTTAGGCTTTGGCATATCCTTCGCGAAGGGAAGGGAAAAACGGCATTATGTTTAGGATCAATTTAAAAATCGCCTTGCGCAACTTCTGGAAAAACAAGAGCTACACCATGATTAATATTCTTGGTCTTTCCATTGGCATGGCAAGCTGTATTCTGATTTTTATATTTATCCGTTTCCAGTTGAGTTTTGATGAAGGTTTTAAAAATGAAGACCGCATTTACCGCGTGGTGACCGATTGGAAATACAATTCTTTCGATGATTATTCTTCAGGAGTCCCCCTCCCTTTTACCTCGGCGGCGAGAAATGAAATTGCGGGTATAGAGAAAATCGGGGCCATAGCCAAAGGAGGAAATGTAGTTCACATTAAAGATAAACAAGGTAAGGAGGTGATTAAAAGCCGGGAAGATGTTTACTACGCGGAACCTGAGTTCTTTGAGATATTTCAGATGAATTGGTTATATGGTAAACCATCTGAAGCGCTAAATGAGCCAAATACAGTGGCCTTATCCAAGGCGAACGCTTTAAAATATTTTGGCAGCATTGAAAATGCGGTTGGCAAAAGCATCACCCTTGGTACTAAAACAGTGTTAAAGGTAACGGGAGTGTTTCAGGATATGCCTCAAAATAGCAGTTTACCTTTAAAATTAGTCATTAGCTACAAAAGTTTTTCGGAAAGAGAGGGTACCTGCTGGGATTGTATCAATTCAAGTTACAGCAGTTATGTATTGCTTAAAGATGGTTTAAAAGCGGAAGACCTGAAAGAGCCACTGGCAAAATTTAACAAAATACACTATACAGATCAAAAAGCTTCTGGAAATCAGGCCAACAGACTGCAGCCGCTAAGAGAGATTCATTTTGCGGAACTTTATGATAATTTCGCCAATTCAACGATTAATAAACACCAGATTTATGGGCTCGCCATCATTGGTCTATTTTTAATCTGCACTGCCTGCATCAACTTTATCAATTTAAATACTGCCCAGGCAGCGAACAGGTCTAAAGAGGTAGGCGTTCGTAAAGTAATGGGCGGTAAGCGCAAACAGCTGATGGTGCAATTCTTAACGGAGACTTTTACTTTAGTGCTCATCGCCTTACTATTTGCCTGTATCCTTGCAGAACTCTCCATTCCTTTAATGCAGAATCTTTTCAGAAACCAAATCTCATTCAGCCTTTTTGGTCATCCTGTTATTTTTGTATTTATGGCTCTGCTCGTGTTATTTGTCAGCTTTTTAGCTGGTTTTTATCCGGCGATGGTGATCTCTGGTTTCAATCCAGCACTGGCTATAAAAAATAAGGTCGCATTGAATAACAATGGCTTGAGCATGCGTAAAATACTGGTAGTTTTACAGTTTGCAATTACCATCATCCTAATTATCGGCACTTTAGTGATTGTTCGTCAGATGGATTATTTGAAACAAAAACCATTGGGATTCAGCTCCAGTGCTGTGGCCATGGTTGGCATGCCGGGCGACAGTACCAGTAAAAGCAAACACAATCTATTCAAAGAGAAGATCCTGCAAATACCAGGGGTTCAGATGATGAGCTATTGTCAGTCGGCGCCACTGTCTCAGGATGTAAATTCAAGTAGTTTTGTTTTTGATGGTCAGAAAAACCATGATTTCGAAGTCAGGGTTTCTAAAGCGGATGAAAACTACTTTAAACTATTTGACCTGAAAGTTATTGCCGGCAAAGTCTTTACGAAAAGTGATACAACGAATGGTTATGTGGTCAATGAAACTTTTCTTAAAAAGGTAGGGATGACCAATCCTCAAAATGCAATTGGTAAAATGATTAAAACCTCAAACGTCAATATTCCTATTGTTGGTGTGGTCAAAGATTTCAATGATAAGTCTTTAAAAGAGCGTATTTCTGGCCTGGCCATTTCTTCTGATAAAAATCAATACTGGTACGCTGCGGTGAAACTAGAGGGCAAACACATGGTTCCTGCGATGCAGCAAATCGAAGCTTTATGGAACGAGAACTTCCCCAGAAGTGTTTACGAAGCCAATTTTGTGGATGAGCGGATCAACAGTTATTATGAGAGTGAAGCGATCATGGGCATATTATTCAAGGTTTTTGCAGCGGTCATCATCTTTATTTCTTTCATTGGTTTATTTGGATTGATCTCTTTTGTGGCTGCACAAAGAACGAAAGAAGTAGCCATTAGAAAAGTATTGGGTGCTTCCACTTACGAACTGGTGAAGATGCTCAATGGCTCATTTTTAATCATGGTTTTTCTGGCCAATCTTGTAGCCTGGCCACTGGCTTACCTTTTTGTTTCCAAATGGCTGTCTAGCTTTGCTTATCGGATAGAATTGAGCGTATGGCCTTTTTTGTTGGCCATGTGTATTTCTATGCTCATTACTTTGATCACTGTAAGCATCAGATCTTATAAGGCGGCAACTGCCAATACCATTGATGCGCTTAAATATGAGTAAGCTGTTTTAAAAGAATTTAGCCGATACTTCCTGATACTCTATTGTAAATGTTTTCTAGTTTAAAAGGTCGGCTATTGCCTAATCTCATGTGTTTGACTACATCGTATTCCTTAAAACCATTGCTGTACAAAAAATCCCTGGCGACTAAATTATCTTTAGGGAAATTCAGTTTTTCATTTGACCTTAAATGTAGCTTCAAGAGTTCAAGGCCGGCAGATGGGTGATTTGCAACAATTAATCCATCACCCAGGGCAGGCAGATAGAAACCTTCAATTTTATGATGATTTAGGTATACAAATCCATTTTCAAGAGCGCCTTCCAAATGCATCATACGCTCCTCTCCTGTCGCTATTTTGTCAATCCTTGCAATCTCTTCTTTAAAACCCTGTTGGTACGGGATGATATGATCTGAAACTGGCAGTTCTTCAGCAAAGATGATGTCTTTAAAAACCAGGTACTCTGTATCCGTTATAAAATCCAGCTTTTCATATACTGGAGCGCCTAGTTTAGTGGCGATTAAATAAATAGTCTCACAGTTTTGCTGTCTTGCAATGTCAATTAGGGATTGTGTCACCAATCTCCCAATTCCCTTACCTCGCTGGTCAGGATGAACAATCACATGCCCCAGCCAGGCGACATCATTGTGAACAATTGTGGCACCTAATCCCACAATTTTATCATCTATCACTACTTTGATTGGAAAACAAAAGGAAGAAGCTATATAAAAACCATAACTCGCTTCCACACCCGTCCAGCCTTCAGGCTCTAACGCTGCTATTAAATGTAAATCCTCGTATGCTAAGGCTAGTATTTGCATTGGTATTTATGGTTTTAGGTCAGGCTTCATTGTGAAAAGTAAAATAGCCTAGAGCAAATATAATTAAACCATTCACACCAGCTTAAATCTTTGAGCATCTACTTTTTTGCTAACCATACCTGGAATTCTAATATAGCAGCTGTGCAGTTTCGATCATCGACTGTGCGTTACCGAACAGTTTAAAACCCTAAATGCGATTTAAAGGTTGATTATTGCCTATTTTGGGCTTTGGCATATCATTGGCAATGAGAAGAGAAAAACCGTATTATGTTTAGGATCAATTTAAAAATCGCTTTGCGCAACTTCTGGAAAAACAAGAGTTACACCTTGATCAATATCCTTGGTCTTTCCATTGGAATGGCAAGCTGTATCCTGATTTTTATATTTATCCGTTTCCAACTGAGTTTTGATGAAGGTTTTAAAAATGAGGACCGCATCTATCGTGTGGTGACCGATTGGAAATACAATTCTTTCGACGATTATTCTTCAGGCGTCCCTATCCCTGTTACTGCTGCTGCCAGAAATGAAATTTCGGGGATTGAGAAGATAGGTGCAATTGCGAAAGGAGGAAATGTAATTCGTATTAATGATAAAGAAGGCAAGGAGGTGATTAAAAGCCGCGAAGATCTGTACTATGCGGAGCCAGAGTTTTTTGAAATTCTTCAGATAGATTGGTTGTATGGTAAACCTTCAGAGGCCTTAAAGGAGCCTAATACTGTCGCTCTATCCCAAGCGAACGCTTTAAAATATTTTGGCAGCATTGAAAATGCTATTGGTAAAAGCATCACCATTGGTACTAAAACAGAACTAAAGGTAACAGGTGTATTTCAGGATATGCCCCAAAACAGCAGTTTCCCATTAAAAATAGTGGTCAGCTACAAAAGCTTCCCGGAAAGAAATAGCACTTGCTGGGATTGTACCTCCTCCAGTTTCAGCAGTTATGTATTGCTGAAAGAAGGGCTAAAAAATTCAGACCTAAGGGAGACTTTGGCAAAGTTTAACAAGATACATTACAGCGATAAAAAGATCGCTGGGAATCAGACGAACAGATTGCAACCTTTAAAGGATATTCATTTTTCTGAACTATATGATAATTTCGCCAATTCAACGGTTAGCAAGCAACAGATTTATGGCCTTGCCATCATTGGGCTATTTTTAATCTGCACCGCCTGCATCAATTTTATCAATTTAAATACAGCTCAGGCAGTGAACAGGTCTAAAGAAGTTGGTGTGCGTAAAGTAATGGGCGGCAAACGTAAACAGCTGGTCGTTCAATTCTTAACAGAAACTTTTACTTTAGTAGTGATTGCTTTGTTATTTGCCTGCATACTTACTGAGCTGGCCATTCCTTTAATGGAAAACCTTTTCAGAAATCAAATCACCTTCAGCCTGTTTGGGCATCCGATTATTTTTGTATTCATGGCCTTGCTGGTGGCATTTGTCAGCATTTTAGCTGGTTTTTATCCGGCATTAATTATATCGGGTTTCAATCCTGCCTTAGCCATAAAGAATAAAGTTTCACTCAACAACAACGGCTTAAGCTTACGTAAAATTTTGGTGGTGGTACAGTTTGCCATTACTGTAGTGCTGATTATCGGCACTTTAGTGATTGTTCGTCAAATGAAGTATTTGCAGCAAAAACCATTGGGATTTACCTCAAATGCGATAGCTATGGTGGGCATGCCAGGGGATAGTACCAGTAAAAGCAGACATGATCTGTTCAAAGATAAGGTCCTGAAAATCCCTGGTGTGCAGCTGCTGAGTTATTGCAAGGTACCCCCATTATCTCAGGATGTAAGCTCAAGTGACTTCTCCTTTAATGGTTTAAAAAACAACGACTTCGAAGTTAGATTATGTAATGCGGATGCAGATTATTTTAAGCTGTTCGACTTAAAAATTATTGCCGGCAAGATCTTTACGAAAAGCGATACGACAAATGGTTATGTGGTCAATGAAACTTTTCTTAAAAAAGTAGGCATTACCGACCCTCAAACGGCAATTGGCAAAATGATTAAAGTCTCAAATGCCAGTACTCCAATTGTGGGTGTGGTGAAAGATTATAATGATAAATCATTAAAAGAGAACATTTCCGGTCTTGCTATTTCTTCAGATAAAGACCAATATTGGCAGGCTGCCATCAAGCTGGATGGCGCAAATATGGTTTCTGTGATGCAGCAAATTGAAGCCCTATGGAATGAGACCTTTCCTCAAAGTGTGTATGGTGCTGGCTTTGTGGATGAGCGGATCAACAGTTATTATGAGAGTGAAGCGATCATGGGCATATTATTTAAGGTTTTTGCAGCCGTAATTATCTTTATTTCTTTCATTGGGTTATTCGGTTTGATCTCTTTTGTGGCTGCTCAAAGAACAAAAGAGGTGGCCATTAGAAAAGTATTGGGTGCTTCAACTTTCGAATTGGTTAAGATGCTCAACGGATCATTTTTAGTCATGGTCTTTCTAGCCAACCTTGTGGCCTGGCCATTGGCTTATTTATTTGTTTCCAAATGGCTGTCTACCTTTGCGTATCGGATAGAATTGAGCGTATGGCCTTTTGTGTTGGCGATGTGTATTTCTATGCTCATCACCTTGATCACTGTAAGTATCAGGTCTTATAAAGCTGCAACGGCGAATACCATTGATGCGCTTAAATATGAATAAGGAAATATCATCCTATTTGCCATAAAAACCTTATAAGCTATTCGTTTCTGCGATCAGGTCCAATAGGATTTCAGTTGTGGAGGCCTGAGAAAAAGAGGGTAAAGAGTTCCCTGTCCACACACTTACGAAATCAATATTCTTTGCTTTTTTAGCTTGTTTCCTGAGTTCAGCAGTGAGTTTATTCTGATACGGATAGGGAAGAACATATTCAGAATTATCCAATGCTTTAATAAAGGCATTGGATAATCCTCTTGCATAACGTCCAGAAAAGCTGTTTGTCAGCACCACCTGATCTTCCCTGGCACTCCTCAAACTCCTTTTCTCAAAATCAAGCAAGGCACTTTCTTTGGAGCAGAGCAACAGGCTTCCAACTTGAAAACCAGCTGCGCCCAGCATATTAGAGGCCAATAAGGTTTGGCCGTTATAAATTCCACCGGCATAAATAATAGGCTTTTTTACTGCATGATCAACTTGCGGCAGTAAGGAGAACCCTCCTATTCTTGGGATATGCTCCGCATCAAAGCTTCCCCTATGACCACCTGCTTCAAGCCCTTGTACACAGATCACATCAATCCCAGATTGTTCCAGTATTAAGGCTTCTCGAACTGAGGTACAGGTTCCGACCAGCAGGGTCTTATTTTGTTTGAACTTTTGAATACTTTCGGCGTCGAGGTTCCCGAATGTAAAGCTGAGAATTTCGCAGTTTTCCGAGATCAGTGCATCGACCTGATCTTTGTAGCTGGTTAGTTTAAAACTTTCTATAGCTGGCAGTTCGACATCCAGACCATGTTCTGAAGCGAGTTTTTCACAATACAAACGTGCTTTATCATATTGCTTTTTGAGGGCTTCAGTAAGCGGCGGAATGTCATTGAGAAAAATATTAACCGCAAAAGCTTTACTGGTCAGCTTTCTTGTTTCCTGACTAAGTTCGATACAACGCTCGGCTGCTAAGTCCGCAAGCGGCAATGATCCCAATCCACCCATTTTTGCGGCAGCGGCTACCATTTCTGGTGTTCCTACACCAAACATTGGCGCTTGAATAATAGGATATGTAATGTCTAGTATATCCGTAATTTCGTTTTTCCAATTCATATCAATACCTGCTAATAAACCTCTAATTGAAGGTAAAACTGTTTTTTATGCTAACTGTCAGCGGATATTCAAAAAGCTGTAAAAGAACAGTATCGCTAGCCCAATACTTCGTCTATCATCCCGAATTCTTTTGCTTCTGCTGCGGTCATCCAGTAATCACGAGCTGCGATTTCATTGATTTTATCATATTGCTGACCGCTATGTTTGGCAATGATATGATAGAGTTCATTTTGAACTTTGAGCACTTCTTTTATACTGATGTCCATATCCATTGCTGTACCTTGTGCGCCGCCAGAAGCCTGATGAATCATCACTCTGGAGTGTTGCAATGCGGAACGTTTGCCATTCGCCCCCGCACAGAGCAATACTGAACCCATGGACAATGCGACTCCGGTACAGATGGTAGCCACATCCGGCGATATAAACTGCATGGTATCGTAAATTCCAAGACCGGCATAGACTGCCCCACCGGGAGAATTAACATACAACTGTATGTCTCTATTTGGGTCTGCCGACTGTAAAAAGAGTAATTGTGCTTGAATCACATTAGCATTCCTATCGTCCACAGGCTCCCCTAAAAAGATGATCCTATCCATCATCAATCTGGAAAACACATCCATCTGTGCCACATTCAACTGTCGCTCTTCAGTGATGTAAGGTGTCATAGCCATCGAACCAATATTAGACGATGTCCGATTGATATAACGATCTACATACAAACTATTAATGCGATGGTGTTTAACGGCATAATTGCGAAATTCGTTCTTTTTCATATTCCAGGTGTTTATTATTTTTTGGACATAGCTTGTCCTACCCGCTTTACAGCGCGCTTATTGTTGTTTTTAAGAAATTATGGTGAGGCTATTTAGCGAATAGTTTCATGATCCTTTGTCGGAAAGAATGATGTTCCGGAGCTGTAAACAGCTTTTCATGCACCTGTTCTATTTCTTTCCTCAGCTGCTGTCTTCCGTATTGCTGAACCAGATGATAGGTTTTCTCTTGCCAGAAAACACTTTCCCTTAACCCTGGCTGTAATATCATGCGGGCTTCATGCAGGGTGCGATCTGTTCCCTTTCTGTCTGATAAAAGATAATCTTCGATCAGGACGAGCTCATTCCATGATGTCTTCATAACTCAATGATTTTTCTTTTACAGTTTCTTTTATTTTCTCCAGGCATTTAAACTTCTGAACAGTTGCAGACCTTGATCCTGAAAACCCAAATCGATCTGCAAGCGTTTCCATGTTTAACTTTTCATAATAAAAAGCACTGAGCAATAGCATACATTTCTCCCCGGCTGTATGAAGCAAATGGATCAATCTGGTCGAAGATACCTCTTCATAGACCTCATCAATATGATCCAGTTCATGATGGAAGTCAAGAGGGAATTGCTTACTGGTTACTTTGTATCGTTTATTCCAAAGGTATTTTGCAATGCCAAAAAGATAGGCCTTTTCCGTCGACTGCAATGTTTTTCGGGTATACTGAACTTTTTCATAATAAATGATCAGGGCATCCTGAAAAATATCTCTGGCTTCCTCGAATGAGCCTCCCATTTTCCTTACATGACTGGCTACAAGAGGAAAAGCATCTTGATACAGCGACATGAGCAGGGCTTCAGGACCGTTTGGTATTTTCTCTTTATCAAGTTTTGGAACCATAACTACTATGTTTTAATGGTATGTACTTAATTAACTCCAAATATCACCTAAATCCGGCAATTATTTTTTAGGCGGAGTTTACGATGGCTATGGCATCAGGTTAGCATCAGTTAATTTCGGATCATTTTCGCAGTTATCAAATTTTTATTTAGCTTATCTTAGTAGTATTTCCATAGCTTTGACTTGCCAAACCATTTAATCCAGGCCCTATGAATACACTTCGCATCACCGCAATTTCAATACTGTTGTCCTGTCTGATCTACTCCTGTTCTACCTCCAGAAATTTCTCTGCTGAAGGGAAAAGAAAAGGCAGTAAAATCACCACGGTTAACCCGACGATAAATAACCCAACCAGGTCTATAATTAATGCCAGTGGTGATGGGCTAACGCCTGGAATCAGCCAGACAAGAGCTGCTGGTTCAAAGGTTGCGGCGAACAACATCGCCAGTGATGCAATTGGGAGAGCGAATATGATCGCTAAGGGAAAACAGCTATCTTTGGAAGCATTGACCGACGCAGAGTTGATCAGCAGGATAGTCGCAGCTCAGCAAATGGAAATCAGTGCAAGTAATAGAGCGGTACGTACCCTAACAAAAGACAAGATTAAGGACTATGCTGGCATGGTATCTGCCGAGCTTAGCGCAATTCAAAAGGACTTGAAAAAGTTAAGTTCGCAGAAAAACATCGTACTGGAAAAGGATGTATTATGGGGAGGCACGCCTAAAACAGATCTAGGTTTTGTGACCATGATGCTGGAAAGCAACCGCAACCTCATTTCCCTTTATAACAGAGGAAGTAATGCTGATGACGCGGAATTGAAGGAATTTACGCTGAAACAATTGCCAATATTAAAAAAACACCTGGAAGTTGCTTTGGAACTGAGTCAGGAAATAAAATAATTACCCATAAGAATGGCGCTGCCCTAAATAGCAGCGCCATTCTTACAAATGTCTGGACTGGTACATTCTCGTCATCAAACTAACTACGGCTAAAGTCACATTTATACCCAATATGATCAGCATAAAAAGCGGTATATTTTGATGAGGCAGACTTCCCAGATAATCTGTCACCGGAATCTTATTTAATACAGCATAGGTCAGCAGGAAGAAAAACACTTCAAACAGCTTTTTACCCCCGGTTAATATGCCTAGCGCTACAGCGCACAACACAATAAATACTGCTCCATTAATGATATTAACTACCCCATAGCTATTACCGGCTAAAGCACAGCGAATGATGACTGGCAAACACAATCCGATGGCTAAGCTGACACCAGCTAAAACCTGTGCGGGCAGCATGCGTTGTAAAGGTTTGTAAGCTGCGTAGGCAAAATAATGAACGCGATTGCTCTTCTCTTTCGTTGCCAGTTCCGACCAGCGGGTAACCTGTAAAAACAAAAGTATAGGCAGGAGGTAGCTATAGGCGATGTGCAATGGCGCAAAACATAATGCGACCCATAACCCAGCATTCAACAGCCATAGCCATTTCTTTCCCTGCCTGATCAGTAATAAGAATTCAGTTTTCACAAAAGGATAGATCCCATAATTAAAGTTAATTGCTGGCAGGTTTGCCCGATTTAGTCCAATAGGTCTGTTCAAGGTCTTAGCTGATGCTCCGGTGCTGAATACTTCTTTTGTTTTCTTTTTAGTGTGAACTGATTGTTTAAAATCAAAGCGATGAAAAAACAGGGAGGAGAAATATATCAATACAAAGCCAAAAGCAATCCAGAGCAATCGACTTCCTATAAACAGGGCTGACCAATTCAGGCCTTCCCAGGTAAAGAGTTTATAGCTTTTCTGGCTATTAAAGATAAAACCAAAGGATACTTTTGTGATGTGCTCATTAAAATGAGTATTGATATGCTGGGTCACACTTTTGATCAGAAGGCTGAGACCGAATGGGTCAAAAACTCCATCAGTTTCGGCTCCTGACTTACTATTGATAAAGCCCATACAGATCCCGCATAGTGAAAAATAGACGATAAACTGCAGGACACTGCGCTTGCCTAAAAACACCTCCCCGGTTACCGCAAGGGCAGCGACAACAAACAATGCGGGTACTGCAAAAAACAGGTAAGGATAGACGAAATTGCCTAAAATAAAAGGATAGCCAGTTCCGCGAATAAAAAACACCACAATACTAACGCAAAAAGTAATTCCAGCAATCGTCAGTAGCACCAGATAATTGCTCAGCTGTTTGCTCATCAGGTATTTAAAGTTACTGATAGGCGTTGAGGCAATGATGAGGCCAACTTCGGTATCAATATCTTTTTTGATGCCGCTATTGACCAGTAGAAAACCAAAATAAGCCAACATGATGGTCGTCATAATGCCGGACACATAACCCACCCATGCTGAATTATACACCCCCTTATACCCTGAAGCATTTAAGGTCGTGTAGCTGGCATTCTGATCCGGAATAAATGAATAGGCTATAAACAGCGTGATGGCTAGTGTGATCAAAAAAGAATAACTACGGGTACGCTGCAGGTAATCCGCTTTGATGATGGGATACATATAAGACATACGCTTAGTTAGTTTGGGTTAAAATCAGATAAGCATCCTCTAAGGTCGCCGTTACCTGGGTAGACAATGGCGCTGCAGCCTGCCCTGTACTGATATAACGTGTTCTGACCTGATCCGCCTGACGCGCGGTATCAATTACTTTGTAATGGTGTTTAAAAGCGTTAAGGTCATTATTATCCAACAATACTTCAAATATTCTCCCCTCGGCTTGTTTAATGATGTCGTATTGCGAAGCATGTGTGATCAGTTTGCCTTCCTGCATAATCGCCACCTCATCAGCAATACTTTCAATATCGGATACAATATGAGAAGAAAGAATAATAATACTATCCTGGGCAAGATCGGCAATCAACTGACGAAAACGCACCCGTTCTTCAGGATCCAGACCCACTGTAGGCTCATCAAAAATCAATACTTTGGGGTCGTTGAGTAAGGCTTGTGCGATGCCGATGCGCTGTTTCATCCCTCCGGAATAAGTACCGATAGGTCTCTTGGCATCAGCAGTCAGGTTCACACTTTCTAATAGCAGGTCAATTCGCTGGCGAAGTCCTTTACCTCCCAGCCCTTTCATGGCTGCTATATATTCTAGAAACTCATAAGCATTGAGGTTGGGATACACCCCAAAATCCTGGGGCAAATAGCCTAGCACTTTGCGGATGGAGTTGGGATTTTGCACAATATCTATCCCCTCTAAAAGGAGACTTCCACTGGAAGGGATGCTAATGGTAGCAATCATCTTCATCAGTGTTGATTTACCAGCACCATTCGGGCCCAATAAGCCTAAAACTCCTTTATTTATCTGAAGAGATAGATTGGAAACTGCGGTCTTTTGTGCGTTATATTGTTTACTGAGGTTGGTTATCGAAAGTGCCATTTATAAGGTATATGGTTGTTTGACTTAACCTTAGTCTCTTAAGTTACAGAAAGGCAGAAAATATTTCCCTTAATTGGCATTATTTTGATAGCGTACTGACTACCCTAAAGCCCTGGTTACTAAAAGAGGCATGTGGATTATTCCTTCCGACATCCAGTGAATTGAAAAAACCACAGGCATAATTGCTGCACCACCAGGAGCCTCCCCTGGCATGACCAATCTTCCGGTTTTTGGGATCTGTTTTTAACGTTCCTTCACAAAATTCAAATACATTTCCGTAGATATCGTACAAGCCAAAGCCGTTGGGTTTAAAACTAGCCACAGGGGCAGTATACATATAGCCATCTGTGAAGTCTGCGCTGAGGTGGTCGCGTCCATGCCAGATGTTGGCATATTCTCTGATTTGCTGAGGATCTTCGCCCCAGAAATAAGTAGTTTTAGCGCCTGCACGTGAGGCGATTTCCCATTCATCCAGTGTTGGCAGTCTGACTTTTGCCCATTTGCAATAAGCTTCGGCATCTGCATAGCTGATCGTGGTTACCGGGTGGTTCATTTTATCTGCTATTCCCTCCCGACTGGTGCCATTTGGGAATCTCCAATAAGCAGTACTATCACTCAGCCAGCGGAATTCTGCAAGGCCGGGTGCAAAGACCATCGCATTTTTGAGACGCTCAGCATCCGTTTTATAATGTGTAGCCTTCACAAACTTATCAAACAAGCGGTTGGTCAGCTCTGTGGCGGCGATATCAAAACCAGGGCTGCTGACTTTCCTAAGCGGATTCAGCTGATGTTCTCGACTACCTAACCAATATTCTCCTTTCGGAATATGGACAAAACTGGTGTCTGACTGTGCTGATGCTGGTTGAACAAATAAGCTGATTGCACAAAACAGCAATACCCCAATCAAATTACTTTTTACGACCATTGTAGAAGGCTTCAGCCCTATTGATCACCAGGTCTTCATTGGCCTGATTAAAACTTATGAAACTCGTGTAAGTACTGTTGTTGCCATATAATTTGATAAAGGAAGCGGAAGTCATGAAAGGCTGATAGTCGTTTTTCTTCATGAGCTGGATCAGGACAGTCAGGATATCATGATCTTTACGGTCCGTTTTATAAGCCTTGATCAATACTGGGATCACTTCCCAACCATTGACATGCTCAATCGCCGTTTTATAGTTTAAGCCTACTTTTTTACTTCTATTGATCGATTCTGAAATGAGCGAAAGCACCGTATCCCGGTTGCTGATCATAAAATTCAGCTGTCTTTCACTCCAGTTTTGTTCCTCAAAAGGATCAGGCAAATTGCCGAAAATCTTCAGGTCTTCTTCTAAAATCGGTGTAGGGATATCGCAGTTTTGACTGGAGATTTCAGGGTGGATCATGTGATAAGTGAACTTTTCGGGAAGCGAAAGGCTTTGGTAAAGTTTCGGACTCAGCACATTAAAGTAAGTATCTCCATCGCCACCAGTTGATTTTATTCCGGCAATCATCGCCTTCACTTTGGCCAATCCATAAGGAGGCGTTGTATTTTTAAAACGGCTGGCATGATAGGCCTTACTGGCAGGACTGGCTGCTATCCATTGCTGGTTATCTTCCTGCGCAAAAACAGGAATTGAAGTCAGCATTCCTACTGCCAGAAAGAAAAATCGACTGTATTTTTTTAGGGTGATCGTCATAGTTTTAAACATAGGTTAACCAAAGCTAATACTTTATTTTATTAGAATTTGCATGCTCCATCTGCTTAAAGAATAAAAACAGACCTCCCCCTTTAATTGCTGCCACTAACCTTCGAATACAAAAGCATCTGGGATTTTATATCCATTAAGGTAAGGAATCACTATTTCTTTGACTTTTCTATTCTTATCCTCCAGACAGTTGAAGCGAGTGATTTTGAGGTCATACATTTCCCTGCCATTTGGGATGAACTTAAATTCATTTTCATCACATACTGTAGTTTTAAACTCATCACCCGCTCCCGAACCATAATCATGATGCGTATTTATAGTGGTGATTCTTCGAAGCGTGCCTTTGTTCAACCCAATCACATTCTCATGGTAATTCCCACCCATGTGCTCTTGTCCACCACTCAAAATAATACCTACAGTTTGATTGCCGATCAATTCCAGCCGCTGAAATTCGCCAGGATTGCCATACATTCCTCCTCCTCCGGCACCGAGCATAAAATCACAGAGCTGCCATCCGCTTTTTCCTTTCACAAAAGCGAACACATCACACCATCCGACAGAAACACCATAAAACGGCCCGCGGTTTTCTACCACCACAATCGCATGAAGTACATCATCTGCACTAAAAAAAACAATGTTACTAAACTCTCTTCCAACAGTATCAACTTCCATATCACCTTGCTTTTCGACGGTTACCGTATCATAAATTGACTTGGTTAATTGTTCTGCATCCGCCAGCGTAAAGTCCTGCACCGATGGTGTCCAATGGTAAACGGATTTGGGTACTTCAGGATTTACATACACGGTATCCTTTTTAAGGGGCTGAACGACCGCTTCTTTGAGAACGGCAGTGTCTTTCGGGAAATCGGTTTTGGAGCCTTCCCCCGCATGGTAAGAAATATAACAGAGGCTGATGATAGCGATCAGGGCAACAACACCTACAAAAATATAGAGCGGCTTTTTTTTCATAAGTTAATTTAATCGGGGCTTTCCGTAAAATTACCATCATTTATTCAAAACCGGGAACAAAAAAGAGATCATCCTCCTAAAAAACGACCAGCAATACAATATTTAACCATTGCCAGCGTATAATATACGAGAGCGTTAATTTAGATTAAGGGAAATTTCTTCGGATAATTTCCCTTTTCTTTACTACAGAATTACTGTTTTTAACTAATTTGCATTAAATACGCTCAATAATGCAAAAAAACGTCCTCAACGTCTCTAACAACTTTAGAAGGATGGCGATCAAATCGACGCTGTCTATATTATTCTTTGTCTGCTCTTACCTGGTTATGATTGTTTTCGGTCTGGCTTGGGTATTGCTTTGCGCCTTGATCGCCTATGCGCTGGGAATTTATGTTGGCGGATTTATCACTGCATTTCTTGGCCTTGGCTTAATGGGAATGGGCTTGTTTATCTTCTTTTTCCTCATTAAATTCATCTTTAGTCCGGCAATAAAAATAGACCGCAGTCAGTTTCTTGAAATCAACAAAGAACAGCAACCCGCACTATTTAAACTGATTCATGAAACCGTGGGCGAGGTAAAAACGAATTTCCCAAAGAAGGTTTACCTGACTGCCGACATTAATGCTTCGGTATTTTATGATGCCACTTTCTGGAGTATGTTTTTTCCGGTAAAAAAGAACCTCATGATTGGGATAGGCCTAATGAATTCCGTTTCTACCCTTGAGCTGAAAGCAATTTTAGCACATGAGTTTGGCCATTTTTCTCAGCGCAGTATGAAATTAGGAAGTTATGTATTTAATGTAAACAAAGTGATTTATAACCTGCTACATGAAAATGACAGTTATGCCTCCTGGCTAAATGGCTGGTCCAGTCTGAGTTCTTTCTTTCTCCTATTTTCAAAAGGGGCTGTGGTGATCATACAAGGTATACAAAACATACTGATGAAGACTTATAAGCCATTAAACCTAAACTACAGAGGATTATCCAGAGAAATGGAATTCCATGCGGATGCTGTTGCGGCAAGTGTGACAGGCTCAGTACCGCTGATCAGCGCTTTATTGAGAATAGAGTTTGCCGATCAGGCATTGGCTACACTGCTTGATTTTTACAGCAATAAAATCCCGAGCTCGAAAAAAACAAACAACATTTATCCTCAACATCTTTTCTTAATCCAACACCTGGCAAAAAACACTGAAATGCCGCTGATAGATGGACTTCCCTATTTATCCCTTGAAGATTATAAGAAATTCCAGGGCACTAAATTGGTATTAGAGGACCAATGGTCTTCACATCCCAGCACCCTGCAGCGAATAGAAAAATTGGCCGCATTAAATCAAGCGACAACAGGTGATGCATCAGGCATTTCCGTCCAGCTACTCAGCAATCTGGAGCAAATACAACAATTTTTATCTGCCCAGTATTTTGAGGGATTGAACTATGAAACTGTCCCTAAAAATCTGGAAATCGAAGATTTCACCGTACTTTACTTAGCACGTGATCAGGAGCATTCTTTCCCTAAACTGTATAAGGGTTATTTTAATATGCGTGATCCGTACAATCTTTTCGAAGAGGAAGTATTTGACCACCCGATCTCACAAGAGGCTGCAGACCTGGAACAAATCATTAATGATGAAATTATAGCGGAAATTAACAGCCTTAATATTGCTAATGCCGACAAAAATATCCTTACAGAAATTGCTAATGGTTACCTCGATATTAAAACTTTTGATTACGATGGCACAAAATATAACTCCGAAACCGCTGATATATTGATTCAATCCCTGGATGAAGAAATTGCCCGACTTGAGGAGTTATTGGCAAACAGGGATCGGAAAGTATTCCATTTCTTTTTAAATGAGGCAAAGAGTCTGGACAATTTAGCGGAGTTTAAAGCACATTATCTGAACTACAAAAAAGGCACTGTTAATATGCTGGTTCAACGCGAAGTTTACCTGCAATTATTGCAATCTTCCTATTTTATTCAGGCCCCAACTGCTTATGATCAGATCGGGCAAAATTTATCAGTGCTGAAAAGTTTAGAACTGCCTTTTAAAGAGCAAATAAAGCTTTTGTTAGCAGACGCTGTTTACCTGGAGCTGATGGAGTCTAAAGTCCGCAGCAGATTCAATGATTACCTCAATAGCAATGCGTCTTATTTCCAATATGATCATTATAATTACCCAGAAATCAATCTGCTGTATGATGTGATGGCCGATTATTCCGTGCTTGTATTTAACACCCATTTCAAGCTAAAAAAGTCATTACTTGAATTTCAGGCTGATATAAGATGTAGTGTAAATCAGGATTTATAACTGCAACTATCCTAAATCACTTGCTACTGATGCATGGCATAATATTACTGATTTAACGAATATATGTACAGCGTATCAGGTAAAAACATCCCTAATTTTATGCTTAAATTAATATACCATGAAAGCAATTATTTTAGAAGAATTTGGGTCCGCGGATCAATTAGCTATACAAGAACTACCGAAGCCCGTTATCAAAGAGCATGAAGTGCTGATACAGGTGAAAGCCATCAGTATTAATCCTGTAGATATTAAAACCCGGGAAGGAAAGGGTGTTTCAGGCCTGATAAAAGAAGAAAAACCAATCATTCTAGGTTGGGACATCTCAGGAATTGTGGTGGAAACTAAATCTGATATGTTTAAAGCTGGCGATGAAGTGTTTGGCATGGTCAACTTTCCTGGCCATGGAAAAGCCTATGCCGAATATGTTGCTGCTCCGGCAGATCAACTGGCCTTAAAACCAAGTCAAATCAGTCATGCAGACGCCGCTGCAGCTACCTTAGCGGCATTAACCGCCTTGCAAGTTCTCGTTGATCATGCTAAAATCAAGGCAGGCGACCGCGTTCTGATCCATGCCGCAGCTGGCGGAGTGGGACATTATGCAGTACAAATTGCCAAACACCTGGGGGCCTATGTGATTGGCACTTCCTCTGCAGCAAAGAAAAATTTTATCATGAGCCTTGGTGCTGATGAACATATTGATTATGCCGCTGGTCCTTTGGAGGAATTCACAAAGGATATTGATTTCGTACTCGATGCCATCGGTGGAGAAAATATCGACAAATCCTTAAAGGTCATCAGGAAAGGCGGCACCATCATCAGTATTCCCTCCGGGCTTAGAGAAGAAGTCACAGAAAAAGCAAAAGCAATGGGCATCAATGGTTATTTTACCATGGTACAATCTAATGGTCAGAACATGCAGAAAATCGCTGGACTACTGGATGATAGATCCCTCCTATCTCATGTTTCTCAAACCTTTGATTTTGATCAAATGGCGGATGCACACAGGGCATTAGAGACTGGAAGAACACAAGGGAAAATTGTGGTTTTGATAGCCTAACCGCTAATAGCAATGTGCAAAAAGTGCACATTGCTATTGATCCACAGCAGCATTTCTTCTTTATTTCATTATGATTTCTTCTTTATCTCATTTATGGCAGATATACTTCTCTTTCTTCTAAATGCTGAAGGACTTCTTTTCTATCCAGTAGCGCATCACGCAGTTGTTTATCAGACATCATCTTCAACTGGTCATACTGCTTAATACCAGCTTGTGAAGCGTTACCATAACTTAAACTTACTTTAGCACGAACTTTAGGTCCAAACTCCGTCACAGCAACATAACTGTCGCCAAAGTATGCTTGTTCTTTGTCAGGTGTAATCCCCTTATAATAAATCGTTCGGAAAATCCCATATTCTCCTGGGCCACCATTGGCAGCATAATCAATCTCATCCTTTGAGAAGCGACAAATATCCCCCCAAGCTATCTCGATACTGCCATATTTTTGCTGGACTTCTGCTATTGCCGCTTTAAAAAGCAGCAGGATCTGCTGGTCATCTTTAAATCCAGAAGGTGTGCTTACCGGATTTTTAATATCCCATGCTTTGGCATACATTTCAGGCTTCAGCTGATCAAACCAGGCCGCAAACAAAACAGCTCCTTTACTCGTATTTTCCGTTTGTTTATCCCATGAATTTAATACTTTCGCTGCATTCGCCATTGTACTATCCGGCGTATTTTTTACTGCCGATAAAAGCGCTGGCAGGAAACGATCAGCAGCTTCCATTCCCGTATTTAACTTATAAGCTACCAACTGAACAAATGTGATTGATGGATTGTTTTTCACAAGGTTCACTGCACGCTGTGCCCTTAAACCCATTTCCTGAGGAGCCATATAAGCCGGAAAATCAAGGGGATTGAGCTGTGCCGGATAGGTACTAATCCAAGGTGCATCATTACAATTTTGAACAAAACCTGTGGAAGGATTAAAGAGTTTTGGTAAGTCTTTATAGGGATGTGTCTTTTGCCATATATATTTGGATTGAGTTCCATCAATAAGCCCATTCCAAAAGGTAAAGTCTCCGGAAGAACGAATGGGTACATTCCCTCCAAAGAGGTAATGAATATTGCCAGCCTGATCTGCATAAATCACATTGAACATTGGTATCTGCAGCATCTTTTCCGCAGTTTCAAACTCTTTCCAGTTTTTTGCTTTTCCCATGAGATGATACTGCTGCAAAAGTTGGTGGTTGTCCATTCCCGCCATTCTGAGCGCATAAGCTTTGCCATTTTTCTCTTCCAGGACAGGACCATGTACCGCATATTTAAACTCCAGTATCTCTAATTTAAGACTGCCGTCTTTTTGTCTGACTCCTATCGTATCTGTTCTTTTTAGGAATGGTTTTGTGGCTCCGTCAAGTAAATACCCACCATCAGACAGGCTGAGTTCATAGCGATCAGCAGCATCAATAGTGTTTACCGTGTGCGTCCAGCCCAGGTGATCATTAAATGCAATAATTTGGGTACAGGTGCCAACCAAGCTTACTCCATAGGTACTGTACTCCGGAGCATTGAGCTGTGCTTCAAAAAAAGTAAAAGAATCGCTCCACATCAAATGTGGATTGGCCATGAGCATCGCATGTTTAGCTGCTGATTTTGAAGGAGAAATTGCCATCGCATTAGAGCCTGGCTGGGCGACCAGTTTTTCCGGCATAATGAGGTCACTGTAGGCTAAAAACTTCAGGTAAATCATAGATTTCGTATGGGCAAGTACATCATAAGGGCTGATGGGTAAAACTGCTTTTCTATCCGACTGAATGGCTTCTGGATGTGCTTTAGCATAAGCATTTGCTCCTGCAACAAAAGCATCGAGGTAACTTTTGTACAATGGCGACTGTGCCTTATACTCCTGCACCGCATGTTTTTTTAATTCAAACAAATGAACTACCTGATCGCTATGCAAGTATTCTTCTCCCCAGAATTCGGCTGCACGCCCTCTGGCTTGTCCATATAACTTCAGCATTAGATTGGCATGGTTACGCATCTGTGCCCACCCATACCCATAGTACATTTCGGCCGTAGTTTTTCCATATACATGAGGCACTCCGTATTTATCCCATAGGATCTCGGATGTCTTAGGCTTTTGAGCGTTGAGAATTGATCCAGCGCTGAGCAACTGGATGATCATAAAAATCAACAGAAAAACAATCTTTGTATAATGCTGTTGCTGCGTTTTAGGGAGAGCGGTTTTGTTCATAGAGATTGACCTGACCAACAAGGTATTTAAAATCAAGACAACTAACAACTTAGCACATACTCATTAATAAAAAAACGATCAATGGTATTGCTTTATCCACCTAGAACAGGCTATTTTAATTTCATTATTCCATCGAAAAACCTTCATAAGCTGTGCGACAAGTCCTGATTTGGTTTGGGCTCAGATGAATTTAATAGTACCTTGGCAATTTTATGATAGAAATGGAAGACCAGGTGCACAAGAGTTTCAAATTTGCCTCCTATATAATTTTTGCGGCCATATTAGTTGATGTAATTATCGGAGTCATCCAAAGTCGTCAGGATGCAAACTTTGAACTGTCGGTTGGCATGGAAACCTCATTAATGTTTATGACATTAGGATACTTTGCTTTCATTGGAAAACATTGGGTAAAATGGGTGGCATTATTTGTGACTGTACTCAGCATTTTCCCCTTGCTGTCCACACCGGCACCAGAAATCAACATTACCTCCCCTTATACCTTACAGCTGTTTTCTGGTTTCTTAAAAATCACCGCCGTTATCCTTTTGTTTTTAGGACCGAAAGAAATCAAAAAATAGAAAAGATAACGACCTGAGTTCGAAGCACTGCAAACTAACGTCTGGAATTTTTGTTATCATCTAAATTTGATTATGAAAGATTCCAGAATTAAAGTACTCTTTTTTGACGTCGGCGGTGTCTTGCTGAACAATGGCTGGGGGCACCAATCCAGACAGGAGGCGGCAAAACTTTTCGATTTAAATTATGAAGAAATGGATGTGCTCCACGATTTCATCTTCAATGTGTATGAGATGGGGAAAATCACCCTTGACGATTACCTGGATGTCGTCGTTTTCAATCATCCAAGATCTTTTAGCAAACAAGATTTTAAGGACTTCATGTTTGCGCAATCGGTAGAATTGCCCGGACTGCTGTCCTGGTTAAAAGAATGGAAAAAGACCTGCGGGCATAGGCTCATCTCTATCAATAATGAAGGTCGGGAACTCAACAATTACCGCATTCAGAAATTTGGGTTACACGATTGTTTTGATGCTTTTATTTCCTCCTGCGAGGTAGGGATGCGCAAACCTGATCCAGGTATTTTTAATCTGGCCATGGGCATCGCACAGGTTTCCCCAGAGGAATGTATTTACTTTGATGACCGATTGATGCTGACAAAATCTGCTCAGAAACTCGGTATCCGGAGCATTCACCACCAGGACTTCGCCACTACACAGCAGATCATTCAGGAAATTAATTCTTCCAAAAAACCTTAAAAGCCATGAACAACCAAGAACTTAAAAACATAGCCGAAAGGCTCATGAGAGACGATAAAGGATTGCTGGCCATGGACGAAAGTACCGGTACCTGCGACAAAAGATTTAAAGCACTAGGCATTCCTCAAACCGAAGAATTCCGCCGCAAATACCGCCAATTGATCGTAACTACTCCTCAATTGGAAGAAAGCATCAGCGGTGCGATACTTTTCGAAGAAACACTTCATCAAAACACTGATGATGGACAGTCTTTTCTGGCCATTCTTAAACAAAAAGGCATCATTCCGGGAATAAAAGTAGATCAGGGAACGGTACCATTTTTTCCAGGAGAAACGATTACTGAAGGACTGGACGGTTTAAGCATTCGCCTGGCTGATTATTATCAAATGGGTTTACGTTTTGCCAAATGGCGTGCGGTGATCCATATCGACACCAATATCCCTACGAAAGCTTGTATTGCAGCCAATGCTTATACCCTTGCCCGTTATGCAGCACTTTGTCAGGAAGCCGGAATAGTGCCCATTGTGGAGCCCGAAGTTTTAATGGATGGAGACCATACCCTGGAAAGGTGTGCGGAAGTGACTCAGGACGTTTTGAAAGCGGTATTTAATGCCTTGTATGCACAAAAGGTTTTCCTGGAAGGGATGATCTTAAAACCCAATATGGTATTACCTGGACTGGCTTGTTCCGCGCAAAGTGATACAGAAGAGATTGCTCAGCAAACCTTTTCTACTTTTCTCCATGTTGTCCCTGCGGCTGTTGCCGGCATTGCATTTCTATCCGGAGGACAATCCCCTTTCCTTGCTTCTGAGCGACTGAACATGATGCAGCTCAGGTCTGGATCACTCCTGCCATGGCCTTTAACTTTTTCCTTTTCCAGGGCAATCCAGCAACCGGCATTGGAAATCTGGAAGGGTGAAGATCAAAACGTGACCAGGGCGCAAAAAGCATTGGCCCACCGTGCAGCCTGCAACAGTGCCGCACGCAGAGCGGAGTACCATCATGGAATGGAAAATGATTCTGAAGCATCATGAAAAAGCTCATCATATTTGACCTTGATGGCACTTTAGCGGAAAGCAAAGCTGCCATAGACCCGGAAATGTCCGTACTTTTAAACGACCTGCTGCAAGTTGCCAAAGTGGCCATCATCTCCGGCGGCAATTGGCCACAATTTGAAAAGCAAGTCCTTTCTCATCTTCCTGCAAAAGCTAATCTTAGCCATTTGTCAATTTTACCAACCTGCGGCACCAAGTATTATCAATATAAACAAGACTGGAACCAACTTTATGCAGAAAATTTTACTGCAGCAGAGCGACAAAAAATATTAGACAACTTGCATCATGCCGTATCCCTTTCCGGCTTTACTCCTGCGCAGACCTGGGGTGAGCAGATTGAAGATCGCGGCAGCCAGATCACCTACTCGGCTTTAGGTCAGCAAGCCCCCCTTGAAGCTAAGAAAGTCTGGGATCCTGATTTTAGCAAACGAAAGGTGATTAAAGCACAGCTCGACCAGTCCTTGTCTGAATTTTCCGTTCAGATGGGTGGTGCCACTTCTATCGACATCACCAAGCCAGGGATCGACAAAGCTTACGGCATTCATAAACTTCAGGAAACGCTAAAAATTGCCATTGCAGAAATGATATTCATTGGCGATGCGCTTTTTGAAGGAGGTAATGACCATCCTGCCCGAAAAACGGGGGTAGTTTGTATCTCTGTTAAAGACCCTCAGGAAACCAAAAAAGTAATCGAAACCATCATTGCCTGTCTAAACAACTCCGATAAAAACACCTCAAATGAAAGCAAATAAGTCTCAGATGGATTCGATCAAATTAAAACGAATGGGCGTTATTATGGAGCCTCAGCCAGGAAATGAGCTGGAAATAGAAGGTGTGCTAAATCCTGCTGCAGTACGAGGTCCTGATGGAGACCTTTACTTATTTCCACGCTTAGTAGGGAAAAACAACTATTCCAGAATCGGGATTGCGAAAGTCATCTTTAACGAAGTTGGCGACCCTATTGGTGTTGAGCGGCTGGGTGTAGCACTGGAGCCTGAAGCTGAATATGAAAAGCGGCCGGATGGTGGAGGTGGCTGCGAAGATCCAAGGGTTACTCATATCGAATCGTTAAATATTTACGTGATGACTTATACTGCATTTTCCGCCAATGGTCCGCGCATCGCGATTGCCTATTCCAAAGAGCTGATCCATTGGGAAAGACTTGGCCTGGCCAGTTTTGAACAATATGAGCATATTGAATTTAATCAGATTGACAATAAGGATGCCTGCCTATTTCCAGCGGCTATTGTGAGTCCACATGGCCATCCTTCTTTTGCCATGCTCCACCGCCCACTTTTCCCTGGAACCAGCCCAGAAGAGCTTAGAACCCGTCCACACGACCATGAAATCAGACAGCATCATGAGTGTATCTGGATTTCTTATTGTCACATTAACAAAGAAAACCATCCCTCCGGGCACTTACCTAAATTTGTATCTAACCAACCTTTGGCAATTCCCAAGGCGGATTGGGAAAACATAAAAATAGGTGCAGGAACACCGCCTGTACTTACAAAACAAGGCTGGCTGATTTTATATCACGGAGTTAGGGAAACAGCGCTTCAGAATAGTAGTCAGCATGAACTGAGTTACTCCGCTGGTATCATGATATTGGATAAAGAACAGCCCCACAAAATCTTATACCGATCGCCCGAACCTGTTCTTGCACCAGATCTTCCGGAAGAGCAAGTTGGCACTATTGCCAATGTAGTATTTCCGACCGGTATAGACAGGCGGGATGATCTGGGGATGCCCAACCGTTTTGATGTTTATTATGGTATGGCTGATGACCGTATTGGCGTTGCCCGACTAGATTTACCGGAGCTATTATAAAAGAAAACTCCCTCTCTACTGATCTGCTTTTTCTATCAATTTTTGGTAATAAACTATTCTACCTGATTTTGTTACCCCTTGAATGGTTACCCAGTAACCCCTGGGATTGCTATTGTTATCAAATTCAAGCCTGTAACCCTTATCTTCCATCAATACTATTGGATTCCAGTATAAGGTTTGCCGGTCATCATCATAAAAAAGATTCATTTTCTCTTTATTCGAGTAAAGACGATTAGAGAATGGAATAATCCCTACATAGCCTCCAACAGTTTGGAGATCTATTCTTCGGCCAAGACTTTTATTAGCGCCATCCGGCCCTGTCGTATAAAATACGATTGCTCCACCATTAGGATTATTAGGATGGGTTTCGAAAATTTTAATAAAAGCAATCTGATTCACATCTGGATATTCAACAGCTACAGCAGTTGAATCTCTCCGCCGGGGACTGAAACCACTATTTGGAATTCCTTTGGTATGATAAATCCCGTCGAACACATAAATGGGCCTTATTTTATGTATAATAGGGTATTTAAGCTGCAGGTAGCGTACCAGATCATTATAATCGTAGATATCAATCAGGTTTGAATAATTCTGTATATCAATAGATGCGAGGCCTTCCCTGCTATACCAACCTTTGGCGTAGTATTTATCCATATTTTCTATTCGATAATTTCGCCTTGTTTTGATGCGAACTTCTCTTAGTGTGACTACGCCATTTTTATCTTTAAAATAGCGCGGATTGTATTCCCATATTTTCTCCGGGAAGGTTTGGTTTTCAATCAGGCCTTCCGCAGCAGATGGAAGGTACAAACGATCAGGTTTAGGGACTGCTGCAAACTCGTAATCGACATGAAATCTAATCGCATTAACAGCCTCTTCAATTTGCACAAACCGCAGCTCCATGGAATCCAAAAAGTTAAACTTCTTCAGTTCAAACCTACCCTGCTCATCAAGAGAAATGGTGGTATACTTCATCACACCATCCGACAATGCCCGATATCCAAAAGAAACACCTTTAACCGATTTACCCTTTTTCGAATTTCTTTCCTTTAAAGAGGCGAGTCTTTTATCAAAAGTCAGCTTGTCTTTATCGCTCATCCGAATGCGACCTTTTAAATACAGCAAACTATCCTTTAATGGCTTTAACGCATCAAAACTGGAGAAATCAGTTTGCCAGGAATTGGTTTGAACGAAACGGTTCAACATGGTCTTATTCTTAAAATAACTAAATGGCTCAATGATTCGATGCTTACTTAAGGAGCTAAACAGTAAAGCATCCACAATCGTATGGGTACTGTCTACCGGAGCTTGCGCATCAGTAATCGAAATAGATAGGTTAGCATATTCTCCTTCAGGTAATCCAATCTGAAGTGTATTCCTTCCTTTTGGATACTTGGAAAAATCTTTCACCTCCAATTTAGGGGTAATCACCAATTCTTCGGCTTCAATCATTAAAGAACGCTGGCCAATACATTTACCCTTCTCGTCAAATAACAGCAATTGCAATACTCCAGCGTCAAGGTCATTTTTAGGCAGCTTTAAATTACTCCTTGCGCCATTCGCTAATCTGAATTTATTTCTAAATAGCGAATTCCTGTTTAATCTTGCTTCAATGGTATATTCTTTGGAGACACTTGTCTGCGGATCATCCTGCGATATTGCGGTCAACAAAGAAATACTAACGGTATCTTTTGTACTGCTGACACTGAGTTTTGCGCCCTCCTTGAGTACTGCCGGAAGCTTTATGCTGCCTATTTTCCCATCCGGACCAGACCACTCGATCGTTTTTTCTTCTTCAGTCCCAATCATCGCGATTTCAGCAAAACCTTCCTCCTTACTGCTAAAGCTGAGTAATTCTTCTCCAGATTTCATTAACACTTTACCCTTAAGCGCTGCCAGATGACCAGTTTGGTCGTAAGCACTCAAGATGATTTTGTTCATTACGCCTTTTAAAAGCATACCTCCTTCCGGCTGAACAGCCAAAAAATACTCCCTTTTAACCCTTTCCTTTTTCCTTGCTTTTTGCTGTAAAATTGGGATCGACCTGAAATACCCCATCTCCTTGTTTTTCGCAATAATGGTGGTATATGCGTTTAAGTTGAGGATATCACCTTCATAATTTGTGGGAATGACAAAATGAGATGGGCTAACACCATCACTGAGCAGGTAAACATTATGCTCCAGAATTGTGCCTTCAGTATTTCCCCAGTCGATATACAAATTCCTTAACGACTCATCCAGGAACCCATCATTTAGCACATAACCTTTAAACCAAACGGTATCACCTGGAAAATAGGCACCTTTATCTGTATGTAAGAAAATGGCAGGTACGCCTTGAGCATATAGGCTCATAGAAAATATTGAACACAGAAACCATAAAGTAATTGAGAACAAAAAAGATCTAGCCATTTCGCCTAAGTTGAGAGTGTTTATAGATGAAATTAAAGATGTTAAATTAATTTCAATTAACGATCAGCTCCAGCAAGATATTATCGCTTTATTTTCAAGTTATTCACAGCGGTCTAATCTTTTGTAAAACAGGGCAGGCTTCCTTCTAAATTCAGCAGAAATAAAATAGCTTTGCGGTCCTAAATTATGTGCGCAAGATATACCCTAACAGCCGAAGAAAAAGAGATTCTAAAAACCAATCCGTATCAACTTGTTGGTGCTTACGAGCCAGATGCTAATATTGCCGTTACCGATGGTGGTTTGGTCATCACTTCTGATGAGCCTGATATAATTCAACAGATGTCTTTCGGTATTGTTCCCCACAATGCGAGCAGCAATGTACTAACCTTTGACACCTGGAACATTCGCAGTGAAGAGGTCATGGAAAAGAAAACCTATGCTCCTTTAATGAAACATCGTAAAACCTGTTTAATCATTGCGGATAGCTTTTATGAGTGGCAAAAGATTACTGATACCGACAAGCGGCCATACCGCTTTACCAATGAGCGAAAAACTTTCTGCTTCGCAGGATTATGGAGTCAGTGGGTAAATCCCGAAACCGGTGAAAAATACCGGACTTTTGGCATCATGACTACTGAAGCGAATAAGACGGTAGGCGAAATCCATGACAAGCAAAGAATGCCAGTTATCCTGCATCGAAATGAAGAACTGAGGTGGTTAAACAAAAAGCTAACCGTAGAACAATTGCTGGAAATGTGTAAACCTTACCCAGATCATTTGATGAGCAGGACGCAAGTGAGTAAAAAAGTGAATAAAGTTTCTACAAAAAAGAGCCCGAATAAGGGTCTTGACCTCATTAAACCATATAACGAACTGACCATACCCACTCTTTTTGACTAAAAACAGGGAATGATGAAAAATAAAACTACTCATTTTTAGCTCTTTATAAAGACTTCATTAAATAAAGTGAATCATAATTTGCAGAACCGACTGGAGTTCGTACTTTTGTGCCGGAGAGTTGGCAGAGTGGTCGATTGCGGCAGTCTTGAAAACTGTTGACTTGTCAAAGGGTCCGCGGGTTCGAATCCCCCACTCTCCGCCAAAATGGTATCTAAACCAACAAAAAGCCTGCAAATCATACGATAGCAGGCTTTTTGCATTTTGAAGAGTTACAATTTTCGCAGGAATTCCGATCACTATAGGTGAGTGATTCGGTGAGTAATTAAAAAATAAAACAGACTCACCGAACAGCCAATAAAAACCTGACAGCAAGCACGTTACAAAACTAAACATCTTGATTTCTAATTACTACAAAGCTAAATTTGTTCACCATAATGTTTAACATTATGAAAACCAATTTCAGCTTGCTCTTCTACATGAAGAAGCCAAAAAACTATCAAAAAGGCGTTGTTCCTATTTATCTTCGCATTACTGTGAATGGTAACCGTTCAGAAGTTAACATTCACAGTAATGCGCTTAGCGGCTATACAAACGGGATCAATGCCAAAAGTTGTGGAGCAAGAGATAAAATTATAGCTTTGTCTATCTATATCCCATTTTATTTATGCCTTCTGCGAGCACCACTTTACTTCGTCTGTTTTTACCGGAATTTATCATAGAGAATTTTGAATTTACCAATGCCATTGAAGACCCTGACACTTTTCATATTCAGTTGGAAGAACTCAATCAACTGCCTACAGAATGGGGCTCGCTCAAGGTGCAGTCAAAAGGTTTTTTCCCGCAGATCGTGGTTCAGGATTTCCCCATTCGTGGACATAAGGTCTTCTATCATATCAAACGCCGGCGCTGGATCAATTTGGAAAGCGGCAAAGTGATCTACCGGGATTGGACTTTAGTTGAGAAAGGAACGCGAATGACAGGAGATTTCGCGGCTTTTTTAAAAGAAATCAATCGATACAGCCCCGAGTAGCGTTGATACGATCAGTTCATTTTATGGTGTAAAGGTCAAAAACCTGCTTCGTCAGTACCGTGATTACCTCAGCGACTTTAAAAGCTGGGATCAAAAAGCACATGCAAAACAATGGCTATTATACCCGGAGAATCTTGGTGAACAGCTCTCCATTGATGAAACCAGTCTGTCCCATGGTGAACTTTATACTATTATCACCAATAAAGCTGCTAAAGGTAAAAAAGGGGCTATCGTGGCTATTGTAGCGGGAACTAAAGCCGAAACGGTGATTTCTGTATTGCAACAAATTCCTGAACGGCTGAGAAAAAAGGTGACCGAGATTACCCTGGATATGGCAGGTAATATGGAACTAATCTGCAAACGTTGTTTTCCAGGAGCTATCAGAGTCACTGACCGTTTCCATGTGCAGAAACTGGCTACCGAAGCGCTACAGGAAATGCGGATTAAACATAGATGGGAAGCGATGGATATCGAAAATGAAGCCATTGAGCAATCAAAGAAAACAGGCCACCCTTTTCATCCGGAAGTACTCCATAACGGGGATACGGTCAAGCAATTACTCGCCAGGGGAAGATACGTATTGTATAAAAAGCCTGCCGATTGGACCCAAAGCCAAAAGGATCGTGCTGAGCTTCTATTTGAAAGATTTCCTGATCTTAAAACAGCATATGGGCTGAGTATGGGGCTTAGTCAGCTATTTGAAAACACAAAGAATAAGGTCTTTGCACTGGCCAAGCTGGCTAAATGGCACGAAAGAGTCAGGCAAACTGGCTTCAAGGCTTTCAACACCATTGCAAGATCGATACAGAATCATTATCAGACCATATTAAACTACTTTGATCGCAGATCTACAAACGCTTCTGCCGAATCTTTCAACGCCAAAATCAAAGCTTTTAGAGCTCAGTTTAGAGGCGTCAAAAATATTGAATTCTTCCTTTTCAGACTTACACAATTGTATGCTTAACAGCGAAATTCAAACCACTGCTCCACAACTTTTGGCATTGATCCTACAAACGGAAGTTTTGAGCTGAACCTGAGGCTAAGTCTCGGGAAATAATTTCCATAAAAACTCTTTTTTAGTGACAAAAATAGCTCAGCAACCGGCTAAAAATCAAGCTTAAACCTATAAAATATCAAGTTTTGTTAATGCAGTTAAATAAAAACTACCAAATCCATAGATTTTATTTGTTTACTAAAAAATAATACTATCTTCGTATTATCAATACCAACTCTTAACAACCTAGAACACAATGAAAACAGGCTTACATTTTATGAAAATGAAAAAAAACACAGCTCAAAAAGGAACCCGCTTTCTATTAGGCTGTCACTGTTGTTGTTGATGATTCCTTTCAGTAATCACTGAAAAACCTAGACACTTAAAATCATGTATTGTCCAAACCTAACCTGATGCTAAAAACATCCATAGGGCCTTGCTTTGCAATTTATTTTTTGCAGGCATCGGGCAAAAACAATAAATCATACCAGATCTCTGGAAAACGAAAAACCAACAAACCATTTAATATAAACACGATGAAAAAACATTTACTCCTTATCTTTCTATTGATACTCACGACAAATACTGTATTTGCCCAAAACCCAATAACAGGCGTCATCAAAAGCAGTAATGGCGTTCCCGTACCACACGCAACAGTACTGATCAGAGGCACTAAAATTTCTGCAACTGCCGATAAAGATGGTAAGTTCAGTATTGATGCACAGACAGATCTCCCATTCTATCTTAGAATTAGCTCAGTAGGTTATAAATCTCAGGATTTCCAGATTTTAAAACTTCAGGAAGCTCCTTTTGAATTGATTCTGATTGAAAGCGAACTTCTGGATGAGATCGTAGTGACCTCAAGAAGACGCTCAGAAGTACTGCAGGATGTGCCTATCGCCATTACTGTGATCGGTGGCCAGGCTGCTGAAAATGCAGGCGCTTTTAACGTTAACCGTTTAAAAGAACTCGTACCTTCCGTACAGTTATATGCTTCAAACGCAAGAAATACGACCCTTAATATCCGAGGACTAGGTTCAACATTTGGCTTAACCAACGATGGTATTGATCCAGGGGTAGGCTTTTATGTAGATGGAGTTTACCAGGCTCGTCCGGCAGCTACCTCTACAGATTTCCTTGACATTGAGCAAATAGAAATTCTGCGTGGCCCGCAAGGAACCTTGTTTGGTAAGAATACAACAGCAGGTGCATTTAACATCACCACCGCAAAACCAACTCAAACCCCAAGCGGAAAAGTGGAACTGAGCTTTGGAAACTATAATTTTATACAAGCAAAAACATCGGTTTCCGGTGGTGTAGCAAAAAACCTTGCAGCAAGATTATCGATCTCCGGAACTCAAAGAGATGGAACTATATTCAATACAAAAGAACAACGTAGATATAGCGGCCAAAATAACATTGGTTTTAAAGGCCAGTTATATTATACACCGTCAGAGAAATTACAGGTATTGTTAAGTGGTGATGCGAGTATCCAGCACCCAGCTGGTTACCCGTTGGTAATTGCAGGAGTGACCACAACAGAAAGAAGCGCATATCGTCAGTATGCCAAAATTGTTTCTGATTTAGGTTATCAGCAGCCTGTAGCAGATCCTGCCTCCCGAGAAATCAACACCAATACACCATGGAAGCATGACCAGTCTATTGGTGGTATCTCCGTAAACTTAGACTATAAGATTGGCAATGGAACGCTGACTTCCACTACTGCCTGGAGATTCTGGAATTGGAACCCTACAAACGACAGGGATTTCTCTGAATTATCTGCATTAACTAAATCTCAGGGAAACTCTCGCCATGATCAATATTCACAAGAAGTGAGATATGCTGGTACTATCGCTGAAAAAGTAACTGGTGTAATTGGTGTATTTGCCCTTAGTCAGAATTTGAAAGGATTAGAGCAGACAGAAGAAGTAGGTAAAGATCAGTGGAGATTTGTGCAGACAAGTAATACCGGTTCACAGGCATTATACTCCACTCCTGGCTTGTTAGATGGTTACGGTATCAGAACCAATTCAACGATTAAATCATTAAGTACTGCCGTGTTTGCACAAGCGGATTGGGAATTCCTGAATCACTTTCATATTTTACCAGGTTTAAGGTACACTTATGATAAAAAAGATGTGGACTACGACAGGGTAACTTATGGTGGTTTGCAAACTACAGATGCAGCATTACTTGCACTTAAAACGGCTATTTACAACAATCAAAAATTCAATACTAGTGTAGACAACAACAATTTGTCTGGTAACGTTACTTTGTCTTACCGTCCTTCCACTAAATTAAATGCCTATGGAACGTTTTCAACCGCTTACAAACCAGTTGGTGTGAATGTTGGCGGTTTACCAACCACTCCTACTGGAGAAGCGGATCTTTCTCTGGCCGTAGTTAAACCAGAATATGTACAGCATTATGAATTGGGTATTAAAACCAAGCCATTTAAAGGTGCAATTGTAAATGTTAGTGCTTTCAATACAGATATTAAAGATTATCAAACGAACGTACAATCACCACAATTGGGTGTAAACAGGGGTTACCTTGCTAATGCTGAAAAAGTGAATGTAAAAGGTTTAGAAGTTGATGGAAATTATCAATTAGGAAGGTTCTTAACCTTAAATGCGGCCCTAGCTTATCTTGATGGTAAGTATGTGAAATTTCAAAATGCACCATTGCCCTTAGAAGAAACCGGTCATACGGAATTGGTGAATAGTGTAGCTACACAAGTAGCATTTAAAGATGCTTCCGGAGGCCGATTACCAGGTATTTCTAAATGGAATGTTTCAGGAGGCGCAGAATTCAGCAATCCAGGCAACTTAGCAAACGTAGCAGGTAGATTTTTTATTGCTGCAGATGCGAGTTACCGTTCTGAATATTCTTCTAACCCAACACCTTCCCGTGTATTAAATGTGGAAGCCTATTCATTGTTAAATGGTAGATTAGGATTTAAATCTGATAAATTCTCCCTATTTGTTTGGGCGAGAAATATCGCTAATAAAACTTATTACGAGCAGCTGCAAGCCGCAGCAGGTAATGCTGGTTTGTATGCAGGTGTACTTGGTGATCCAAGAACTTATGGACTTACACTACGTTATTCTTTATAATACTATCTTTTTCCTATTCAAAAGCTGCTTCAGAATCTTATGAAGCAGCTTTTTTTATAATATATTGACACTCTCAACATATGTATATGTTTTGAAAAATGGGTGACTATACCTTTGCATGAACGAATTAAAACAAGTATGCAATGAGAATATTATTAACTACCCTTTCTGTAATTTTCATCAGTTTCCAAGCCTTTTCCCAAAAGGTGGACTTCTTAAACATTTACAGTCCCGCTATGAAAAAAGAGGTTAAAACATTAGTGATCCGCCCTACATCATCCACAGGAAAAACAATACCTACAGTTTACATTTTACATGGCTACACCGGGTATCCAAAAAGAACATTAACTCAGGATATCCCTGCTTTGCAAGCGCTAAGCAAAGAAATGAAAATGATCTTTGTTTTACCTGATGGAAATTACGACAGCTGGTATGTAGACAGCGAAAAGACAAATTCAAAATATGAAACATTTGTGGCAAAAGAACTTGTGGAGTACGTGCAAAACCACTATAAATCAGACCCCTCAAAAACTGCAATAATGGGCTGGAGCATGGGCGGACATGGTGCCTTATACATTGGTGCCAGGCATCAAAATACATTTGCCGCTATTGGAAGTATATGTGGCGTGATCGACTTTAGGCCTTTTGGAAAGGATTACGGTGTAACCAAAACACTAGGAGATCATCCAGAAGATTGGAAAGACTATACTGCGATCTCTCAAATAGAAAAGCTAAAAAATTCTCAGCAACAAATTCTGATTAGCTGCGGAACGGAAGATGTATTAATTGTACAAAACAGAAAACTACATGAACAACTCCTGCTATTAAAGATTCCTCATATTTATGAAGAACGACCTGGAGAGCACAATGCGGCCTACTGGTCTAAAGCAGCAATTACTCAAATATTTCAATTCAATCAATTCTTTACAAATCATGAATAATCCGGAAAGAAATTTATACCTGACAAAATGTATCTTCACCTTATCAGCATTTATAATATCATTTTCGGCTTGCAAACAGACTGATAATAAACATATTAAAACTCCAAAAACCATGAGCAACATCATTCATAAAAACCCGAAAACACTTTTTGACCCTACTCCATTCGCTTTTGCACACGCTACAAGTACTCCAGATCATGGCAGATATGTATTTATATCCGGGCAAAGTGGTGGACAAGATTTAAAACATAGCCTATCCAAAGATTTCAGGACCCAGGTTCAATTCGCATTGCGAAATTTGGAAACCGTGCTTAAAGAATATGATTTGAAACCTGATGACGTCCTTAAAATTACGGTATTAATTGTGGACCATAATCAAGAGAAACTCGCAATATGGACAGAAGAAATGCATAAAACATGGAAGAATAATCAATTCCCGGCTAGCACATTAATCCCTGTTCCAAGGTTAGCATTGAACGATATGATGGTAGAAGTTGATGCCATTGCTTTCATGCAGGAATAACACAACAATTGATTTAATTTTAATCGCACACAATATAAATTCGGTTTAAGCGTCTTTATATATGAGAGCGTTAATTTAGATAAAGGGAAATAATCTTAGGATTACTTCCCTTTTCTTTTGCTAAACTGAGCGGCTATACAGTTCAAAGTTTCTTAAGAATTACCCCGGATTGACAATTTTTCATTTCATTGGGGGTACGTACTAAATGGTTTCCTCTATTTGTCAAATACAAGAAAGCCCTTAAATCATAGATTTAAAGGCTATTCTACACTTAATTAAACTAGGGGGAATAATTAAACTTTTCGAAGTATTGATCTTAAAGTATTCAATAGAAAAACAATAAAAAATGCAATCATCACTGGAGTAAAGACTTCAAACCGGCCTATACCTCCAATAGTCACCTTAATTATAAAAAGTATTGCAGTAAATAGTATTCCTAATAAAATTAAAACCTGGTTAAAACCTATTCTATTTTTCTTATTTCTTCTCTTAGCCACAATGGGGAGCGGTTTTAATTAATTTATGGAAGGGCAATCTCAACCCTTCTATTTTTTTTTCTTCCAACATTGGTATGATTGGACGCAACTGGATTTTCAATCCCTTTCCCTACCGCAACAATCCTGCTTTCAGCAATATCTTTTGTTACCAGGTATTTCTTAAATGCATCAGCTCTAGCCTGTGATACCATTTGATTAACAGCCAGTGTACCATCACTACTGGCATATCCATTGATCTGAATAGAACTGCCTGGGTTCTCTGTTAAGTAAGCAATTAAATTTTTGATCAACGAATGGTCAACCTTATTAAATGAAGAGGAGCCCTGACCAAACGTCGCCCCTGTTTTGTGACTCAATAAGGCCAAATATTTATCCTGACCAGTCGGTTGTAGCATTACTTGAGCAGTATCTTTAACAACAGAACCTCCACTAGCTTCCTTACTAGAAACTGCAATCGTAGGAGTGCTGCCAGATGATGCAGGTGCTGTAGCCGTTATGTCTTCCTGTTTTTCGATTGTGCTATCAGAAGAATAATACCAGAATCCTGTTCCGAAACATAGAATTCCAACTAAGCCAATGATCCAATTTTTCGAAGTTGAAGTTTCTATAACAATATTGCTTCCCTCTCCTTTTGTCAAATCAAATTTAGCTGAACCAGATTTCTTAAGGCCTGAATCTTTTACAGATCCATCATTTTTATTTAAATCAAATGCCATAGTTTCTAATAATTAGGTATACATATCTACTAATGTCTGCAAGCTACCGGTATGGGCTCTACCCATAGCCTCAAATTCCCAGGTATCACCTGCACGAAATAAACGCCCAAATTCAACAGCATCCTCATTTGTATACTGATCTTTCAAGTCATAACGAATAACCTCATCCCCAGATCGCTCATCAACGATTCGTATATAACAATCGTTAACTTGGCCAAAATTTAAGTCTAATGTTCTACGGTCTTTATTATTGTCATGAGGATATTTACAAATCGTGCAGCAAATAATAATTTGCTCTACCTTATGACTAACCTTTGTTAAATCAATAAACATATCTTCATCATCGTCACCATCACTTCTAGACCCATCCGGATCATCAATTGCTCCTGTTATCGCACCATCCTCAGTAAGAGGTCTAAATAATCCTTTCTCCAATTTATCCTCCACCTTATTACCCATCCGGATTTGACCGTAAAAAGTAAAATAGGAATCAGAAGGAATTTTAAAGTCGCTACCAATGGAAAATGCGGATACGTCAAGGTCAAATTCAGGTCCGCCCTGTTCATCATTAGGATCCCATCCCATGCCAATTTTCACAATGGTTAATCCAGGTGCTGCCTTGGAAAGGGAGAATCTATCTCCCTTTGTTAAATTAAAACTGCTCATACTTATATTGTTATTATTGGTATAATTCTACTAGTGTATTTAAACCTCCCGAGAAGGCCTGACCGAGAGCTTCTACAGTCCAATCCCCACCGTTTCTTGAAATAGCCGCAATGACAATAGAATCTTCAGTGCCAAAATCATCTTTCAACTGATATTGACATAGAATAGAATTGTCAACTGCATTTCTGATATTGATATAGGAATTCTGTACATGGCCAAAATTATGGCCTCTTTCTTCTCCCTGATCAATGGTTACCGAAAAGTATAAAAATTCAATTTTTGAGTTTACTTTAGCCAATTCTATATGGATAACTTCGTCGTCACCATCTCCTTCCCCAGCCCTACTATCTCCTGGATAATTTGTCGACCCATCCGGGCTTTCTGCATTATTATAAAAAATAAAGTATTCATCTGCTAACAGTTTACCGCTTTCAGTTAGCATGAATAATGACAGATCGAGGTCTATAGGATGACCATTTACTTCGGCTGAATCCCAACCTAAACCTGCAATAATATGATTTAGTTCAGGCTGTCCCTGAATAATTGAAATCGGTTTTCTCTTTTCTAATTGTATTGCCATTTTATATTTATTAAGGCTTAAACTTCTTTAGGAATCTCTTCTTGGAGGAAGTGGAGGAAGCTTTACCGGATTAACTTTATTTACAATTCTCACTTCAGGTAAACTGGGTATTTTAAGCTTAACCGAGGAAATATTACCCTCCTTTTTAGGAGGTAATGCAGGTGGCATCTTCCTTGTTGGAAGTACCGGTGCCTGAACTGGTTTGATGAATCCTGCCGATCCTGTACTTATGACTTTTGGTTGAATACGATAATCAGACGCAGCAATCATTGAAAACACAGATTTCATCGCATCCTTAATGTCCACAGCATTTACCTCTTTTACATGGTGATACCTCTTTTGTAGTTTATTTAAGAAATAAGAAGTACTGATTTCTTCTGTACCTAACAGAATCACTACATCATCAACTAACAATCCCCCCGACTTCAGAAGGTCATCTATCACAGTATAGACCATCACATCATTTGAATAATATTGTAATCTGTCATTCAAATTCCGTTCATTTACTTTAAACCAGAAGCTATTCCCATCAGACAGCTCAGCATCGCCCATTATAATTTGACTTGTATTTTCCAATAGGCCCACACAAAAAGGAAGTAAGAAAGTAATTTCAGCATCCTTATCGATCGCTAAATAAGAGTTTTGAACCATAATGTATTCAACAATCATGTCTGCAAGAATTTTCACTCTTGGATCTGCGCCTTGTCCTGATAACTTAAAAAAACCAATAGCCTCAGCATTCAAATTTTTATAAAGCTTCAAATACAATACATCATCAATACCGTTCAACAATAATATGGCCTTGTCTTTAGGTAAAATCGCTTTCTGGGCCAGCACCTCAAATAGCTGTTGATTAAAAAGAACACGGTCCAAATTATAGTAGCCAGCTTCTTGAAATAGAAGTTCAATCAGTGATTTCTCATGGTCATCAATATCTGTATCAAATAAAAACCGAAGCGGAAAATGCTGGCGATACGATTCAATAGAGTCTACTTTATATAAAACTGAATTTAGAAAATAAGACAGATATTGTTCAATTCCATAATAGAAAAGCTGCTTAATAGGTTTTTTATTACCATAAATACTAAAATGCTTACCTGGATCTTTTATAATTTCAAAGTAGTTCCCATATGCATTCGGATCATGCCTGCTAAATCGATCTCTTGCAACATTTCCAAAAATAAAATCGTTTCCATTTACATAAAAGTATAAAGGAATTTCATGGGATTCCTTCATACTCAATGGTGCATATGCATTGCCATCTAGTTGATACCAACAGGAAACAGATCGCTTAGCTATTTTTATTAACACACAGAATTCCATTTTTCTATTGTTTTTGAATGCCTTTAAGCAGATGCTTTTCAAAAAACTTCATTCCTTCCAAAATGATGATTGGAGCAACATAATCAAATTCCTTCTGGTCCTCGTGTTTTCGATTTTGTGCTTTGATAAAATCAGGCTCTCCCTTAATATAGTTTTCGATATTCATATCCTGAAAACCTGCCATGAAATCTGCAGCATTCATTTTTAAGCCGAACATGCTCGAAGAAACTTTATAAAATAAATCAGCAAAATCCATAAACCTCGGACAATGCGGCTTTCCTTCAGGTGGTAAACAAATGAAGTGATTACCGATATGTTCTAACATCTCCGGAGTAATGGAGTTAGTAGAATCGAGATACTTAAACTCACCCCCAGGAGTAACTACACAATAGTTATCTTCCCCTAGTAACTCAATCGCTTGCTTATTTGTCGGCACCAAAATCTTAGTAATGGTGGTTGGAATAGCCAAACCTTTTGACACTTCATACTTAACATCGCCATTATTAGCACCACGCTGAGAATTGAGATCAATAATTTTTAAAGGATTCAAATTCACTGGGGTAATGGTCTGCTTAGCAATAGCCTCTCCGCCCATTCCGCGAATAAACATCTGAGTATAATAATCCTCCGCAGATTTTGGATTCACAGCGGCGAACCAATCAAAAAGCCGAGATCCCTTTCCTGCAAATGCAATTTTAATTTTAGGAGGTATCGATTTCACAACGGCAGGAGCATCTTCGGATTTCAAAATCTCAGTCCTTAATTTAAAGGCTAATTGCCCCGCATAAAACATGATTAAACCTGTCACATAAAGATTAACACTCATCATTTCTTTACATTCAGCCGCAATTAAAAGGTAAAAGGTTTCAAAATCTGAAGCTTCCAGCCTATCAACAACCTGCTCGAAATAATAAGGAGCTGTATTCTCTGTGAACTTATTCATCCCCTTATTTAAACCCTGAATGGTAATATTCTTTCGCTCACACATTCTTAATAGCACATTCTTGAAGTTTGGAGAAAATTTAGTGGCCTGTGCAACCCGCTCTGCTGCAAAACGGATAGAATTCTGTTTAATCATTGCCTTTCCACCTTCCATTTGGCATAAGGCAGTAATATCAGTGGTACTTCCTCCAATATCAAAGCACAATACCAACTCACCTGCATTAATAGAATACCCACCATTTGGCCTTACCAGATAATTAGCTACTGCGCAAGCTTCAGAAAGAGACTCTTCATCACTTAAAATTCTGAAATCGAATTTAACTGGTGCTGTCTCGGTAGCAATATTTACAACTGCAGCTGATTTTTTAGCAGACTCATTGCCCCAGTCTGCCAATGCAACTACAGTTTCGTTATCATTTCCCCATCCACCTAGGCCAGTTTGAGCGGAACCCCAAGTGGATAGCGGCGCAGAGGCTTCTATAGAAGAACTCCCCCAACCAGTGTCAGGACTTGACTTGCTCCAAGCGCTTTCTCCTAAAGTATCGCCAATATCCGAGAGATCTGAAGGGGGATAAACTTTTAATTTCACCTGACCTTCAATCGGTGAGATCTCTTTAAGTGAATCCCAAATCCCCCTGTACTCACTTAAAAGTTCTTTCCCCATTGACGATGGATATGACCACTTTAATGTATGTGGTTCGTGTCCTTCAATGAACAATTGCGCATAAACATGCAATAGCAAGGAACTTAAATAAGCAGTTTTATAACTTTTATCAATAGGCTGAGCAGACCACTTCATGTTATACACCAATTCTGCCCTCCCTATTCTATTGTAACTAAGTATATATCGATTATCTACCGCATTTTCAATTGGCAGGTTCTTTTCAAAACAAGGAAAACCGCCCTTAACTGCTTGCGCCATTAATGAGTCATTCAAAATACTTCCCTCATTCACCACTCTTCTGGAATCATGAATTGTTAAAACTGATTTAATAGAATTAGTCAGAATTTCATCATTTTGAAAAAAGAAAATTTCATCTTCTACAGCCGGTCGGATATCATTATTCTTAGTATCAGTAGATAATAAAGAAACTCTCTTATTAGTCAACTTTAAGCGATCACAAACTTTACTTTCATACACAGAGTAATAGGCAATGGAAGAGTTGGTACTTCCAAAATCAACTCCTAAAAACGCTGGAGATAATGATTTCGGAGAATTTAACATATTCACAGGTAAAGATTGTGCATTCCCGGAACCATCATAACGAATGATACCAAAACCGCAATCAATACCTGCATGGGCAAACTTTACCCCCTTAAAAGGTTGATTACTTTCATATATTTCATACTTATACTTATTGTCAGCTATCGCATTATTTGAAGCTATATGTAATTGAGCTTTAATATTTCCATATTTCTCCGGTATAACTGCTGCTCTGCCATTATTAGCCAAATACAATGGAACCCCTTTTTCATCTAATACTATTCGAAAAAAGTCATCTTCTACATTTCCAATAAAAGGAGTCGCCTGAAAATTAGCATCATTATGCGGTATCTCTGAATAAAGAAAATATCTATTCCACTGCTTAGAAATGAAGTTTGGCCACATTAAAATATCTTTTCCTTCAATAGATCTCGCTGTTACTTTATAAATGACCTCCTTAACAATTTCATTCCCACTTTCTGTAAATAATTTGAGATTAACAGTTAAACGCTCACCTCCTTTATCATTTGGATCATAAATAGCGGTAATCCTGGATTTCACATTTGAACCCACTGATATCCCGACCAACGCATCGAGCGTTGCTCCAAAGACATTTAATGCCAATGGGGTTAATGGTAAAGTGAAGTAAGCATAATTATTTGAATGCCCCTTAATTTCCGCAGCCAATAATAATATCGGCTTAGATTGCAGATAATTTTTAGTTTCCATACCCTCTTTTCCAAAATCTATTTGAGCAATTTCTGTCGTATCTGGCAACAGCAGGTCTTTAGGGTCAAAAACTATTCTTTCCTGCTGTGCTTCATTGTAGATAATGCCTTCAGAGCCGTGTAATTCGGTAGAATAGTTAAACAACAGACTGAAAGGATAATTGAAAAGAGTACCCACTTCCGGTGGTGTTTGATGTATGAGTATAGGATAGCTTTTCTTTTGTTGATAGGCCACCATTTCATCCATCCAGACCTCCAGTGCAGCATATATATTTCCGTACTCAGGTCTGATAAATTCATCCAGTTCAATATAATTAGTCCTGAATTTTTCAATATTTTTCAAAACATGTTTGGCGTACCCATACAAGGTAAACAACTCTTGTGGAGTCAATTCCGACTGTAAAGGATCGATAAACTTTCCATTTTGAATGTTTACAAAGGGTAGTTTATCTTTAAGCTGATAAGCAGCAGAGGTAAATAAAAAGCTATCCGGAGAAGTGCCACCTACTACATTTCCTTTAAAAGAAATCACGTCTATAAAAGGTATTTTATCTGAATTATTGGATAGTGATTGATCGCACCATAAAGGTTGGCGTTCAAATAACATATTTCCAAATGCACCTGTTGGTTCGTAGATATTCGCAGTATGATGAAGTTGCTGTCCATCAGAATAAGATAGATAAACTCTATTTACCTCTATATCTTTATAATTTAATGCAATACAAGTAATAAATCCTTTCCATTCGCGAATTAGCGATTTATAAAACAATAGAAGTCCGTCAGCTGCTGCATCCTTATCCTGTATATTCTGCAACGCATTTTTAAACAAATTTGCTCTAGCAAATACGGACGGAATCCCCGAAACAATTGTTCCAATATTAACCGCAGAATTCCCTTCTTTATCAATTCCTATTTCAGGTATTAGAATGTTCTTTGTAAAAGCTTCCAATTGAGGGATTTTATCCCAGGCAAATTCAACACCATTTGGCTCACTATTCGCATGAACCCTTATCGCCAGTGCCTTTATTCTTTTATCTGACATATCCCTTTAGTTTAGATCGAAGTTTTGTGAAATAGTTAGTGCATTAAAAATATGAGCAAGGAATTTCTCCTTTGTCGTATTTACTTTTTGCTCGTCCTTAGGATTGGTATTGATGAGTTTCTCTACGAATGTGCTGTACCTATCTCCAAAGAAACCTCCTTTAGACCAATGGTGTTTTTCATCCAGAAAGATGGTACCTACATCCAATTTTTTTAACTCTGCCTGACTGTCCAGAAATGCTTTGCTATCAAATAAAAATTTACCTGGAGCTACTGAATTTCTTACCTGATACAACCAGCCAGGAATCAACTGTGTTCCCTTAAAGGTATAAGCAAACAGCTTAAAATATTCATTGATATCCTTACATTCTGCGTCTGTAATTGTACTGTACTGGAGCAGCTTTTGGTTTTCACACTGGGTAATAAACCCTTTAATTCCTGTATCATCAAAGGCAGCACCATTCTTAGTTAAGGAGATGTGTGCCAAAGAAAAGAAAGCTCCTAGTCTGTTGACAAATAACTCCCCTGCTTTATTTGCATTACCAACGAAGTCATCAAAGGAAAAGTTAAAAGAATTGTCTTTAAATTCTACCGCTTTATATAGGTATTCTGCTTTTACACTATCAAAGCCATCGGTTCTACTAAAAAAATCATATGCAGCGCAAGCGCACAATAGCTCTGTCACATGGCATGGATTCTTTTGATCAGTACCCCCAGTTATGATATGATTAGTCGTATTTTTTTCATCTATCTTTTTACTTTCTATTGGCCATCCAATATGATATAGTAGCTTATAACACTTCTGAACAGTAGGATCGCTCTGATAAAACTGAAGTGCCGCCTGGCTGTTTAGTGAAAAAAAAGAAGAGTCTGCAATCACACTATTGGCCTTGCTAGACTTCTGCTTATCATCAGGTTTATTAAATGTGAAATACTCGGTAAGCAAGGTAGAGCCAAACTTTGCTTTAGAAAAATCTAGACTCGCATTTCCACCGGAACGAATCTTAACAAAGTCCTGAAGTGCTTTAGGTATAACAGGAATAGATGATGCACCTGTTCCACCAAATACAGATCCAAAAATAAACACCCTGGAGGAGGCACCTGCTTGTTCCAACTTACCTATAAAAGTATCTAATTCACGCTCTTGAGATTCCACAGATGAGCCTTTTATGATGTTTCTTGCAGCCTCCACAATCCCATGATAGATCAGCATAGAACCTAAATGCGTTTGTGCCCTATATCCATGCTCTAAGGCAAACTCCTGAACAGAACTCTTGTCAAGGAATAGATCAGAGATCAATTTATTAGCCTTTTGCTGTTCAGCAGTGCCTGTGGATAGCTTAGTAATGTTCTTATAGTTCTCTCTCCCTGGACTGGAATAATTGGTCCAGAACCTATGTAAGTTTAGTTTTGCAGAGAAAAAGGTATTTGCATTAGGCGTTCCACCTTCAATTGAACCAGAGGTTTTAATTCTACTATATAGGTTGATCAGTTCTTCCACTCTCCCCTTATTACCGTTGTTTTGATCCGTATCTAAAGTCAATACTTCTATTTCCTGGTTATCAAACATACCAATCCCACATAAATGAGTGAAAGATTCCAGGCAACGCATTCCAGTACCGCCAATGGCGATGACAAATAATTTATCCATTATAAATATTTTAGGGAATTAAAACCAATGACCAATTTTGCCATTTGCAAACACTTTACTCATAGTAAAGCCAATAATGAGGTATAAGAAAAACCCAATAACGGTTCCCATACTTAGAGCAAATACATAATCATTGACCACCATAATGTTTCCATTAGGTTTGAATAAAAAATAACCCAGCAAAAAGCCAAAGGCTGGATTTAATATTGCCAAAATCCAGAACCAGGTTTTGCGCGATTGTGGGTCTTTAGGATTGCTTCCCCCTTCAAATTTTATAACATTAGCAATTACAGCAGCTAATAGTAAAAATAACAAAGCGCTGAGGAAGGAGATAAGATAAGCTGTGATGGATTCCATTTTTTCTAATGATTACGTTAATTATTGTTTTGTTTTGATATAATAGGAATAGATATTTTTATTAACCGGTTTAACCTCTTCTAGCGTATTTTTGATAGACTCATATAATGCAACATTAGGTACCTGGTTGGCATTAACCCATTGAAATTTTGAAAGCTTTGAATTCTTTAAATTAGGCTGAGCATCAGCTAACAATATATCAACCTTAACTAGAGCATCAGGATTTTGGATGTTTTTCAGATTAAACTTAGGATCAAAAGAAACAGCTATTTCTGTATTTTTTTGATCTGAATTTCTGGTATTTGCAAACAAGGTTTTATTCAAAATGAAAACATCATTTAATAGATTTCCAGCCGATGGCTTATAAAGCCACTCTTCTTTTAATTTCCCATCATTTGTATAGCAGCCCGATGCAATAACATCATCTTGATGGTCAGCAACCTTAGTTTCTCCATTACTTCCTGTAACTAATTTTGGTTTATGTTTTAACACTTCCTCTGATTTAGAAAGATTTTCAAAATCAGCAGTCACATCTAAAACCTTCACCTCAAGATCCCCAAAAGTATAGCTATCGTTGTTACTGAGGTCGATGTATAGCTTCCTGAAAAAGTCGTTAAATTGTCCCTGAGCAGCGTATGCAGTATGAAGCTTATCGATATTTTTCCAATCTAATCCTAAAGGATAAAATTCGAAATTATCCCCATTTTTAAGACCATTGATGTAATTCCCCTTTAAGTCCAAGACATTTTTTTGATCAGATTTTCCTTGCTCATCATAGAATATTCCACCCGACTGTGCTCCTGAATACTTAGTTTGCAACTGATAAGCCGCATTGGATAAGTCAAATCTTGTAGACAACGGAGCAAGCTTAGACTCCAATTTTGAAATCATACTTGATGGAGTTGGTCGACCGCTATTAAAAACCGTAAAATAAAGGTGCTTGTCAACTTTCCCTTCCTTATAATCGACGATAAAGAAATGTATTGAATTTCCTTTTCCGAGCCACTTCGAGAAAGGCATTTTCAAAAATGCTGCATTGGTGACCTCACTGTTTTTTTGCCATTCTTCGAAATCTGTAATCAATAGTACGTCATGGTTACCATCTACTATTTTTTCAACAGCAGATTGAATTGGTGCATATATATCACTATACTGACTGGCATCACTAACCTTCTGCCCTAGTTCAGTTGTATTCGCAACATTTAAGGCTGTTATTTTACCCAATCCCAATTTATAAACATCGAACTTCTCCGCTAAAACAGTGTTAAAACAATCCGTCATCATTCCTTTTACTACCGGATCAGCAAATGCCTTATTTATCCCAGATGAAAAGTCGATATAGATAGCAGGATTCCCCATTTTTGAGGCGTTTGGGTTTGAACTAATTCTATGATGATAAGTTTCAATACGCTTTCCTAGTCCTTCATCATAAACATTAAACTTTGCAAATGGGTCTGTGGACGGATTGCAACTGCTGCCTGCAAGCACAAATAACAATAATCCAAATACTCCTGCGTTCCTGACAAACACTGGAACAATTCCTTTTTTCATAATGTAAACTATTTTATAACTCTGAGTAATTGATATTTAAGTTAATTTAACCTTAGCAATCTCTAGCTTCACAACAGCCTCATTCAAGGTCTTGGCATAGAGATATAAGTCATCAAGAGACTGTAATTCATATTTGATTTCCTTCTTATTCTCGTCCAATATTGCCAGGTACTTTTTAGTGTTCAGGTACAGACGGCAAATGGTCTTCCGATTATTATCATCTAAAAGGATAGCGAAATAAGAAAGTGCGTCTCTATAAGTAATTCTTTTAGGGTCAATCGTTTCTCTGAGCATTGACTTAACAATAAAGAAGCCTTCAATTTCTTCTTCAGTGGTAATAATCCCAGAACTCGGTTCAGCAGAAATAACCTCTTCAATTTTAACCGCTTCCGCAGCATCTTTTTCCTTTTCCTGATTAAGAGCAGATTTTAGACGCTCATTAATGGCGTCATTAATCAGCTGGGTAAAAGAGCGCTTAATAATAGGAGCAAATTGCTCTTTCACCTTAGCAGTAATCACCTTAGGATATACTTGTTTGGTAAAAAAAGTGATGAAACTATCTGAAGGTTCCGTAATCTCCTGATGGAGCAATCCTTTCAATTCATTTAGGTATTTTAATTCACTTGCTGTGTTGCTAATGTTCTCAACATCAAAATATGATTTATGGAACTTCTTTAACTCCGCAAGCTCCGTATCCTTAACATCAATTAAACGGAACTCAAAAAACGGACTGCTATCCATTTTATTCTTTTCTACTAAATCTGTATAAAAACGATAAACAAGCCCATTCGTTAACAAACCAAATTTTGCCTTTGTAGTATGGAAATACCTAAACAGCTGGGAATTATGAGGATCCAGATTTTCCAGATGGTGCTTACATTCAATTAATATCGTAGGCTCTCCATCTTTCATAATAGCATAATCCACCTTCTCCCCTTTTTTAATTCCCAAATCAGCAATAAATTCAGGATTTACCTCAAATGGATTAAAAACATTATATCCCATGATTTGAATAAATGGCATTACCAAAGCATTTTTTGTAGCTTCTTCCGTTTGTATTTGAGGCAACATCTTTTCTACACGGGATGCCAACTGTGCAATCTGATCTTTAAAATCCATCTAACTTTATTTAATAATTATTAACTATTTTCATTAATCTTCCCAATTGCATAATGTCCTTCCTTTACTCTTGGCTTTAGACAAACTTTCCTTCAATATTTTATAACTGCAATTACTTAAGCCACGACATTTTGAAGTATAATGGTATTTCTTAACCTTGCTATTGTTACCGCAGACATATACCATAATTGTAGTAGCCGAAGAGCAGGAAATATGATTTAAGAAAAGAACACCCAACAATACAAACACCTTCATTTTTTTTATAATTATCTAAGTTTTAAAGCATTTATGAATCGGAATAAATCTTTTAGAAATTTCGCCCTCCCGGAGTATACTCGCATCTGGCAAAACCATGAAGATGCTGCCATCTAAAGCATCCTCAAAAACATTAAATCCATTCCTACAATTATGGAATCTGTATTTTAAGGCGATTAACCCTTGATATAAACCTTCCTTTTTAGTCACTTGGTAGACATACCTGGAGCAACTCATTCTAAAAATACATCTGCGCCTTTTGCTTGCGGAAAAGCTAGCCCAGTAGAGTTTTATCAGGAGAAGTAGAAAGATTCTCATGGCTAAACTCTGCTAAAAACGACCATTTGATATGCAGACATATAACCAGGCTTAGCACCTACGCCAAAACATCCTGAATCTGGTTGTACAAAAGTTGAAACACTCTCTAACCTTACATACGCCCAACCCTGCTGGTTATGTTTTTGGATTAATTTTTCTAATTGATCAGCAACAACGTGTGCCGTTTCTTTTTTCTGATCTAAAGTTGCGGTGAATGGGACTACTTTGTATTCCATTATGGTTTTAATTTTTGAGTAATGATTGTTTATCAACTCTTCAAAATTAAGCAGTCCGCTAAGGGATTCCTTACGGGAAACCGTAACCCATAATTATTTTTCTTTGTCTTTATTAATGATTTTGATCACTGAATTTTCGAAATTTGAATGCTCTTGGGGTAGGATTTTAGAACATCTATAACAGGCCTTAAAACGTTATGTCCACCATTAAGTGGTTTATGAGTATTTACTAAAAAAATGCTTTTATATATTTTAAGTGCTCAAAATAGCTCATAAATGCTCCTATACCCTAGTAACCTTTTAGGACAATGAATTCTTGGAGACAAAATATGGACCTGGAAATTTTAGACAACTGAGCAAGAGTTAACAGCGTTACAATATGCTCAAAAAGAAGAAAGATCTCGATAAGCGTTTGGAGATTTTATATTATTCCAATATCCTTGCAGTAGGCAATCAGTTGTTCGTTTTTAGAAAAGCCTAATACTTCTTTCATGAGATTAAAGCGTTTCTCCACGCTACTTAAACCTGAAGGCTTAATTTCGTGTTGCATTAAATAAAGTGGGATATCTTTTTGAAGCATCCCTTTGGAAAGCAGAGAAATAATCAGAATGTCGAACTCCGTCAACTCATAAGAGTTTTTCTCTTTTATCGTCTGTCTTAATCCTGTTGATATATAGTTACTGCCTCTATATAAAGTATGAATTGCCATCTTTAGCTCTTTAGCATCATTCCGTGCTTTACGCACATAACCATTTATGCTCAACTCCTTAAAGAGAACATCTATGATTGCTGGTTTATTCTCAGCGGAAAAAACCAGTACTTTGAGATGAGGCTGCTCTACCCTGATCGCTTTTATGAGCTCCAGGCCACCAGATATTTTTTGCTTGCAATGGTCCTCTTCAAAAGACAAATCGGTAATTAGCAAATCATAAGGGTCGTCATTTTTAAATGCTTTACGCATCCAGGTTAAAGCGTCATCACAATAATATACATATTCAGCATTGGTTATGCCCAGGTCAGCTAATGTTTTTTGCACAGAAATATTGGCACTTTCGTGGTCTTCGGCTATTAATACTTTTTCGAACATCATCTATTGTTTTAAGAAATAGGAAAAGAAATTTGAATTTTAAATCCCTTTTGTGCTTTTATACCAAAGGTAATTGTGCCATGAATGGTTTCCATACGGTTTCCCGTATTTCTAAGTCCATTTTTAAACTGTGTTTCATCCGAAATCCCTATACCATTATCTGCATAAAATATATTAATATGATCATCGACCTGCTCAAACCTAATAGCAACATTACTACAATTACTATGTTTATCCATATTTATCATGAGTTCTTGAAGTACATGTTCAATCTCGTGCCTGGTTTGTTCTGATACATTTTCCCATAGTTTCATTGTATTTCCCATAAAAACCACCTTTGTCTTCGCGCTGGCAAAAGATTTTAATAAGTTTGCTATTTTCTCATGGAAATTCTCGGATGGAGGCTGAACAACCTCATAAGAGATATCCCGGGATTTTTCATACATATCTTCTAACCTATCTAAGATGCCATCCCGGTCTAAACCCACTTGATTTTCAATCTCATTCATTACCCGATACAATCCATTTGCAACCACATCATGTACCTTTTTTGAAGTCTTTAGCTGATTTTCATAAATGGTATTTTGTGCTTCCTGTTCAAGTCTCTCCTTTCTTTTTTTATACCAAATTGCACTTATAATAGATCCTGCTACAATCAAAAGTACCACAATAAACAGCACCACTCTTTGCTTGATGATCTGGTATTTCTTTTCCGTATTGTCCTTCTGAAGGTTTAAGTTATCTGTTTTATTTTTTTCGGTTTGATACCGGATTACTGCAAATTGATTCTTTGCAGCATTACGTGCGGTTTGTAAGCTGTCATCCAGCTTTTCATAGATCCCAAAATATTGCTTAGTTTTTTCACTCGGACTAAGTTGAATCAATTTCTTTAAGGCATCAATTTGATCGTCAGGGCTTTTTATGATTTTTGCCACCTGATACATTTTATCTGCATAGATCAAAGCCGAATCTGGTTGGTTTATAGTGTAATAATCAGAAAGATGAGCATAACTGGCATTTTTTCCTCGAATATCATCCCACTTATCACGAATAGCCAATGCTTTTAATAAATCAGGAGCAGCGTGATAACTTGGATTTTCTAGCCACTTTGTTTTAGAAATATTGGACAACACCCTTGCATATTCCTTCTCGCTGTTGTTCTCCTTAAGAAGGATCTCCTGATAGATGTTAATGGATTGAATATATTTCTTTGCCTTCTGATAAGCCAATGCTTTATTATTCATAATGATTAGATCAAAAGATTTATCCTCAGAATATTTGATTGCTGAATCACAAAAATTCACACCAGCTTCGTATTTTTTTAAATTAAGACTGGTCAAGCCCAATTCATTATAATTGGAAGCTAAACAACTAAAATCCTCCTTTTTTTTCTCATTCAAAAAGGTCAAAGACAACATTAAGCTTTCCTGCGCACCGAAATAATCACCAGCGGCAGATTGAATCACTGCCATGTAATTATAAGACATGGCCACTAATAAACTATCTTTTGAATTGATGGCCACTTCATTAAAATGATAATACGCTGAATCATTGTTTTTATTTACAAATGATTCAGCGATATCAAAATTCACATCATTATTAGGAATATTGGTTTGATGCACTTTATTACAAGCATAAAGGCTAACAAAAACTACTAGTAAAATAAGAATTTTTTTCAAGAGCGATACAATTTGCTCAAATATAGAAAATTATAAGATTAAGACCTTCTTAATTGCTGGTAGGTGGTGTTGGTTTCTTCGGTGGAATATGACCACCTTCTCCTTCGGTATCACTCGCTGTAGAGACATTACCCTTAGGGCTATTAGAAGTAGAGTTATACTTATCAGACTTTGGGCTTGAAAAACCTAAAAACAGGGCTATTAATATTTGTAACATGATCAAAAATTTAAAAATGAAATACTCCGTAGTCCTCCGCGAATCCTACCGCGGAGACTGCTACAATTCAATTAAGAAGCGCTTCTTAAATTTTTGGGAAGTCTGAGAATCAATAGCGGGAACGAGTAACTGCTTCCCAAACCGGATACGAACTCCCGCTATTTCCTCTCTTTATGAAATCTGTTTTGTACATTTACCTCGATAGCTAACCAAGGTTTATGTGATTTCTAAAGCAAACATACGGCAGCACAAAATGCTTACTACCAAACGATTCCATTGATTCCGATGATTCCAATGGAATTCCAAAAAAACTGGAGAGATTCCAGGAATTCCATTTATTTTATATAAAAAAGTTAAAAGATGTTTAGTGACTATAAAGAGAAAGTTCTTGGTGAGTATCAAAAAAAGAGAGCTGAGAGTACCCTTTCAATTAATTTATTACACCCTACTCCAGGAAAATTGAAGGCCGAATGTCTTATCGTTTACATGGAAAGATATTTACAAAAGGACGATCAAACATTGAGGCTTTTTTTCGGATTAAAAGATCAGTCCACCAACTATGCTCAAAGTATCAGAAACTTTGAAAATGACAAATTCAAGCCCTTAATAAACTTTTTAAATAGAAGAACGAATGACACCGAAGATAAAAATATTGCATTGCTTGCTTGGCTAATAAACTTCGAACCTAGACCTTATAAATTTGGCAACTCTTATGCCTTAAAATCATCGGCAGTTTCCTTAGATGAATCAACAAATAATGTCATTAATATTGAAAACGTAGATAACCTAATTGAACAAGAAGTAACGTCTACTTCACCGGAAATAGTAAAAGAAAAGATAGAGCCCAAAGAAATTGGACAGACCATATCGCAAACGCTAATTGGAAAAACACCCACTCCCACAAAGAAAGTAATTTTAAATGCGACTCTTTCTGTTGCAGCTGTAGCTATCGCCCTAGGTGCTGCATTGCTATTCATGAGTCCAACTGAAGAGTGTATGCATTGGACAGGCGATCATTACGAACGTATATCATGTAATCAAAAAGCGAGTGATTATCCCATCATTGCTTTAGACACCGAAAAGGTAGCACATTTAAAAAAAATCACCCTTCCAGATACAATTACCAAAAATGGGATAGGAAGAATTTGGTACGCTAAAATTGAGGGAGAATTAGAGTTTTATACCGCTGATGGTATCCATCCCGTATATACCGACAAAAGGCTGAAACCTCTTACGGATTATATATTAGATAAGTATTTATCAAGCAAGAAAGAAGTATTACAATCACCATAGCTTTCTACCTGACAATGACTTCCTTTTTCTTTTGTTTCGTCAAAAGGCTATAATCTTGGTGCGAATTATGCTCTTCCACAAACGAAAAAAAACACTCCTATTTCAAGGCATCTTATGCTCCTACTACTTCCTGCATCACTATTGATTGCCTGCACTGACGGAGATACATAGGCAAACACAACAGCCTCCACTACCGACACTGAGCAGACTGTTGAAGGTCAGCATTAAACGTTCGTAATACTGATAATATGTGATTCGAATAATCAATGCTCTATCGTAAAAACTGTTATAGTATAATGCCAATAAACTAAAATATTCATTTGGATAGGATTCCAGTAACTTATTGACTTCCATATAAATTTTTAGCTGCATCTTCGGAGTCACATCGGCTCTTTTGCCGGTTATCTTGATCGCTTCATCAAATTTTCTATGGAACAGCTCCATGATGTTGGCATCTATCTCATTACTTTTAGAAGTTAAACCTAAATCCAGTTTTTTATCATCGAATTTTCCATTAAGATACATTTATTGCGAAGATTCATACATTTTTTTCCAATTTAATTACTGCCACATTAATTTTATTTCCCCTATGCATCTTCTCCCTTACCACCTTCAGGAAGCCTATAAAGAAAAAACAACACACCTATTAAAGCCAAAACATTCAACGCCGTTGCCCCCATATAAGCATTTACAAAATCAGTTTTACTTGCGCCTTCCGATAGGAAAGAAAAGAAAACACCGCCTGTTAAGCCAATACCTAAAGCAACTGCAGCCTGCTGAATGGTAGAATATAAACCTGAGGCCGATCCCGCTAAATCAGCAGGAATACGTTGCAATGCCAGGGACATAATCGATGGCAATACTGCCCCGCAGCCTACACCGTACATCAGCAGCAGCGGATAAGATAAATACCAATCTACCTTTGCTGCACTAAAAAGAAAAACATGTAAAAGCAGGGATACCATCATCAGTAATACCGCCATTTGAATCACCTTTTTACCATACTTTTTGATCAATACCAGCGAACCTACAGCACCCAATACATACCCTAAACCTTGAAAAACAAATAGCAAACCTGTTTCTGAAGAACTGACATGTAAGCCATCCTGCAGCATTAAACCCGTAATTAAAAAGTAAGAATCCTGAGCAATAAAATAGAACAAAGCAATGAAAAGACCAATCCTAAAATCCGCATAATAAAACAGCTTAAAATCAATCAAAACAGGTACACCTCTTTTCATTTTAACTTGCTGATTTTTCACAAACAGATACAATAACAGGAAGGAACTACCTAAAAGCACCAGGCTCCACAATGGCCAGCCTAATTCTCTCCCCCGGATCAGCGGATAGATCAAACCTAAAAGTGCCATACTTCCCAATACAACTCCAGATACATCAAAGCTGCCAGTTTTCAGCAATTTATGTTCTTTTAAATGTTGACAAGCATTATAAACAGCCACAATTCCTAGAGGAACATTGATCAGAAAAATCAATCTCCAACCATCCAGATGACTAAACAGTTCATTTGAAAAATGTATATCCGGTAAGAAACCACCAAGAAATTGTCCGATAACCGACGCAACTCCAGCAACACTCCCATAAAATCCCAAGGCCCTAGCCCTGGCGCTCTGATCTGGAAAAAGCATTTGAATGTAAGCTAAACTTTGAGGAACCATAAATGCAGCACTTACCCCCTGTAACGCACGGCCAGCATTCAATTGCAGTGGTGTCTGTGCAATCCCACAAAGCAACGAAGCCAATGTAAAGCAGCACATAGAAATCACATAAACTTTCTTCCTCCCATAGTAGTCTCCTGCCCTGGCTCCCGTGATCAAAAACACTGCATAGCCTAATAAATATCCGGCAATCACCAGTTGTATATCTGCATCTGTCGCATGAAGGTCTTTTTTAATAGTTGGAAGTGCTACATTTACAATAAAAATATCCAGCACAGAGAGGAATGCAGCAGCGGAAAGAATGGACAATATCCGCTTGTTATTGATTTGCTTGATCATATTTTAGGTCATTTAAACAAGGCAATAAGCCCTGCTCTGACCGCAAAGATGTGCCTACTTGTAAGTACCTGCAAGTAGTTAATAAAACGATACTTAGTATGGAAAACAATACCAATATTCATAACCAGGAAGTTACAAAACAAGAAAAAGACGAATATTCAACAAATAACTGTGCCGTGACAAATGCTTTAAAAATAATGGGCGGTAAATGGAAGATGTTACTGATTAAAATCATCGCCGAAGATTCTGTATCCAGATTTGGGGAGTTGAAAAAAAGAATGGATGATATTGCGCAAACTACATTGACCATACAACTTCGAGAGCTGGAACGCGATGGAATCATCTGCAGAAAAGCCTATGCAGAATCTCCCCGAGAGTGGAATATAAACTGACTGAAATTGGAATCACACTACTTCCAGTGATTCAGGTTTTAACCGAATGGAATGACAATTATTGTAATCTGCACAGATAGCACCTGATTTTAATCAATTACATAAATATTTTTATTGACTGTAATTTTTATGATTACAACATCAATAACACAATTCTAATATCTGATTAACAAATCATACTCCCAAAAGCTATTGATTTATGCAATAGCTTCCTCTCCTGAGCTAGCCTTCTCCATCAAAAAAAGCCCACAAAACAACTATTAAAACCGTTTTAGCCCATTTACAACAAACCTGAATGAGCAAAAAAAAACCAATCCTTTAGATGAATCAAGAAATTGACAAAATCATAACCATAATGCCACATTCATATTCTTTTTACAGCATGAATTTAGATTTGAGCTATAAAATCAAACACAAATATGAAAAGAAAATTACTATTACTTACCGTGTTATGCCTGCTGGTTAATCAGCTCGCCTTTGCACAAAACATCGTTAAAGGAGTCGTCAAAGACACCAAAGGGATCGGAATTCCCGGAGTGAGTATTTCAGTAGTCAATACCGCAAAAGTTGCAACCACCGACTTTGAAGGTAATTACAGCATCTCCACTCCTGCCAATCCAACCCTTTCTTTTACCTATATCGGCTACCTGACTCAAAATGTCCCTGTGAATGGGAAAACAAAACTAGATATCATACTGCAGGAAGACTCAAAAACCCTGAATGAAGTAGTCGTTACAGCCATTGGTATCAAACAGCAAAAGAAAAAGCTCGGATATGCCACCCAGGAAGTTAAAATGGATGCCTTGTCGGAATCAAAAACCATGAATATTGGAAATGCTTTATCCGGCCAGGTTGCTGGATTAACAGTAAACAACCCTACCGGTATGTTTCAGGCACCATCATTCTCTTTAAGAGGAAAAAATCCATTGATCGTAATTGACGGTATCCCTGTAGAAACAGACTTTTTCGATGTTTCAGGTGATAACATTGCCAACATCAACGTATTAAAAGGAACCACTGCTTCTGCATTATACGGCTCCAGAGGTAAAAACGGAGCCATCCTCATCACTACGAAAAACGCAGAAAAAGACGGACTGGAAATCAATATCAATACCAACAATATGATCTCCGCTGGCTATACCGTTTTTCCAAAAACACAAACAGAATATGGAAACGGTTCTAATGGAAAATATGAGTTCTGGGATGGTGAAGACGGCGGTATTTCAGATGGTGATATGATCTGGGGACCAAAGTTTCAGCCAGGTGTAAAAATTGCACAATGGAACAGCCCAATCAGAAACAAACAAACCGGAGAAACTATTGAATGGTGGGGAAATGTTAAAGGAACCATGTATGATGATAAATCAAAATATGAAAGAGTGCCTACCGACTGGGTAAGACACGACAACCTAAAAGATTTCCTTAGACCAGGAATCGTCACTAATAATGATTTCTCTGTCGCCTACAAATCTGATAAAGCTAAGTTTTTTGTATCCGGAACTTATGGATACCAACGCGGACAGGTGCCAAACACCTCATTAACAACTGGTGGCGCAAACTTCAACTCCTCCTTTAAACTGAGCAGCGACCTTGAATTAGATGCCACATTATCTTATAACAAGGTGTCCTCACCAAATTATCCAAGATATGGTTACGGCCCTAAAAACCACATGTACACTATTTTAATCTGGATGGGTGATGATGTAAACGGAAAAGACCTGAGAGACCACATGTATGTTCCAGGATTAGAAGGCTACAGACAAGCAAATTACAACTACGCATGGTACAACAATCCATACTTCGCGTCGGAAGAATTAACGCAGTCTACCAATAGAAACGTGTTAAATGCACAAGCAAAATTAAGATGGCAGGTCATGCCGGGATTGAGCTTACAAGCAAGAGCTTCCGGCCGTGAAAAGAAGTCTTTTGAAGATATGAAGAGTCCTAAGTCCTATATGAACTATGGCGATTCAAGAAACGGAGATTACAAGATGTGGAACAATTCACAAACAAACATTGACCTTGATTTCCTGGCTTCCTACAATAAGGAAATTTCAAAGGACCTGAACTTCACTGTAAATGCAGGTGCATCTACCTTCAACAGGGATGTACAGCAGGAATATGCGTCAAGTGATGGTTTAATTGTCCCTTTTGTATATAATTTGAACAATACACAAGGACCTGTACAAGCTAAAAACTCCCTGGAGCAAAAGTCTATCCGAAGTGTCTACGCTTCTGCAAACTTCGACATTTTTAATGCTGTTTACCTGAACGTAACTGGTAGAAACGACTGGTCTTCTACCCTTACCAAAGAAAACAGATCATACTTTTATCCTTCGGCATCTTTAAGTACAATGGTTTCAGATTATATCAAATTGCCAAAAGCAATGGACTACCTGAAAGTATACACCTCATGGGCAAAAGTATCCAATGATCTTGCTCCGTACAGCGTAAATTCTACCTATAACAAAGATGTCACTTACGGCACTATCCCTTCAGTTTCCTATCCTGAAGGCATTGTAAACCCTAACATTATGCCGGAAAAATCAACTTCTTATGAGGTCGGTGTATCCACTTCGATACTAAAAAGAGTAGGTTTGGAATTCACCTATTACAATGTCCTTGATGAAAATCAAATCATTGACCTAAATACTTCCGAAGCTTCTGGTTTCAAAACACGTAAAGTAAACGGCAATAAATACAAAACTCAGGGATTGGAGATCATGGGTAATTTTACTGCAATCAAAAACAAAAATTTCAGCTGGAACATCGCTGCAAACTGGAGTGCTTCTGCTAAGAAACTAACGGAGATCTACGAAAACAAAGAGAAATTCGGCGACCTGTTCCTTAATGATAGAGCAGACAGCTTTTATGGAACCACCTGGATGAAAAGTGCCTCTGGAGAAGTGATCCTGGATGCAAATACAGGAATGCCAACAAAAGATAACTTTAAAGTAAACCTTGGTCACAATGACCCAAGCTGGCGCCTTGGCCTTCAAAACAAATTCACGATCAAAGGATTTGATGTCAACATTGACATTGATGGTGCATGGGGTGGGGTGATGCGCTCCGTAACCATTGAAAAAATGTGGTGGGGTGGTAAACACCCGAGCTCTGTAGAATTCAGAGATGAAGAATATGCAGCGGGAAAATCAATCTATGTACCAAATGGTGTAGTGGTTACCGGTGGTGAACTGAAAAGAGATGTGAACGGAAACGTATTGTCCGACACCAGAACCTATAAGCAAAATACAACCGCTGTAAACTGGCAGACCTGGAGTCAGACCTACCCTTACGAAGCCAGGGTGAGCGAAAAAGAAAACAAGAAATTTGCCAACGTCTTTGACCGCTCATTCTTTAAATTAAGAAGAGTATCCCTTGGATATGACCTGGCAAAAATAGCCAAATTCGGCAGCTTAAAATCAGTAAAACTATCTGTTTACAGCTATAATCCATTGATGTGGAAGAAAATGCCAATCCTGGATCCAGACTTTGGTAACGACAATGACCTTCAGGATCCTTCAACCAGATTTATTGGCTTCTCACTGGGCGTTAAACTTTAAATACAAACTATCAAAGAACAACAACGATGAAAAAATTAATATATAGTTTATTAGCAGCGACACTCTTGCTATCCTCTTGTAAGGATCAGGATTTCATGAATATAGATCCGAATAAACCCTTACAGACTCACCCTCAATTATTGCTTACAAAAGTGGAATGGGATACTTTTCGCGCTTTTAGCGGCACCTCCCCTTTGTACGTAAATAGAATGCTTGTGCAGACTGATGGAGAAAGTCAGGGCCAATATTTCAAATGGGGAAGAGGCGAATTCGCCCCCTATTCCAGCCTTAGAAACGTGACCAAAATGATGGAAGAGGCCAACCGTGTAAATGATCCTTCCTACATCGCACTAGCCAAATTCTTCCGGGCTTATTATTTCTATAATTTAACCCTGACTTTTGGGGACATTCCTTATACTCAAGCCCTGAAAGGTGAAGCTGTACAAGGCTATGCCGCTCCTGCTTACGACACGCAAAAAACAGTATTCATGGGCATCCTTAAAGAACTTGAAGAAGCAAATGCAATGCTGAAAGACATGAATCCAAACCTGACCATTGCAGGTGATATTATCTATAAGGGCGCTCCTGTAAAATGGCGCAAACTGGTCAACTCTTTCCGGCTAAAAGTATTGATGACCTTATCAAAGAAAGAAGCAGACGGCGATTTAAAACTAAAAGAAACCTTTGCGCAAATCATGCAAAACGAGCCGATCTTAGAGGTTGATGGCGATGGCCAGCTGGTATTTAAAGATCAGGATGGAAATCGTTACCCGGAATTTAATTCCAGCGGATTTGGTTCAGGAATGTTTATGAGCGCGACCTTTATTGAACAGCTCCAAGCCAGAAAAGACCCCCGCTTATTCTTCTACTGTGCGCAAACAAAAATAGCTAAAGAAGCAGGAAAGGCCATCGACGACTTTACTGCTTATGAAGGTGGTGATCCTGCCGCTCCTTACGCAGAAACTAGTCTCAAAGCAGCAGCAGGAAAAGTATCAAAAGTACACGATCGTTTTCCAACAGAAGCTGAAAATGAACCCTTAGTGCTCATGGGCTTTGCAGAGCAAGAACTCATCATTGCAGAAGCCATCGTTAAAAACTGGGTGGCAGGTGATGCCAATCAGCATTATAAAAATGGAGTTAAAGCTTCCTTTAAATTTTACCAGACCTATGTTAAAGGAGCTGCAAACTATTTTACAGAACAAAAAGCCAATGAGTATTTAGCACTGCCAATCAATGATTTTTCATTGAGTACCACGACCGCACAAAAAACAGAGCTGATCATCACTCAAAAATACCTGAGAACATTTTTCCAATCCGGATGGAGCGCCTTCTATGACTACCTGAGGACAGGTTATCCTGATTTTCGCCGTGCATCAGGTGTAAATGTACCTTACCGCTGGATCTACCCACTATCGGAATATGACAACAATAGAACCAATGTTTCTAAAGCAATCGAAAATCAATTCGGTGCAGGAAATGACAAAATCGACCAACAAGTTTGGTGGGTAAAATAAACGTTGCTAAATGATAATTTTTAAAAGGATTGATTAGTTTCGACTGATCAATCCTTTTTTTTAAAACACACAAACCAAATGGAAACCAGAAGAGATTTTATTAAAAAAGCCACCTTGCTAACCGGTGCTTTAGGAATGGCAGGGATGTTACCCGCCTCCATCCAAAAGGCAATGGCCATTAATCCCAGCTTGGGAAGCAGTTATTTAGATGCAGAACACGTGGTCTTTCTAATGCAGGAAAACCGTTCATTTGACCATGCATTCGGTACACTTAAAGGGGTCAGAGGTTTTAACAACCCAAGGGCAATTACCCTTCCCAATCAATATCCGGTATGGCTGCAAAGCAATAAAAAAGGAGAAACTTATGCCCCCTTCCGCTTAAATATTAAAGACACCAAAGCCACCTGGATGAGTGCCCTGCCCCATTCCTGGGAAAATCAGGTGGATGCCCGCAACAATGGCCGTTATGATGGCTGGCTGGAAGCGAAAAGATCCGGCAATAAGGAATATGCAGATATGCCTTTAACCATGGGCTATTACAACCGCGAAGACATTCCCTTTTACTATTCATTAGCGGATGCCTTTACCGTTTGCGACCATAACTTTTGCTCTATTTTAACCGGAACAAGTCCGAATAGATGTTTCTTCTGGACCGGAAAAATCAGAGAAGAACAAAATGCAACTTCTACCGCACACCATTCCAATGGTTATATCGACGGCTCAGAACGCGTTTCCTGGAGCACTTTTCCGGAACGCTTGTCAAAACATGAAGTAGATTGGAAAATTTATCAGAATGAACTTAGTGTAGGCGTAGGTCTGGAAGATGAAGAAGAAAGCTGGCTGGCCAACTTCACCGACAACGACATGGAATTCTTTAAACAATACCATGTAAAAAGACACCCTGAACACCTGGTCTACCTCCGTAAAGCGAAAACCCAACTGGAAGCTAAACTGAAAGAAAAGGCAGACCCAAAACTTCAGAAGAACCTTGATTTTGTCAGCAAAGAGATCGAATTCCTCGAACTTAATCCATTGGAGAAACTAAGTACAGAACAGCAGGATTTACATAACAGAGCCTTTGTCACCAATAGGAACGATCCGGATTTCCATACTGTGGAAACCCATACCTATAATGACAATGGTACCGAACGTACTGCAAAAATCCCGAAAGGTGATGTCTTGCATCAGTTCCGTGCGGATGTGGATGCCGGAAAACTGCCTACCGTTTCCTGGTTAGTGGCCCCATGTAATTTCTCCGATCATCCAGGAGCGCCTTGGTATGGTGCCTGGTACTTATCAGAAGCCATGGACATCCTGACCAAAAACCCAGAAGTCTGGAAAAAAACAATCTTTATCCTGACCTACGATGAAAATGACGGCTATTTTGACCACTTACCACCATTTGTAGCGCCAAACCCTAAAGATGAAACCAAAGGAAAAATATCAAAATCCTTAGACAGCAGTTCAGAATATATTTACAAAGGAGAAAACAGTAAAAGAGAAAGTACAGTAGGCCTCGGTTTCCGCGTACCTATGGTCGTCATTTCTCCATGGTCAAGAGGTGGATATGTCAATTCTCAAACCTTTGACCACACCTCCTCTATCCAGTTTCTGGAACACTTCCTATCCCAAAAAACCGGTCAGAAGATCCATGAAGATAACATCAGCTCCTGGAGAAGAAGCCTCTGTGGTGATTTAACCTCTGTTTTCAGACCTTACAATGGCGAGAATATCCCATTGCCTAAAACAGTGGAAAGAATGCCTTTCTTAGAGGGGATTCACAAGGCTCAATTTGCGAAACTACCCAACAACTTCAAGAACCTGGATAGAGCAGCGATTGATGAAATCCTGAAAAACCCGAAAGGCAATCCAAATTTACCGAAACAGGAACCAGGAATTAAACCTGCAAATGCAATTCCTTATGAACTATATGCACATGCTGTTTTAGACCCCGCAGGCAAACAGGTAAAAATCGATTTTACTGCCGGAACTAAGTTTTTTGGAGAAAAGGCAAAAGGCGCCGGTTTTATCGTGTATTCTGGAGATAAGAACTGGGATTTCACAGTTGATGCAGGTGACACCATTGATTACCATTGGCCATTAGCCGATTTCAGCAAGCAATCCTACGACTTGAAATTCTATAGTGCGAATGGTTTTTACCGCAGATATATCGGTAATGCCAATGATCCTGAAATCGGGATCTCATTAAAGTATCAAGCTGAAAAAGAGGGTAGTAAACCTAATGGAAATGTAATGTTACACATCAGACGCCTGGCCAAAGGCAACCCGATTAAAATAGTCATAAAAGACAACAGCTATAAAAAACCGGTGATCAATGCAGTGCTCAATAAAAGTCAGCAGGAAATCTTTATTCCGATTGAATTAAAAGCAAGCCACAACTGGTATGACTTTACCGTAACCACTGATAAAAATCAAACCTATAGTCAGCAGTTTGCAGGGCATGTAGAACATTCGAAAGAGAGTTTTACGGATCCGTTAATGGGGAATTTACATTCTTCATAACTGCTTACAAAAAACCCCTTAAATCTATTGATTTAAGGGGTTTTACATTTCTTTCAAATGTTACTTCACCAACTTCTGATACCTCAGTAAAGCCTCTAAAAAGTAATAATCTGCGTAAACCAAGGGTACATCAACCTCAGAATTATGAGGCAAACTACCCACAGAATGTTTCAGGATAAAACCAGAATTAGTACCTGGTTTAGCTAAATAATCCGGACCAGACAAAGAGGTTAACATCTGTTCTGCCTGTTTAAAATACTGCGGACCATTTGCTGAAAATGTACTCAATTCCAATAAAGCCGATGCCGTCAGCGATCCTGCCGAAGCATCACGTGGAATATAATTTAGTTTCTTCGCATCATAAGCCCAATCCGGCTGATATCCTGCCTGATTCACATTAAAGTCCCAATAAGGAATCTTATCTTTTGGCAGATTTGGATGGTTGATGTAAAAATCTGCTGCTTTTTCAGCTGCTTCCAAAAAGCGCTGATCCTTTGTCTCTCTGTACATCATCGTGAAACCATAGATGGCCCAGCCTTGTCCACGAGACCAGGTCGAATTGTCTGCATACCCTTGATTGGTTTGCTGATGAACCACATTTCCATTCGCATCGTAATCTACTACATGGTAAGTACTGAAATCCGGTCTGAAATGATTCTTCATCGTATTCAAAGCATGACTAATAGCCACATCTTTGTATTTTGGATTTCCTGTTAACTTTGAAACGTAACACAGCATTTCTAAATTCATCATGTTATCAATGATCACCGGATATAGCCAGGTCGTCTTATTATCCCATGATTTCTTCGCATTCCATGATTTAATCAGGCCTACTTTAGGATCAAACCTCGTCAATGCAGACTCTGCCGACTGGATTAAGATCTTATGGTATTTCTCTATTTTTTCCGGATCTTTTTCAAACCTTAATGCATTGCCATACGAGCAGTACATCACAAAGCCAACATCATGGTGCTGCGTTAAAAACTGCCCTTTTTCCAAGGCTTCCGTCCATTTTGTCGCCGCAGCTTTCCACTCTGGCTTCTGAGTATATTCATAGATATACCACAGTCCGCCTGGAAAAAATCCACCCGTCCAGTCCCAGACATCAGTACTCTTTACCGAGCCGTCTTTGTTGGTAGTTCGTGGAAACTGACTTAAGTCTTTAGCCGTTTTCAGCATTTGCCCGTACTGCTGCTCTGCAACAGCAAAATCCTTTTTAATCATTGCCGATTTTGGCGAGAACAATAAGAATGAAGAAGTGGTTACCGACACCGCCAACGCTGATGCCAGCAGCAGGTTACGCCCTTTCTTCCTAAGATTAGTTAATTTCATTCGTGTGTATTTGTAGGTTATATTTGCTAATATATTTTATTTTTCTGACTGAAGTCCTGCTGATTTTAAAGAAAATCAGGGATTAGTAATGGTAATTGGCAATTGTCTGACCACCGCCGACATCCCATCCACAGTGTTGTTTGAGGCTACAAATGTCACATTGTAAGCACCTGCTGGATAAGCGACCAATGGCTTGTAAGTTTTCAATAAGGTATTGATGTCCTTCACCGCAAGCCCAGCGTCAGGCGTCACTTTTCTCAAATCAACAGCCCCCATTATAGCCCAGGACTCCGCCGGAGCGGTAGCCGCTGCCGCAGTGCTCGCACCGGTAATCACCAATGAACCCGCAGTACCAATCCCTGCACTGTAAACCCAGTTGTAATTCAGCGTATTTAAATTCGGATTGCTGATACTCAACCAACCTAAACCCGGACTATTTACACCGTAATTGGTAATGGATTGGTTGGAAGCAGCAAAATTTGCCTGCGTATAAACCGTCTTATCTTCCAGCACATTTTGGAGAGAAAGCGCAGTGATGGTCCATTTATTCTGGATCGTTCCTGGAGTCGCGATGTATTTAAAGGCAATAAATACGGGTTTCCCCTGCTCCGTAAAATCGGAAAGATCGATGAGCCCCGATGAAAGCGCCGTTCCCGTAGACCAGGCCGCACGACTACTAATATCCACCCAGGTCGCTGCAGCAATATTAGCATTCGTGGCCGCTGTATCTCTCGTAATCACGCCCAGGATCGTCTGCGACTTCGCCACTACTCCTTTGAAATCCGAGGATACCAATAACTGAATGGAATTCGCTTGCGTACCATTTGCCCTTAACGAAGTAAATTGAAGCTGCGCCTTCCCATTTGCTGTGATCCGGTCTTTAAACTCGTAACGCTGACCAATAGCACCCGAATAAAAAGTGAGCACATCAGGATTACCATTGATTTTATAAACAATCGTATCTTTTGTATTAAATGCAGCACTTGCTTCTCCATTTGTTTTCGTACTCATGACCTCAAATGAAACAGGCTTTTCGTCGATTGATTTGCTGCAGGCCGATAAAAATAATACGCCGGCCATTAAGCTTATATTTAAAAGTTTCATAATTTCTATGTTTAAAGGATTACCAACCTGGGTTCTGAACTGCCGCTTTATTTACTGTAATCTCTGCTGCCGGAATTGGGAACAGCACATGTTTCGGCTGTACATTAGAACCAGCCAAACCACCGTAAGAAAAGGTCGTGCCACCAGTTGCCCGGATATCTGCACCAACTGCATTCATCGTGCTCTGCCATTTACCCCAGCGAATCAAATCTGGTTTTCTCAAAGCCTCAAAGCAAAGTTCCATCGCACGTTCGTCTTCAATGGCCTCCTGGAATTTATCTTTGCTCAATCCTGCAGTCAGGTCAACCACCGAAGTCGCAATAGTTGCAGTTGCCGTCGCTCTGATCCCGGCATAAGTAAACACAGCTCCAGTTACCGCAGCAGAAGAAGCACCAGAAGTTTGAGTAGGCCCTGTTGCCGTCGCCGTACCAGCGACAGTTACCGTATATAAATTATTTCCATTGAATACCTGTGTACCCACACTATAAACATTGCCTGCGATCCATGAAGTTCCAATCGTAACCGTTGGTACCGAAGTATAGCCCGAACCTGGATTTAATACCGAGATGGCCGTTACTTTTCCATTAGCAGTAGAAACGGAGGCCTGTGCAGTAGCACCTGTACCGCCGCCGCCAGTAATGGTCACCGGGATATTGTTCAAAGTAATGTTATATCCTGTATTTCCTGGGGTTGCTAAATTGATGTTATTTAACACGGAAACGCTCATATTGGCCGTTGCCACATTAATGCCATAAGCCCTTCTCCTCACCTGATTGATGGCATCATAAGCCAGACTGGTTGCCCCATTCAAATGATTCTCGGCCTCTGCCAGCATCAATAAAACATCTGCATACCTTAAAAGAGGATAATTGATAGGAGTTACATTTTTGTTTTTATTGTCATTCAAATAAGCCTCTCTTCTAAATTTCGCGGCATCACGGTTGAAGATCTGAGCAGGAGTATAATAGTTATAATAATAACGGTCGGTATAAGTGCTGATGTAATTGAAAGGCGCAATATTCCAGTCCCTTCTTAAATCACCTGGCTGAAATAGATTAAACAGTTTTGTAGTCGTGTGCAAAAATCCATAACAATACCCAATTTTCAGTTCAATACCATTGGTCGCCTGCTGCTGGATTCCTGCTAAGCTGCCTACCCTGCCTCCAGAGCCCAGGCCATCTGCTCCATTTCCTTTAAACTCTACTTCCCACATGCTTTCTTTGATATCATACAAATCTTGGTGCATGTTTACAAACAGCTGCTTATAACTCGGATTTAAACTGTGTAATCCGGATTCTTTTACTTTTAAAGCCCAGGCCTTTGCAGCTGCATATTTTGACTCCTCTTTTAAAGGTGCTCCAGCCATTGTTAAACAAACCCTGGCCAATATTCCCTGAACCGTAGTTTTGGCCACTCTACCGCTAAATCCGAAATCAGTAATGTTGCTCGTCAGGCTTTCTGCCTGCTCCATATCCGCTAGAATCTGTGCATATACTGCGCTTACCGGTGTCCGTTGCAACTGAACATCTTCGCCTGATGGCGATTTAGTAGGTTCAATTTTAAGCGGTACATCACCATAATTGCTCACAAGCAGAAAATAATAATAGCCGCGCAGGAACAGTGCTTCGCCCAAAATAGGTTTGCGTTTCGACTCCTCCATACTGGCGACATTAATATTACTGATCAGCAAATTTGCACGCTCAATCCCCATATAACACTGCTGCCATAAGCCAGCAACATTCACATTGGAATAGTCAAAATTATAGACGGCTACCCCATCAGCCTGTGTAGACCTCTGGTAAAATGCCTCATCAGAAACGTTGAAATCTGTATTTAAAAAATTCGCATATAACTGCTCGGTAGATAGTGGGTAATATACCCCTGCCAAAGCATTCAGCAGCTTTGCTTCCGTATCATAATATTCTTTAGGCAGTAAATTATCTGTAGGTACGGTCCCCAGGAACTTTTTGCAGGAAGTTAACCCTACACTCAACAGAAGAATTGAAAATATTAACTTTTTCATTTGAATAGGATTTGTAGGTTAGAAATTAACGTTTGCACCAAAAGCAATAGTTCTTGCCCTAGGATAACCACTATAATCGAAGCCTCCGGTTAACACCGAATTGTAGGTGCTCACCTCCGGATCAAGACCAGTATACTTTGTCCAGGTATATAGATTCTGCGCGGAAAGGAACATTCTAATTGATTTCACCTTCAATTTTTTCAACAAGGTTTTAGGGACGTTATAGCCAAATGAAACGGTCTTCAATCGTAGGAAAGATCCATCTTCTACCGTTCTGGACGAATAACCTGCCACAGAAAAACCTCCGGTACGGTAATTTGATGCCCCTTGATTTTCTGGCGACCAGCGGTTGGAATAGCTGTCGAATTGCTCCAAAAATCTTTTCCCCAATCCATTTCCTTCAAACACCAAACGGTTGGTATTCTGAATATCATTGCCATAAGACCATTGAAAAAATACGTTCAAATCAAAGTTCTTATACCTGAAGTTGTTAGAAAAACCACCGGTATGTAGCGGTAGGCTATTCCCAATCACCGTATTATCCGCAGAATTGATGGTACCGTCACCATTGAGGTCTTTGTACTTAATGTCTCCAGGCTGGATATTCTGTCTGCTGGAACCATTGCCAGGCACATTATCCTTTAACAGGTACTCGCCAGTAGAGGTTTTGTTGAAGTCGTTGTACTGATAATTTCCCTCCCAGATAAAGCCGTACATCAAGCCCAATGGTTCACCGATTTTCGCGATATAAGATGGAATATTGGAATAAGCATTGTCCCAGCTGGTCGTAGACAACAAGGTTTCCTGATCTTCAGCCAGGGCTAAAACTTTATTTCTATTGAAAGAAATGTTGAAACTGCTGTTCCACTGGAAATCTTTCTTATTGATATTGACAGTGCTGATCGTCAGCTCCAAACCTCTGTTAGACACCGCGCCCACATTCTTAAATGCCGAAGTATAACCAGATGAAGTTGGCAATGTTGCCCTCAATAATAAGTCTTTTGTATTCTTCTTATACACATCAGCGGTCAGCGAGATCCTGTTGTTCAAAAAGGCCAGGTCTATACCTGCATCATACTGATCCGTAGTTTCCCATTTCACCTTCGGATTTCCGATGGTGGTAGGAATCACACTTGTCACATAGCTATTGTTCCATGGATAGGAATTGCCCGGAAGGATGTCTATCGACGATAAATAAGCAAAGTCACTTACCCTGTTATTTCCTGTTTTACCGTAGCTGGCCCTCAATTTACCATCAGAAAGGATTTTACTGTCTTTCAGGAAATCCTCCTTAATAAAGCGCCAGGAAGCCCCGATAGAAGGGAAAAAGCTCCATTTGTTATCCGTAGAAAACTTCGAAGAACCATCTGCACGGTAGGAAGCTTCCAGATAATATTTAGACTGGTAATTGTATTTCGCTCTTCCAAAAAACGAAGCCAATGTCCATAACGAACTGGTAGCTGTAGTTACCGGACTAATAGTCCCTTCATTTAAGCCGCTGATTCCCAACTTTTCATTAGGCAAAAGAATCGCCCCAAAGCCATAAGCATTGGAAGTATTCCCCTGGGTAGAAAAACCAGCCAGCATATTCAGGTTGTGTTTTTTATTAAATGTTTTCGTATAGGTCAGCGTATTCTCATTTGACCAGTTGTTGTTGTTGGCTTCAACGATAGAACCGTTCACCCCATTGATTTTCCCTGGAGAAGTCTTTGGACTACCAGGATAGGTATTCGAATTGTTAAACACCTCACTGATCACTCTGGAATTATTGATCCCCCCAGTGATCCTTAATTTTAAAGCAGGAAGGATGGCATAATCCAGGTAACCGCTGGCATTCAGATTATGTGTTGTATTATTCCTAACCAGGTTTTTCTGGTTCAGAATCGGATTGAATTTATAATCAATACCACTGGCAGTAGTCTCATCCAATGCATCATCAAAGGTCAGCTCACTGGTCGGATTATATCCCCAAACACTGTACAGAATATTAGTAGTACCACTTCCGCCAGTTCCCTGCGATGCAGAATTTCCAGAACGCAGTAAATAAGCGTAATTGGCATTAATTCCTACTTTCAACTTATTATTGATGGTCTGATCTAAAGTCACCCGCCCCTGGTACCTTTTGTAAGCGGTATTGATGATGGTTCCTTTCTGATCATTGATATTTCCGGAAACGGAGTAAACAGTTTTGCCGGCACCACCCCTTAAAGCCAAAGAATAATCCTGTCTTACACCTGTCTGAAAAAACGGCTCCTGCCAATCTGTAAATGGAACATTTCTATAATCTTCCAGCGTTCTGTTCGGTCTGGTCAGTAAGACATAAATCGGAGTTGGATCTGCTGCCGAGCCTGGAGAGTTAGGAACAAACTCCAATTGCATTTTCGCAAACTCGTAGTTGTTCATCAACTTCATCGTTTTGATATTTTTATCTAAACTCAGTGTAGGGTTAAAAGAAATCACCGGATCTCCTACTTTTCCTTTTTTAGTCGTAATCATGATCACCCCATTCGCCCCCCTTGCCCCATAAATAGAGGTTGCAGAAGCATCTTTAAGCACATCAATAGATTCTACTTCCTGAGGATCGAATACGTTCAGGTTAAAACCTTCGATCGGAAAACCATCTACTACATATAAAGGGCTGTTATTTTGAGTGATAGAGTTGGCCCCTCTGATCACGATATTTACCGAAGAACCCGGCTGTCCATCTGAAGAGTTCACCTGTACACCGGCAACACGGCCTGCAAGGGCCTCATCGATCGAACGAACTGGGGCTTTAACCAGGTCTTTCATATCCACCTGTGCCACTGAACTGACCAGGTCTGCTTTTTTAGAAGTCCCATATCCGATCACCACCACATCGTTTAAGTTCTTGCTGTCCTCAGCGAGGATGACATTAACCGTGCTCCTGTCGCCAACAACAATTTCTTTCTTGATATAACCAATATAGCTGAATACCAACGTGGCCGCCCCTTCTTTTGGCACCTGCATAGAAAACTTTCCATCCTGATTGGTGCTGGCCCCAACCTTTGTTCCCTTTAGCAGCACACTTACGCCGATCAGGGGATCCCCGCTGCCTTGTTCTGTGACCTTACCCTCCAGCCGCCGCGTCTGTTGCGCATTGGCAGTCATGGCAAAAAAAAGGCACATAAAAATCATGTAAATTTTTCTCATACTTCAATTGGTTTAAATTTGGTTTATGCTGTGGTAACCCGAAGATTACCTCAATCAAATTTGAGCATCAATGCCCTGAATAAGGGGGTGCTATTTAATTTAATTGAGGGTAATAATCGGTTAAAACTATTTCAGCGTTACCGTAGAACCGGCAAATGCTTGCTGAGGAAAGCTAATTGGATATTCCATAGTCTTTCCATCTTTTAGATTTTTAATGCTGATCAGGGCTTTGCTTTCCTTTTGCAGTGGATCTGCAGCAGAGATCATGAACTGCCCTTGGTCTATTTTAATTAACAGCGCGCAAGGTTTATCAGACTGGACGCTATAGTCTGCAGTACTGAAAATTCCTGGCTCATAAAACACGGCCTGGATCATATTTAACTTTTCATGACTCACCGCCTGAAGCGCCCCGGTATTTACCAAGATCTTAATCCCAGACTTGCTGAAATCGCTCAAAGGGGCTGTATTTTTAATCCCCGGAAAAACTACATAAGCATATTTTCCGCCTTCAGGTTTTACCCCATGATTGATCCATAATTTAAACACATTGCCGGAAAGCTCCGCTTTTGGATGGGAGTTATTAATGCGGAACCAGTTTCCTTTCTGGCTGCTGCTGCTCAAAGTGATGGCCGCAGGCTCAGGAAAAACATAACCAATTCCATCATGCAGGATCCAGCTTTCCTGCTCATTGCGGAAGCTTTCCGTTTTTCCTTTCCCAAATTTACCTTTAAAAGCAGTCCCCAGCACATCACCATTCAACCAGCTCTGGTTAAGTGTAGTCACAATCGGTTCTGCGGTATTGCTGTGAATAGCTGCCCCCAGACAAACGATCTCCTGATCAAAGAAAAACCAGGCCTTTTTTGCGGATAAACTATCATAGTTCAAGGCATAGGCCGATACACCATAAACTCCATCAGATACCCCGCCAGCAAAAGCATTGCTGCCATCTTCACCCCAGAATTTAGAGGTCAGGCGATCTTCCTGGTAATCTCTGGTCGTCGTTCCAGGAATTTTGTCCCATTCCCAAATCGGCATAATATTATAGTACTCCGGTCCGCGAACCTGGATATTGGTTGCGCCGTCCGACAAATATCTGCCGTACAAATTTTCTTTATTTCCAGACTCACTGCGTTTAGTACGGTTACTCACCATCCTGACATTAAAAGAATACCCAGGTCTGCTGTGGATCACATAATCCCCGTTCCAGAACTGTTTATGCAAAGGCGTTATCTTATAATCCGGTGCTGCACTGCTGTCCGTACGCGCCATTGCTGCTTTCCATTCCTCTCCATGCGATGGGTCTATCAAAGCCGCAATCAACAACCTGCTTTTCTCTGTGTTTTTTCTTAAAATATTCGGTCTGCTTACTCCGCGCCCCTCTACGTTAAAATCCATATAACTTCCTCTTATGGCTTTCAAATAAGTTTCACGGTAGTATTTAGAAAACAGGTCCAACTTTTCCTTACTAATGGCATAAGGTGTTCCCTGCACGTAATTGATCATTTTTAATACTCCGGTGATAAACACGAGCCCATAACTGGAGATTTGCAGCTGCGGACCATGCTGCAAGTAAGAGAAATCATATTGCAGACCCTCTTTATAATGTACCAGTTTGATCGGGTCAAACAGCTCAGCAGTTGAAGTAGCCAGTAAAGCCTGATCAGCAGTCAGCAATGCCCTGTAAAAATAATGCAGCGCGATATCTGTTTTATTGGCACCAGTCTGCTTTTCAGGATCTCCACGCTTCATTCTTTCGATCAGCATAGCCTCCAAATCCGCAGGAATCCTACTTTCTCCATTGCGCAGCAAGATCAGGATTTCCCCTAATGCCTGTGGTGTCGCAATTTCATTGTGCCACCAGTTGCTGCTTTTAGGATCCTGGTCGTACCAATATTTTAATGCTTTACTGATGTCCTGCAGCACCTCTTCATTGCTAAAAAAGCGGCTGTCTTTTGTCACATAAGCCTGAGCAAGGTTTTCTACCTTCAACAGATGCTCTCCAGGCTGCCAATTCGTAATGGTGTTGGCCGCATAATCTATGCCCTTCCAACTGCCATTCGCTTGTATCGTAGCCAGATTCTTTTCTGCTGATTTATCTACGGCAAGCACCGGCTTTCTGAGGTCCAGCACAATCCGCTGCATAATTAATCCGGCGGCCTCATTCTGCTGTGCTGCTGCCAGTCGCGGGCTAAGCATCATTACCGCCAATACCCCTGTTAACAAGATTTTCTTCATTGAGCTTAAATTTGGTTGGTTTTTTATTTGGTTAAGGATACATTCTTTCCATCTCACGGCCGGTAGTTTCCATGCGATGTTTCATAATTTGGTTCTGATCGCCATAAGGACTGGTCCAATGGGGCTGGTCTAAACCCTTTTCCCAGAGCACAAGTTTCGCCAGCATCGCTTTTACAACAGCCGGATGCTGCTGCGCTATATTACTCGTTTCGGAAAGGTCTTTTGTCAGATCGAACAACAAGACATTGTCTTTTACGCGAATCAGTTTCCACTGATTTTCCCGCATAGCTGCAGCCACTCCTCTCCTCCAGTACAGAGCCTGGTGAGGAACTTTTTGCTGCGGACGCTGTAGGTAGGGCAATAGGTTTACACCATCCAGCTTTTTAATTCCTTTTTGCTTGCCATTTCCCGCAGCAATGGCGGTTGGCAAAATATCCAATGCACTAACAGGAAGTGTATATCTTTTGTGCTCAGCAAGCTGTCCCGGCCATTTCATCAGCATTGCAACGCGGATTCCACCTTCCCATTTCGACCCTTTCATCCCCCGTAAAGGTCCATTATCAGATGAATTCACTGTAGCACCACCATTGTCGTTCACAAAAATAATCAAGGTATGCTCATCCAGCTTATTTTGTTTAATCGCCTCCAAAAGCCGACCTACATTGTCATCAAGGGAGGTCATCATGGCTGCATAAGCCCTTCTTCCGGGATCAGCAATCGAAGCATAACGTTCCATCAGGTCTTTTTTGGCATTCATTGGCGTATGCACCGCGTTATAAGAAAGGTACATAAAGAAGGGCTTTTCTTTATTTTCGCCGATAAAACTGATCGCCTTATCGGTAAACATATCAGTCAGATAGCTGACCTTACTTTCCGGAACCACTTCCAAATTTTCATACAATGCCTGCTCTTTGGCTGGCGTAGTTTTATAGGCAAAAAAATCCCTGTGACCGCCAATAAAACCGTAAAACTCATCAAATCCCCTTTGTAAAGGGAAATGCTTGGCTTCCTCTCCCTGGTGCCATTTGCCGATAGCAATGGTTTTATAGCCATTGCCCTTCATTTCATCACCTATTATCCGCTCCGCAGGGTCCATACCTACGTCAGTTAACTGGAATCCCGGAGCAACCAGGTTAGATGTATTGTGCTCAAAACCAAAACGCTGCTGGTAGCGACCGGTTAAAATACCTGCCCTGGAGGGTGCACATACCGATGCAGATACATAAGCATCCGTAAACAGGATTCCCTTAGCCGCGATGCCATCAATGTTTGGCGTTGGAATTTGCTTCCCCCCATAACAGCCAAAGTCGATATACCCCGCGTCATCACTCACAATAACAATTACATTTGGCTTTTTTGAAGCCTTATTTTGTGCGGCCACACTGCTGGTAATACCAAAAGTCAGCACAGCATAGATGATTAAATTCTTCATTTTTCAGGCTATTTTAATTCTTTTTAATCCATTCAATTTTGGTGGCAATCCCATCCGCACAAGGTACAGAAATCAGTGTATTTCCATCCGCCTGTACTATCGCTTCCACATGATCCTGAGCCGATTTCGCCGCCCATTTTCCTTTAATTAGCAGTTTAACCAGGGATGGTTTTGATGGAGAACGGTACCATTTACGGGAATAAATGCTCACTTCCTTCCTTTTACCATCCGCCATCACCGGACTATCATCCGGCCCCTCATAAAAGGCAAGATCTGGATCGGTCACCGACATTGACAATTGCTCCCCCTTTTGCTGATACATTAGCAAACATGGTCTGCTGTTGCTCATCAGCAGACAATCCGATAATTTTTGCTGACTTCCAAAAATAGCCAATCCAACAAGCTGCTCTGGCGCATACCAAACAATATGTGCCGCAGTATCCTGCTGCAGGACCTTGTAAACTGGGTTTCCGCTTTTCATCGCTAAAGCCAGACTGTCTAGTGCGGGCTGATTTGTTTTGATCAGCATGGCATACTGATATCCTGCATTTGCAGGCGCATTTCCATGCTGCAAAACCAGCTTTGCAAAATTACCGCTCGTTGCCCGACTATCTTTCTGATCCCTGGAAACCTGTAAAGACTTACTGAACACCGCATTTCCTCCATCAGGAATATAATACCCAATGCTGCGGTTGTCCATCAGGGTTAAAACTTTCCCGGCATTCCCCTTACTAGTGTAAGGAAATGCGCTGATCTCCTTTCCATCCAGCTGGATCACCGCTGCAGGATCATTCAGGTAATTCTGGAACAAGGTAGTTTCTGTGGGAGAATCAGCCCGTGTATTTTTAATTCCGGAACCTAAACTAATCACCAGGTCATCAAACATAAACCAGGATTTCGAAGCCCTGAAGCTGCCCATATCATATTTATCATGGCCATGAACTTTCATGGCGAACAATCCATTTTTCTCAAAGTTGGTACCACCAGCGAAAGGCTCGTCAGAAATCAGCATTTCTTCTATGCCGCTATCGTCATCTGCATTGATGATGTTGGCCTTCAGCTGCGCTAGAGGAAGATGAAGGGTTGTGGCTCCCGGAATGTTGTTCCAGTCCCAGCCCTCATCTCTAAAATTACTGCCCTCATCTGTTTTAGTCTCCGGAAATAAGACCTCCAGATGGCCATAGCCCAGGTATCTCCCATATACATTGGCCCCGGGATACGACTCATGACTTACAAAATATCTGTTATGTCCGCGCAAGCTGAGCAGCCAATCCTCGCGGCGATGAAGATCAAACAAACCGTAATTAAGGTTCCAATGACCGCTGGTATACCCTATCGGCTGAATCTGACTATTCTTAAAAGCAGTCGTCCATTTGTTCTGTTTCCCCTTGTTCAGCATCAGGTAAATCGATGCCATTAAGGTATCTGTTTTCAACTGTCCATCAGACGAACCTGACATCGCCATATAGGCATAAGCCACATCTGCAATGCGTCCGCTGCCTGTTGGATGGCGTCCGGAAACGCTCAACGGCCATTGGTACGGATGGGTATAATAATGCATCATCAGCAAACTATGCCTTAAACTTTCATGGGCAGCGGGTTCTACCCGAAAAGAGGTACCACTCAGGACATAAAGGATCGGTGCGATTCCGGCATAACCGCCAATACCATAAGCCGGGTAAATATTGCCATGGTGAAAAACGGCACCATCAGGTTTAAAAGCGCCTTCAATCGTGTGATCTGGTGTTATATTTTTGGAAAGCCATTTAGAATAACTCTGGAGATACTGCAATTTTTCTGGACGATCATCCAGGATTAAAATCGAAGCTAACATCCCGCCCAGTAAAGTATTAAATACGTCAATATTTGAGGCCGGCAACTGATCAGGTTGCTGTAAGCTACGTCCTAAACCACTAAACCAAGCCATACTTTTAAAAGTCCGGTCCAGCTTACTTTGCTGCTTAATCAGGTCTTTCATCAGTAAACAAGCTGGATAATAACTTGCAAGGTTATAGCCAAGATGGTGCAATGCCCCCATCCCGCTGCCATAGGCCCATCCCTGATCTTCCAGGTGATCCAGAAGATCTATAAATATTTGTCCCAGTCTTTGTTGATCATTCACAAAACCAGGAGCATGATAAGCCTGAGCAATCTGAAGCATCAATTGGGTATAGCGCTTGATGCCAGATAAACGGTTGATCTCCTTAAGTTTTTCATCCGGAGAAAAAGAAACCAGCTCCACATCATTGGTGGAAAATACCGGGCGGCCACTAATGCTTCCTCCAGCGCGGCTGATGTTCCAATAGGCATACGCTTTCTCCAATTCAGTTAAAGTATTTTTTGCCGAAGTTTTCCCTGCAGGCAGCAGCAGCTGCTCCTGATACCTTTTGCGGATCTGGTCAAGCTCTACCTGAACACTCGCACCCAGCTTCCCTGGTAATGGCAAATATTGCGGCATGCTATTAAAGGTATATAAGGAGGTCCAATGGGCATTGGCCGCTTTATCTCCGTCTGGATTAACAAATGGTACTTGCTCATCCCGCATCGGGGAACGTGGATTTATGCTCGCAGCAATGATGAGCTGATCAATAAAAAGGCTGCCCTTATTCAAGCTGGCAGGAGCCGATATGCTCAGCTGATTCATTTCTGCAGCTGGTTTCCCAGCCATATCTCTGTGATACATGACCCAGGCAGTTCTCCAGCCTTTGAAATTAAGCTTAAAGTTAAAACTGCTCATCGTATTACCACTTGTTCCGAATTTGAATACCAGCTGGTCATTCAGTGGTTTTTCATTATAAATCCAGACCGCGAAAGTACTTCTCGGATTTCCTGCCACCGCCTTAAGACCTTCATCAGAAATCGTCAGCATGCTTTTTCCAGCCCGATTCCAGTCCCATTTTATAGATTGCTTCCCTAATTTAAAATGATTGCTGCTCATCGATAACCTGCCATTCACAGCAGTCCAATTTTTTGGAACGCTGCATTCACAAACGTCAATTTGCGTTTGCGCAGAACTGCCCATGGTCTGGGAGCAAATAAATAATAAAACGAGAAACAAACGGTTCATACCTGGTCTTTTAGGGATATTTGGTTCCAATAGGATTTAAATATTGATCCTACAGGATTCAAATATTCGTTTTTAATCCAGGAAATAAGGGCGACAAATCAGTTCAAAAGGGGGCACTAATCTGTTTTTTGAACATAGTCTGATGGAGCCAGTCCAAATTGCTTACGAAACTCCTTACTGAAATACTTCCGGTCATTAAAACCAACCGCATAAGCCACTTCAGAAACATTCAGTTTGCCCTCCGACAATAATTGGGCGGCTCTTTTTAGCCGCTGGGATTTGATGAAATCAGTGATCGATAAACCCGTGATGGCCTTGATCTTTTTATAAAGTACCGTCTGGCTCATTCCAATATGTTCAACCAAACCGCCCACATTGAATTCAGGATCTTCCATATTTTCTTCCATCAGCTGCATCAGCTTATTTAGAAACTTTCCTTCAGGAGATTCCGTTTCCGGTAGTTTTGGGGTCAGCATTAACTGACGCAGGTATTTCTGCTTTAACTCCTCCCGTCCCTGTAAAATATTTCGGATACTCAATTCCAGAACCTGTATACTAAAAGGTTTGGTCATGTAAACATTTGCTCCTGCCTCAAGACCATTTACCAGATGCAGCTCCGAGGCCATAGCTGTGAGCATGATCACCGGAATGTGATTCGTCCGCTCTTCTTTTTTTAACCGCTGACAAAGTTCGAGGCCATTCATTTCCGGCATGGTCACATCACTAATGATCAGATCGGGAAGATGCGTAGTGGCCATCTCCCATCCTTCCACTCCATTCACTGCTTCTAAAATATGATAAAGGGACTGCAGCGACTGCACAATAAATCCCCTCAATTCATCATTGTCTTCGACTACCAGAATGCTGTACTTCTTTTCCTCAGCTTGAAGCGCTGTTTCCGCAGCCAATTGATCCGCTGATCCGGTTGGCTCTTCTTCTGATCCAGTGCCCGCTGCTGCTGATTCAGTTAGCACTCCTACTGATTCCTGCGGTTCAGACATCGTTTTTGCCAAGGGCTCCAGATCGCTGATTTCTTCTTCCTTGAAATGTGATTTCCCTAACCATAAGCCTACCGTCAGCACGGTTCCTCCATCTTTCCCTTCCACCGCAGCTGTACTGGAAACTGAAATTTCGCCTTTATGCAGTTCAACAATATTTTTAACCAGGGCCAGACCGATTCCCCAGCCTTCCGCAGCAATATTTTTAGATTTTACCTGGTAAAAATTACCGAAGATTTTATCCTGCAATTCAGCAGGTATCCCAACTCCCGTATCCGCGATAACCACCTTTACCTGATCCTTATCCAGATTGATGGAAAAACTAATTTCACCCCCATCAGGAGTATATTTAAAGGCATTGGAAAGAATATTATAAAACACCTTTTCTAGCTGACCAGCGTCAAAATAAAGTTGAACTTCGGACACATTGCTGCTGAAACTATAGTCGATGTTTTTAAGCTCAGCCAGATGGGAGTAGGTTTCATAAATGCTGCGGCAAAAAGCAACCAGTTCATGGGAAGAAACCTGAAGTCTGGTATTTCCAGTTTCGATCTTTCTAAAGTCCAGCAATTCGCTGATCAGCCGAAGCAGTCTGTCTGTATTTTTCTTTACACCCAGCAATGGCTGATGAACGGTATGATTTTCTGTGGTCAGCTTGAGCAGTTTTTGAAGCGGCGCAAAAATGAGGGTTAGCGGCGTACGGATTTCATGAGAGATACGGGTAAAGAAATCCAGCTTCATCTGGTACAGCTCTTCCTGCCTTTCATTATTCAGCTGCTCATAATACAACTCGGATTCTAACCTTTGCTGTCTGCGGGTAAAGCGCAGCACAAAATAAAGCAAGGCTGCTGCTGCAATCGCATAACCCAGGTAAGCCCACCAGGTTTGCCATAATGGCGGTAAAATACGAATTTCCATACTTGCCGGAACTTCATTCCAAAGGCCGTCATTATTGCTCCCTTTGACTAAAAACCTGTATTTTCCTGCCGGCAAGTTGGTGTAAGTTGCAGAAGGTATATTCACGTAGTTCCAGTCCTTTTCAAATCCTTCCAGTTTATAGGCATATTGATTCCGCTGAGGCTGGATATAATTCAGCGCCAGGAAATCTATGGTAAAAATATTTTGTCCTGCAGAAAAGGTAATCTCCCTGGTAAAGCTGATGTCCGCTTTCAGTAATTGATCGGGACCGTCAATAGCAACGGGTTTATTGAATAACTTTAAGCCGGAAAACACGATTTTTGGGACGGTCGTATTTTCTTTGATATCTCTGGGAGTAAATGCCACCAGGCCATTATAGCTTCCGAAATACAGTTTTCCATGTTCATCCTTATAAGCAGAATTCACATTGAATTCATTGGCTGGCAGTCCATCGCTAATGTTATAATTTTTAAAAGACTTCCTTGCTTTATCAAATTTGGTCAGGCCACGGTCGGTACTCAGCCATAAATTCCCCTCATTGTCTTCCAAAATATCAATGATATTGTCGCTAGCCAAACCATCCTCCTTGGTATAGGTGGTAAAAGTATTGGTTTTAGGATGATAAAGGCTCAATCCACCCCTTAAGGAACCTACCCAGATGTTATGCTGCTGGTCTTCTTTTACACAATTGATCTGGTTGGATTTTAAGCTGTCTTTGTCCTTGCTTTTGAAAAAATACTTAAAAGCTGAATGCTTATAATTTAACAGGTTAAGACCTCTTGGCGTACCTACCCAAAGGTTTTTCTTAGAGTCGGTATAGGCAAAACGAATGTAACCACTACTCAGTCGAAGTCCCGAACTTGGCAGCTCATTGATCAGTGTAAATCTTTCCTGCTCGGGATCAAACACATTCAATCCTTTTGAGGAGGTACCCACCAATAAATGTCCATCCGGATTTTCCGTAATGCTGCTCACATAACCATAACTCAATGAATTAGGATTAGCGGGATCATGGCGATAATGTTTAAACTTACCTGTAGCCGGATTAAAAAGCTCCAATCCACCTTGAAAAAGCCCTATCCAAATGCGATTCTTACTATCTTTAAATATCGCCTTTATGGTATTGTTGCTTAAACTTCCCGGGTCTGCCGGATCATTCTGGTACTTCTTAAATACACCGGTCTGAGTATTGAAATAATTCAGTCCCTGGCCCTCCGTTCCAATCCAGAGGTGCTGTTTTTCATCTCCTGCAATCACACTAATGATATCACTGCTGATACTGTTACGATACTTATTGTATTTATAAACGTCAAAAGGAATGGTATTGCTATGCGTTACATTGACACCGCCAAACATGGTACCTATCCATACAGAACCCTGATTGTCCTCATAAATCTCTTTAATGGAGTTGTCGCTTAAACTTTTGCGCTGATCGGCATCATGTTTATAATTGGTAAAGCGTAGCGTATGCGGGTCTATAATATTGAGCCCGTTCATCGTTGCTACCCATAAATCTCCATTTTTGTTGACGCTGATTTTACGGATGATGTTATTGCTGATCCCATAAGGATTGCCTGCCTGGTATTTAAAACGGATAAAAGACTGTGTTTCCGGAACAAACAAGTTCAAGCCATCCGCATCAGTTCCTATCCAGATTCTACCCAGCTGATCCTGAGCAATGGTTCTGATAAAATTCCCACTGATGCTTTGGGGCGAGGCTGGGTGATGACGGAAATTTGTAAACACATACCTGCCCTTTTCCCAGCTCATTCTGCTAAGCCCTTCTGTAGTCCCTATCCAAATATCCCCCTTTCTGTCCTCAAAAACAGTATAGACAGAATTTCCTGCCAGCCCATCTTTCTGGTAAAACTTCTTAAACTTCCTGGAGGCAGGATCTTCCAGCATACTCAAACCGGTATTTGTACCAAACCATACCCGGCCTTTACGATCCGCAAGCATGGAAAGTATAATTTTATCACTAATGCTATTCGGATTTTTAGGATCAAAAGGAATGCGCTCAAAGGCATCTTTTTCTGGAATGTACCTGTTTAATCCGTTTTGAGTACCGATCCACAGGTTTTGCTTTTTATCTGATAATAAGGCATAGATATAATCCTCCGAGCTAATACTGGCAGGATCATCAGGATTGCTGCGGTAAATTTTAACCCCTCTGCCATCGTAACGGTTCAGACAATCCCGGGTACCAAACCATAGGTATCCCCTGCTGTCTTTACAAATCGACAATACTGTACTTTGAGATAATCCATTCGTTACCGACAAATGATCAAAGGACAATTGGGCGAAAGAAAGTAAGAAAAAGCAATTGAGTATGATGGTCAGTAATACTCGTTTTGCCAGTATATTTTGGTGAGTCAGTTTAGTCATTTTCCGCTTTAAATATACAAAATAAACCTACTGAACAAATCTAAATCAGCTTAGGATCCTGATGAAGAACGGGGAGAAAAAAAACAAACCTGCACTTCCTCCTCTACTGGCCACATCCTTAATTTTCGGGAAAAACCAAAGGGGAAACACTCCAATTTCGAGTAAAATAGAGATGACAATTAATTATTTTTTCAACTGAAATATAGCGATAGAAAATAATTTGAATTAATCGTTTTAGACCATTAAAACGATATAATCCTATAAAAAAAGCCCCATAAACAACTAACTATCAAAGGCTAACCTAAGTCCTCATTTTCAAAATGTTGTATGAACTTACAAAATATTATTAATACATTAACATTTCTTTCGTTTAGTTCAATTCTTGTAAACATAGGGGTATGCATGATAAAATTTCTGAATCGGAGCTTTGGGACAGCTTCAAATCCGGCGATAAGGACGCATTCAAAGCGATCTATTACAAATACTACATGCTGCTTTACAAGTACGGCGTAAAAACCTCTGCCGATACCGACCTTGCTGAAGATTGTCTCCAGGATCTGTTCTTAAAACTTTGGAAAAACAGGGAAAACCTGGGAGACATCAGTTCTGTAAAAAGCTACCTCTATCGTGCCTATATCCGACTATTATTTGAAGCGATAAAAAAATCTAGAAGAGAGATTAACCTTGCCGAGTTAGACCATCCGCAGGAAGAAAGCAGTATTGAAGAAACCATTATTCAGGAGCAGAATCAGACAGCAGTAAACCAACATTTACATCAGGCATTAAAACACCTCACAAAAAGACAGCGGCAAGTCATGCTGCTCCATTATTTTGAGGGCCTTTCCTATAAACAAATCGCAGAAATTCTTCCCATAAAATATCAGGCGATTCGCAACTGCGTGCATGAAGGCATAAAAATACTCCGCAAAAACATCGCTTCCAGGTCTGGATAGCCTTTTAATAGTATTTATCAAAAAAACCTAGTACAAAATCAACATCGCCCCGTCTCTATCTTCATAAACCGATGAACCAATGAAAAGAAACTACTTTGTACTAGGACTCATTTTACTGACATTCTTTGTCATCTCATTTTTAACCAATATCATCGGACCATTGGTTCCTGATATCATCAGGAGCTTTTCTTTGAGCCTTACTACTGTAGCCTTACTCCCCTTTGCTTTTTTTATCGCTTACGGTGTCATGTCTATTCCTTCAGGAATCCTTGTTGAAAAATACGGAGAGAAAAAAGTGATGTCAGCGGCCTTCTTTATTTCCTTTTTAGGCGCCATGCTTTTTGTGTTTACTCCGGGCTATTTCAGCTACATGTGTTCCCTTTTCCTAATCGGTGCAGGTATGGCCATGCTGCAGGTAGCCATCAACCCATTGCTTCGCGTGGCCGGAGGCGAAGAACACTTCGCTTTCAACTCTGTCCTAGCCCAATTCTTTTTTGGCCTCGCTTCTTTTTTAAGCCCTTTAGTCTACTCCTATCTCGTACTCAATATTGGAAAGCCCGAAGGTGATTCCAGTCCCATCATCGCTTTTTTTGAATCGATCGTGCCGGCAGCACTACCATGGATCTCTCTATACTGGATCTTCGGTATCGTTTCTATTCTCATGGTGATCGTGATCGCTTTTATAAAAATCCCCAAAGTAGAACTGAAAGGAGATGAAAAGGTGGGCGGAATGGAAACCAATATCGCACTCCTAAAAAATCCAACAGTTGGACTTTACTTCCTGGCTATTTTCTGTTACGTAGGATTGGAACAAGGTGTGGCCAACTGGATGTCGGAATTTCTAAATACTTACCATCAAATAGATCCAAAAACCGGGGGTGCAACCGCCGTATCCTGGTTTTGGGGTATGCTCACCATCGGTACCTTGCTCGGTTTATTGCTCCTGAAATTCATGGACAGCAAAAAAGTCCTGGTATTATTTACTGCAGCAGCAATCCTTAGTCTGGCCTTTGCACTATTTGGTTCTGCGGCAATCGCCATCTGGGCTTTCCCGATGATCGGCTTCTTTGCCTCGGTCATGTGGTCAATCATCATTTCACTGGCACTCAACTCTATGGACAAGCACCATGGTGCCCTGTCCGGTATCCTCATCACCGGAATTTGCGGCGGAGCAGTCCTCCCATTGATTATCGGCTGGATTGGAGATATGACCTCACTAAAAACCGGAATGGTGTTTATATTTCTGATGCTCGGTTATATATTAAGCCTTGGCTTTTGGGCAAAACCACTGGTACAAAATGAAACAATCACCCTTAGAAAAAAGAAAACCTTAACTGATGAACAATAAGATGCTGGTTGGCGTAGATCTTGGAGGCACCAATGTGCGCTCCGGATTGGTAAGCGGACAAGAAATAACTAAAATCGACAGCGATCGGATCCAATCCAAAAGCGATGAATCCATCGTCATCAAACAGGTGATCGACTCGATCAGCAAGGTCATAAACCCTAAAGTAGAAGCCATTGGAATTGGTGTTCCGGGTATCCTGGATACCAAAGAAGGCATTGTTTACGATGTACAAAACATCCCTTCCTGGAAAGCAGTGCCCCTGAAATCTATTCTGGAAAATCATTTCCAGATCCCCGTCCTGATGAACAACGATGCCAATTGCTTCGCTGCCGGAGAATGGCATTACGGCATGGGCAAGAAAAAAAACAACCTGACCGGTCTCATTCTCGGTACTGGTGTAGCCGCAGGCCTGATCTGTGAGGGCAAACTTTATGAAGGCCGCAACTGCGGTGCCGGTGAATTCGGAATGATCCCCTACCTGGATCACAACTACGAGTTCTACTGCAGCGGCAATTTCTTCAGCCATTTCCACCAAAGCTCTGGTGAGGAAGTATATAAAAGAGCAGCCAGTGGAGAACTTGCCGCATTACAAATTTTCCAGGAATATGGAAAACACCTCAGCTTGCTCATAAAAACCATTCTCTATGCCGTAGATCCGGAAATAATCGTCATGGGCGGTTCAGTAAGCAAAGCATTCCCATTTTTCCGCGCTACCTTATGGACAGAATTACAGGACTTTCCTTATCAGCCAGTGATCAAAAACATCCAGATTACCCCTTCAGAAATAGACAACATTGCCATTCTCGGCGCTGCCGCATTATATTTTAACTAGAAAATAAAACATTCTATGAATACCAAAGCGAAGGGTTCTTTTTAAGGAATCCCTCCGCTTTGATCATCTCCACTCTTTTCAATAAGCCTCTGCAGGTAAGTCCCCCCATAGAATAACCACCATAAATAATAACATTTTATCCCGCTCAATCAGATGATCATAACATCGAACTTATCCCCGGCATAAATCCCGGTCTGCAAGAAAAATCAAATAAAAGCAGTACAAAATCAAAACCGCCCCGTCTTATCAGGAAACAAACCTATCCACAGCTAGCACCAACCTAAGTCTTGTCCATTACTTAAAACGTATGCCATAAACTTAGGATAGCCTAAAACCGATAAAAACCAATATGCCAATGAAAAAGCTAAGCCAAACCTTCCTTACCTTATCCTTGCTCCTCCTGGTTCAATTCACTGCAATTGCAGCAGAACGAATTCCGCTAAAAGTTGAAAAGCACCAGGAAGGTGCTCCCATTACCATGGGTATACCCATTCCCATCGGTGCCCTGTATTCTCCGGACCATGTCCGACTGCTCAATAAACAAGGCAAGGAAATCCCTTCCCAAATCACGGAAGTCAACAACTGGATGCCCATTAACAACAGCATCAAATGGATCTGGGTATTTTTCTTTACCGATGCCAACGACAATTACACCCTGGAATATGGCAGCGATGTCAAAAGAGAAACCTTTAAAGGCGATCGTGTAGTGATCAGAAATGTGCAGCCCATGGGCAGCTATACGGAAGTCAGCACCGGCCCATTGAACTTCAAAATCAAGAAAGACAATGGAGGTTTCTTTGAAACGGTACAGCTGAATACCGATAAAAACGGGTTCAGTGCCTCAGACATCATCGCCGAAGGCGCGAAAGACAGAGGTTCCTTCCTCGATCTTTTAGATCAGGCAGGAATAGACAAGTCCAAAGCCATCATCACCAGAAGCGTCATCGAAAAAGGCTCCGGCTCTTTGCATGGCATCATCAGACTTGAAGGAGAATACCGCTATGAGAGAAAAGACAACAATCCTGCGCCATTCGTGCTCAGAGTCCACGTATATGCCGGAAAATCCTATGTTAAAGTACTCCATACCTTTGTCTACACCGGCGTCCCGGATCAGCATGAAATTAAAAAAGGAGAGCATGCCAGGATTGCTACGCAAAGTAAAGACATACTTTCGGAAGAAGAAAGCAGCGATAAAGGCTGGTCTAAACCAAACGACCAGATTGCAGGAACAGGCTTCTCCCTCCATTACAAACTAAACGGTGCCATCTCCTACAAAGTAGGTTATAAAGATGGTAAATGGTGGGAAAACCCAGCAGAAAAAGTATATGAATTCTCCGGAAATGGAACACAGAAAACCTCACTATTCCAAACCGGGCCGAAACCAAATAAAGTAGCTCCGGTGCCGGAATCCACAAATACCAAAAGAATGGAAGGCTTCTCTGCCAGTCTAACCACCGACAATAAGGAGCAGCTGAAAACCGCCAAAGCCAGTGGCTGGATGGACATCAGCGACAAAAAATGGGGCATTGCCATCGGCATCAAACACTTCTTTGAAGAATACCCAAAAGAACTGAATATCATCGCTGATCAGCAGCTCACTACCGCCTATTTATGGTCGCCGCAAGCAGGGCCAATGAGCTTCGCAAGGGATACTAACGCTCCTGATGATGGTATATTAGGGAATTTCGCACAAGGACTGGCTAAAACCAGCGAACTGGTTTATTACTTCCATGAAGCCAGCGTAAGTACCCCCTCCATTCAAAAATCATTGAATTATTTCCTGGATCCGCCAGTAGCACATGCCGCTCCGCAAGCCTATGCCGTATCGAAAGTTTTCGGTTCCTTCTCCCCTCACAACACGACCTTTTCTGAGTTTGAGCGTGGAATGGACTATAAATTCGACTGGATGCTTTTCAACCAAAACTGGGCACCATGGTATGGCATGTTCGAGCATGGCGACTTTAAAAACTACTACATCGCCAATAAATGGGAAATGTGGGCAAACAACGAACCTGCACAAGACTATATGTTATGGATGCAATTCATGAGAACCGGAGATCCGAAACTTTACAATGCCGCACAGGCGATGAGCAGACATACCATGGATGTAGACAATATTCACTGGCCTAAAAAACCAGTATACCATGGAGATACCAACCCTGTTCTCGATTACCTGCAAAGCAAAGAAGCACCAGATAACACTACTCCTTACCTCGGCATCGGAAAAAGACATGGCGATCAGCATTGGTCGGCAGTACTGAGCGCACACGTATGGGTACAGGGATGGCTCGCAGATTACTACTTGACCGGAGACCACAGAGGTTTAGAAATCGCGCGTCAAACTGCAGATACTTATGTGAAACGCATCTGGGGAGATCATGACCTGATGGGACGCCGTCTATATCTATCCGTATGGAACATGACCGAAGTATACGATGCCACCAAAGATGAAATCTACCTGACCGATCTGAAAGACCGCATCAAACACATGTTAGACCTGCAAAACGGAACTGAGCAAAATAGCAGTCTGGTGGTAGACCGTTATGGTTATTCTCAGGTATATGCCTCACAAGGGCTCAGCAAATATTACCGGATCACCCGCGATGAAAAAATAAAACAGGCACTCATTACCCATGCCCGTTCGGTAAGAGACAATGAGCCGATCGCCTACTTTATGGAATCCTACCTATCTTCTATCCACAGCTTACTGATCGGTTATGAATTCACCCGAGATCAAAGTTTCCTGAACAGGGCACTGGAACGTGCGGCAGTACTAAAAACAGACCAGACCAATGTTAAGTTCGACAATAATGCCACACAGAAACAACTCGCAGAAACCCTGTTAAAAGTAAGCCACTTCCCTCAGGATCCCGAAAAAGAATATGCAGAATGGGATGTCAGAAACGGCCTTCGGGTATTCGGCTGGACACATGCTTACAATGTTCCATACCTGCTCTACTGGTTAAGAAATGAAGAACCGCAGAAGTCAATAAAAAAATAATCACAATTATACAGTACAAAACCAAAAGCACAGCGTCTTAGCATAAAATAACACATCATCTCCACACAAAATGACTAAAAAAACCTTCAAAAACGACTTGGAACGAATCGATGCAGCATGGGAAAAGCTAGCTCCCATGCTGGACGATCAAGAAACGCCGGTAAGAAAACTAAAGCCCTGGTTCAATAAACAGATCATCGCTGCTGCAGCAATGCTGATCCTGGTGACCACCATCGGCGTATGGTTTTTGAAAGAACAAAACGCAGAAATCCATCACCTCACCAAGTATGGACAAACCTTACGTGTTGTTCTTCCCGACAGTTCTGTCGTGACCTTGAATGGAAATAGTCAGCTGAGCTATCGTAAAAACTGGTCCGGCAATGGGGATCGGGAAGTAAAGGTAGATGGGGAAGCGTACTTCTCGGTAAAACACACACGCTCCCATCAAAAGTTTTTTGTAAAAATGCCTGACCAGCTATCAGTTGAAGTATTGGGTACTGAATTTAACATCAGCGCCAGAAACCACGATACCCGGGTGGTGCTGAATTCCGGAAAAATCGACTTCCGTATGGAGGGACAGGACCACAAAACCAATATCATTCAAATGAAGCCCGGCGACCTCGTAGAGTACCAAAGCAAGGAAAAATCTTATACCAAACGTATGGTAGATCCAGCGATTTATTCGTCCTGGAAAACCGACCGCCTGGTGTTCGATAAAACACCATTGAAAGAAGTACTCAACACCCTGCACAACACCTATGGACTGGAAATCCTGGTGGAAGATCCTAAAATGCTGGACATGAACTTGTCCGGATCTGCACCAACTACCAACATCAATTCCCTGATTCATGCATTATCAGAAACATTTAATATCAATTTCACTAAAAAAGGAGATACGCTTATTGTTACGAATACCCCCTGAGTCAACTAACTAATTTTATCAACTAAACCAACCAAACCATGGTAAAAATTCTACACTTGCTGCTGATCCTCGTGATCGGTAGCGCATCGATGGTATTTAGTCGTGTGCAGTCCTTCGCATTTGTGCCGGAAAGTGCTACCACCACGCCTTCAGAGGCCATGCGTCAATTGATGCCCCTCAAAGATGCATTGAAAGGACTCGAAAAAATACACAAAGTATCCATTATGTTCGACAGCAAGCTGGCCGAGAATATACTTGTTCAAACTAAAGAAAAACCACAACATGAAAGTATTGAAACGGCATTGACCAATATGCTTTCTCCGGTAAATATTAACTATAAAAAGATTAGCGAACAGTTTTATGTGATCAATTTCAAAGATTCAAAAACTTCTGCAGATCACCGTCAGAACAGCCCAAAGGAAAAAGGCAGTACCGAACCGACACCAGCAGAAAACGCCAATAACCTGAGCGAAGTCTATAGAGAGTTGACCATCACTGGTAAAGTGGCCGATGGCAGCAATGGGGAGATACTGCCTGGCGTTTCCATTAAATTGAAAGGGAAAAACATTACCACCAGCACCAATTCCAACGGAAAATACACCATTAAAGTTCCTGAAAAAGGTATCCTTGTATTCTCTTATATCAGTTACATCACGAAGGAAGTGGCCATCGGTTCTTCTACAGTCATCAATGTAGATTTAATGCCTGACCAGCAGAAACTAGATGAAATTGTAGTAGTAGGTGTGGGATACGGTACACAGCAAAAAAGAAACTTAACTGGTTCTATTGCTTCTATCAGTGCAAAAAGCATCAAGGATATTCCGGTAACCAGCTTCGAGAATGCCATTCAAGGCCAGATCGCAGGGGTACAGGTACAAGAGCCAAGTGGCGAACCAGGTGCCGCAACCACCATTCGTGTGCGTGGTGTCGGTTCTATCTCCGCTGGTAACGAACCCTTATATGTAGTAGATGGTTTCCCCATCTCTAAAAACGTAGAATCTGCCACTCAGGGCGATGTTTCTAAAAGAACGGTAGCCTTCCGCCCCGCTCCGGCAAACCCGCTGGGAACCATCAGCCCGGGAGATATTCAATCCGTAGAGGTCTTAAAAGACGCTGCCGCTGCCGCCATTTATGGTTCCAGAGGTTCAAACGGAGTCATCATCATCACCACTAAAAAAGGAAAAAGAGACGGTACTACTTCAGTCAATTTCGACTCCTATTATGGCATCCAAACCCTGGCCAACAAGGTAGACCTGATGAACTCAAAAGAGCTCAGCGAGTATGTGCTGAACGCGAAGAACAATGCCTACCTGCAGGATTTCCCGAATGCCAGCATCAACGACCCCAATTCAGTACGTTACACCAGAAGTACCAATACCAGTTATTACCTGCCTAATGATTTTATCAATCCAACAGGTGTAGACACCGACTGGCAGGATGTGCTGTTCAAAAATTCCAACATCCAGTCCTATAACCTATCCCTTTCTGGTGGAGCAGAAAAACTAGGCTATTACATCTCTGGTAACTATTTCAATCAAGGTGGTATCATCGATAAAACCGGATTTAAACGTTATACCTTCCGCATCAACATCGAATCTGATCCGGTTAAAAACCTGCGTATCGGTGCCATTGTGAATCCTTCATTTACAGATCAGGCCAAAGGATCTACCAGTGCCCCTTATTTCGCAGATCCTCCAGGAGCAGTTTACACCGCCCTGGTACATTCGCCAACAGTAAGCCCTTACCTGCCAAATGGTACGATTAACCAAAGCAATAACCAGAGTCACCTGAACACAGAAAATGGAACCGGTACCAATATGACCGCTTCCAGTAACCCGCTGGCGGTAGTAAAATACATCCATGACGACCTTTCGCAGTTCAGAAGCTTTGCCAGCGCCTATGCAGAATATACCTTTCTGGATGGTCTGAAATACAAGTTCATGATCGGTACAGACATTAACAACTACAATAGAAAATATTACAGAGAAAAGGCATTTATCGACCGTGCAGCAACTGTAGGTGTGCCTTATGGACAGTCTAACTCTTCACTGGAAACCAACTGGCTTTCAGAAAACCTCCTAACTTACAACAAGGTATTTGGGGTACACAGCATCTCTGCACTTGCCGGATATACCGCACAGAAAGACAAGATCAGAAACAATCAGGTACAAGCAGAAAACTTCCCTGACGATTTAGTACAAACCGTGAGCGGCGGACAAGTTACCGGTGGTACCGCAACCGAAGAAGAATGGTCGCTGGTATCCTACCTGGGTAGGGTAAACTATGCGTTTATGGACCGTTACCTATTGACCGCGACCATCCGTTCTGACCGTGCTTCCCGTTTTGGTGAGGGCAATAAAGTCGGTTATTTCCCTTCCTTCTCTGCCGGATGGAGAATGTCTGATGAAGCATTCATGAAAAATATCAAATGGATCAGCGACTTTAAACTGCGCGGAAGCTGGGGTAAAACAGGAAACTTCCTGATCCCAAACTATGCCGCTGTAGGACTATTGAGCCCATATAATTATGTATTTGGCAATGTCGTGACCAACGGGATCGCCCCTTCTACCCCAAGCAATCCAAACCTGACCTGGGAGAAAAATACACAGGTAGATATCGGTCTGGACATGAGCTTCCTGAGCAACAGGATCTTTGCATCCCTAGATTGGTACAATAAGAAAACTTCTAACCTGCTCCTGAATGTACAAGTGCCTGCAGTAGTAGGTTACGGGAACTCTAACCCGCTAATGAACATCGGTGAGGTAGAAAACAAAGGTTTTGAAGCTTCCCTTTCTACTCAGAATTTAGTAGGCAGCTTCACCTGGAGCACCGATATGAACTTCTCTACCAACAAAAACAAAGTATTGAAATTGGGCGCTTCCGGCGATCCAATTCTAAGCACTGGTGGTGCTGGTATCCGTCACATTACCCGCATCGGCGACCCAATCGGCAGCTATTACGGTTATGTGGTAGAAGGGATCTACCAAAGTCAGGCAGAGATCAACAGCGCCCCTAAAGATAAATTGGCAGCAAAAGCGGCACCTGGAGATTTCATGTTCAAAGATGTAAATGGTGACGGCGTTATTGATGCCAACGACCGTACGGTTATCGGCAACTATCAGCCTGATTACACCTATGGTATTACCAACAGACTAGGCTATAAAGGCATAGAATTGAGCTTCCTGATCCAGGGTGTAGAAGGTTCACAAGTCTTGAACTTAACCAGAAGACACCTGGCCAATGGTGAAGCCAATACCAACTCTTACTCCGTGCTGAAAAACAGATGGCTTTCCCCAGATCAACCTGGAGATGGTAAAACACCACGTGCAGACCGGCTAGGCGATTTACACGGATTTAACAACAGACCTTCCACTTATCAGGTAGAAGATGCCTCTTACATCCGCCTTAGAAATGTAACCATCGCCTATACCCTACCTGCCAAATGGGTAGGGAAATATTTCTCTTCATTCCGTGTATATACTTCTGGAACCAACCTATTCACCAAAACCGATTATATCGGCTACAACCCTGAGGTAAATAATCAATCTACTTCAAGCGGTGTACAGGGTGAAGATTATGGCGCCTATCCGTTATCAAGAAATTTCACTTTTGGTATTAATGCCTCATTTAAGTAGTGTTCTTAAACCTAAAAACCAGAAAAAATGAAAAAGAAATTAATATATATCCTGATCTCTGCCGGAATACTCAGCTCTTGTGGCAAAGAGTTTACCGACCTGAACCCGATTTCTCAGCGTAACGTAAATGCCTTCTATAAAACCAGTGACGATATGGTGATCGCCGTAAACGCAGCTTATAAAGCGCTGCAGATGAACGGTGCTTACAACCAAAGTTACTGGATCCTGAACGAAATGCGTTCCGATAATACCGATGGCGGTGCCGATAATACCGGATTGGGTGCAGACCTGAATGCCATTGACAACTTCAATGAAAATGCGGCAACAGCCGAATTGGTCACCTCTTCCTACCTGGATACTTATGTAGGCATCAGCAGATGTAACATCGTATTGAGCAGAATTGAAGAAGTACCAATGGATCCAGCCTTAAAAAACAGAGTGAAAGGAGAAGCTTTATTCCTACGCTCCCTGTTTTATTATAACCTTGCCCTGAACTTCGGAAGAATCCCATTGGTACTCAAAGAAATTACCGTAGAAGAAGGTAAATCCTATCCTCAATTGCCAGCTAGCGAAGTATATAAACAGTTAGTTGCCGACCTGGCCACCGCCGAAGGTTTCTTAGATGTAAAATATACCGGCATCAATGTGGGCAGAGCAACTAAAGGAGCCGCAGCCACATTAATGGGTAAAATTTACCTGACCATGGGCGATAAAGCTTCGGCTGTTGCACCATTGAGAAGGGTTAAAACTTACGGTTACACCCTAGTTCCTACTTACGACAAGCTTTGGGGAATTGCCAATAAAAACAATGTAGAATCCATCTTTGAAGTGCAGTACAAAGGTGGTGGTACCAATACCGGAAATGCCTTTACCAATGCTTTCTCTCCCTTAATGATCCAAAGCACCGGTGCTTACAAAAACAGACCTACCGCAGAAATGCAGGCTGCTTATGAGCCGAACGACAAACGTTTTGCCATCTCTATGAACCCGATCAACGGGCCATTAAATGCAGGACGTTTTATCCTTAAATATGGCACGACTACTGCCTATAATGAAGGTGATGCGGATTATAATTTCGTGGTACTGCGTTATGCAGATGCCTTGCTGATGCTGGCAGAAGCTTTGGGAGAAGGCACCGAAGCCTACGACCTGATCTATGAAGTGAGGTTCCGTGCCGGATTGAATAGAATTGACAGCAGTACCCCAGGTACTTTCGCCGAGAAATTACTCAAAGAAAGACGAGTAGAGCTTGCTTTTGAAAACCACAGATGGCCGGATTTACTGCGTTTTGGTAAGGCTGCTGAAGTGATGAAAGCACAAGGAAAAACACCAAGATTGCTTTTCCTGATTCCTCAGCGTGAACTGGACATCAACAACACCTACAGCCAGAATCCAATCTAAAGAGTTTATAACCAGCAAACCACAGGTCGCCCGCTTTACAATGGCGACCTGTTAAAAAATACAACGTATGAAAAAGATGAACTCCGTATTTATCCTTTCTTTGCTATCGGTATGCCTTGGCATGAACGCCAATGCACAGCAGCAGCCACCAAAACCTGCCTCTGGAAAAATCCTGCAGGACTTAAAAAAGCTCAACAAATTAGGTAATGTGTTATACCTTGCCGCACATCCGGATGATGAAAACACCACCCTGATCGCCTACCTGGCCAACCAGAAATTGTACCATACCGGCTACCTGTCCCTAACCCGCGGGGATGGCGGACAGAACCTGATCGGCCCCGAAATCCGGGAACGCCTGGGCGTAATCCGTACTCAGGAATTACTGCAAGCCAGAAGAACAGATGGCGGCCACCAGTTTTTCACCAGGGCCAACGACTTCGGCTTCTCGAAAAACCCGGAAGAAGTATTCAGCATCTGGGACCGTGAAAAACTCCTTGCCGATGTGGTATGGGTGATCCGTAATTTCAAACCAGATGTGATCATCACCAGATTTCCTAAAGATTCCCGCGCAGGTCATGGTCAGCACAGCGCCTCTTCTATTTTAGCAGAAGATGCTTTTGTGGCAGCTGCCGATCCGAAACGCTTTCCTGAGCAGCTGAAATATGTACAGCCATGGCAAGCCAAACGCCTGGTATGGAACATCAGCTCCTGGGCCTTCAAAGATCCTGCTGCATTCGACAAGATTGCGTCTTCTCTCGTTAAAGTAGATGTTGGGGTATTCAACCCTTTACTCGGGAAATCTTATGGCGAGATCTCTGCGGAAAGCCGCAGCATGCACAAAAGCCAGGGATTTGGTTCCACAGGCACCCGCGGCAGCAACTTCGATTATTTCCAGCACACCATGGGGCCAGCTGCAAAAGCAGACCTTTTCGAAGACATCAACACGACCTGGACCAGGGTACCAAACAGTGCAAAAGTTCAGGAAGCCATTACCAAAGCCATTGCCACTTATAACGCCGCAAATCCATCTGCAGTAGTCCCTCTCCTATTAACTGCGAGAGCGGAACTACAGAAATTACCGGATTCTTTCTGGAAAACCCAGAAATTAGAAGAGCTTCAAGAAGTGATCCGCAGCGCCACCGGACTATACATTGAAGCCACTGCCGGTAATTTTGCAGTGGTACCTGGAGGAAAACTAGAAGTACAAACAGAAGTGATCAACAGATCTCCAATTGCCGTAAAGATCACTTCCATCCATTTCCCTTACCAGAAAAATGATTCCACTATCAATAACGGACTGGCCAATTCCGCAGGTCAGAAGTATAAAAAACAACTCATCGTTCCGGCAGATCTGGCTTTTTCTCAGCCTTACTGGCTGCAGAAAGCAGATACGCTGGGTATGTTTGACATCTTAAAACAATCAGATGTTGGCTTACCGGAAAATACTCCTGCGGCAGAAGTAGCGGTCAACCTTACTATCGGCGGACAACCCTTTAAATTTACTGTTCCTGTAGTTTATAAACACAACGACCTGGTATACGGCGAATTATACCAGCCCCTGTCGGTGAGTCCGCCGGTATTCGCCAATATTGCCGAAAACGTATACATGTTCAATGGCCCTGAAGCCAAACAAGTAAACGTGTTTCTCAAAGCTGGTAAAGCAAACATCAAAGGTGAAGTATCATTGAAACTTCCTGAAGGATGGAAGGTGAGCCCGGCATCCGTTCCTTTCGATATCGAGAAAGAAAAAGCAGAACAGACTGCAAAGTTTATGGTCACCCCACCAGCGAATTCCAATATTGCAGAAATCCAGGCCATCGTTAATCTGGACAACAAAACCTATAATAAAGGAATCAGTGTGATCAATTACCAGCACATTCCTGAGCAGGTACTGTTCCCGGTAGCCTTGGCAAAAGCAGTAAAGTTAGACCTGAATGTGAAAGGGAAACGCATTGGCTACCTGCCTGGAGCAGGTGATGAAGTACCTCGATCCCTGCAGCAGATCGGTTACGATGTGACTTTATTGAAAGATGCAGACATCAACTCAGAAAACCTGGAGAAATTTGATGCCGTAATTGTAGGAATCAGAGCTTACAATACCTTAGACCGCATTAACTTTTACCATGACCGCCTGATGGATTACGTGAAAAACGGAGGAAATGTATTGATTCAATACAATACCAATGCTGGATTAAAAGCCAATCCTGGCCCCTACCCGATGAAATTATCCACCGATAGGGTCACTGTGGAAGGAGCCGAAGTACGCGTATTACTCCCTGAGCATGCCGCTTTCCAAAAGCCTAATAAAATTACCAATGCTGATTTTGATGGCTGGGTTCAGGAACGTGGTTTATACTTCCCTAGCGAATGGGCAAAGGAATATGAAGCACTGATCTCTATTAATGATCCGGGAGAAAGTCCTAAAAACAGCAGTATTTTAGTCGCGAAATATGGAAAAGGAAACTTTGTTTATACCGGAATTTCCTGGTTCAGGCAGCTTCCTGCAGGTGTACCGGGTGCTTATCGCCTGTTCACCAACCTGATTTCTTTGGGACAATAAAATATTCTACCTCCATTTAAGGTGCCGGTATCCTATATTAGAGGATTCGGCGCCTTTTTTTAACCAAATATAAAAACCAGCTACAACATGATGAAGAACATCTCCAGACACCTGACCTTTCAGGTGATTATTGCAATCATTTTTGGCATCCTGGTAGGGATGTTCTTCCCCACATTTGCGAATACAGCCAAACTCATCAGCAAGACATTCATCAATATGATCAGCATGCTGATCGCCCCTATTATTTTCTTCACCATTGTACTCGGCATTGCTAAAATGGGCGACATGAAAAAAGTGGGTCGCGTTGGAGGAAAAGCATTGCTTTACTTCGAATTGATTACCACAGTGGCCATTTTTATCGGCCTGGTGACTGCCAACTTAATGAGACCTGGCGATGGACTAAATCCTGTAGTTAAGCATCCAAGTACCGCTACCGCAGTGATCGCTCCCGGTAGTCCTGCTGCTGCCAATGCAGCGGCAGCCGTTGCCCCAGCCGATGTGAGTTGGATGGATTTCCTCAGCCACATCATTACCCCTAATATTTTTGAATCCTTTGCCAAAGGCGATATCCTGCAAATCCTGTTTTTTGCCATACTATTCGGCTTTGCCCTGAGCAAAATGGGCCAGGCCGGAAGACATACGATTATCGCTTTTGAAAACCTCTCCCAGATCATTTTCAACATGATGAAATTTGTGATGAAACTGGCACCCATCGGGGCTTTTGGAGGAATGGCCTTCACCATTGGCAACTATGGTCTTTCTACATTGATCCCGATGGGAAAAGTGATGCTGGTGGTTTACATCACCTGCATCCTGTTTATTTTTGTGGTGCTCAATTTCATCTGTTACCTCTATAAATTTAGTCTGTGGCAATACCTGAAATACATCCGTCAGGAGATCCTGGTGGTATTGGGTACCTCCTCTTCCGAGTCGGTATTGCCAAGTATGATCCAAAAGATGGAGCGTTTTGGCTGTTCCAAATCTGTCGTCGGATTGGTGATTCCTACCGGCTATTCTTTTAACCTGGATGGTACTTCTATCTACCTTTCCATTGCATTGATCTTCCTGACCCAGGCTTTCAAAATAGAGCTGGGCATCGCAGAGCAGATCGCAGCAATGGGAATTTTAATGGTGACTTCCAAAGGTGCTGCCGGCGTCACCGGAAGTGGTTTCATCGTACTCAGCTCTACACTGGTTTCCTTAAACATCATGCCCATAGAAAACGTGGCCATCTTACTGGGTGTAGATCGGTTTATGTCGGAAGCCAGATCGATCACCAACCTGATCGGCAATGGCATTGCCGTAGTAGTAATCGCTAAAAGTGAGAAAGAATTTGATGAAGAAAAATACCAGTTGGCCATCAATCCAGCGACTACTTAAACTGTAAAGTCAGATAGTAACCCCTGGGATCGGAAGGAAATATACCCGGCCCAGGGTAACCACCTGCTCATCAACTTTCTATTCTGTACTTGTCGCAAGCTCCCCCCTTAAATGTCTTTTACCCCCTACCCTTGCTGCTAGAAGATTCAGTAACTTAGAGCTTATAAAACCATAAATTAGTTTTTATAAAACCCTAAAAATCAATCGATATGAAAAACTTCTTTTATCCTTGTTTAACCATCAGGGGAAAGATCAGCGAGGCCGCCGAATTTTATACCCAGACGTTTGGAGGGAGTAAAACCGGCATCTCCAATCCTTATGTAATAGAAATACAAATGAGCGGACAAAAGTTTTTGTTGCTCAATGAAGGGCCCTCCTCTAATCCAAATCCTTCCATTTCATTTATGGTGATGTGTGAAAACGCAGAAGAAACCGAAAAATGCTGGAATAATTTACAAGATGGCGGAAAGGTCATGATGGCCTTAGACAGCTATCCATGGAGTCCAAAATATGGCTGGATACAAGATAAATATGGCATTTCCTGGCAATTGTATACTGGAACAAAACAGGATTCCTCTCAAAAATTCTGTCCGACTTTAATGTTTACTGGCGATAAGGCCGGTCAGGCAGAAACTGCATTGCGTTTTTACACTTCTATATTCCCAAATTCTGACATTGAAGGGGTGTTGAAATACACAGAAGGAGAAGGCGACCGTACCGATTTTGTGAAACATGCACAGTTTAAACTGAATGGTTATGTAGCCATGGCGATGGACAGTTCCGCTGAACATGGTTTCGGTTTTAATGATGCGATCTCTTTGGTGGTTGAATGTGAAACACAAGATGAAATCGACCATTACTGGAATCAGCTCACTGCTCATGGAGGATCTGAGGTGATGTGTGGCTGGCTGACCGATAAATACGGCATCAGCTGGCAGATCGTGCCTAAAATAATCGGTAAACTGATCAGTGATCCGGAGCGTGGCCAGCGGGTAATGCAAGCCGTAATGGGCATGAAAAAGCTGATTATCGCTGATCTGGAAAATGCTTAAGCTATTGTAATCATAACAAAACGCCCTGAACATGAATATGAGCAGGGCGTTTTGTTTAACGTGTTGTTTTAATAAACTATTCTTTTGCTTGTTCCGGGGCTTTTCCAATCAATTCCATAAACTGATCCAGTTTAGGGGTGATGATAATTTCTGTACGTCTGTTTTTTGCTCTTCCTGCTTCGGTATCGTTGCTGGCAATCGGGTTATATTCCCCTCTACCTGCAGCGGTTAATCTTTTAGGAATTACACCGTAATTGTTCTGTAAAGATTGAACGACAGAAGAAGCTCTCAACGTACTTAAATCCCAGTTGTTCCGAATATTGACTTGTGAAATAGGCACATTGTCCGTATTTCCTTCAATTAATACATCATAACTCTGGTAATCTTTAATGATTTTAGCGATTTTACTTAAGGTTACTCCTGCCTGATCAGAAATTTCATAGCTTCCTGATTTGTATAACATTTGATCCGATAGCGAGATGTAAACTACCCCTTTTAGTACTTTAATATCGACATCACTCATTTCTTCCCTGCTCAATGAACGGGTCAGATTGGTGGTCAATACCAGGTTCAGGGAATCACTGGTATTTTTAGTGTTTACTAAATGCTGAATATATTTATTGGCGACATTGATCTCATCTACAAGTTTAGAAATATTTGTATTTCCCTGGCTGCTGGAATTCAAGCATTTATTCAATGCGATTTGCAGGGCTTTTACATTTTCCTGCTGTGCAGCAATTTGTTCTTCCAAACTTTTCACTCGAGTGTTTGAACTGGCAAGCTGCTGATTCACACCCTGGTTTTTTTCTTGTAACTGCGTATAACTAGACTGCAGGTCCGCGAATTTTTTATTACTCACACAACCCTGGCCTAATAAAGCCACAGCGATCAACAAGGATGGTACAATAGGTAATCTCATAATCTTATATATTCGTTACAGTACAACTTAATTTGTATAATTCTAAAGGAGCAACTACTGTACCACAATCTGTTTGTTTCGGTGTTTTTATTCCCATTATCTCTATTTTGCTGATCCGGTTATCCTGTTGTGTCCAAGTTCTATTTGTGTTCTGCTCAGATTCTATTTCTGTTCAACAAATACGACTTCTGAAACCATGGCGTTACTACCAGCCATCGACTCAATTTTGACTTGCAATTTCCCGTCATTGGTATCTTCCCGCATCACAAAAAGCTTGATCCATTTTCCTTTTTTGTCGAGTGTACCGGTCATAAATTCCCTGCCATCCATCCATATTTTCGCAGACCTGGATTCATTATTCCAATCTTCAAAATGCAGGTACAGTTCCCCAATTACACCTTGAGGTGGGTTAATCGTGATTTCCATGTTTTTTCCATACCAGGCATATTTTCCATCCCATTCCCAGATCCCTTCTTCGCCAGTCATTTTATAACTAGTACTTCGTTTCAATACCGGAGCCTTATCCCCAGTTTTCACATAAAGTAAAGCTGTTGAAAATTCCGCAGGCACTCCCGATGCGGCCTCCTTAATGAAAGGAAAACTTTTCTTTAATTGGCTGGTATCCACATCAACCTGAGGATCAAATGCTGGCGTCCCCATGTATTTGAGCAAACTGTACCTTAACTGTTTGGCTACTGGATTTTGTTTGGTTCCCTGCTGCTTCGAGGGATCGATATCATAGCCACAAACCAGCAGCTTCCCTTTTCCTACTTTACATTCAAAGATTGCCGCCAATTTTTCATTCAGATGGAAATCACTGATTGGCTGTACTATCGGTTCCAGGTTTGACGGCCAGTCTTTCATTTTGAAAGACCTTCCTTTACTGATGGATTCCCATTGCCAATCCGTAAATGATCCTGTTGGAAAATCTGCTAATGCAGGATGTTGATCGTTGATCAAAGCACCAAGCGTGGTATTCTCCTGTCCGGGGAAGAAAACATTGGACCAAAATAAAGGACTGAAGAACAAAGGTCTGGATACCTCAGCAGTTCCTAAGTTTGCCGCATAAAGCAATACCGTTTTACCTTTTTGTAGTGCTTCTAGTGCATTTTGATCCAGCACAGTGGTTTCGAGTACCTTGTAATTTTTTAAAGCCTTCGTACTTTTCGAAACATTGTTTTCATTTCCAGCTGGTATTCCAGCCGATTTTCCAACTGATCTTCCTACTGTATTTGAAGTACTATTTAATAAATCGTTGTAAATTACTGAATCATTGTAAATCCAAAGGTCCCATTCATTTCGGAAATTAGTGCCAGGCAAACTGATCATTAGTTTTGCTTTTGTAGCTGCCCTGATTTTCCCCAATCCTAATTCTATATTTCCGAAATTTTTTACTTCCCCTCTTTTCACTGCTAAAGTAGGAATTTTTCCTTGGCCTAATACCTGCTGATCTTCAGCAACCATTTTCCATTCTAAACCAGTATTCAAGTCTCCTCTTCCATAATTTGCAATTTCTAATCCTGCGCTAAAAGTTTCTGTATTTTCCCATACAAACTTCTTTATTCTTGCCAAAGTCACCACTTCATTGTTATACTGTTTGAAATAGGTGGTATCTGTGGTTCCTTTATCGTCATAAAAAGCATCCAGCCATCCCACTAAAGCTTCCCCCTGTCCTTGATAATCCTGCATGCTCAGCATTTGGAATCCTCCGCTGGAAGGAGTACGGTAAAAATTTTCAATTAAACTCTTATACAAAATCTTTTGAAGCGTTCCACTAGCCTGATGAAAGGCCGCATCTTTATTTTCCAGTCCGTTAGCAATGGCTGATGCCCTGCAGACCTCCAGATTTCGAGCTTTTAAAACACCGGTATATTTATCAATCTCCGACCATAAAGGATAGACAGGAAATTGTCCTACTTCATGTGCAAAAATGGGGATGTTACTTTTCGAATAGTTTTTCTCCAGGTCATAATCGCTTCTTCCACCTTGCAAGCCGTAGGTACTGCCTACATTTGGAATATTATGTGTGGCAGAATAATCGTCGACCGGCATAATTTTTCTTGCGGTAGATACGGCATATAACCTTCTATTGTCTTTCAGCTTTAATTTTTCAATCCATTTGGCCATCACGTTGAAGTCGGAATTTCCAAGTTCATTGCCGATGCACATCATAGTAAATGAAGGGTGGTTTCCATAAGCTTTGAGCATGCGCTCCAGCTCCTGCTGGGTGTATTGATCTGCGGAAGGATTTTGCCCTAAGCCCGGAGGCAATCCTTTGGTCAGCATATCCGGTCTGTCCTTTGGCGGGTCTGTCATCCACCAATCAATCCAGATGGCTTCAGCCTGAATGTAGATTCCTAACTTGTCTGCTGCTTCAAAAGCTGCTTCTGGTGGACACCAGGAATGAAAACGTACATGGTTTAACCCGTAAGATTTGTAAATTCTAAAGATCCGCTCCCATTCTTTGACATCACAGGAAGGATATCCGGTTAATGGAAAATGTACACAATCCAGGTTACCGCGCATAAACACAGGGGCGTTGTTGATCAGTACTTTTGACTGGCTATGTCCGATGCTTCTAAAACCAAAATCTGCGGAGGTCTCTTCATTATTTTCAAGCTTTACCACTACCCGGTAACGGTTCGGTGTAAACTCATCCCACAATTTAATCGGGAAATCCAGGTTTAAAACCTGATCCTTATCCTCCCTGCGTTCTGATTCCTGACTTTGCGATTTCTTTGCCAGCAAACCCTCCGTCTTATTGAAAATTGTTTCATTTGTCTGTAAGTCCACAATGCGGTAATTGACTTTCATGCGAACCGGATTTTTCAGTGTTATCAGCAGTTTCAATTGTTGTTTTTCCGCATTAGGGTACACTTGCAAATCTTCAATTGCCGTACTTGCAGTTGCCTGTAACTGTATCTTACCTACTGCCCCATTCCAGATACTTTGTGTGTATTCCGTATAAGCATGGCCTTTATCCCCGATATTATGAATTAGATCATTATTGATGCGAATGGTTAACCTGTGTTTTCCAGGGCTGAGTTTACCCAAAGTATGCAGGTGAGGAACGCCTAAACCATCCTGTATAGTCATTAACCGACCATCAATCCAAACTTTAGACTCCCACATCACCCTTTCCAGGAATAGGGAAATCTCTTTGTTTTTCCAGTTTGCCGGGATCGTAATTGTCCTGCTATACCATGCTGGCCCAATATATTTATAGGCTCTGGAAAGAATTCCATAATCTGCACCTTGTGTTTTCGTCCCTTTTTTTGCCTCATCTGTGGTTCCGGGAAGCGCAATTGTTTCTTTCAACTCTTGATCAAACCATTTGTTTTTTTCACCAAGATTCGCTGCATCCAGTTGAAAATTCCATGTTCCTGCCAAACACAGTTGTTCTTGTGCAAAGTTCTTATTGGCAAATAAAAGCAGCATTCCTAACCATGCTAAAAATCTAATTTTCATTCCTTTTCATTTTCGTGTCTACTGGCAATTCCTATCAGGGAGCGCCAGGTTTATAGGCTGAAGATCCGATTCAAATCAGACTTTAAAATTGGATCTTCAGCGGACACAAACTTAAACGAAGCCCCGGCAATCTTAAATGGATATAACCTTTATTTTAATGGACTATTTTATGATTGACTACTTTAATTCAAACTGTAAACTGCCTTTTAGCTTTGCACTGGTTCCATCTATTCTTCCCTGGTCAAAAGGGGAAGCATAAAAAGGTTCAGATCCGCCATTGCTATAATCAGCCACTAAAAACTGAATGCTGCCATCCTGCAGCCAGGCTCTGGACGATTGTTTTGCATTGGAATTGACCTGTAAACCATTACCTGCTTTATCCAGTAATTCTGCGTATAAAATATGAGCCTTTGTAGACCGAAAATCATTGGACCCCATTTCATTTGCATCATCTTTCCAGGAGCCTGAAGGTACTTTACCAAACTCTTCTAGTCCAGGAAACCACTTCGCATTTAAACTAGCGACGCCCTCATTTCTACTGACATCCTGATCGTTGTAAACCGTAAAATCTCCTTTTCGTTTCCATTTTAAAGTTTCATAACTGCGGGGGTAGCTGAAATAGCATACCATATTGATAAGGACCTGTCTTCATTGATTTGTCCATTTGAATTTCATAGTCCAGCTGCACTTTTCCATCTTTTCTAAAGAGGTAACGAATCCTCCCATTGGCATTGGTATAAGTCGTATTCATCGTAAATACCAGCCCGCTATCCGTACTTTTCATCAATAGCTCTTTAACAAATAAAGTGTATAGCGGATAGTTTTTTATCGGGTAGATATTATTCTGATAAGTTTCGCCGGCCACATTAGGCTTACCCCCATCCTCACTATTCATAGCAACATAACAGAATACAGGTCCTTGTTTAAGCACTTTTTTTCCATTGTTTTCTACTGAAGTGAGTATTCCAGTCGTTTTATTCAAAAGATAAGTCAGCGATCCATGCTGAATTCGGTAAGCCGCATCATTCTCTTCCATTTTCAAATCTGGCATAGATTTGAGGTTAGTGGTCATCGCTGAACTTGTTAAAGAATTCGGAACTTGTTTTTTTCTATTAAAATCCGCTCTTCGTTGAGTACAAAACCTCTTGGCGCTGTAAATGAAATATAAACCTCTTTAGTGTTTTTCTGAACAGGAATTTTAATTTCCCCCTGACTGCGTGGTGCTAGGTCTCCGTTTACTTGCACCCGTTTCCCATCTACCAAGGCTTCGATTTCCACCTGATTTAAGCTGATAAAATCGTAGCGATTTTCAATTGATAATATCAAATTACCGTTCTTTATTTTCGGGGATTCTGGATTTTTAACCTGGATGGGTGCATAGGCTTTTCTCATTCCCCAATATTCAGGTTTCGGTCTTCTCCAGCCATCTAATGCCCCCCATGGTCCATAGCCTACAATCCTTCCATCAGGAAGATGAAAAGTATCATCTATTCCACTCCAAATGGCAGCTCCAAGGTTACCTTTATGCTGATAAACAGAATCGTACATACTGACCAGCGGCAATTGATAAGCCGTTCGAACACCTGGGTCTGTCAATAACTCTCTGCGGTTATAAGTACTCAGATGGGCATACTCGCCAAACAAAGTAGGCCGGCTCATGGTATCTGTTGCGGCAGGCCCATTCGCCGCGGGGTAGTGATAGTTGGCAATATCAGCCTTGCTTCCTAGATTGTTAAACCCTCCCCAACATTGGTCGTGGAAAGCAGTAGGTCTGCTTGGGTCAAATACTTTTACTGCATCCTGCACTTTTTGCCATAAAGGACTCCAGTTGGATTCATTGCCCAGCGACCAGATAATGACTGAAGGATGGTTGATGGCAGCCTGCATTTTCTCCAGATTCGCATTCATCATCACTGACAAAAACTTTTCATCTTTATAATCCCAGGTTTTCCAAATCGGCGAAGCATGGTGATTGATCCAAGTTAAAGAAGATTCATTTTCAACAAAAAGACCTAATTCATCGCAGGCTTCCAGGAACTCTTCTGAAGGTGGATAATGAGAAGTTCTGATAAAATTACAGTTGGCTTCCATGAACAGTTTGGCATCCTGATATTCTAAATCTTTAGAGATACTTCTTCCGGTTAGCGGATGTACGCTATGCCGGTTTACGCCCCGCAATTTCACAGCCTTACCATTGACGAGCAGTTCATTTCCACGGATGGCAATTTCCCGAAAACCAACACGCTGCTGATTTTTCTGAATAGTTTTTCCATCCTGCAGCAGTTCTGTATGTAAACGATATAAGTAAGGGATATCAGAATTCCAATGCTGGGGCTGCAGCACCTTAAACTCTTGTTTAGAAATCAGGTCTTTTCCTGGAGCCAGGGCATTTAATGTGATTTTTTTTTGCAAAACAGTTTTTCCTTTCTGATCAGCTAAAGTATAACGAAGAGAAAAAATTCCATCTAAAGGAGCAGCGGCTTCATTTACTACTTTCGCATTGATTTTGAGCAGCGCATTTTTATATTTCGGGTCGAAATCTGTCTCAATTCTAAGGTCAGCAATATTCATTTCGGGAAGGGCTAACAAGGTTACGTTGCGCAGGATACCGCCAACAGTATGCGCGGCATATTGGGAGGTACAAGCTAAAATATCACTGATTGTCAAAGCTGAAACTTCAACTTCCAGTATATTTTCACCTGGCTTTAACTGGTTGCTGAGGTCTGCTTCAAAAGGAACAAAACTCCCTTCATGTTCAGCTATTTTCTGCTGATTGATGCGCAGTACAGCGTGCGAACTCAGGCCATCAAAACGGATTTTAACACGCTTCCCTTGCCAATCTGCAGGTATATTTATCTTTTTAATATAGGTGACAATTTCTCCGGCACTGACCTCAAATCCCTGCATGGCCCATTCACCGGGAACAGCAATGTCGCTTCGTTTATTCCCTTGTTTGAATTCCCAATTTCCGTTCAGAGAAATGATAGACTGTCCGCCTATTCCCACCTTTTTCAACCCATTTGAACGGCTATTTTTAGTGCTGTTTTGAATGGTATTTTGGATCATGTTTTCGGGAAATGGGGACTGTCGGGACTGCCCCTGCGCCTGCCCCACTTGTATCCATAGGAGGAAAACAAACGCTGCAGTAAGTTTATGATTAAAATTCAAGGTATTCATTTGTTGTGGTTTAACGCAAGTTAGCTAAAGAATGTCTGTGTTAAAAACAACAATCTATGGGTAATGGACAATCTTATGGTTCACCTTTATGCGTCAAAAGCTTCAATATTGTGTAAAAACAACGATCACAGTGCGTTCTGTTGAGAATGCGAAAGCAAGTATTAAAGGACAAAATCCATCATTATTCTGTGCGGTTAAATGTGGTTGAGGCCATAATGATCCAGAATATTTTTTCAGAATTTTCATCAAAATCATGGGCATATCGCCACAGGATTACAAGTTCAGGAAAGAAATTAAAAAGGATTTAAAAAATTGATATAAGTTTCGTAACTTCCTGTAATAAACAGGGGGTTAATTCATTACGTTTTCAAATACATTGTAATCAGCTATGCATGATATACTGATCTATACCTCTCATATCATCAGTTATATCAGTATTGGTATTATCTGTTACGGTGCAGCAATCGGACTCTATCATTTTATAAAGAATGAGTTAAATCGATTGGGTAAAGGCTTCTCCTTACAAAGAACAGTTCAGATTAAAATTGAGGTCGGCTATTATTTGCTGTTAGGTTTAGAGTTTCTAATTGCCTCAGACATTATAGACACCATCGTTAATCCCTCCTTTCAGGATTTAGGGATCTTAGCGGGCACTGTAGTGATTAGAACGGGTTTATCTTATTTTCTAAACAAAGAAATCGACGACTTAAAGACGGACAGTAAACATGAAAAACTACCTCTAAAAAAAAGAGAGATGTAAGAAGAAAAACGACCACACTCCTAATTGGTTTAAGTAGAAAAATTTAATCTGCTTTTAATATCAAGGATTATTTTTTCTAGTATATTTAAGTATTAATTCCAATCGTCATGGATCAATCAAACAAAAAAGATGCTGCACAAAGCAGTGCAGAAATCACCAAAAATCTAGCAGCGCATACTGCTGAGCTTAAAAAAAAGACCGAGCTTGTCAATCATCGGTTAGACGAATTGAGAGCTGAAACAGATAAGTTTTTACATCCTGAAAAACCAGGAACAAAACCTAACAAATAGTAAAGCTAGGCTATTGATTTAAGTACCTTCCATTTTTAGCATTTGTATTCCATTCCAGATTCCGGCCAGTTCTTTCGAAACATTTTCTGATCTTCTTTTTACAACTCGCATTTCTTGCTATAATTGGCTTCCCCCTTCCTTAAACTGATAATATTTTTAGGATAACTGCGCCCGTCTTCCCTATCCTTCCTAAGCTACCGCTCAGGAACGGAATCGGCATGTCCGTACTTCGTCCGTATTGAAGCCTTATTTGTCAGGATTTTATAAGCATATTACTTGGAGGTTGATAGGGCCTAATAGTACCTATAGCCCTATCAAAGGAGGCAGGACTACTTTACAAATAGGTTTTGAGGCTTATTAAAATAAAAACTTCATTACGGTAATACCCGAACATTATACTTACCTTCAACTTAATCACACCACACAATAGTTCTCTCATTACCAAACCCTTACCCTCTCTACTATGGCAATCGCTTCAAACGGCCCTCAGGGCCACTTAAATGGAAAAGTCGGCAACCTTGTTTTTTATATGCTCAATGGGCAGCCGGTAGTACGTCTAATCGGTAAAAAAGGAAAACCAAGCACCCTTCAACTGGCCAACTATCAGGCAATGGCCCTGACTACCAAATTGCTCAGCACCATGGGTAGTTTCATAAAACTTGGTTACGGTTTACAGGCTAGAGGTACCGTTCATAATGCCCATAATCTAGCTACGTCCTACCATAAAAAACAGGCTTTAAAGGGTGAATACCCTAATATTCAAGTGGATTACAGTAAAGTGATGCCGAGTCAGGGTGCCATGCCTGAAACTAAAGATTTAAAAATCATGAAAGTGGAAAATGGTTTGGAAATCAGCTGGGATCCCCAACAGGAGGAGGAATTAGCTGGTAACGACAGTGTGATGATGATGATTTGCTTTCCGGAAATAGAAAGAGGCCGACAGTATCTGAACATTGCCAGAAGATCTGAAGGAAAATGTTTTATCCCACTATCTGACAAAGAATTAACTCAGCAAATTGAGCCTTACATTTCATTTATTTCAGCGGATGGAGCAATGGTGTCCGACAGTGTTTACCTGGGTAATTTAAATGGTATCTCTGAAAATGCGGAAGAAAAGAAAGCAAAACAGCAATATCAGCAGGTAAAAACAAGGTTTGATCAGGTGGCCAGCAGTTATTTAAGTCAATTGAAAGAAAACTATGGCATGCCGCAGGATACGAAGGCCTTTAAATACCTGGAAAAAGAATATAAGGTACTCAAAAACAAACTGGAACACCTACCAGGAAAACCTGGCTAGCCCTAAAAGTCGCCTTTTTTTATCAATGACATTGATCTGGGTTCAAATTTAATCCGATATGGCCATATTATATCTAAATAAAACCATTTTATCCTAAAAATAATTAATGCCACACTTATCCTGAAGAATCATAAGCCTTAACTCGGATTTGTTTCATAGCTTTGCCAGAGAAAATATCAAGAAATTACCATGGCAGTATTACATAGAAAAGAAGAGAAAATTGAAGTTATATTAAGTAAGCTTCCAAAAGATTATACTGATAAACAATTTGTAGATACTTTTATCCAGCTTTATTCGAAAGAATGGGGAAAGATCAAAGCGAATTACATCAAGCATTCTCAAGATAAAGAGCCTGGTACAGTGATCATCATGCCTAAACCTGAGCTTTATCTAAAAAGCATTTTGGAGACTTATTTGGAGAACAATAAGAAATAATATTGCAGCATTTTTAATAAGGCACAATACTTCTTAAAACATAAGACAATGCCCAGCATCAGCTGGGCATTGTTCATTAAAGAGGTTTTTAGCCGCTGTATTTTATCTTATCGCATTTGCATCGGAAAGTTTATGATAATATACGTAAGATACCGCCAGAACCGCAAAAACGATCCAAGGGAATATCGCTTCCATTCCGAAGCCATCCACTGCCCAGTGACTGATTGAGGCGAAAATAAAATCAAAACCAAAACCTGCATAAGCCCATTCCTTAATCCGCTTTGGTGCTTTAGGGACAATCAAAATAATTGCGCCCAGTACTTTAAAAACAGTGAGTGCAATGCCGAAATATTCGGGATAGCCCAGGTGTCGGATACCCTCTTTTGCCATTTCAGTTTGAGACGTGAATGCTGGCATTACTCCTTCAAATAAAAAGATAAGAATGGTGGCCGTCCAGAAGATTATTTTGTTCCTTTTCATTGGTTTAAAATTGTGTTTTTTGGTTTATAATTAGATTGACTGTTTTTCTATTGTTTCATGAATTTTCTATTGTTTTCATGAGTTGGCGAAAGCTTTTATGGCTGAGCAAAAGCTTTTTCCAGCAAACTGAGATCGATCTTTTTCATTTGCATCATTGCCGCCATTACCCTGCTGGTTTTCTTTTGATCTGTGTCTTTGAGCAGTTCTGACAAAATCGTTGGTACAATTTGCCAGGAAAGTCCAAATTGATCTTTTAACCAACCGCAGACTTGCGCCTTCGGATCTCCACCTGCCGCAAGTTTATCCCAGTAATAGTCGATTTCATCTTGATCGGAACAGTTGACCGCAAATGAAACGGCTTCATTGAATTTGAACATAGGGCCTCCGTTTAAAGCTAGAAACTCTTGCCCATCAAGTTCAAATACGATGTTCATCACAATACCTTCCGGCATTTGATGTACTTCAAACCCTTCTTTTGTATACTGAGTCATTCCTTCGATGCTTGAGTTCTTAAATATTGAGGTGTAGAAATTGATCGCTTCTTACACGTTTCTGTCAAACCATAAGTTTGCAGTAATCCTTTGATTAATTAGCTTGTTTATCATAGCATTAGGGATTAAGTTAAATTTACTAATTCAAAGTTATATCGGAAAATAGAATTTGTAGTAGTGCAAAAACGACATAATGAGGGGGCAAATAAGACAGGTAATCACCTCGTTTTCCTAGGTGGTTTGCTGAATTTTTTAGTAGGAATTGAAGGAAATACGATCAAAATAGAAAGGTTAGCCTGTTAAAACAGGTAGAAATCTTATTCTTAATTTGGGTTGAAAAAATAAAAATGTACCTAGAATAGGTCTTTACATACATTAAATCAACGTTTTTGAAAAAAGTTAAAAATATTTCAATCTAAATTTGGAAAACCAGTTAAGATTTGTACTTTTGCGCCGGAGAGTTGGCAGAGTGGTCGATTGCGGCAGTCTTGAAAACTGTTGACTTGTCAAAGGGTCCGCGGGTTCGAATCCCCCACTCTCCGCAACTAGGTGACTAGATTTCGAAAAAACCTGCAAATCATACGATTTGCAGGTTTTTTCATTTAAAACCAAAGCCAAATAAAGCATCAATTCTCATATAATTGGTGAGTCATTCGGTGAGTAGTTGAAGGTATTTTTAGGTACTCACCGAATAGACCTTATTTCATTGATAATGAACAGGTTGAAAATTTCAACATCTTGACTAGCAGTAGTAGCAAAGCTAAATTTGTTTAACTTTTTAATGTGCAACATTATGAAAACTAATTTCAGCCTACTCTTCTACATGAAGAAACAGAAAAACTATCAAATTGGCGCGATTTCCCCTATCTATCTAAGAATCACTATTGACGGAACAAGGTCTGAGGTAACTACTGGTAGATCCATTGATCCACTACAATGGAATCCAAGGTTAGGAAGAGCCAAAGGCTACAAAGAATCGGTTAAGTCATTCAACTTCTATCTAGACGATTTACAGGTCAAGATCCACGAAGCACATTCCCAACTCACCAAAGAAAACCAAAAGATCACTGCTCATATTCTACGTGATAGATTTCTTGGGAAAGATAAAGACCGCCCTACTTTGTTAGAAGTATTCAAGGAGCATAACAAAAAGATGGAGTCTTTGGTAGGCACTGAATTTAGTAAAGGAACAATGGAAAGATACCGTACCTCTTTAAAGCACACCATTGAGTTCCTGAACTGGAAGTATAAAATTGATGATGCTGAGCTTGCCATGGTGAATCATGAATTTATAGCCGAGTATGATTATTATCTGCGCTCAGTCCGTAAATGCGCAAATAATTCTGCGGTAAAGTATTTAAAGAACTTCGGAAAAATCATTCGTATTGCGTTATCCAATGGTCACCTTACCGCCAATCCCCTGCTAAACTACAAACACACCATTAAAAAGTTAGATCGCGTGCATTTAACCGAAGAAGAATTACTGGCCATTACCAATAAGAAAATGGCTACTGAGCGACTGGAACAGGTCAAAGATGTATTTCTATTCTGTTGTTACACCGGACTCTCCTACATTGATGTAAAGCAGTTAAACAGCAGTAATATTGTAATTGGGGTAGACGGTGAAAACTGGATCTCCATAAAAAGGCAGAAAACGAATGTTCCTTCCCGCATTCCCTTACTACCTACGGCAGGAGAAATACTCAATCGTTATGCTAAAAATAAAGTGTGTTTAAATATGAGGGTAGCCCTTCCAGTCTTGAGCAATCAAAAAACAAACAGCTATTTGAAAGAGATCGCTGATTTCTGTGGCATCAATAAACCGATAACTTTTCACATTGCCAGACATACTTTCGCGACTACAGTAACTCTACTTAATGGCGTTCCAATTGAAAGCGTTTCGAAAATGCTGGGACATACGAATATCCAAACCACACAACATTATGCAAAAACGCTGGATATAAAAATTGGAAAAGATATGGCCTTATTAAAGAAGGTTTTGATGAATTAATTTAGCGACCACACAATATAAATGGGCTATAAGCGTCTTTATATACGAGAGCGTTAATTTAAAGCGGGAATGATCGGAGGATCATTTCCGCTTTTCTTATTTTCTGGATTATTACATCCTCTACTGAATCCCCAGTAAAGCTTAATTATTATTGTCACCTTTTAACATAGATAAATCCAACCCGCTGATTCCACATAAACTTAATCAAATTCGACCAAGTCTGTTTCATCTGCTATTTTCCTTCTAACTTAAAACACTTGGATTTAAAACTTTATCTAGATCACCTATCTTAAGCAGGTCGCTTATAGTCTCATGAATGCACTCCCTTGTCAACTCTCTAACAAATAAATCAGGAGGAATAACATAACGGCCATTTAAGTTACTTTTTTCATTTATGACATGGGCTATTGAAGTCTCAAAAAACTTAAAAGTCCAAACATTTATTCCGTAATGTCTACCATCGGCAGTGTCAACATGAATATTTGCAAAATCATTTTCTATGTCCCATGAACCAGGGTCAACTTCTTCAAATTCCAACCACAATTTAAATTCGGCTACCCGTAAACAGTTTTCTTCTTTTTCTTTCATTTTACCAGTAACAAGTTTTATTTTTTAAGACGAGTCTCCAATTCCAGAATATATTTACGTTGCGTCATCAATAACTCTTCCTTGCTATCAATCACCTGCTTTTGCAATTCAATCTTATCGCTAAGATTGCGTAAAGCGGATTTATGCTCATTCTTTTCCACTAGAATCAGTGATTTGATCGGCTCGATTTTATAGTAATATTCTAAAAGGTTCTCTTTTAGAAGCTCAGATAACTTAACTAGTCTCGAAGCATAAATATCATCCTGCATTAAAACTTTTTCAAAGGCTGACTCAGATAGACCAATTGAAGCCCCTGCTTCTTTATTTGAAATGTTCCTACTCCTTAACTTTAACCTAAGGTATTCGCCGATTGAATTATTCATTTACAAATTTTCTTAAACGATATGGATAATCAACCATCTTAAACCTCCATAATAAAATGGTTTAACCATAAATATTTGGAGGTTATAATTATAATTCTTACATTTAACTAAACAACTATCTACATGAATAACAAATAGATAAGAGAAACAAATATTTTGTATTACAAAGAGTCTTGCGGCAAGCATTCTGAGGCCGTTAACGCAAGACAGCAGACTAACCCATAATCTATGTGTAGATATGCTATATTTGTGTATCGAGATAGATTTGGGATCTGCTGTAATTCCGTGTTAACATAAGGCCTCAGAAACTTTAATTGCCACGGTTGGCAGATCCCAAATGTATCAATCTCCAGCAACCAAGACTCATTTTAAAAGTTAAATCAATTAAAATGAGATCATATGGAAACGCAACAATTACTGCCTCATGGCATCGACTTTTTTCATCTTCCGCTGGAAAAAGGGACTGTAATACTCAGTCTGGAAACTTTAAACAGGCACTCTGCATTTAGGAGAACCAGAAAGCCATTTCTGTATATCAAACAAAGGAAAATCTCCTTTCAGAGCGAGATCCTCACTATTGGGATTACGCTTGGGGAGGAGAAAGAAGAAATGGTGTATCTACAGGTCAAACCAACTGAACTACTGGTCGGCTGTAGTGTAGACACCAGCGAAAGTTATCTCAGCCGTTATGCTTATTACGCCTTACAGGATTTAATGAACCATAGCGGAGAATGTGATTTTAAAGAGTTTTACTGGCCGGATTTCTTTCATCCCAAAACTGGTAAAAGCAAATACCTTAACATCATCAACGACAGATGGGGAATGAACGTTGGGCTAAAAGCGCCATATTCTTATTTCTATAAACCGGATGGATATACCAATGAAACTGACCCCCATTCGCCACAGTAAACTGTCCCCTCAGAGTTGAGGTATGAAAAGAACTAAAAGTTGTTGTACAAACGAGCTTCCTAGACGGATGTTTTTTGTCCTGATTAACAACTATTGTTTTTACAAAAATACATTTTCCGTTTTAGATTTTTTTCTCCTTAGTGATTCTCCAAACAATTCGATCCTTAATGAGTGATGAACGATACGATCAAGAACTGCATCAGCGATTGTTTTTTCGCCGATAATGTCATACCATTCTTTCACCGGAATCTGCGATGTGATCACTGTGGACCTTTTTTGGTGCCGATCTTCAATGATATCAAGAAGAGCGAGCCTGGACTGAGGGTCAAATGGCTGTAAGCCAAAGTCATCCAGGATTAGCATATCTAAACGCTCTATCCGTTTGAGTTCTGCAAGCATGGTCCCTTTTGCTTTAGCAAGTTTTAACTGGCCCATAAGTTTAGCCGTATTGACATACATCACTTTGTAACCACTCTGGCAGGCGTGGTACCCGAGAGCCGTTGCCAGATAGCTTTTACCGGTTCCAGTGGAACCGGTGATGAACAGATCTTTGCGTTCCTTGGTAAAGTCGAGCCCTGCTAGCCTGTGGACCTCGTTCTTATCCAGGCCACGGTCAAAAGAGTAGTCCACCTGCTCTAACGAAGCTTTATAACGGAAAATAGCGGTCCTGATTGCCCTTTCGACAGATCGGTTTCGCCGGTCATCCCATTCACTGGCCACCAGTAGCGAAACAAATTGATCCGCAGTAAGAGCGTCTTTCACTGAAGTCTCCAAATTGGTTTTAAAGGCATCATACATCCCGTACAGACGGAGCTGACGCATTTTGTCTAATGTTTCATTATTCATTGTCTTTTATGGTTTAGGGGTTGTTATTGGTAATATTCTTTGCCTCTTATGTTTTTATGCGAAGGAATAGCTACTTGTTCGCCTTCAGGCTGCAATTGGTCCAGTTGTTTTCTCAGTATCTCTTCAATAACGGGATAATTGTACTGACTAAGATTGTCGGCCCAGCGGCAGGCATTAGCCAAACGCTCAGGTCCAACGCGTCTGGCAAAGCTCAATATACCTGAACATGATTTGTAAGCTTGTTCAGGATAGGATTTATTTTCCAGGACCTGAGATATGTAGCGGGCCACATCTTCATGGATCTGTTCGGCTTCCTGAATAAACTTTTCTGGTGTCCATTCGGTTAGAAAACGATGCTGCGAGGCCAGATGATCTTTGTTCGTTGTGTAATGATACCTGGCTCTATCGCGTTTATGGGTTGCAATTTGAGTATAGTGATAATAGATCTGGACTATCGCTGAAGTATAGAGTACTTTTACTTTCTTCCCGATGTAGGTATATGGCACACTGTAATAGTGAATATCTTCACCCAGACGAATATATCCGTTCTTCATCACTGTTACCATTACTTGCTTGTGTACTTCGTAACGGATAGGATTGAGTACCCTCAGTGCTTCCCGCTCAATCTCCTCAAACTGCTCAGAACGGGAATAACTACGCCCTGAAAAAGGTTTGTTATTATGGATCTCCAGTGCAGAGCGTATGGCTGCATTCAATGATTCCAGGTCATTGAACCTGCGACCTTCTAATCGCTGATAGATACTTCGGTAGATCAACTTAACCGCTCCTTCAACTAAAGCCTTATCTCGTGGCTTATAAACACGTGCCGGAATAACCGTAACCGCATAATGTTCAGCAAAGGCAGCAAATTCGTCATTAAGCACAGCCTCATACTTGCTCCCTTTAGTCACCGCTGAACGCAGGTTGTCAGGAACTATGGCTGCCGGCACGCCCCCGAAATAATGAAGTGCATTCTCACAGGCCTTGATCAGATCTTCTTTGCGCTGGCTTTCTACGGCTTCCACGTACGTAAGTTGGCTGCAACCCAAAATGGCTACAAAGATTTCTGCATCACATTGGTGCCCATCTGCCGGATGAAACTGTAGTTTACTTCCTGCAAAGTCGATATACATCTTGTCACCAGACTTATGATCAATGTGCATTACCGGCTTGGAAAGCTGAAGGTAGGTATGTATGGCATTATTGAAACGGGAACGGGCGTTGGATATTACGGTTCGAATAGTGCCAGCTATTTCGGTCTGTTAGTGCCAGCGATTACGGTTTAAATGATGCCACTTTAGTGGTTTAGTTTTTATCCATCTATCCGTTTTACGGTTCGAATTGTGCCACTTTAAAAAGATCAAGAAAGAATTACCTTATCGCTTTTAAATACAGCGATATGGCCAACAAACTTGATCCGATGGACTTAAAACAAATACTCACATTACATCTGGAGGGTTACAGTAACCGTAAAATAGGTTCTGTTCTCGGTATTTCCCGTAACACTGTCAATACCTATATGCAACTGTTTGCTGGTAGCGACTATTCATGTCAGGAGCTTCTGGGGTTTGATACAGTTGCTTTATCCGAACTGTTCTCATCACATACGACCCTGGACACCATTCGCCATAATGAGCTCATGCTTTATTTTGAGGGTGTAAACAAGGCCCGGAACCATCCGGGTTTTACCTTTTTGTATCATTATCAGCAATATGTTGAGCTGGCGGCAGAACCTTATAGTTACACACAGTTCCTTGAGCATTTCCGCCGCAAGTACCCTAAAGAAAAAGGGTCAATGAAACTTCAGCACTTTGCTGGCGAAGAAATGTTCATAGACTTTGCCGGTAAAAAGCTGCAGATCATCGATAAGCAGACCGGAGAGATTGTTCCCGTGGAAGTATTTGTAGCCATACTTCCCTGCAGCCAGTACACTTACGTTCAGGCATGTATGAGTCAGAAACGCGAGGACATGCTGTCGTGTTGTGCTGATGCCTTACGTTTCTATGGCGGATCGCCTAAAGCGATTGTATCGGATAACCTAAAGTCCGCAGTTAACAGATCGAGTAAATACGAAGCCGATATCAACCGTAGCTTTAAAGACTTTGCCCGCCATTATAATTGTGTCATCAACCCCACCCGCAGTTACGCTCCCCAGGACAAGGCACTGGTTGAGAATGCGGTGCATTTGGTCTACCAGCGTATTTATTATCCTTTACGGGAAATGACCTTCTTTTCTCTGGAAGATCTTAACAGGGAAATTGCTGTCTTATTGGAGTGTTACAACAAGCTTTTGTTCAAACGAAAAGAATCTAGCCGTATTGAACTCTTCCAGAGTATTGAACGTCAGTATCTCAAAGAGCTACCGTCCAGTACCTATGAAATGAAAGACTATAAAAGGGCCAAGGTGCAGAAGATGGGCTACGCATATTTTTCTCCCGATAAGTGTTACTATAGTGTTCCATACCGGTATATCGGCAAGGAGACCATGATCCATTATACCAGGAGCCGTGTTGAGATCTATTATAACCATGAAAGGATTGCGCTGCATCAGCGCAACCTGAACAAGGGCAGCTATATCACCATCACAGATCATCTGAGCAGCACACATAAGATCTACTCGGATTGGAGCCCTGAGTTCTTCAGGAAAAAAGCATTGCCGCATGGTGAATATGTTTTGGCATGCATAGAAAAGGTACTGGCCTCGCAGGATTACCCGGAAATAAGCTATAAGCGCTCTTTGGGCATTATTCATCTGAACCGTTCCTATGGCTCTGAGCGGCTCAATAATGCCTGTAAAAGGGCTCTGGCTACAGATAGTTGCTCTTATCTGCGTGTAAAGAACATCCTGAAAAATAATATGGACAGACTGCCCGCTATTGATGAACAGCCCGAATCCATAAAACCACATATCCCTCTTCACAGCAACATACGCGGTGCTTCCGCTTACCAATAAAGACAATCAAAAATCACAACAATGAATAATCAGACAGTTGAAAAACTACGTAACATGCGCCTTGGGGCGATGGCTCAATTACACCAACAGTATGTAAAGGAAAACAGGTTCGAAGGCATCACATGCGACGAATACCTGGCACTACTGACCGACCATCAGTGGGAAGACCGCGAGAACAACAAAATTGATCGGTTACTGAAACTGGCAAACTTTAGGCAGAACGCCAGTCTTGCCGATATAAACTATTCCAGTGAAAGAAATCTGGACAAGAACATGTTCGCACGACTTGGTACACTGGACTTTACAATGAGAAAGGAAAACATCATTATATGTGGTGCTTCCGGCACAGGCAAAAGCTATCTATCACAGGCTCTTGGGCATCAGGGATGTCTTACTGGAGTAAAAACACTCTATACAGTAACTGCCAGACTGATCAAAAAGCTGAAATTGAGCAAAGTTGTAAGTAGCAACTTTGTACCATCAATTTTTCGCAAAAGTAATCCACCAGTGGATTAGCTAAAAATGAAAAAAGGCCGCATCTTTTGGTGTGAAACAAAATCAATGTCGGCCTCTTAATAAAAACAGAGTTTTTATGTGGTATAAAGTTAAAGAATTATTTGAATCAGGCTTAAATATAAGTCAGATTCATGTTGAAACGGGTTTGGATCGCGGGACAGTCCGTAAGTATCGATCACTGTCAGAAAGGGGTTTTCATGACTGGATTTCCCGCCCAAGAAATCTACCCAAGAAGCTGTCGGTGTATTATCACTTTGTAAAAGAGACTCTTGAGTTACAGCCCTACCTTTCTTCTGCACAGATCGAAGATCGTCTTATGGATCGCTATAGAGATCTTCCAGCGGTGCATAGTAAGACAATTTATAATTTTGTGAAGAATATCCGTCAGGAACATGGATTGGCAAAATACAAGGATAAGGATGCCCGTGATTATGAAAAGCTTCCCGAGACGCCATATGGTGATGAGGCTCAGGTAGACTTTGGTCAGGCATTTCTTCGTACCGAGACGAGTTATCAGATGAAAGTACATTTCTTTGCCATAGTGCTGAGCCGCTCCCGTCAGAAGTTTGTTTACTTTCAGAGTCATGCTTTTACTACCACAACTGCAATCTATGCACATGAATTAGCCTTTGAGTATTTTGGCGGTATCCCAAAGAAGATCCTGTATGATCAGGATCGTGTTTTTATCGTGGAAGAAAATCTTGGCGATATTCTGCTGACCGATGGATTTCGCAGCTTTTGTGATAGCAATCCCTTTGAACCGGTCTTTTGTCGTAAGGCTGATCCTGAGTCTAAGGGAAAAATAGAGAACGTGGTCAAATATGTGAAGCATAACTTTTTGCGGGGCAGGTTATATAAATCAATTCCGGTTTTGCAAAAGGATGCTCTGGAATGGTTGAAACGGCGTGGTAATGGAAAAGTACATGGTAGTACTGGTAAAATTCCTCACAAAGAATGGATCCTGGAACAACAATATCTGCAGCAAAATACTACTGCTCCAGCTTTGCCCAGGGCCATGCTACCAGAGTATTTTGTTCGCAAAGACAACTGTATCACTTATAGGGGCAACTATTATAGCCTTCCATCAGGGACCTATACTGGACAGGGCACCAAAGTCCTTCTGGAAATTAAAGGAAGCAGTATGTGTATTTATAGTAATACCAATCAAGTGCTGGCCCAGCATATGATATCACAGCAGAAAGGCTGCCTTGTACGTTTAGAAAGTCACAGAAGACCATGCGCTATAAAAGTGGAACAGACCACAGCAGAGGTTATGGCACTTTTAAATCATAGTAATGCGGCCATCTATCTATCTCTTTTAAAGCAGGACACACCCCGTTATTATCATGACAGTTTGAAGTTATATATAAAAGCCTGAAAAATGCTTCAGCGCAATCCATGGTTGCCACCCTTGATATTTGTCTGGAAAATAAGATCTACAATGCCTATGAGTTTGTACAGGTGATCACCCTTCAAAAGAAACTAGATCCCCTTGAGCCCGGTTATCTTCATATGGCACTTCGAATGGATCCTGACCATTTGCAACAGGGCATGAATCCTGAAACCAGTAACATCAACTACTACGAATCTATACTTAAATAGCAATGGAACAAATCAAACAAATTAAGGCGCATGCAGAAATACTGCGGCTAACGAATCTCAAGAAAGCCCCTGAAGAGATCATCCATCAGGCACAAATTGATAAACCTTCCTATATGGACTTTATCATGGGAATACTGGCTACCGAGGTAAACTATCGTAAATCGGCAGATCTAGAAAGAAGAATCCGCCTAGCTAAACTTCCCAAACACAATGATTTGGATGTTTATGACTTCAATGTCTCAAATGGAATACTAAAAGCAGAGCTTTCTCAGTTGAGGGAATTGTTGTGGCTTGAGCAGAATTATAATCTCATATTGATGGGCCCTAGTGGAACCGGAAAAACATATCTAGCAGCAGGTTTAATCCATGATGCACTGATCGGCGGATATAGAGCATACTTCCTGAGTATGGAAGAGTTAACGAACATTCTTAAGTTGAAGGATATTACTGTGTCAGCGATGAATGCATATAACCGTCTTTTAAAAGCGCATGTATTGGCGATAGATGATATTATGCTTTTTCCAATCAATAAAGCACAGGCCGTAGCATTCTTCAATATGATCAATCATTTACATGAGCAGGCTTCAATTATTATAACCACAAACAAATCTCCAAAACAGTGGGCTGAAACCCTGGAAGATGAGGTATTGGCAACCGCATTATTAGACAGGCTGCTATATAGATGTGAGGTAGTAAAACTAAAGGGAACCAGTTACAGAATGGAAAATAGAAAAACTATATTCCCAGAGAAAACACAAGAAATCAAATCAGTCTAATACGTATATTTTTTGTCCAAAAGTGGCGGATTACTTTTGCTAAAAATTGATGAAAGTAAATTTGCTATTTACAAAAGTTGACGGAACCTACCTCAAGGAGCTGGAAAAACTAACTAGAATGGATCTGCTAATACTGGATGACTTTGGCTTGCAAGCTTTCGATAATCAGGACAGGGAAACGCTGATGGATATTATAGACGATCGGCACGGTAAAAGATCAACTATAATCTCCTCCCAAATACCGGTATCGGCCTGGTACGAAATCATTGGTGGTGAAGGAACTATTGCAGACGCCATCTTGGATCGGATTGTAAACTCCTCTCACCGCATTGACCTGAAAGGTGAATCCATGAGAAAAGGAATATTGAAAAAGGAATAATCCCAGCTTTTTTATATAATTGTATGATCTTTTAAGTGGCACGGTTTGACCGAAATCACTGGCACCATCACTCCGAAATACCCAGTAATAGCTCCAGTTCCTGCATGCGTGGACTATTGATAGTTTTAGCGGCTGGAGTGGTAAAAAGAACGGATAGTTCATTATCGCTTTTCATTGAACTCATCATGGGTAATACCCAGTCTGTGCCATACATGCACATACTTCTTGACGGTGGTACGGGAAGTACCAACCATTCCATGGATCGTCTTGGTGCCGGTTCCCTGGCAATAAAGACGGATAATCTGTCGTAATTTATTCATTTTGATCGGGTTATTGGACATGGCAATCGCAGGTTTTTGTTCATCAAAAAGCTAAACAAAAACCCCGTCCAGGGAAACCCGTCAGTACAATACTTTAAATTCTTTTCAAGGGGTCACTTTGCTGTGGCGAAAGGGGGGCACTTTCATTTGGCGGAAAGGGATCAGTTTGCTCTGGCAGAGGGAATCATTTTTGAGTGGCGAAGAGGGGCCATTTTGGTGTGGTTTATCCACATAAAGCATTAATCATAACTAAATTCTATTTAAACAAATTTAGAACTTCTGGTTTGAATTGACCTTTATGGACGAGATTTTCAATGATTGGGAGAAATTCCCGCAATCCATTTATCTGAATGCCCGCTGGAACAACTCCTGTATTCAAATAGAATAAAAAATCACCAACATATTCCCTATAGTAAGTTAATCCATTATCATCATCATTCCGATTCAATCTTTTATAACTCGCATCCAATTGTTGAACTTCTTTCGAAATTTGCACTATCAGGGTAATGAAATCTACATCCTGATATTTTACAATAAAATCGTTTAGATCGTATTTCATGATTTAAATTTTAATAATTCCGAAATTACAAATTTTAATTATATACCGTTAGAAAAATTAAAACGGCAAATCATCATCAATGCTAATTTCGATAGGTAAAGCTGAATTCGGTAACGGTAAATTGTTAACTATAAACTGATTTATAATATCGTCCCTTTCCATAAATAAAATCTGACTACGTTTCGACTTATCCAAAACATTAGCCAACCAGTTCTTTGCTGCCTTGGTAATCTCTCCTCCGGCAACAATAAAGGCATGATCCACTAGTACATTCTTCCCTATTTCTGGATCAAAAATTTCGTGTGCCAACATCATCAAAGCTTGGTTATGTATTTCGGCTACATTTGCATTACTGCCTTTTGTCATTCCAGAAGCATCTAGTTTTCCCTTTTTCACCTGTACGCCAAAATATAACCAATGCTGAGTAGGCAACATAAATTTCATCCAAATATCCTTGCCATATTCAAGTGATTTATCCTTATGTCCAGCAATTGAAATTCTATAATACCCCAGTTGTCTGAAAAGTGGCAACAAAATCTCTTCAATGAGTTCGTCCTCTGAACATTGCCCTAAATAATTAACAAGCGCTTCTCTCCGTTTTATTTCTGAGTTTGTAAATGGACGATGTGGATTTGCTGAAGGCTTCAAAACTTTTTGTGAAGGAATATGCTTAAGGTAACATATGTTGTCATCAGCATAAAAAGCTTCAAAATTATCTCTGGAAAGTACTGTATTTAGTTCCTCCAAAGCATTTAATCTGTTTTTGTCCTCATTATGTGCATCAGCCTTGTCCATAAGCACTTGGATTACTCTGCAAAATGTATCCGAAGGCATATCATTGGTCGTACTTGGTTCTTTTAATATTTCAGTGAGTGTTTCAGAAACCCATTTTGGCCTAGTACTGCCATCATGTACAAAATCAGTCTCAGCATCCCCGAAAAACTCAGTAAGATAAAAACTACTTCGATAGACAAAATGTGATATTTTATTCTCTTTGATATCTCCGCATATCAATGTCGCGAGTTGGTAGAGTGTACGGGTCTTGAATTCCATAATGAAAAATGTTTTAAAATTGGTCTTTACAAAAAATAATTATTTTTTGTAATAAACTACGAGTTTTTAAATGAGTATCAGAAGTTTTAAAAATGGAATTACAGTTGATGAAGACGTTCGTAAAAAAGCTCAAGATTTGAATTTGTGCCATTGAAAATCTCAGTCTGATATTTAGCCGCTAGACCAGTTTGCAATAATTCGAATTTACGTTGTTTGTCCGTGAATAAAAGATCAGATGCGGGTAATCCAGCTGATAACCGCATGATGTCAATCTGGTCATTAATGGTTTCCTTTTTATGTTCGATCGCTAGGTTTGCTGTAAGGCTTACACGAATGTCCAGAGGTGGAATCAAGTCAAAGCCACTTTGATAAATCAAATCCCGTAACTGATGCCCTTCACTATAATCTAATTTATGCTCCCATAAAAGCAATTGTAACAACAAATCAGTCCAGACAATAACCGAACTGCCCTCGAAATCAACTCCTTGACTAATGATCTGCCCTTTATTAATTAGTTCTACTAATCGGTCCAAGAATGGCTGAACCTGCATCAATTTACAGGCTTGAAACATTGGCTCCATAACAGACCTTGGAAAACGCTTTTGTGCTAAAACTTTCCTAAGATCATTTTGCCCAGCAGCAATTTCTGAAACTTGGCTAGCTAAAAGCTGATGTTTAGCTCTGAAACCATCATACGCCCCCTTTTGAGCCAATGTATTACTATAACGTAATTGCCCGAAAAATGTAGTTTTCGTAATTGGGAGTTTGCGTATGGTACAAGTAATGTAGTTCGCCGCAGCATTGGCCTCTGGTAAAAATGCCCACCCATTAGATAGACGGTGAAATTGAGAATCAGTTAGAAGAGCATTCTCCTTTATTTTATTTGCCGTTTCAAGTAAATGTTCAAATGGTAATGGACAAATCACTTTGCCATCCTGGTGTTTATTAAGTAATAGCCGACTGATTTTAAGCCACAGATCATTTGGAGGGTTATCGAATAAATTGCTTGCAGCAAACTGATCGAGATAAATACAGGTTACATTATTACCAAAATACTCCTTCATTAATTAATTTTAACCAGTATTATAATTGAACTACTCTAATGTTGAAATACGGTTATCAAGATAACAACCGTTATGGAACTCGCCTCATTACGAATCCACGGAAACTAGTAGTTCGAGATGCTCTGCGAAACATCTCGAAAACCTGAATCCAATTAATATCATTATTTTTACTTAATTGCTGATGGCTAATTCCACGAAAGCTAAAGAAGTTTAAATTTAGCCCACTCTTTCACAAGGATAAACATTCTTATAGTTCCTATGCAAATAAGAACCCGCTGAGGGAGCGTCCCGTAGGTTTTCAAACTCAAATTGGTTAACTCCCCTATATACATATAGGCCGCCCTTTAGAAAGGTTACATATACATCTTCATTTTGCTCATCATAACCAACGCTTTCAATCGTCGAGGAATTGATAAAAGTCATTTCTGGTAAATTCATATCTTATAATTTTTGTTTCTCCAAGCCTTTAATAGCTTTTTATATTCTTCCTCAGGGTCATCAATTGTTGTAAGCCATTGTTCTGAAGCTTTTGGATCCGAACTTTTCGGTGCATGGGCGATTTTAAAGAATTTGACCCTTGAGGGAATTTTCACCGCCTCTCCAGAAATCAGAGCTTCTCCGGTTCTAAGGCTTGGCAAGAGGTCAACCATACTCTGTAATTCATCCTGAACCGCTGATCGAATGTGTGAACGATCCTTTGCATTATTCATTCGCAACGCGATCATAGTACCACATTGGCTCAATACAGTTTCATCTAATTCAGAAGGGCGTTGGGTTACTAGCAATAAGCCTACGCCATATTTCCTGCCTTCTTTTGCAATCATTTGTACTGTTCTAGAAGAAATGGAGTGTTCACCTGATTTGAGGTAACTATGAGCTTCCTCAAGTACAATCATTAATGGTTGATTTTTACCTCCGACTTGGGTATTGACCCCCCAGAATAACCCGTCATAAATGATTTTTAGTAACGTACCTGATATTGAAGTCATAATTTCACTAGGTATCCCAGACAAATCTAAAATCGTGATCGGTAATTTGTTACCAAGCCAATCTAGAAATAACGTATCGATATCCTTTTCGATCATTCCATTTTCATTCGGATTTAATTTACCAGGAGCGAACAAAAATCCGTAGCTACTGTCGTTGAGCTTGTTTCGCATTCCATCCAAAAAGTTCAATAACCCTTTTGCCTTAGGATTTAGGAAAGGAGGACTGCTCCCCAAGCCCGCAGGAGGATATTGGTTTGATTTTAAGGACTCGATTTCTCCCTCAGCTATTTTTGCTGAAACTGTGACGCGATCTAGACCAAAATTTTTTCTTTCAAAGTCGTCCAATTCAAACCATAGTCTTTTAAGACTAAAAGGAATGGGAGAATCAGCAGTAATAGACTCCTTTGAAATATCCATTTTGTTCTCATCTGCACTCTTTATCTTTGCCTCTACCACCTTCTCTCTAACGTATTCACGATTGGTATCAGAAAGAGTACCCGAAAATATACTCATTAGTTCATTGAATTGTAGCGCCCAAAATGGTATGTAGAGTTTATTTTTTTCATCAACCGGATTTACCTCAATGACCTTAGAATATTTAGCCAAGGCATCATTATATTCTCCATGTGGATCTATTACCAAAATTCTAGAACTCTCAAAATTTCTCTTTGCTATTGCTTCAAGTAAAACCGAAACAGCATTAGATTTTCCGCTACCAGTCGATCCGACAATTGCACAATGCCGCGATATCAGCTTATTTAAGTCGATTCTAGCCTCTAAGCTTTCAGATACACTAATGTTTCCTATTTTAATAGAATTAACATCCTCGTAGCCGCCATATATAATATCCAAATCTTGAATGGTCACCAAATGAACCTTATCACCTGTAGTTGGATACTGAGTCACACCTCTCTCAAATTTTCTACCGACCTGTTCTCCTGCGAGAACAATGTTTATCCAACTTGTATTCTGGAATGCACTGTAATCTTTGACATATATTTCTTTTAAGCTTTCTGGAATTGCTCCTGCACCAATCTGAGTGACAATACCATAAAGGTTTGCATATCCCAAGGGGATCCTTACAAAAGATCCAATCTGTCCTATACGATAAACAACACCGTCAATAATAGGCATATTGGATTTTATGTTGTCAAATAATTTCACGGATATGCTATTCCCGCTTATACTATCGATCTCACCGATTTCTGTTATTTTATTTCTTGCCATTTATTCCAAGCCTCCTTATCTCGTTGTCGTTAATCATTGAATTCAGGAAGTTTACTAGCTTACCGAAATCTGGCAAGATAAATTCCCCACTTCCCACCCACTCGTCCTCTATTTCTGGATCTGCAATAAAGAATTGCTCTACATTGTCATTTACCTGAGGTTTTGTCTTAATTAGCCAATTTCCATGAGCACATCCGATTACTGCCGATCGTGAACCATAGAATGATATTTTAGTATTATCAAGCCCCAATTTGACAACGTTGCTTTCAGCGGTTAACACTTCGTAATTATCAAATATTAATCCGATAACATGTGAGGTTGTATTGGTTTTAAGTGCTGAAATAATACGCGAATTGATGTGTTCATCACCCCAAGAATAACCACACGTAATCAGTATTGAATCATCTTGTTTTAGGAAATTAGATAATCTATCTAAAAGACTTTCGTATGGTTGCTTCTTTGAATCCTTGTACTTAAGAGTGGACGGATAAATAAGTATATCATTATCATCAGGATTAACCCGTAAAATTTTTCCAGTATCCTTATCGAAATGCCAGCCAAGTGATCCATGTATTTTCCATAGCTTAGTTTGTTTAGCCAAAAAAGAGAGATCTTCTACAGATTCAGGGTTAAAAAATGGTCTTAAGCTACCACAAAAGCCATCGTAATATGGTATTTCCTTACATTCCAGCCCGAGTTCAAAGAGAAAATCATAGTTCGTAGTAAAAATTTCTATTGGATGCTTTCTTTCTGCCTGACCAATCCAATTCGCAAAATCCGTATGCACGAGATCCTTTACAATAGCGTTAGATGCAATTTTTGAATCTGCGGTCTTATGTACACTAACCATTTTGCGCACATTCTTCTTAATTTCTGTAATAAGACTTTCAAAGCTGCCTTTCTCAAGCCCATTTAATTTACCAGCACCAATGAATGTTACTTTCTGTTCTAAATTTGATAAGATGGTCTCAATATTAAAGTTTTTTTCCCCCAGTTCAATCTTTATTTCCACAAGCGCTTTTTCATAATCAGCGCATGCCTCTCCAACTAACTTAACAATATCATTGGTCATCTTTCCTATTGCCGGAACAGTTAAACTATTTCCATTTTTTACTGCCAAGGAGCTCCCTGCACCAAACAAAAATCCGATCCTTTTCTTATCAGAAGTAAGAATTTGTTGAATACCTCTAATGTATTCTGAGGGGTCATGTGTTGTTGTAACCATTATCTTCTTAATTTTAAACTCTCTCTGTTATTTGATTCTTCAATAGATATTAATTTGTTTAATAATATTCTCTACTCAGAATATTTTACACCTAACAAACTTAAATACATTTAATAAGCCAAGCGGACTTCAAACCGATCCACAAAGATTATAACCGTAGCACAAAGCTAAAAGAGCTTGCCTTTAGCTTTTTTTTTGGATAAAATTTAATAACTTTAGGTTAAAAACAATGAAGAGTAGCGCTTTCAGTTTACATACTATTTAGCTCAATAAGTTTAGTTAAATTTAAAGTTGCCAATATTTAATTAAAAAAACAATACTGATTAGAAAAAATCAACAATAATGGTTTATTCATCAAATATATCATTCGCATGGTGTTTTGGTCTTTGATTTTAAAGGTAATGGGTTTTTATTTTTTTTGTTTACGGTAAACCGTAGTGAGTCTGAAAATTGCCAGTAAGTGAAAAGCATTACAATAAGATCTATTTAAACATTAAACCCAAATCAGGAAAATGAGTGCAAGTCTTATTCTAAACTATTGTCCGCCTGTACCCTTCAGTTATTATTATCAAATAAGCCACTGACGCGACCGCTTCCGATCGGTAGACTACCCATTATGACTGGCATAACTTTAAATCCACGGTTAATCAGAGTACCAATTTTTCTACTAAATTCACTACGGATCCTGTGGAGCTTGGTTAACTCATCAAAATGGGTACACTTACCTTTTACTTCAAAAACCGAGAAACAAACACAGCTTGATTTGGATTCACTAATTGAACGTTCAATTCAAATGTTTCCCGCATGGGAATAATTGCAGTAGCACCTGTCACAGCAGACTACTGATTATCAAAACCTTAAACACTTGATTATGCGTTCGCAGGCTAGAAGATCAACATCGCTTCCTCGCCTTTTTCTGTACGACCGATGAAGGGCAAGCCAGAGTAAATGGCCACATTAAGGATTGCAGAGAAAACCCGTTTGATATCACAAGATCGAAACAGAAAGCCTGACCCGAAGGGTAATGCCCTTAGTTTTAAAAAACTTAGCATCTTTGCCAACATAACCAACCCCAATGAACTCGACAAAACAAAAAATGCTAGAAGCTTTCAAAAAAGAGGAAAGCACAATAGATAATATAATCCCTAATCTCAATATCTGGAAACACAGTTTTCAGTCTATTTTAACATTTGCTTTGTATCAAGTGGAATATCTTGATGCAAACCCCACTGCCGATAACCCCATGGACTACCTAGGACGCCTCGCCGATGTATACCCTATCATTAACGAATATTCAAAGCAAGTCCCGATAATGAGCACGGAAGAAAGCATGGAAAAACTGCAAGGTGACCCAGATTTATCTGAAGACATCAACACGCTATATGCATATGCGCACTACTGCCAGATTATGCCTCAGATCCACAAAAAGATCTTTGATGTGATCCAAAATGGCGAATTGAACTTTAGTTTGATATTTAAAGAGGAAAAGTTTGCAGATGCAGAGATAAAGGACAAAATACTTAGTGCGACAGCACAGCAGCTTTCTCTCTCATTCTTGGATGCAGATAAGCTTAAAGCATATTTAAAGCAAAAAGTTGAACGGCATCAGTATCAAATGGAAGAATCAGATTTTGATTGGATCAGATCGCTGTTCCTTCACCACATTAGGCTTTCTCAACGTATAGAAGTCTTGCCGGATCCGGCCATCGAAGCTCATTTAGGATTCAGCAACAAAGAGTACGACCAGTTTAAAGCAACTTTGACAGCATTTTCAGATTTTCAGATTCAGCTCGGAAAACTCTGGATGGCCGCTTCCTTAACAGATACAGCATATTCAAGAGCATATCAAGATATGTATCTTCGAAACTCAGTGTGCTGTGAAGATTACTACATTTTTGATTTGATGTGCTTAATCAGCAACCTTTCCATGACCACGTTTGATAAAATCCTTTCGTATTATATATCAATACACCAACAGCCAGAGCACAGACAATACGAATCCAATTCTGCTTGCAAAGATGGGTATTTCCCTCCATTTGTGCTCACAAAGACAAAAGTGATTTTTAGTCCTCATGCGCTTAGGTACATGCACCCTTTTCAAAACATCCTCTATTCGGTGAAAGAAAAGAACCAGAGATTGTTTGACGACAATATTTCGAAATACCTAGAACCTACACTAATTAATCAAACTGAACGATTATTTAACAAATTCTCTTCCGAACTAAAAGTAAAAAAAAACATCCACTATGCGGAAGGAGAAATCGATCTGATGGTACTCTCTGAAATTGAAAAGACCTGCTTGGTCTTTCAAATTAAAGCGACTGTGGCTCCGTCCAGTAACCGTACTATCACCAATGTAGAAAAACGAACTCTGGAGGCAGCCGAGCAGATAGAACGGTATGAAAAAATGGGAGAAGAAAAAAAACTACAACATATTAACCAGGCCTTTGGAACTAGGCTCGATACAATTAAGACAATCAATATCATATTAGTCAGGCATTGTGCAGGATCTGTGAAAGCATGGAATGGGAATCATCAAATTCTCAACTATAGTATTATGACTGGGCTTTTGGGTAAAAAACTCCAGAACTCAGATATGACAATCAGTAATATGAAGAATGATATTAACGGTTATATGGAGGAACTGGTAGTAATAGCTGAAAGCAGGGTCAAAGTCCAGCATTTTCAAATCGGTGAATTGACCATCGACTTTCCAGATATTATTCACAATGATCTTGATGTGATCGCACGGAACCTGAAGTACTGTGCATACATGGGTGATTATAAAACTGCTCTCTAAAACTTGGGGCTGGATGGGACCGGCAGAAACATTTATAAACAACTATATTGAGGACTAAAATCATGTTCACACAAACAAAACCCACAGAATCTCGAATATTCCCCACAAAGGAAGATGTCTTATTAGCTATAACAAATGTAAACTCCCTAGATCTTGGATCTTCATCAATTCAAGAAATCAGTGAAGCACTGTGGCCCATTATAGAAAATTTAATAATTACATTGCCGCCAACACCAATTAATACAATTATTTTTAGAGGAAGAATCTGTCAAAGTAAACCAACACATCTTAAAGAAATTATTCATCCAACTCCGGAATTTGCTAAAAATTATGGCAGATGCAACGATATTGGGCAACCAATATTTTATGGAAGTATTGAAAGCTCAGTCCCAACTAATGAGTTGCATGTCAAGGATGGGCAGTATTATGTTGAAGGCGCATATATCACTACTAAAGAAATGAGATTGAGTCATGTTGGATTTACATCGCAGACAGAGCAAAGGCTTGCTTCAAAAAGAAATCTACCTACAGCTCATACCTTTGTAAAAGAAATTGCTAAATATGGAGAGCTTAACCAAATCATTTACGATTATTTAGCAGATGCTTTTACAAGAGAAATACCAGAAAATAAAACTTATTTATATAAAATAAGTATAGCGATATCTAATCATTTAATGGATGGAGAATGCATTGAAGGATTAACGTATCCTTCAATGGCAGCTAAAGGTAATGCAGATAATATTGCACTAAAACCTTCATTTGTTAATTCTGGATTACGATTGTTGTATACCACATACTCAAAGATAACCAGTATTTCTAATGGAAGAATTTTTTATGAATTTCTCGATACCTCAGATGAATTGAATAGTGACAACGGTATAATTTGGAGTGGCAGACATTTAGGTTATCCGATACCTGATGGAAAAATGTCATATATAGAAGTGAATGGAAGGTCAGTCCCTATCGATCCTAATGGTGAGAGAATCTATGAAAAATGTATCGGGCAAAAAATAGAAAAAAAAACAAGTTTCAAAAGGGCCTTTGACACTCAAAATCGTAAACTTGAATATAGTAAAACCTACTTTAACAAATATAATATTCATTTATCTATGGATATTATGGTGATGTTGACCCCAGTAATGCATCATACTGACCCCGTCTGGGATTTGGCTCATCAGAATCTGATGGCATGACAATTTTACCTTTTTTTTCTTAGACTTTCTCCTTTTAGTTCAATTCTGTATGAAGTATGCACCATACGATCTAAAAGTGCATCGGCAATTGTATTTTCTCCGATGATATCATACCACTTCGCCACTGGTAACTGGCTGGCAATTATGGTAGCCCTTGATGCATGGCGATCCTCTATAATCTCCATCATGTCCATCCGCTGCTGCTGTTCGAGATGGGTCAGTCCGAAATCATCAAGGATAAGCAACTCGGCCTTTGATATTTTCTCGAAGAACTTATATACAGTACCATCAATACGGCTCATTTTAGTTTTCAGCAATAATTTTTGGACATTAAAATAAGCCACTCTGTATCCCTGAGTACATGCCTGATGTCCCAGCGCTGACGCCAGGAAACTTTTTCCAGTACCAGTAGAACCGCATACCAATATTGCTTCCCCTTTAGGAATGTATTCGCCTGTCGCAAAATTTGCAATAAGCGACCTATCTAGCCCCCTTGCGGTCTCCATATTCAGTTCCTCTATTGATGCCCTGTAGCGAAAGTTGGCATTAGCCTGTAGTCTTTCAAAGCGTTTGCCGTCCCGGTCATCGCTTTCGGCCTGCAGAAGAACTTCCATTCCTTCGCTAAAGGTAAGCTCATGGAGCTTTCTTGTTTCTGTTAAGGCCTGCCAGCTCCGGTTCATTCCGTGCAGACGAAGCTGTTTAAGCTGTGTTTCAATGTTCATTCTTTAGAATTTAAGTGTTGATTGTGAATAATATTCGCTTCCCCTAATGTTCTGATGCTCGGGCAGAGATTGGTCTGGTTTTACCAGATCCTGATGGTTTGTCATATTGTTCTTAAGTATCCGTTCCACAAACCTGTAGGAAAAGTTCCGGTACTCGATTGCCAGTTCACATGCTGCTGCAAATGCATCGGGCAAAGCAGTCTTCTGTAGTCTGAGTAGACCATCACAGGTTCTGTAAAGCTGCTCAGGATGGCTCGGTTGGCCAAAAATGAGCTGGGTAAGCATATAGAGCTCTGGTGACTTTTCCTTTGCTCTTGCTATATAATACTCCGGGCTTCTTTCCAAGTAATGCCTGTGGTGTGAACTCAAATGCTCCTTCTGTGTTGAATACCCAGCCCTGTGCATATTTCTAATGTGCAAGGCGATTTGTTTGCCACGTGCATAGATCCTGACCATACTCCTGGTATATATTACCTGGACTTTTGTTCCAACAAATGCAAACGGAACGCTATAATAATGCTTATCCTTTCCAAGGTAAATGTGGTTATTATTAGCCACCTTGGGCTCAGCATAGTACTTTACCTCAAAGCCCTCAGAAGGCAGCGATTTCAGCAGATGCTTTTCGGCTGCCAGAAAACGTTCCTCTCTGCAATAAGGCTTTTGCTGCATCCGGGTCTGGTTATGGGCTTTTACCTTTTCCCTTATGGCGATGTTCAGCGATTCAATATCAAAGAACTGACGGTTACGCAAACGGGCATAAACCCGGTTATAGACGAGTTTGACCTGGTTTTCAACCAAAGCCTTATCCTTTGGCTTTCTCGGCCTGGCGGGGATTACGGTAATGCTGTAATAGTTTGCAAAGTCTTCTAGCGCCCGGTTGATCTCAGGTTCAAAACGATCAGTTTTTACCACTGCTGATTTCAGATTATCGGGAACTAACACCGCTGGAGCACCACCGATCTCACGGAGGCAACATTCAAGTGCATATAAAAAATCATCCACGCGTTGGCTCCGAACAGCCATGGCAAAACAGTAATCAGAGAAAGGAAGTGTCGCTACAAAGATCTGGCATGGGATAAGTTCACCCGTACCACGATCTATATAATGCATGGGCTTACCCGCAAAATCTATAAATAACTTATCGCCGGCGAGATGTTCCAGTCTCATTCCGGGCCTGCGTGCAATAAGTTGCTGTCGCAGGTGGAAACAGAACTGGGAATAGCTGTATCCTTCTTTGTAGCCGGAAATATATTCTTCATAAAGGAGGGTTCGGCTTACGCCGACTTCTTTAAGTTCATTGGAATAATATTCGAGGTTCTTGCTCATGTGTTCGAACCTGGGGTCCTTATAGGCAGGATTACCAGCATGGAAATTGCCTTTAAGAATAGGATCATCCATATCCAGGAGCTCTGATACTGCGAGTTTCCCTACAGACAGTTTGGCTAGGTAGGCTTTAACGGTATTCTTGCTGATGCCCAGGTTTCGGGCAATGCTCTTGATGGAATTGCCTTGCTCGTGCAGGCGAAGAAGTTGTTTGATCTGACTCATTGCTTTTGCTTTTCCGGCCATCAGCGTTCTGGTTAGGTGGGGTGTATTCACCTAAGTAAGCCAAATCAAATTAAAGAAGGGGGTCAGCATGCTCAAGCAGAATACGGTTTAAACGTAATCAGCAGGGGTCAACATGCTCCGTTACAAAATCTTTAACAAGCCAGGTGGGGTCAGCATGTGCCGGAATGTCAGTAAACCAAATAAATGGCGTTACGATATCATGCGGTTATAAAAACAATACTGGGGGGTCAACATGCTCCGGAATATCCATTTATCTATACCTATAGACAAAATTTACGGCGTAGAGGTTGTATTTGATGTTTGGTATTATCTACAAAACAACAATTATTCAATAAACTATTATATACCTAATTGCAAAAACGCCGTCTCTATATATAAATTTTTAGTAAGTAATTTAGAAACTAAATTAAAATATATAAATGACCTTCCAGACGTAGAACATAGGTTTTTAGATTCAGATAAATTATACTCTTCCAAAGCCTGTACTTTTAATAAAAATATGATAATATACTCAGAGAGTTCTTTTAAATTACCACAAACAACAACAGATTCCTTAATCAGGATAGAGGTGTTTTTCCCTAAAAAAAATGATAATGAACTTATGTCTAAACTAGGTGAATTAAAAAAAAGCTAAATACTATAGGCCAACAAATTCTGGTTTCTGCAATAATATTTATTGCAATATTAAATTTAATTATGTGCTTTTTTTTTACTACTTTAGAATAAACAAGGAATAGCGAATATGTGTTGTTTTGATGGTGCCCCAATTAGGTGCCCTCAAAACAAAAAAGATATATAATACGGGCTAAAGAGTGTTTAAAATTGGTTTAGGCCGATCCCCCACTCTCCGCTGAAATGGTCATCAAAACCATATAAAAAGGCCTGGAATCGTAAGATTTCAAGCCTTTTTCATTTTACAGGCATCCAAAACATGCTCCGTTTCTCATCCAGTAGCCCAGCAATTCCGTAAGTGGTTTTGGAAACTCACACTACTCATCGAATTCACTATGTGTAAGTTTTCTTTGATCATTCATTCTCTTCCGCTTAAAGAGCTGCATTTCTTATCCTTATCAACTTACCATTCAGTTCATCGGTAAGGATGTATAATTTACCCATAGGACTTTGCGTCACTTTTCGTATTCTTACTCTCTCATCTGTAAAAAGTTCTTCAGCGCTTTTTATGTTTTCCCCTTCTATTACCATGCGCCATAAGCTACCTTTAGATAATCCTGCAACAATTAAGTTTCGTTTCCACGCTGCAAACTCATTTCCAGAATAAAAAACTAATCCGGTAGGCGCTACAGTTTGTACCCAAGACCATGCAGGGTCTGTATATTTATTATCGGGGATAGGTTTTGGTGCAAATTCTGCAAAACGGTACTTCCCCGTGGTTTTCATAGGCCAACCATAATTCGCTTTTGCTTTCAGCACATTAATTTCGTCCCCTTGATGTGTACCATGTTCTGTAAACCAGATTTTATTAGTAGTTGTATCAAGTGTCATCCCTTGTGCTGCCCTGATTCCTAGAGCATATAATCCTGGACTTGCTTTGCTTCCAAAATCTGGATTGTCTTTTGGAATAGTTCCGTCAGGGTTAATTCGATATATTTTTCCTCTTCTATCTTCAATATTCTGGGCGATAGGAATTACAGGCTCATCTTGCTCAGAAAATAACCTTTCGCCGATAGTAAAATACAATTTACCATCTTTGCCAAAAACCATTCCACCTCCATAATGATACCGCTCTTTTGTATAAGGTTCTGCTACAAAAAGCACTTTAATTTGCTGTAATGTTTCATTTTCTAAAACTGCTCTTACAATTTTAGTAGTTCTATTATGATCCGCTAGTGCAACATAAGATAAGTAAACATATTTATTTGTTTTAAAATCTGGGTCTAACAGAACTTCGAATTTCCCTGTATTGTCTCCAAAGCCAGTAATGCTATCATCTAGGTCAGCTGGATAACCTTGTATCCTAGTCTTTACTTTAGTCAGAAGGTTAATTTTTACAAGATCGCCTTCTTTCTCAGAGATGAGCGCTTCATCTTCTGATATAAAAGCGATGCTCCAAGGGCGTTTTAAACCTTCTATATTGATTTCTTTTTTCGGAAGGATCGCATTTACATTAAAGACTTTATGTGGTGTTCTCGTCGAAACTTTATCGGCAATAAACCAACCTTCATTGGTTTTCATTAAATTGAAATAATCAGTAAACAGATCGCTTTCCGTACTAATTTCCACTTTTGCACTCCCCATATTGTTGGTAATATCGATAGCAACTATACTGGTTTTTAAATTCTTAGTACGCTCATGAAGTTTGAATAAGCTGAGATACTGATTCCTGGTAAATGTGATAAATTTACCATTGTTATAATTCTTTAAATAACAAGAAGGATGCATTGCTCCGCCCAATTTAGTCGTATCTCCAGTTGCCCAGCCATCGAAATAGCGTTGTATTGTATTTTCTATTAATTGCCTTTCAGTCGGCTGATTTTGGGAAAATCCAGAGAAAAAAAAGGCGACTACTACAATGATAGTCAGGATTGCATTTTTCATAAAAGTGCTTTGATAATTTTGAAATTTTTATTTGTTGCTCAAATTTGCACTGTACTTTTATGATCAGGGTCCTGTAATTTAAATCTAGTAGTACGAATTTATAAATCTGGAGTGTTTAACTGCTGATAAACACTGGGCGTTGCGCCCTTATTTTTTTTGAACGCCGCAAAGAAAGTAGATTTTGTATTAAATCCCACTTCATCTGCTACCGCTTCAATAGTAAGGTTTGTATTACTTAATAATAGTTTACAAGCTTCATTTATTCGGTACTCGTTAATAAACAGCGTAAAATTCTTCTCAATACTTTCATTTAGAATTTGCGAAAGTTGATGGCTAGAAATGTTAATCGCTTTGGCCAGATCTGATACTTTCAGGTTTGGATTTTTAAAAAGCTCCTTCTCAGTCATTACTTAGGTTAGCCTGGAGATGATTTGCTTCACTTCTTCATCATCCGGCTTTTTTTTTACCATATTTCTGAACAGAGAACGCAGAAAGATCGTTTGTTATCTTTCCGTAGAGTAATGTAAATACTACTAAATAAAGAATTAAAGAAAAGAATACAGCCGCACCTATATGGCTACCCTTGGTAATATTCAGGATTGCCCAAACATAGGAGGCAAAAAGTACCAAGACCCCACAGTAAATAGTTAATATCCACTTTTCAAAAGTCTTTAGCTCTTCTTTATGGAATAACCTTTTTACTATTGGCAACAATAAAAACCCTGAAAAAATAATATAAATGCCCATTGAAAGTAAATGAGAGGAATGATGTAGTTCCACCATAAAGAAGCAAAATGTTCATAAGGATAAATAGTGCCGATTACTACAATGAGTACCAACCAGCCTACAAGTTGCCATAACCACACCCTTGGCAATCTTTTAATTTTTCTAGCTCCCGATTTGATGAAAAAACATAAAAACGGACCAATAAAAAGACACGCTGTGAGTCCAAGTTGAAGGTAAATCCGAGGTAAACTACTGTCAAAAAAATAGACGACCGATTTTCCGATCCTGATACTCAATACCACTAATAATGCTCCTAAAAGATAATTAGACAAATGTTTCTTAGCCGTAAAGAAGATAAAATAAACCCCTAATATGAGTGCGTTAAATGCCCCAAAAAACTAAAAAAAGAATAATATTTTCTCGCGAAAGCTCATGTTAATATTCTAAAATTATTTTAATTCAAAACTTCACTTCATCACCTACAATAGATCCGCTTTTGAATAGGAGTAAATATATGATCTTACCTCTTGCACTTCCCAGTCAGTTTTTGGCAAAATTGCCACCGTTTCTTTTGAGCTGAGGAGAATATCCTGTAATTTCTCAATTATTTTTGCAAGTATATTTAGCTACTACAAATTTGTGCAGAAAGCCAAAAACCAAAATTATTGAAATGAACACACATACTCTCGTTGGAGAGTCGAAATCCTGGCTCTGGAACAGTATTTTTGGTGTAAAATATCCTATAAAATTGCTGGCTGCATGGATGAGTATTACTAATTTCAAATTATTAGTTCTAATATATAAATCTGAAACTAAAAGGCTAAATGTAAAAACACCCAATAGAGAGTATATTTTAAAAACTGGATATATATAAATAAGGTGGAAAGAGGCAAATAGAACCGATGTAACTACAATGGTAATTAATCTCCCGATGCTCGTTTTTAATATTTCATTTAAAATAACTTTTCTAAAAAGAATTTCTTCGAAGATTGGTGCAATGATTACGGATTTAATAAAAAAAGTAAGCGCTTCTGAACAATCATACTGCTTGGAATAGTTTATATGTGGACTAAACAAAAATATAGAAAAGGATAAAATGTAAATTGTTATTGACAGTAGTATAGTTAAATCAGGTTTAATTGGATAAATATACTTCTGAAAATTTTTAGGTTTTATAACCTTAAAAATAATCAGAAGTACTATAAAATCAAATATTAAATTTACTATAATAGCAGTTACTTCATTTACCATTCAAAATAATGTGACATCATGATATATACAAAATGTCCAAACTCCGCATCGCTTATTGTTGAATCGCCTTGCGCAGATTGAATCTCCTTTTTCATTTCGTTAAAACCTAGTGGATATGGATTGTTTTCAACAGCACAATTATACCACTTAAATCCAGAATGACGAGTTATATTACCAAAATATCAATTGATCCGAACTGCTCTTTTAATTTAGCGAGCCCTTCTGTAACGCTCCCTTTGTCTGCAACATCCATTTTGATAATGTAGGCTTCTCCACCTTGCTCCTCTATTTCAGTCAAAACATCTTGCAATTTGTCTGTTCTTCTGGCAGCAAGGCCTAATTTTACTCCTTTCAGTGCAAGAGCTTTTGCAATACCTTTACCAATTCCACTTGATGCGCCCGTAATAAGTGCAAATTTTCCTGATAAATTCATATCTCTATTTGTTTAAATAGCAGTTTTACTATTATATCCAGTTGAGCAGGTTAATTCTTTAAAAGTATCCAAATCTTTTTGTAAAGATGCTATTTGCTGTTTTTCGGGGCCATACGCATCTTCTCCCATCAAAAAATGTAATGGAGGTTTTTCTTCTTTACTTAATTGAATGATGACCTCTGCTGATTTTTCAGAATCGTTAGACTGACTTCCATTTATTTCATTTAAATGTGCTTGTTCAACCTGTCTAGCGTTCTCCTATGCTCCAATTGGAAATTCAGGTGTCTTAATGGAGTCTCCTGTGAGAAAATCAGTTCTAAAATACCCAGGGTAAATAAGTGTTGTATTGATTTGAAAAGACTTTAATTCTTCGGCGAGAGATTCGCTCAGTGGGTATTTCGGAGTGATGGTGCCAGTGATTTCGGTCAAACCGTGCCACTTAAAAGATCATACAATTATATAAAAAAGCTGGGATTATTCCTTTTTCAATATTCCTTTTCTCATGGATTCACCTTTCAGGTCAATGCGGTGAGAGGAGTTTACAATCCGATCCAAGATGGCGTCTGCAATAGTTCCTTCACCACCAATGATTTCGTACCAGGCCGATACCGGTATTTGGGAGGAGATTATAGTTGATCTTTTACCGTGCCGATCGTCTATAATATCCATCAGCGTTTCCCTGTCCTGATTATCGAAAGCTTGCAAGCCAAAGTCATCCAGTATTAGCAGATCCATTCTAGTTAGTTTTTCCAGCTCCTTGAGGTAGGTTCCGTCAACTTTGCTCAATTTCAGCTTTTTGATCAGTCTGGCAGTTACTGTATAGAGTGTTTTTACTCCAGTAAGACATCCCTGATGCCCAAGAGCCTGTGATAGATAGCTTTTGCCTGTGCCGGAAGCACCACATATAATGATGTTTTCCTTTCTCATTGTAAAGTCCAGTGTACCAAGTCGTGCGAACATGTTCTTGTCCAGATTTCTTTCACTGGAATAGTTTATATCGGCAAGACTGGCGTTCTGCCTAAAGTTTGCCAGTTTCAGTAACCGATCAATTTTGTTGTTCTCGCGGTCTTCCCACTGATGGTCGGTCAGTAGTGCCAGGTATTCGTCGCATGTGATGCCTTCGAACCTGTTTTCCTTTACATACTGTTGGTGTAATTGAGCCATCGCCCCAAGGCGCATGTTACGTAGTTTTTCAACTGTCTGATTATTCATTGTTGTGATTTTTGATTGTCTTTATTGGTAAGCGGAAGCACCGCGTATGTTGCTGTGAAGAGGGATATGTGGTTTTATGGATTCGGGCTGTTCATCAATAGCGGGCAGTCTGTCCATATTATTTTTCAGGATGTTCTTTACACGCAGATAAGAGCAACTATCTGTAGCCAGAGCCCTTTTACAGGCATTATTGAGCCGCTCAGAGCCATAGGAACGGTTCAGATGAATAATGCCCAAAGAGCGCTTATAGCTTATTTCCGGGTAATCCTGCGAGGCCAGTACCTTTTCTATGCATGCCAAAACATATTCACCATGCGGCAATGCTTTTTTCCTGAAGAACTCAGGGCTCCAATCCGAGTAGAACTTATGTGTGCTGCTCAGATGATCTGTGATGGTGATATAGCTGCCCTTGTTCAGGTTGCGCTGATGCAGCGCAATCCTTTCATGGTTATAATAGATCTCAACACGGCTCCTGGTATAATGGATCATGGTCTCCTTGCCGATATACCGGTATGGAACACTATAGTAACACTTATCGGGAGAAAAATATGCGTAGCCCATCTTCTGCACCTTGGCCCTTTTATAGTCTTTCATTTCATAGGTACTGGACGGTAGCTCTTTGAGATACTGACGTTCAATACTCTGGAAGAGTTCAATACGGCTAGATTCTTTTCGTTTGAACAAAAGCTTGTTGTAACACTCCAATAAGACAGCAATTTCCCTGTTAAGATCTTCCAGAGAAAAGAAGGTCATTTCCCGTAAAGGATAATAAATACGCTGGTAGACCAAATGCACCGCATTCTCAACCAGCGCCTTGTCCTGGGGAGCGTAACTGCGGGTGGGGTTGATGACACAATTATAATGGCGGGCAAAGTCTTTAAAGCTACGGTTGATATCGGCTTCGTATTTACTCGATCTGTTAACTGCGGACTTTAGGTTATCCGATACAATCGCTTTAGGCGATCCGCCATAGAAACGTAAGGCATCAGCACAACACGACAGCATGTCCTCGCGTTTCTGACTCATACATGCCTGAACGTAAGTGTACTGGCTGCAGGGAAGTATGGCTACAAATACTTCCACGGGAACAATCTCTCCGGTCTGCTTATCGATGATCTGCAGCTTTTTACCGGCAAAGTCTATGAACATTTCTTCGCCAGCAAAGTGCTGAAGTTTCATTGACCCTTTTTCTTTAGGGTACTTGCGGCGGAAATGCTCAAGGAACTGTGTGTAACTATAAGGTTCTGCCGCCAGCTCAACATATTGCTGATAATGATACAAAAAGGTAAAACCCGGATGGTTCCGGGCCTTGTTTACACCCTCAAAATAAAGCATGAGCTCATTATGGCGAATGGTGTCCAGGGTCGTATGTGATGAGAACAGTTCGGATAAAGCAACTGTATCAAACCCCAGAAGCTCCTGACATGAATAGTCGCTACCAGCAAACAGTTGCATATAGGTATTGACAGTGTTACGGGAAATACCGAGAACAGAACCTATTTTACGGTTACTGTAACCCTCCAGATGTAATGTGAGTATTTGTTTTAAGTCCATCGGATCAAGTTTGTTGGCCATATCGCTGTATTTAAAAGCGATAAGGTAATTCTTTCTTGATCTTTTTAAAGTGGCACAATTCGAACCGTAAAACGGATAGATGGATAAAAACTAAACCACTAAAGTGGCATCATTTAAACCGTAATCGCTGGCACTAACAGACCGAAATAGCTGGCACTATTCGAACCGTAATATCCACGCTCAGCCCGGCACCGGCAAATTTCGTGGCGCAATAAATACCAAATCCGGGGAAATTTGCAACAAATCCTCCTATAGAAGAAATATTAAAAACATGACCTAATCGTAGTTTTCGCAGGTAAGGTGTGGAATGCCTGATTACATTTAATAAGCCAAAGACATTGACTTCGAAATTTTGTTTGACTTATTTATCTGATAATTCTTCCTGCGTTCCAATCTGGCTATAACCAGCATTATTAACAATAACATCAATTTGACCAAAATGAGCGATTACCTTCTCAATTGAATCTTTAACGTGATCATCGTTAACAATATCCAATTCCAATGGCAGAAAATAATACGGAAAATTTGAAACACTAAACAACATAAAAATTAAATACCTGAATATATATTTCATGTTAGCAGCAAAAAAAAACCATTTTTCATGAAAGAAAAACAGCTTTTTAAGCAGTTAACATAACTTGATTCTTCTCGAACCATTTCCTATCTGATTTATATTTAATCAATGATTTGGCGAAATAAATAAATCGTCTATGCTATGATTACAGTGTGGAATTACCCGAAGAATTATAGCCATTGTTAGCTGAGGTTTTATTTTTCTTTTAGTCTTTCAATAATTAAGGATGAAAAACTCCTGACACCTATTTTTATACTCTCTTCATCAACCTTAAAATTAGGTGCATGATTCATTGCGGTTATTCCTTTCTCCATATTAGAACCACCTAAGAAGAAATAAACACCCGGTACTTTTTGTTGAAAATAGGCGAAATCATCATTAAAATAAGGTATTTGTCCATAATCAGCTGAAACTAAATCCCCATCAATTCTATTTAGCGTCTTTATGGCACTTTTAGTCAATTTTTCATCATTAACTACTGTTGGATTTTCCTGTATAAATGAAACCGAAAGTAGTTTATCCTTATAGCTGTGTTCTCCAATTAATTGTTGAATTTTAGGTATGATTTTTTGGAGATTCGATTGGGTTGTCTCATATAAATAAGCTTCTAAAAAAAGTGTATCTTTTTCTGAATGGATGTCAAAATTCTCATCCATAATCAGGTAGTCCTTAAAAATCGTATTTGGATTCATTAATCCAATTTGAGGGTCACTTATATGTTGTATTTCCCAAGGCTTACTATTGGTTTGTGAACGGGATAAGGAACTGTAGACTTTCTTGGCAAGTTCTTTGGCTTCTTCTTTGGATAATTCATTTTTCAGCTTAATTCTTATTCGTTTTTGGTAGGCAAACATTTCATTTGGCTTAACCATAATTTGCCCTACTGGTAACGCAGTTATATGTAAACCATAGATTTCGTCAGGCTTGATTTTGGAAAATAAACCCTGGTCAACCATCCTTTTTGCTCCAACAAATGTTTCTTCTTCTGGTTGAAATATAAAATATACTGTTCCATTTATTGATTCCTTGTGTTTTGCAAGGATTTCCGCTATTCCTAGTCCTATTGCCAAATGTACATCATGGCCACAACCATGCTGCACTCCTTTTATTTTAGACTTGAACTCAACCTCGTCGGGAAAACCATTTGGTAAAGCATCCATATCGGCTCGCCAAGCGATCTTCTTCCCCTCTTTTTCTCCTTTTAGAATGCCTACAACACTATGCCCGTAAATGCCTGTTTCAACTTCAATCCCTAAATCCAGCAAATATTGCTTTATGATTTCTTGACTGCGTTTTTCATTTCCTGCCAACTCAGGGTTTGCATGAAAATCTCTTCTAATTTTCACTAACTTATCATAAATTTTGTCAGTTTCTATGCTAACCAATTCTTGAGTTAAGGCTTCATTTTCCTTTTGTTGACACCCAATAAGGACTAGTAATAGTAAGAATAATGGAAGTTGTATTTTCATATTCAAATATTCAGGCTTCTTTTATCAGCTAATTTTTTAACAGTCAGCTGAAACCGAAGCAAAATAGCAAATAAAAGTTGAGGTTATATTTCCTCAGCCGGTTTTTGCAAATGCTTTGTTGCCTGCTATACTCATTTCTTAGTGTCATTATCCTTAACGGATCTTAAGTTGATGGTTAACAAACCAATTCGTACCCACAGAAATATTGGTTACTCTGATTCATACGAAAAACAAGATGGAGAATATTTAAGTTTCTGCCCGTAACGCCTCGCATGTGGAAAGGGACGAAAGAATAGTCACTGGTCAGGATTTTCAATCTTCAAGCGGGGTAGCTTTAAACTAATAAATGATGCAAAAAACGAGTAGTGATCTATAGCTAACAGCTAGTATAAGATACAAGGATTAAAAAAACCAGGTAGTGGTCGGGAAGTGGTCGGGAAGAGAAGGGCCTTATAATAGGTGCCAGAAGAGGTTCGTTTAGGGTTCACCTAAGGTTGCCATAGTGTCTGGTATCCAGCCCCCTTCGCAACCCCTTCCTCCAGCTAAAAGAAAATAGTTCTCTTCCCCACCACAACCACATTACCTTCCCCGTTTTAAACTACTCTTCAGACCTGTCCGCTTTCTTCCACAATTACAGTCGAGTCCAACAATAAAATCAAATCCTAAATTGGAATAATCATTCCAATTGTTATCGTTGAGGCGTCAGCAAATTCATACTACTTACAGTTATTTCGCGGATTATTTAAGCAAAGTAAACCGTATGAATGAAGAGACCATCAGTTTTTGGAACAGCTGTATCTGGTCTTTTCATCGCCAGTTACGGGATCCAAAGTACACCATTGGTGATGTTTTCATTCGCAGCAGCTGCATTACTGATGATGCTGATCAAAAAGAAATTAGAGGTCGTTCCGCCTAGCTATAAAGATGGCCATCATGTAAAAGATAGCGAATAAAAAGATAACTGTTTGCTCCTAAACAAGGACTTACATTCCAGTATTCCTGGTAAACCGATCTTTCTTACGATACAGAAGCCCTGCTAAGCGCATATTCTTTATTTGATGATACTTTTTAAAAGTTCTTGCTTAATCTCTTATAGGTGGTTAATAGGTCCTCCATTGGTTAAAATGACCTATCAATACTTAATTTAGGTTTTATTTACGATTAAATATATTAACCCTCATTACGGGTTTACTTCGAAATCATTTCGTACCTTACTCCTCACAAACTACTGTAAGTCAACTAAAAACCAACAGCATGGGCAGCCTAAACAATGGATTATTCGGAGGATTTAGTGGTCGGGTAGGCAATTTAGTCGGTTATCTATTGAACGGTAAGTTTGTGGTCAGGACCATCGGACACAGCACAAAACCATTAACACCGGCAAGAAAAGCCAATTGTCAGCAAATGACTGTTGTAAATGCCTTTCTACCGCGCCATGCTGCTGATCCATCCCCCTGACGCAGGTATTTCAAAAACGGTAATGAGCGGAGCCAGACGACAGGAAGGTAGAGAAATTGTTGCCATCGACAAAAACCTCAAAGAAAGCCTAATGGAGGCCTATAGTACCTTTATAAATGAAGATGCAACGGAAATTTCCGACAGTGTTTATGCAGGATCCTTAAATCTTCCTGAACAAAAACAGCCACAAATCCCTGCTCCTGAACAAGTAATGAAGCCTATCTCACAAAGAAAGAAAGCCGCAATTCCGCAGACAAATACTTTTCAAAGACCTATTACTGCGCAGCAATCCTTCCAATGGAGTAGTTCTCAGTTCAATTCTTCAGCACCTGTCTATAATTACACTTCTTATCCCCCACCATCCTGACCGGATTAACAATTATTAAGATAATTTTATCGTTAAATACCTACCACCTGTCCATTTTAATTGTTCAAAAAATTAAAATATCGACCAGGTATGCATTTTTTGTGCTCCTAAAACGATAAGCAGCTCAATAATGGCATAAAATTGGCTCTGAATTTATTACGCTTAACGAAACCCTTTAACCTCAACTAAATTGTCACACCGCGCCTATTTATACAATCTCGATACTCCTTCAACAGCTGAAAATTCCGACACCATGATGATGGAATGGAAATATGAAATGCCGCTTATGCTTCAGCCGCTATTAATTGAAGGTGGATTTATTGCCGGCAACAGTTACAACAATCACGTAGACTTTAACAATTCCGGTTTATTTTATGATGCTCAACCAGGTATTGAAAACCTGAAACGCTTTTATAATTTCCTGGAAGCACAGCCCGGGCTCATTGAAAACTTAGAAAAGTTTAAAGAAGCCAGGGATAAGCTATTCAATTACCTCGATCAACTGGATGGTACCTTTTTCCACCTCGATATGTGGGACATATTCAATATGGATGATACCCCTCATGAAGAGCAGGCAGCCGAATGGCTGGCGAATATAGCCTATAATAATCGGATCATTACAGCCGCAATGGACGCAGACGACATCAGTTTGCTCAACTACAAAAACCTTAAAGAGGTCAGCCCTGCTTTTACCACCTTCTCGAAACTTTTGAATTATGAAGACTATGAATATGGCTGGATCTGCATCTATCAGGAGTACAAAGAAGAAGAAGAGTTTCAATTATTCGAAGAAAATCAGCTCTGGGGCTTTAAAAATAAAGAAGGCGAGGTGATACTCAGTCCTCAGTTTGATGAGTTTTATATTTTTGGGCACCATGACCTCGCGGTAGTTTCAAAAAATGGCAAATATGGCTACCTGGATACCAGCGGAAAAATTGTAATTCCCTTAGTTTGGGATGACGCCTTTGACTTTGAATATTCGGAAGTCGCTGTGGTGGCATTACAAGGAAAAATGGGCTTGGTCAATACTAAAGGCGAACAGATCACACCAATCATTTATGACGACCTGAAAAGTCTCAATAATGGAACCCATTATAATACAGCAAGTAACGGACTGTTCGGTGTCATCACTGCCGCCGGAAAAGTAGTCATCCCTTTTGAGCATGAAAATGAAATTCAGGAAGGATATGGCTATTACCACGTTAAAATCCCCGGACAGAAAAATGAAAAGATTTTCAATGAACTTTTCAATTACCTGGGTGAATTTCCCGATTCCGCCGTAGAAAACATTGAGGAAGGTTTATTATGGATCAAACCTCATCAAGGCGTTAATTCCAATGCGATCTATAAAAAGGATGGAACCTTGCTGGTTGCAGGATTTGAAAAACTAAGTAGGGAAACCAATTTCCCGGATCTACTGGTGATTAGAAAAGAAAAAAAACACGCTGCCATCAGCAGAAAAACGGAAGATTTTGTGCTCCTATTTGAATATGATGCCATATTGGACATTGGAATTACCCAGGTCGGCTACTATGATTATACAGATCAGGCATTGGTCCATCAAGGAGACCAAAAAGGAATTTTCAATGGAAATCCGGAACAATTGTCCTGGCTCATTCCTCTGGACAACTATCAGCAGATCATCTGGCTAGAGGGCCCTATTTTCGCTTTGAAGAAAAATAAAACCTGGGCGATTGCAAGTCCGGCAAGTCAGGAATTTAGCGACTTTATATTTGACCTTGTCATCCGGAAACCGGAAGAGGATGGCTGCGGATATGCTTTCAAAGATGATCAGGTGTATACCATAAGCGAAAACAGTATTACACCAACCGATAAAGAGACTGCCCTGAAACATGCCAGTGCTGACTATGCTTACTATTTTGATGAAGAAAGCAGGAAAAGACTGATCAGTTATGGTAAAGGTCGGAAAATGACCGATCAGCAGATCGAGGATGAACTTAGCGATACCTACACTTTATTTGAACAGGGCGAGCAGGCTTACGAGGAGGAGGATTATAAAAAGGCCATTTACTACTATACCATCGCCTCAGAAAAAGGCCATAACCCTTCCATGAACAATCTGGCACATACTTACTACAGTATTGAGGAGGTGGAAGATCATGATAAAGCCTATTTCTGGTACCAGAAAAATGCCTTAACTGGTGATGAAGATGCCATGAATGGCCTGGGCATGTGCTACAAACGGGGGATTGGATGTGCAGCTGATATTGAAAAGGCGATGTACTGGTTAAATAAATCTGCGGATGCAGAAATCGCAATAGCAAATAACAATCTGGCTGAGATCTATTCAGATGAAAGCCTTCCGCTATATGATCTGGATAAAGCTTTAGTCCACTTTCAATTAGCAGAAGAACAAGGTGAACCCAAATATACCTGGCTAGGATACCTGCACGATTTAAAAGCAGCGTACGAAAAGGCATTGGAGTATTACAAGCTGGGTGCTGAGGAAGAAAATGAAGTATCTGCCTTCAACTTCGCCAATCTAAATAGCAAAGGATTGGGAACCCCTAAAAACAATAAGCAGGCGATAAAGTACTTTGAACTTTCCGCAGCACTGGGCTATCCCCATGCACACATCGAACTTGCCCGGATCTACAGAAATGAAAAGGGATTCCAGGATGAAAAGAAAGTAGAAATGCATCTAAAAGAAGCCAAAGCAGCAGAATTGGAGATTCCGGAAGAACTCCTGAAAAAAAGAAAGGTTGGTTCGGTTTATAATTGAGCTCTTGATCTATAACTTAAACCTACTGATGAGGGCTGCAACGATAGCGCATCATAGTTATTTTAACAATGAATTACCTAGCTTTACCGTTATATAAAAATTTACCAGATCATTAAACGTTAATTAATGGAAGAAAAAACTTCTTTTTGGCAGCGAATAGGTATACAAGATTGGTTTTTAAGCAATAACAACACTGATCCTGTAGCTAAGGCACAACCACTTACGCCAGATACCGTTTATACCTATATCATAGAGAAATTCAAAGAATCTATTGCGGAACTTTCCTTTGCGGAACGCATAGTTTTTTATCATGAGTACATCATTTGCTTAAACACCGATGATTACCGTGCATTTATGGACAATAGAAATGGTCTTTTTGGATTAATTGCGCAAGAATCTGTAAAGAAGTTTTATGAAGTATTGAACGATTACGCCGAAACAGGAAAAAGAGTGGAACCATCTAGTAATAAATGGGTATTTCGCTTTGTTTCTCACCCGGATTATAAACCTGGAGATAAAGGATTTATCGGTAAATTAATGCCTGATGGTGGTCAGAAACAAGAAAACCTACGGGTGACTTTTATTCCGCGTCAAACCGGGCTGGCCCAAACATTCGACATCAGTAATGATATCCTAAAGGATTTTATATTTTACAGTGAAGGATATTATGAAATCCCCTACGTGGCCAATATAAAATCTGCACCTAAAAATGATCCGGTCGTAGAAAATGTATTGCTGGCAAGGTTTGAAACCACCCTACCCGATAAAGCCTACTCAGGAAAAAAACTGGAGTACCTGATGATGTCTAATGACCTCATCATTTCTGGGAACGAAGAAATCAGGGAAGAGGCCAATATTTTCAAAATCCCTTCTGAATGGGTCAACTCCCCACACTTGCAAATCCGCTATCGTAAAACGGAAGATAAGTTCTTTCTTTCCTCATTTGGAGAGAAAACTATTCTCAATGAAAACCTGGTAGAACGAAGTAATCCGGAAGATCCGAATTGGGTGGAATTGCCGCTGAACTCAAAAATCATCCTGAATGGAATTATCGGCATCAATATATTTAAAGCCTAGCGTATGTCACAAATCCTGTCCCTAGCGTTATTGCTCATATGTATCATCTTATTGATCGCACATTTTATGTCGATTAAAAACTCGACCAATAAACAGGAATAATGGATAACAACTATTTTGGAATTACAGATGTAGGAAAAGTCCGCGGCAATAATGAGGATACCTTTGTTGCACAAAAAACAGCAGAGAACGAACTGGTCCTGGCCTGCGTAATTGATGGTGTTGGTGGTTATGCCGGCGGCGAAGTAGCGGCTGCAATTGCGAAAGAGACGATAAAAACTCAGCTGGACCAGCCAACAGGCGACATCCTGCAGTTGATGCGAAACGCAATTACCGAAGCAAACGATCGCATCTTATCTGCCAAACAGCAGGAAAAAACACATGAAGACATGGCCTGCGTACTTACAATTGCCATCGCAGACCTGAACAATAATTTGTTCTACTACGCACATGTGGGAGATACCAGACTATATCTCCTGCGCGACAACTCCCTAATCAAAATCTCTAAAGACCAATCTTTTGTTGGCTTCATGGAGGATTCAGGGCGTTTAACAGAGGAACAGGCCATGCTGCACCCAAAGCGTAATGAAATTAACAAAGCACTGGGTTTCCCAGGAAGTATAAATGGACAGGAAGAAGACATCGAAATCGGACAATCTCCTTTTCTGCCCGGTGATGTGATCCTGCTTTGCAGCGATGGATTGTCGGATATGGTGAATAAAGAAAGTATCACCAGTATCCTGCTTAAAGACATTAGTCTGGAACAAAAAGGTAAGGCTTTAATCGACCTCGCAAATGCGAATGGCGGTCGCGATAACATCACGGTAGTATTGGTTAAAAATGACAAAGCCACATTTGTTCATGAAGCTACAAAACCAAAATCTGAAGCCAGGAAGAAGAAAATCGTAACAGCTGGTCTACCTTCGGAAAAAACAACAGCAGAAAAAACAAATCAAGCACAGCAAATTCCAGCACAAACCAATCTGGAAATAATAGTTTCAGAAAGCACAATTCCGGAAAACAACGAAGATTTAACTCAGGTACCGGATAAAAGGAAAGGCAATAAATTAAATCCGGCATTGCTGATTCTTGGTTTTGTGGTAATTGCCGCAATCGCTTATTTTTTCTGGAACCAGCAACATCTGGAAACTAAGCCCGCCCTTCTTCCTGATTCGACAGTAGTAGCCCCCTCTCAGGCCTTTAGACTCCAGGACACCCTGAATAAGCTGAAAGGGAACATATTGATTCTGGACACGACCTTATTTAAATCGCCAATCCTGATTACTGAACCCATAAAGATTAACAGAGATAGTTTATACCTCAAGGCTCAGCGGAACCTGGTCATCAAGAGTGATACCGGTTATAAAGGACCGGCATTCCTGATCTCCCCAAGCAATAAAAGTATTTTACTGGAGAACTTTACTTTAGAAAATGTGATAGACAATAGCGCTTTGCAGAAAAAAGGGGTGCTGCTGAAAAATGTAAATTTCATACGAACGGATATCCCGGCGGTAAAGCCAAAATAACATACAGCAAAAAACAATATAAACCAATTATCCAGACTAAATCCATCACATGGGCAAACAAACAGCAACTCCCCAAAACAGAAAAATTGAGCGTATTTTTTTACTGCTCAGTGCGATCGTATTGGGGGCCTTATTTGTAACGCTTTATTTTACCCAGCAGCAAACCTTTACGGAAATCCATCCGAGATTGAAGGAAGGTACTATGGTGAATTTAAATGATGCAGAGCCCGGTAAAAAGATTAAAAACCTCCTGATCAAAGGATACTATTTCGAGGATAAAAAAGACATCAACCTGATTGAACAGGTAGTGAGCAGTCAGGTTTCGCAGCATCAACAGGCTATAGACAACATTGGTGAGCTGAACAAACGCAAATTCTTCGTTCCTGCAGATCTCGCTTTTTCAAATGGCGGAAAAAACTTTAAAGAAAGAGTTTTGGCATCGCGCCTATTATTGGGTTTTACAGGAACAGACTCTCTAAAATATCAGCAGGAACAAAAAAATCCTCCATCATTGCCATCAGTAAGAGATTTTACCAAAGGCAGCTATGGGCTGAGCGGAAAAATAACCGACACTGCAAACAGGCCAGTTGCTGGTGTTTTGGTTCGTTTGCAAATGATCCTTCCCCAGGACACAGCCTATACTGAAGACGAGGTGGTAAATGTTTTCATTGCTTATTTGAGAACCAACGCAAAGGGCGAATACCATTTCCAGCATTTGCCAGACCATGAAGCTTATAGCGTGCTCCCGCTAAAACCGGGCGCTCAATTCGGAAAGTCGCAGGGCCTGCAGGAACTGGATAAAGAGGTGACGCTCAATTTCAAGCTATCTCCCCACAGCATTAAACTTTTTTCAACCCGAGATTTCAAAATCCTTAAAAAAGAAAAATCACTGATTGTACGGACGCCCGAAAACTATAACCAATGGTACTGGACTATAGTCGGCTGTTTCTTTAGTGGCTTTTTCCTGCTTCATTTCCTGCTAAAAGTAAAATACCCGCAGGCAGATCAATTGATACTGCCCATCATTATGCTGATGACCGGGCTTTCTTTTCTAACTTTATTGAGTTTACAAGATCCCCTAAGGGATCGGTTTCTAGCCCGTGACAGCCTTATTTTTTATGGCATAGGCGTATTGAGTATCGGAATTATCCTCTCCCTAAACCTGCGCAAATTCAATGTCGATTCCCGTTTATACCGAATGTTCCTGGTCAAAAATGCCTTCAGCAAGGCCAAAGGCTGGCAATGGGCCATCCTGGCACTTTGCTTATTGGCCTTTACCATCGTGTTTGGTACCGGTCCGGAAGGCAGTGGTGTAAAAGTGAACCTATTTGGTGTACAGCCCAGTGAAATTGTGAAATATGCCATCATCCTCTTTCTTGCTGGATTTTTTGCTTCAAATGAACGCTTCATTACCGAATACAGCAGTTGGAAAAAACGCTGGTTCTTCTTCTCTTTTGCTTTAATTGCCATTCTCGGCGCTATATTTTTATACTTACTGCTAGGCGATCTGGGCCCTGCAATGGTGGTTTGTTTCACTTTTATCATCCTCTTCTCTTTTTCCAGAGGCGATTTTATGATGATGCTCAGCGCAATTATTATCTACGTGATTAGCGCATGGCTGCTGAATGTATGGGTCGCAACTTTAGTGACCGCAGCATTGGTGTCACTGATTATGGTGATCAATAAAAAGACCAGCGAATCGGCCGTCATGATTGTAGTCGTCATGGCCGCATTCTTACTGATCGACCAGGTTCCCTATCTGGATAAACTGATTCCAGGCCCCGTAAACAGGCTGAGCGAACGTAAATCGATCTGGCAGGACCCATGGAACAATGAAGTATATGGCGGTGATCAGGTAGCCAATGGCATCTGGGCAATATCCAGTGGCGGCATCAGTGGCCAGGGGATCGGACAAGGTTTTGCGAAAACTATTCCTGAAGCACATACAGACATGATCTTACCCGCAATCGGAGAAGAATTTGGCCTGGCCGGCATTATAGGAATATTCATTGTATTCCTCATTTTCCTACACCGGGCGATCCTGATCGGACGGCAAACCGGTATGCCTTTTCTCTTCTACCTGGCTGCAGGAATAGGCATCAGTTTATTTATCCAGTTTTTACTCATCGCAGGTGGTTCGACAGGCGCGCTGCCTTTATCAGGTGTCGCACTTCCTTTCATCAGTTACGGTGGTTCTTCATTAGTGGCCAATATGCTGGCCGCAGGTTTTTTACTGGCTGTATCTCTGGTCAAAGGCACCGATGTACAAATGACCTACATCACCAAACAACAGGATAAAAACCTAGTTCCTGCCCTGCTGGCAGCAAGTATAGCGATCTTATTGCTTTCATTCACCGTAACCGGATACATTACCCACAATAAAAAATGGGTCGTACAGCCTGCCATGGTAGCCGATAGAAGTGGTGCAAGAATGTTCAGTTATAATCCCAGAATTGCCATCTTAATGAACAAACTGGCTGCAGGTGATTTATACGACAGAAACGGATTGATATTGGCAACCGGCAACCCTGAACACATCAAAAAGCAACATCAGGAACTTAGTAATGCAGGGATTGCTTATAATCTGGATTCTGCAGAGCATAAGCGTGTAGACAGATATTATCCTTTTGAGGAACAGTTATTTTTCTGGGTTGGCGATCAGAATACCAATGTTTTTAATGGCAGTACCAATGGCTATTTTGCCGAATATGAGCATGGCGCAGAACTCAGAGGATTTAAAACACCAACGATTTCCTTTAATACCCAGGCTCATAAATACCGCGAAAACAGGTTCCTGCCAAGAGGAGTGAAAGAAATGACCCTCAGCAAAAGAGATTATGCCGCATTGGCTCCCCTTTTACTTTCAGGCATCAACAGCGTCGAAGTCGAAGCCTTTAAAAAGCGAAATCGCAATGTGAAACTGACCATAGATGCCGCCTTACAAACGACCATCCAAAATACGATGGCACAGGATACCGCCATCAGAAACAGCAGGGTATCCGTCGTGATTATGGAAGATGCGACTGGCGATGTGCTCAGTTCCGCAGTATACCCTCTTCCTCCTATTAAAAACTGGGATCTCCTCAATACGAGTACCACCGAACAAAATAAAATGGCCGGATGGTATACCACTTCAGATCTGGGCTTTACTACTGCTACCCCACCGGGATCAACAGCAAAAGTGCTGACCGCGATGGCTGCTTTTAATAAGCTGGGCCCTGAAGCAGCGAATAAAACCTACAATGTGACAATGGCAGAGCGAATTCGAACCAAAGGCATCGAGCCCGATGAAACCGGACGGATTGATATGGAAAAGGCAGTGGTAAAATCGAATAACGTTTACTTCATAAAAATTGCCAATGAGGAACACCTGCAAGATGAAATGGCCAGTCTATATTTAAAAACAGGAATGTTTTTACATGGTGTGGGTGGTTATTACTATGGCAGAGACACCGCAAACCTGAAACAGGAAGCCAAATGGATGGCCTTTTGGGGAAGAACAGAATTCAATACCAAGCCTAAATACGACCCGACACGCATTCGCCGGACCAGGGCTAAGGGCATTTCAGGCATGGCATGGGGACAAGGTGAACTCATTGCAACACCTGCTGCTGTAGCCAGATTGATTTCAGGCATAGCCAATAACGGCAACCTGGTAGCCAACCGCTATGTATTGAAAATTAGTGATTCCTTAACGGCAGTGAATCCCGCCACTCAGCTGAGCAATAACCCGCAATATGCAAATACCATTGGTGGATATATGCTGAAACAAAGTGCCAATAAAACCGCTATACTAGGTTTAAAAGTAGCTGGTAAAACAGGTACTCCAGAGCGGATCTGGAAAAATGAAAAGATAAATGATGGCTGGTATACCTTTTATGCACCTAAAGCTAATGGCAAAGGGCACATTGTGGTCTGTATTAGAATTGAATCTACCCGCGGCTCCAGCAGAGCCGTTAGACTGGCTGGTCAGCATGTGATTCCAGCCTTGTTAAAATTAGGATACGTAAATAAAGAACAGAGTAAAACTTAAAAAGAGATTGTATGTTTAATCTATTTAGTAAGCGCACACCAGAACCTCTGCAGGACGTAAAAGCCATTAGAGAGGCATTGCTCACTGCGATCAAGCAGGAACTTCAGAAACTTGAAGGTGGGGAAGGCAAGCACATTAAAGGCCTCGCATTGCTCTTAGCCTGTTTGCCTGCAGAACGGTTTATGTACGAATCCGCGGTTTTTGTGGAGGATGAACTGCGGTTTAAAAATGAAATCCAGCGCATAGTTGATGATTTTGCAATAGATTTACCCAGCGACTGGACCTTACAGGTTAATTTCGTAGAAGAATTACCTGCAGATGCCATCAAACTATCCAATATCAATGCTGCACTTTACATCAGGACACCGGAACATGTAGTCGTTACTAAGTCCAGCACAGCCTATATCCGTACTTTGAACGGAGCCTCAGAGCAGATGGAATATAAGATTACTGCTGCCGATGGAAAGATCAATATTGGAAGAGCAGCCAAGGTTCAGGTGAGTGATGGTTTTTTCAGAATCAACCACATTGCTTTTTATGATGACAGCACAGAAGAGGCCAATAAATTTATCAGCAGACAGCATGCGCACATAGAATGGGACAGCAATACCGGATCCTTTCTATTGTTTGCAGATGAAGGTGGTATTCCACCGCGCAATAAGGTAAGAATGAGGTCGGTTGGCGACCATACTCCGGTAAAACTAAATGTTGCCGAGATCGGCCATACCTTACAGGAAGGGGATCAAATCATTTTAGGTGAACTTGCAGTTTTAGAATTTAGTTATATTAATTCAGGAATTATTAATATTGTATAATGAGTAAAGTTTTTACGATAACAGAAGGATTAGAAAATCTGGGTGCCCTAAGTACAGGCGGCCAGGGTTCTGTATATAAGGGTAAACGGATTGGCACCATCATCACCGCAGTGAAGATCATGCCTACGCCTATCCATACGGAAAGTGAGGATGATAAGAACTTCATCAGGTTTAAAAATGAGGTAGAAAAACTTAAAAAGGTAAATGAAGTACCCAACCCTAATGTGGTAAAAATACTGGGATCAGGACTTACCGAAAGTGGCTCTTTCCCTTTTATTGAGATGGAGTATATTGAAGGGCCTGATCTGGAGAAGTTGTTAATGCCCCCTCATCCCCCAATATTTACGATCCAGGAAGTCATTAAACTGGCCGAACAGCTGGCCAATGCACTTGCCCATTGTCACCGGGTAGGGATTAAACATGGTGATATCAAAAGTAACAACGTAAAATTCAATACGGAAACCGGTAATTATGTGCTGCTGGACTTTGGTCTGGCGATCATGTCTGATGAGCAGCGCCGTACCAGTCTGCGCCATGCTGGTGCAGTTGAGTTTATGGCTCCTGAGCAGCATGACGGCGAGATGTTTTTTCAAACAGATATCTATAGCTATGGCATCATCCTATACGAGCTACTTGCAGGAACGGTACCTTTTCCACTGATCAATAAGAACGAAAGTTCGCGTAATCAGGTCATGATTTCGCACATGGAAGCGGAAGTTCCAGACCCGGTCACTTTACGTATCAACCGATTGCCGGAAAGCTGGGATGAGGAGAAACGAAAAAAGGAGGCACATGTCCCGAAATGGTTATTGCTCATCATCAAAAACTGTTTAGAAAAACGCCCTGAAAAACGATATGCAAATGGTGCAGTCTTACAAGACGCCATTATACACAGAGGTGGCGATGCGGTAGCAGCAGCACCAGTTGCAGTGCCGGCAGCAAAGCCAGCTCCTTTCTATCAGAAAGAAGAAGTGAAACTGGAACCGGCAAAAGACCAGATGCTCTTGTCGAAATCGGTTTTCAGCCTGATGATTCTTTGTATCGTGATGTTGAGCATGCTTTCCGTCTATGGCCTTTTCATGAAGGATGATGGTTCGGCTAAGCAAAAAGCGATACTGGATACGACTCATATAGCGGCAGCTGACACCACTAGAAATGAACCAGAATATGTCCCTGATACAACGGCACAAGTACAGCCGGTAGCCATTGATACTGCAGCACAGCAGGCTGAAATTGATAGTCTGAAAAAAGAATATGAAGCACAGATGACTGCCGCTGCAAAACGCGCAGAAGCTGAAGCGAAGGCAAAAGAAAGCACAGTTACCATTGTTAGTGAGGGTAAAAAATATCAGCTGCCTAAAGGAACTATTTATTTTTATGAAGCGGCAAATGCAAATGCACAAAAAAATGGTGTTCTGGGTTTATGGAACAATGCCAAGTTTAACGTCATTGAAGAAGACAAAGGCTTTATTTATGTGACGCATACCAATAAAGACGGACAAGTCACCAAAGGCTGGCTGAATAAAAACGACCTTAAAGAAGTAAAGGAATAAGCTGAGCTTATTCCTTTTTTTATACTTCCCTAAAACAGCTGAAGCATCCCCACTTCAGTATTTGCTCCCAAGGCCGCATCCGGCAACTCAAGTCAACAACTTTTATAGCTTTACACCACATAAAGCCCTCTTCCCCTTGGCTTTATCAGCTATACGACATTTTTCTCCACCTCAATCATTAACGCTTCATTAACCATCCATTAACTACTCATTAACCTATTCCAACTTAACGAATAATGATATTTAATTAAATATCAATAAAACACAATCTTAAGCGAAGGCCCTAATTTAATAGATCAGAAAAAAAAAGATCATATAGGAGTACGCCGAAAATCCTTTAAAGAGTAGGTATCAATTTTATTTCTACAAACATGGGACAGAAAAAATCCTTTGAAGAATTAGTAAAGAAAATGGCCGTAATGGAAGATGGTCAGTTAGGAAAATTAAGAGGTGGTTTTGCTGCATTTGCATCCCCACAGTTATTATCCGATGGCACAGTGACTAACACGGTAACCGTGAGTGGAAATTGCAGCTGCAGCTGTACCTGCGAGGCTACATCTACAACTGTCTAAACCATCCCTTACTTAATTACAGGGCCCATTCTATGAATAGCCCTGTAATCCCTTCCCAATACCACATCAATTCAATTCACTGCTCTTTTCCTAAATCCTATCCAAATGAAAATAAGTAAATTCAATACCTCAATTCATTACAATGGAAAATTCATTTACCACAACTCTTTAACTGAAAAGTTCTTGCTGCTCGACCCATTATTGATGGACCTGATTACCGCAGCAAAAAATGAAGATAGTGTAAACAGCATAGAAGAAATACACGAAGAACTTTACAAATCCTTATTAATGAACGGATTTATTGTGCCAAAAGAAACTGATGAAATCCAAAGTGTCAGGGTACTGATGGATAAAATAGACAATCAGGAGGAAACATATCACCTGATGGTGAACCCCACTATGAATTGTAATTTTAAATGCTGGTACTGCTATGAAACGCACATTAAGGGATCAAAGACTTCTCCTGGAACACTGGAAAAGATCACCAATTATATAGACAACATCATGTCTAATCAAAAAGGAATCAAGCAGTTTGTATTGTCTTTTTTCGGTGGAGAGCCTTTACTATATTACCAGGATGTAGTACTTCCTTTAATGCAGTATACTTACAAGGCTGCTGATGACCATAAACTGGCTTTAGGCATCAGTTTCACCACCAATGGTTTTCTGATTAACGAGGAAATGGTGGCAGACTTCTTAAAATATAATGTTACCGGGCTGCAGATTTCTTTCGACGGAAACAAAGAATTACATGACCAAACCAGATTTGTTTCTAAATCCAGGGGTTCCTATGATGTGATCGTCGAGAATATCAAACTGCTCGTGCGAAATCACATCAGGATTACCCTCCGGATAAATTATACCGAACAGAACCTGATTGGACTGGAAGACATCCTACATAGTTTCAATGACCTCAGCGCCACAGAAAGAAAATATATCACGCTCTCTATGAATAAAGTCTGGCAGGAAAACAACGAAAATCTGGGCGATCAGGTCATCGATTTTAAAGAAAAGGCAACGATTTTCGGGTTTTCCATACCAGACGCTTTTGAGGGTAACCGGGTAAAAAACTCCTGTTATGCAGATAAGAGAAACCAATCTGTCATCAACTATAATGGGGACGTTTACAAGTGTAATGCAAGAGATTTCACTAAAGAAAACCGCGAAGGAGTGCTTTTAGAAAATGAGATTTCATGGAATCCAAAAATGGAAGAACGCATGAGCGCAAAGCTGAACAACAAGCCTTGTCTGGATTGCAGTATTCTGCCGATTTGTGGAGGAGGCTGTTCTCAGCAGGCACTGGAATATCGCGGTAAAGACTATTGTGTAAATAATTTTGACGAGAACAAAAAGAAGGACATTGTTTTAAATATGTTCTTATCAAATAACCTGATGAATGCCTGATTTTATCGCACAACAGGACCAGATGGATTGCGGCCCTGCCTGTCTGGCCATGGTGGCCGCTGCACATGGCAAGGATTACGAGATGCAGTACCTGAGAGATCAGTCTTTTATCAGCAGAGAGGGCGTATCCCTATTGGGAATTACCGAAGCTGCCGAAAAGATTGGTCTTCAAACCGCATGTGTAAAAATAGAGCTTCAACACTTGAATGAAGTTCCTCTTCCCTGCATTCTGCACTGGAATCAGAACCATTTTGTAGTATTGAAAAAGACCAGAAAGCAGCTCTCCTTTTTTAAAAAGGAAAAATGGTCTTATAAAATCGCTGATCCTGCGAAAGGTATTTTATCAATCCAGGAAGATACCCTAAATCGGTCATGGCTGAATGAGGACGGAAAAGGAATCGCATTAATGCTGAATCCGACCGCCGAATTTTACAATGCAAAACCCATTAAAACTAAACAAAGTAAAACAGCTTACCTCAGTAAAATTATCAGTCCGTATAAAATTGATTTAATGAAACTGTTGGGCTGCCTGTTAATCGGGAACCTCTTCACCCTTTCTTTCCCCTTTTTAACCCAGGCCTTAGTGGATTATGGGATTTCCCCTAAAAATTTAGACCATGTGTTTACGATATTGCTGGCGCAGTGTTTTGTTTTTCTCGGCTCCGTGATGGTGGAAATTACAAGAAATACGATGACCTTATTTATCGGCACCAGGCTTAATATTGCCATCATCTCTGATTTTCTGCGGAAACTACTGAAATTGCCCATCAAGTTTTTCGATACTAAAATGATGGGCGATTTTAACCAGCGGATTATGGACCATGAGCGGATTGAAAACTTCCTGACCTCTCAAAGTCTGATTACCGTATTTTCATTTGTCAACCTGCTGGTTTTCTTTTTTGTACTGGGCTGCTATAACATCCAGATTGTTGCGGTCTATAGTGTTTTAACGGCCTTTGCAATTGGCTGGACTTTAATCTTCATGAACAAACGTAAGTTGCTCGACTATTCCCGTTTTCAAAACAAAAGTGAAAATCAGGAAGCGATCTTTGAAATGATCTCCGGGATGCAGGAAATAAAAATGAATAGTTTTGAGGATTATAAAAGAAATGAATGGGAAACTATCCAGAAAAAAGCATTCAATATCAATTATAAAGCACTAAAAATCAATCAGCTTCAGATTACAGGCTTTGATTTTGTAAACCAGTTAAAGAATATACTGGTGACCTACTTTGCAGCAAGAGAGGCCATTGCCGGCAATATTACGCTGGGTGCTGTACTGGCTATCTCTTATATCATTGGCCAGATGAACGGTCCGATTAATCAGCTTTTAGGTTTTTTCCGTTCCCTTCAGGACGCAGGGTTAAGTTTAGACCGACTGAGTGAAATTCAGGATCAAAAAGAAGAAGAATTAACAGGCCAGCTTAGTTTTAATCCTCTTGCTGTTTCCGCGGGACGGAGCGGACTGCTCATTAAAGACCTAAACTTTCAATACGAAGGTCCAAGGTCACCTTTTGTACTGATGGACATCAATTTATACCTTCCAGATGGAAAAACAACAGCTATTGTAGGGACAAGTGGCAGTGGTAAAACCACCTTAATGAAATTACTACTAAAATTCTATGATCCTACTGCTGGGAAAATTCTCCTCAACGAGGATGAATTGTCTAACATTTCGGCTAAAAGCTGGAGAGAAAATTGTGGAATTGTGCTGCAGGATGGTTTTATTTTTTCAGATACCATAGAGCGGAATATTGCTACCGGAGATGTAGTAATCGATTACCAGCGACTGGAGCATGCCATCAGTGTAGCCAACATTAAGGATTTCATCAGCGCTTTACCCTTAGGCCTTAAGACAAAATTAGGCGCAGCAGGCAGTGGCATTTCAGGCGGTCAAAGACAGAGAATCCTGATTGCAAGAGCGGTTTATAAACAACCGCATTACATCTTCTTCGACGAAGCTACGAGCGCGCTGGATGCCGAAAATGAAAGAATTATACACGATAACCTCAAAGAGTTTTTCAAGAAGAAAACCGTAGTGATTATCGCGCACCGTCTTTCTACCGTAAAAAATGCCGATCAGATTATCGTTCTGAACAATGGCCGCGTTGTAGAAATTGGCCACCACAATCATCTGGTCAGCAACAAATCTTTTTACTACAACCTCATCAAAAACCAATTAGAATTAGGAGCATAAATGGAGCAACACAAAACTCAAAAAGAGTACTTACAGACCGGTGTCACCAGTTATGGAATTTATCTGGTCATTGCAACCACATTACTGGTCGCAGGCCTGTTATGGCTGTTAAAATTAAACGGCAGTCCAATTATGACCTTGCTCATTCAATATTATTTCAAATAAGCTAAAGGACTGTATTATTTTACATCCACATAAAACCTAAAGCCTACCCCTCTAACGCTTTCAATATGGATGGCGGGATCTTTGATAAGATACTTCCTCAATCTGCTCATAAATACATCCATGCTCCTGCCATTAAAAAAGTCTGGTTCCTTCCATAAGTAGACTAAAATGTCTTCTCTTTTAATCAGTTCATCCTGATTTGAACATAGGTAGTACAGTAAATCTGCCTCTTTCTCTGTGAGTATCTTTTCGAAATCCTCAGATTTTAAGTGCAGATTCTTATAATCAAAAGAGAAGAGACCAATATTAAAAACCTTATTGATCTTTTTGATTTCATTTTTCGTCCGCTTTAAGATATTTCTGATGCGTAGGATCAATTCATCCGCATCAAAAGGCTTAACAATATAATCATCAGCGCCAAGCTTTAAGCCTGCCAATCTATCTTCCCTCATGGTTTTTGCCGTGACAAATAGGAAGGGCAGCTCGGGATAATAATTATTCAATTTCTTTGCCAGGCTAAAGCCGTCCAGCTCAGGCATCATCACATCGAGGACCATCAAATCATAGGAGTTCAGCTTTAGCTCATCAAAAGCTTCCAGACCATTGAATACCCGTTTTACCTGAAATCCATTCATCTCCATGTATTGCTTGAGCAGGTTTCCCAGGTCAAGGTCGTCTTCTACAATAAGTATCTTGCTATCCATATTTTATTTCCAGAATAAATGTGCTTCCAGCCCCTGATCTGCTTTCCATGATCAGCTCTGCTCCTATTAAATTTGCCGCTTGTTTGCTCAGGTATAAACCAAGGCCAAGACCTTTTACATCATGCTGATTATGTGTAGGAATACGAAAAAACTTATCAAAAATAAACGGCTGATAGGCTAAAGGAATTCCAGGTCCTTCATCAGTAATTTCGATCCTATATTTACGATGCAGCACTTTACTTTTTAAGGAAATGACTGTGCCTTCCTGGCTATACTTTAATGCATTTTCAATCAGGTTGTTTAAGATTTTATCTAAAATCTCCAGATTTATCAAAACGTTATGTTTTTCAGGAGGAATCGAACTGGTAAACTGATGGTTTTCCGTTCTCAGCTCCTTCACGTAATCTTGTAGGTAGGAAGTGATATCGACGCTTATTTTTTTAACTTCATGAGGGGATGTCAGGGCTGTTTCCAGCACAAAATCGACCAGCTTTTGGATCTTAAAATGCTGCCGGTTCAGGGAAGCTAGAAGTTCGTCTGTCAGCTGAGGATTGGAACGTACCTCCTCCCTTTCCAGACTCTTTAAGATCAAGCCAACAGAGCTCAAAGGTGTTTTTAGCTCATGTGTGATATTATTTGCGAAATCTGTTTTGATTTCGGCCAGCCTTTTTTGTCGGAACATGGCACTGAATACCAGATAATAAAGGATAATCACCGCTACAATCATTAAAAATGCCAATAGATAGATTCCTGCCATACGCTTCCATACCTCCGCTTTCCAGGTAGAGACTTCCAAATACTGAGCGCGTTGAATCTGTAATTTCATCGCCGAGCTTCCGCTCCCATCAGCTTTGGCAAAACTATCTACAATGGTGTTGCTGCCATTCCCGATTAATAAAGTGTTCGGGGTTTGGAAAGGGCTGCCAAGAAAAACAAAAGGCGCCTCCCGGGTAGACAATAAAGTATCGGTTTTTCCATTAAAAGTGATCAGAATTTCATCATACTGAGCTTTATATTTCAAATCTTTTAAGATTTTATTCGACTGTATGTCCTGAAAAAGCTGCTGTTTTAAGCTATCCATTTCCGTATTATCGCTCTTATTGAGCCTGGCAAATAAAGTTGTTTTATCGATCTGCTGTAAAACGAAAAGCCTTGCCAAATGCTTCAGATTTTCCTGAGTTTTTTCCTCAAGAACAGCAACAGATGGCCTGTTAATGAGTTTTGCTATTTCAGAACGGATCTCTGTATAATACTTTTCCTTCGTTAACTTATAAGTATTTAAGACCAGCGCATACTGAATAAAAGACAGTGTCCCTACTATAACTACGCAGGAAGCAATTAACCATTTGATTTTTCTTTCAACTTTCATCTCTCACAAATATATACGAGGGGTGATGGATCTTTAAGAATTCTGACATCATTAACGCTTCATTAACACAAGATTAACTGATTTTAAAAAATTACTTCCACATATTTGATGAAGTAAAAATTAAGATATGAAAAAGTTAATCATTATGGCAGTTTTTCTCACAATAAATGCGGCTGCATTTTGTCAATCCGGAAAGGCATCCTTAAGCTCCACAAATCATACCAGCGTTAATATTACGAGTACCGACCTTGATTATTCACTCATCGCTAACTTTCAGGAAGAATCAGCTGCGGAGATCAAAAAAGCTTTGGTGAAGGACCTTGGTGTACCTACAGAAAACAAAGATGATCTTTTTATATGGCTGAATAAAAACGCTTATACCGTTACCCTTCGAGCTGAAAAACTAATCATTGACCTCAATAAAAAAAATGCTAGCCAGGCTACAATAAAAAAATTCAAGAAACTGGGGGATCGAATCCGGGTACTTGTATCCAATGAGCAAGAACTTTAATCCTTTTTTTAGCGCTAATCTATTTCTATATGTATTCAAAAATCCTGACCGGGCTCTTCCTTCTATTTTCCTTAACCTGCGCTGCGCAGATAAAAATCACAGGAAAGCTGGTAGATATGGAATCAAAGCCTGTCAGTTATGCTTCGGTCCTACTCCTGACCAGTGATTCCTTGCTTTATCAAAATGAATTAACGACTAAAGAAGGTGATTTTACGCTGATCGCGAAACCGGGTCAGTATTTGATTAAACTGAGTATTTTTGGCAAGCTACTGTATCGTAAACCCATACAGCTGAATCAGAATATAGACCTCGGTGTTTTGCAGGTCAATCTAAACAACGAACTCAAAACAGTTCATATTGTTGGTCAGCGTCCTATCGTACAGATGGAAAACGACAAACTGATATTTAATGTAGAAAACAGCCCTTTAAAATCAGGATACTCGGGACTTGATGTGCTTGCCAGGGCACCAAGGCTCCAGGTGAACGGTGACGGAGCCGTACTGTTACGGAATAAAATACCGGTAATTTATGTGAATGGAAGACAGCTGTATCTCACTGGCCGAGATTTGGCCAGTTATCTTTCCAGCCTGAATGCTGAAATGATCCAAAGCATTGAAATTCAAGCCCAGGCTTCCGCAGATGCAGACGCTTCCGCACAAGGCGGTGTGGTCAATATTATTCTTAAGAAGCCTGTAAAAGGCCTTAGCGCTAATGTCACCGCTTCCTATACCTATAGAAAAGGAAACATCTGGTCGGACTATCTAGGCCTCAACACCAATTACGGATCGGATAAATGGAATTTCTATACCAAAATTAGTTATGGAAAAGACAAGGATTTTGGCACTTACCAGACCAGCAAGCTGTTTTCAAATCAAAGTAGAAATGAAGCAGATGGCCTTTTCAATGGTGATAAAAGAAATGTCAACCTGCTCGGTGGTGTCGTTTTCTATCCGGACAGCAAAAATGAATTTGGTGCAGAATTGTATTACAACAATGGAAAAGGCTTATACACCACCCCTGAATCCTTAACTGTTTATGAGCCCTCACTTTCTTCCATCAGCAGTAATCAACGCTCAGAGAATTTTAAGAACAAAGTCTGGTATTGGGCACTGAATTACACCTTTAAACTGGATAGCCTGGGCAGTACGCTGAAATTTATTCTGAATGCGGGGCATCATGAAAATCCGAGCGATAACGCCACAAACACAGATTATACATTCGGAAATTTCAATTCCAGTCTGACTATATTTAATGTGAATCCCCTATCTGATTATTACGTGGTTCAGGGTGATTTGACTAAAAAATATAAAAATGGCTTTCAATTAAAGACTGGATTAAAAATGAGTTCTGTAAACAGGGACCATCAGCTGAACACCAGTATTTTTCAGGCCCCGGACTATTTGCTGAGCAGTTATAACAAGGAAAATTTCACAAACAAAGAAAATATCACCGCAGTTTATGGCACATTAAGCGGTAAAACCTCCAAGAAAAGCAATTTTAACCTGGGGCTAAGGGCAGAATACACCGATTTTTCCGGCAAAGATAAAATCAATGCCATCCAGGTCTCCAAGCATTATTTAAACCTCTTTCCGCGTTTATATTACGGCTATACCATTGCCCCGAAAAAAACCATTTCAATTTCCTTAGCCCGAAATATCCAGCGCCCTTCATTCAGGGATTTAAACCCTTTTGTCACCAAAGAAAATGATTACTCTTACCTGCAGGGAAATCCTGACCTTAAGCCACAGTTTACCAATAGCCTGGACATCAGCTACCAGTTCCCCAAACAATCGCTCTCTTTTTATATAAACCATACCGAGAATTTAATCGCAGGTGTGTATACCAATACAGGAAATATCACCTATTATAAACCCCAGAACTTTGGCTCGCAATCCAGGTATGGGCTAGATTATAGCTACTTCAGTAACCTGACGAAATGGTTGTATACCAATACGACTTTAGGTGCTTATTATTACCAGTTTAAAAATGGCGATTTACAGCCTTCCCAATATTCTTTCAACAGTAATATTTATACGCGGTTCAATATGTCTAAAACCTGGTCTGCAGACTTATTAAACGTATTCAATTCCAGATTTCAGAACTATGTAGTGAGTGCTGCCCCTCAATACAGGCTTGATTTTAGTCTGCAGAAAAGCATTCTTGCAGGAAAAGCACAGCTGAAGTTCGCTTGTAATGATGTATTCAATACCCAGCGCGACAAGAATTTTTCTACCTACGAGAATTTTAGCCTAGATTTTTATCAAAAAAGAAGAACAAGGTCTTTCCTTTTTATGTTTGTTTACAGCTTTAGCACGCAGCAAAAAATAAAGAATAAAGCTATTGAGGCTAACCAGGAAATCAGAGGCCGGCTATAAAAATCGCTTTTCTCAGCAACTACGAAAAGCTGCATAAAATAACGCCCGGAATCTGGCACAACAACCCACAACTACAAGCAACTCATAATGAGTGCCTTATTTTAAAATAAATTCTTTTTTTTCTTTTAGGTATATGAACGAAGTTAGCATCCCGTACCTTTGCAAAAAAATTATTACAGAATGAGCAATATTACTCCAAACCCGGTATTGGAACACGTTGTAAACGTCATCAAAAATGTGATCAGCGACATCAAAATTGAATACACCTCTACAAACGTTGCAAACCTGAAAGACGGTAATGCACCTATATATTTGGAACAGCATTTAGACGAGAGCGGAAAACTGGCTATTTTCATTAAAGATCCAAAGGACATCATCTTCAGTGAAGATTTGTTACCGGAGCTGAATAGTTTAGATGAAGGTGTGAAAGGAGCATTAAAATCAGAATTACAAGCAGCCACCATTATCATCAATGACCTGAATGTAGCTACTCAAATTATATTCCAGTCGGCAAAAGATGCATTTGACCAGATCAGCAACAGCTACGAGTTTGCAAAAAACATGGAAAAAGACATCACGAAAGTTAAAAGCACGTTTAAGTTCGGCAGTAATGTATTTGACCTTACGATCTTAAATGAACCAGAATTAATTTCTATCACACCAGAATTTGCTGCTTCATTTAATCCTGCTATCAAAAAAACAGTTGAAGATGACGCACGGAAAGTACAAAATGCACTTAATGCGATGTTTAAATAAGATATTTCCTGATCAAATGAATTTGGCAAATTAAATAGGTTGCCTCAAAATTCGGAAAAAAAAGCCCCTGGACTTTATAAAGTCCAGGGGCTTTTTTTAGGATATAAACTCATTGAAGAAGAAGGGGATCACCCCAAATTTGTTACAATAAAACGACCCCTGAAATGCCTTGTCTTCTATAGTTTTTACTATTTTTAGAAAGTAGTCAATTATTTCCAGGAAATAAAAATAATGACATTTCCCGGTGCAATTTATAAAAGCTACCAGCGTTTAAAGCTGAAATAACAAATGGGAAAAACCCTATTCAATGACACCCTAAATCAGAATTCAATGAAAAAACTGAGGTCAAAAGTAGTAAAGGCACTGAAAAGAGAATTCACCTTCGAATGCACCATTTCATCAAGAATGAACCAGGTTATCTTAAACGTTAAAAACATAGATTTTGAACAGCACCTTGGACAATTGATCCAACAGACTCAATTGATCATTGACAAATATTTCCCTCAAAGAGAGGAACACCTTTGCCTGGTGATCCAAACCAATGGAAATCAACAGAACACCTTTAAAATCTGGAAGTCTGTTTAATGAAAAAAAATATCGGTTTCGCTTTGTTAAGCTTTTGTCTTCTTGTGTTAAAACCGAATATTAGTCATTGTCAGCAGTTAAAATCAGGTCAAATGAAGCAAAGCTCATCTGACCTGAATACGTTAGACCGCAAAATTATACAATGGCAAAAGGATTTAAACATCCCGAATGTGGCCATTGGCATCATAGAAAACAATAGACTGGTCAAAGCGAAGGTCTATGGAAACCTAAGTAATGGAGCTCCAGCTCCTCAAAGCACGATCTTCGAAGTAGCTTCCCTTACTAAAGTAGTATTTTCCACAATGGTGCTTAAACTAGTTCAGGATGGGAAATGGGACCTCGATGAACCTCTTGCCCATTATTTTGTAGATCCGGAAGTGGCTTCCAGCGCTTATTCTAAGATGATCAGCAGCCGCCATGTACTCAGTCAGCAATCTGGTTTTGACAATTGGCGATGGATGAATTCAACAGGAAAACTAACTTTTAACTTTGAACCGGGCACAAAATTCAATTATTCCGGAGATGGAATGGAATACCTCAAATCTGCGATCGAGAAGAAATTCAACCGCTCTTTAGCACAGCTTTCCGATTCCATTCTTTTCAAGCCTTTACAGCTAAAGGACACTCATCATGAATGGGATGGAAAAACGAATTTTGACAAACACAGCAGAATGTATGATGCAGATGGCAAAGAAATTACCAGAACCGACTATTCAATTAGCGCCAGTGCTGCAGCAGGTTTAACGACCAGCATTGACGATCTTTCCAAATTTGCAATAGCGGTATTAAAGGGAGAGCTGATCTCGAAAAAGCTACACCAGGAAATGATAAAAACACAGGCTGTCATTAGCCCAAATCTTCAGCAAGGTTTAGGATGGCGGATCATCAACGACCTTCCCAACCATGAATATGCATTACAACATGCCGGAAACGATCAGGGTGTTGCGGCAATCATGGTATTACTGCCAAAATCCAAGCGAGGAATCATCGTTTTAACCAATGCAGATAATGGATTAATGATGTGTAATAATGTGGTTAGAGCCGCCTTCCCTGAAGGTACAGAGATTATTCACAAGGCTTATAAAAGTACAAGACCAAATGAATCAGCATCAAGCCTAAAACTAACAGATGATGTTTTAAAATCGTATGCAGGAAAATATAAAAGAGAGGATGGTGTGGATATAACGGTTACTTTAAAAGACAGCGGATTGGTATTAAGAATGGCAGGGATTCCCTTGTTAAATTTGCTTCCACAAACCGATCACGAGTTTTTCCTTATGGACTTAGATGCCACCGTATTTTTCACTAAGAACAATGATGGAACCATCAACTCAGTTTCTATTAAAGACGGAGAAAATGTGATCAAATGTTTAAAAACAGGAGATTAAAGCGCGTATTTAACCGTCATTAAAAACGCCTTCAAAATCATAGCATCTGAAGGCGTTTTTTATAAGGCTTATTTTTTGTTTAAAAAGCCATATTCATGTACATATTGCTGTCCATCAGTCAGTATCCAATTTACAAAAGCAGTCACTTCCGGACGGGTATCTTTATAGATCAGTGTGAAATCGCCTTTTGGTGGCAAATTGGTGGAAATAGACTCTAAAGAATGAATCAGCTGGTCCAAATCTGCGTAAAAATTCTCTTCTTTATTGATTACCCCATCCCCATCTAAATCTGTAGGTACCACCGCAATCCCTGGTTTTGGTTTTCTTGTTTTCAGGTCATACACAATACCCAGATCATTATAAGCTACCCCCAGTGGATCATCAACTACGGTTTGCAGCAAAATATGGTCATCGGCAATCTTTTTACCACTTGCATTGGTCAAATCTTTCAGCTCCTCTCCCAGCACACTGGAAAATGTAGCGGAAGTACAAGCACTGCGGCTATATACCTTAAAAGAAACCAGTTGATCGCCGAAGGCTGCAAATTTATCCTTGCTGGTATTATTGCTGAAATACACTGATTCAAAATCTTTAGCCTTAAAACCACTTTTCTGCAGCTTATCTAAACCTGGATTTTTCACATTGACAATTGGGACAATGGCAAAGCGGCTGACAATGGTATAGTTCCCTTTTGCAGGATCTTTTTCTTTTAATGGCGCTGCCGAGGCATTGATATCTGGATTCGCAACTCCTTGCTTCACTACAAACTTCAAACCTGGATGCACTTTTGAAAACTCTGCACCCCATTTTTCAATTAATGGAAAAAGGAATCTTGTTCCCGTAATATTGATGGTACCTTCCAGTTTTTTTCCTTCATCCGGTCCTTTGGCAAAAGTATTTGAAGGTACAATAAAGGTCATAGCCATTGTTGCAAAGGCTATTTTTCTTAAATTTAAAGTGATGGTTTTCATAATAAAATTTTTAGAATTGAATAATTAATTATAACCTGGATTTTGTTTAAGCGCTTTATCTACCAAAAGCTCCTGACGTGGAATGGGGTACAGCAACTTATTAGCATCACCGATGCCCAGCACTTGCTGCGCAAGTCCCCTGCGAATGAGGTCAAACCAGCGGTGACTTTCATAAGCCAATTCCAATCTGCGTTCCTGCAGGACTTTAGCAATGATGAGGCTTTTGTCCGTTAGCCCGTTTAAATCCTCATCTGCTGCTTTGGCACGTAACCGGATGGTTCTGATGTCTGAAACGGCTTCTGTTGTTTTATTTAATTCTGCTTTGGCTTCCGCACGAATCAGGTATAATTCTGCAATCCGTATGGCATAGACCTGGTTTTCGCCGGTAGATAGTTTAAAATTCATGTTTCCGTAAGTGATGATGCCCTTTGGAGGCGTATTGATGTCGAGCAATAAAGATTTGCGGTCTCCACCATAAGGGCCCCTTATTAAAGCAATAAACTCATCCGTTGGCAAGAGTTCCCGCGTACCACCGGTAATATTACTGGCGAACCAGTTTCCGGCCCATGAGTTTTTATTGTTGATGGTATAATCGATCTCAAAAATAGATTCCGTTGTATTTTTAGCATTGAAGAAAGCGGAATAACTAGGTACCAGACTGAATTTCGCCGTTTCCCTGATCACCAGATCTGCATAATCGATGGCCTGCTGCCATTGCCCCAGGTAAAGAAACAGCCTTGATTTCAAGGCGTAAACCGCATAGATAGAGGCACGGTTGCGATTCAGTACAGCCGGACTGCCAGGCAGCAGGTTTTGTGCCGCTTCCAGGTCTTCGCCAACTTGTTTATATACCTGAGCTGGTGTACTGTTCCCAATCCCATTTCCACTATTGGGATTGCGCGTACTTTCTGTAATGATGGGCACATTTCCCCAAAGCCGTACCAAGTCGAAATAAGCCAATGCGCGAATAAAGTAAGCCTCTCCAACTGCGGTATTCCTATCGGTCTGCGAAAAGGTTTGGTCGTTTACTTTTGGAACAGATTGAATGAGGTTATTGCTGCTGTTAATGGTGCTATACAAAGCGCCCCACAGTGCGCTAATCGAGGTATTTGTGGCAAAAACATCATGCACATCAAATTCCCGGTTCGAAGGTGAGTTTCCTACCCATCGCAAATTATCATCCGAAAGGTTCAGGATATACCGGAAGGTATTGCCCTGATAACTATTCTGACTTAAGGCACTATAAGTACCGATTAGGGCTGCATCTGCACTTTTCTTGTTGACAATACTATTTTCTTCCGATACATATAAAAGTGGTTTTGGGTCTAGTAAATCCTTGCAGGAAGCCACTGAAAACAATAGAGGAATCAGCAGTACCAGCTTATATTTTGATTTATATTTAAAGTTCATGATCAACATATTTTAACATTAAAAAGAAAGGTTAAAACCGGCCTGAAAGGTTCTCGGTTGTGAAGCAATGGCCTGATCATAGCCCATCACATTTTGATTGTCACCCATGGTATTCACTTCTGGATCCACTCCTTTATACTTGGTAATGGTGATCAGATTGGTTGCAGCCACGTAGAATCGTACGTTACTGATGTGGTATTTGGCCAGGAAAACCTTAGGCAATTTATAGCCGATAGCAAGCGTCTTTAACCTTGCATAAGAGCCGTCTTCCAGAAAGCGATCTGAAATGATACTTGCATTGTTTCCTTTGGCCGTCATGCGTGGAACTTCTGTAATGTCGCCAGGTTGCTGCCAGCGCTGTAATTGTTCTTCTAACTGTGCAAAAACACCATTCCTGGAACCTCCATGCCCCATTCTATAGCGGGTATTGTTCCATATTTTGTTGCCAATAGAATAGTTAAAAAATACATTCAGGTCAAAATTCCCATAGTTGAATTCATTTCCAAAACCGCCGAAGAAATCTGGCCAGGCATTCCCTACAATTTGCAGATCGCTATCAGAAAGCAGTCCATCACCATTTACATCTTCAAAAATGACATCGCCATTCGCAGGGTTTACCCCGAGCTGCTTGTGCGCATAGAAAGAATAAAGTGGGCTTCCCTGCTGCATAATCGTTCTATTGTCTAGAATTGCTGTATTTAACTTCTCAATTTTGTTCTTATTGGTAGAGATGTTAAAGCGGGTATTCCAGCTGAATACTTTACTGCTGATCACTTGTGCATTTAAGGAAAATTCAAATCCTTTATTGCTGATTTCTCCGGAATTGGAGAAGATCGAGGCAAATCCCAGTTTCTGGGAGATCGGCTGCTGCAATAATAGGTTGGTGGTGTATTTGTTATAATAGTTAAATTCCAGGTTAAGGCGATCTTTCAGGAAGCCCATATTCAGTCCGACATTAAATTGTGTGGTAGTTTCCCATTTCAGGTTTGGATTTGCCAATTGAAAAGGAAGAATTCCTGAGGTACTCAGGTAATTGTTTCCACCATTCCAGAGCCCTAATGCTGCAAAATCAGGGATACCGTTCTGATTTCCGGTGAGGCCGTAACTGGTATTGAATTTCAATTCCGAAAACAGGTTCAGTGCTTTGATAAAATCTTCTTCACTGGCACGCCATGCGAAGCCTGCGGCAGGAAAATATCCCCAACGGTTGTCTTTTCCAAATCTTGAAGAAGCATCTGCACGAATACTGGCATCAATCATATATTTACGGTGGTAACCATAGCTTGCTCTTCCGAAAAAAGAGACCAATCCGGCTTGTGATTGGCGGGAGGTACCAGTCTGACTTGCAGAAGAGGCCACCAGGCTAAACTGGTCTGTAGGGTAACCTACACCGGTAACGCTTGTCGTTTCAAAAGTTTCTTTTTGCAGCGTATTACCCAGCGTCAGGTTAAACTGGTGCACATTATCCCATACTTTGTCATAGCTGATCAATTGTTCATTGATCAGTGTCACGTTCCTGTTTAATGCCGAAGTACCAATACCATTGATCGGGGCCTGGCCCAATTGCAGCTTAGAGTTGAAATAATTATCGGCTTTACTTTCATTAAAATCTACGCTCCAGCTGGTTCTGAATTTCAGTCCTTCGAGTATTTTATATTCCCCAAAAACATTTCCGGTGATGCGGGTTCCTACGTCTTTAAATACAGTCTCCTTGATCGCAGCCACTGGATTTTCGAAAAGAGATGGCCGCGCGTAACTGCCATCTTCATTGTATAAAGGCAGATAGACAGGAGTATACAAAGCACCGTTTACCGTTCCGTTAGGCACATTATTGTTAGGCGTCATCTTTCTGGAAGTACTCACCAGGTTGATAGAAACCCCGGTTTTTGTTTTTTCATTAAACTGCTGACCTAAGTTGACCCTGGCACTTGCGCGTCTGAAACGATCAGGTTTTACAATTGCATCCTGGTTATAGTAATTCCCACCCAGGTAATAAGTAGTTTTTGCATCGCCGCCGGCTACCGTTACGTCCACATTGTCTGTTGGCGCATTTTGAAAGATCAGTCCTACCCGATCAATGGTCGGTTGTTCTTCAGGTAAACCAAGTCCACCTTCCGATTTGGGCCTGAAAAGGCGTTTTTCATAAGCACCACCGTCATTTAGCCAGGTTTCATTCTGTAGAATTCCTTCTCCTGTTCCGCTAATGGTTGGCCAGAATTTAATGGCCTGCGAGATTCCTTTGTAATAACCAATGTCGACTTTCGCCTTGCGGTTCAATTTTCCGCGTTTGGTGCTGATCAAGACCACACCGTTGGCTCCTCTGGAACCATAAATTGCGGTGGCATTGGCATCTTTAAGGATCTCGATAGATTCAATATCACCGGGGTTTAAATCAGCAATGGGCGAAGTCTGCTGTCCGCCGGTAGATATACTTTGCAGGGTTCTGTTGTTTAAGAATACGCCATCTACCACATATAAAGGGTCATTACTGGCATTTATGGAGGAAGAACCCCTTACCCGGATAAAAATACCGGAACCAGGAACAGAGGTATTTGAGGAAACCAATACGCCAGAAGCCTGACCTTGCAGCATTTGATCTACACCTGCAACAGGGATATCTTCTATCTGTTTTCCGGAAATGGTGGCGACAGAGCTGGTCAGCGTTTTACGGTCTTGTGCGCCATAACCCACTACGATTAAATCCTGAAGTTGATTGGCTTCCGGTTCCAGTTTTATGTTGACCGGGCTGCCGTCTGCGACCAGTGTTTTGGTTTTGTAACCGATGTATTTAATGACTAGCGTATAAGGGAATTTCTGGCCGGTTACAAAATTGAATGTACCCTCCCGATCCGATGAGGCAGTATGTGTAGTTCCCTGAATGAGGATGGAGGCACCGATTAGTTTTTCGCCGGTAATGGCATCAGAAATGGTTCCTTTTAAGGTAGAGTTGATCAGTGGCTTGTTTTCCTGTGCACTGGTCTTCAGAAAAAAGAAGAAAGTCAGGAACAGGAAAAAGACTAAGCCTGGCCATAATCCATGGCCATGTAGGGCAGGTTGTGCCCTATCAATATTTTTCATATTTTTACAATGGGTTTTTAACGTAAAAAATCAGGTGCAACGTCCAAATTGAAACCTGGTTTATTTATAGATCCTGAAGGGTGTGCTGAAAGGCCACCCTTTATTTTTATAGTATACTTAGCATTTCATAGGCAGTGGTTGGTTTGGTTTTGAGGTTGAATATAAATTGATGAAGCAAATATATAAATATAGTCTACCTTTTTAGTATACTTTATTCAAAAAACTGAGATTATCTATTTTGCAGCATTACCCAGTGGATACAAAAGCCCTACCACCCTGTTTTATACCGGCTTACAACTACACCCTTATTTTGTAACACTTCTCTTTCTTTCGGGTCTATACAACAGACCAGACTAAAGCCCATCCTGCATTTTATGAAAAGATTCGTACTTCCCCTCCTTACCTACCTTCTGTGCGCTATTTCTGCCTTCCAAAGTCGGGCACAATTACAAACCCTAAGCGGGGCTAAAATCAAGGCTGCTGATTTAGACAAATTCATAAAGCATCAAATGGATTCCCTCGGTCTGCCAGGCTTATCATTTGCCTTGATTAACAATGGGAAAGTAGTTTACCACCGATCTTTAGGTATTTCAAATATCGAGAGCAAAGAAAAAGTTGATGCGAACTCCATCTTTGAAGCAGCATCGCTATCGAAAACACTGTTTGCTTATTTTGTATTGAAACAGGTGGATCAGCATAAATTAAACCTGGATACCCCCTTGTACCGATACTTACCTTACTCGGATATTGCCAAAGATGAGCGTTACAAACTCATTACAGCACGTATGGTACTCTCCCACACCACTGGCTTCCCTAACTGGAGATATTATGATAAACGCGATGAGCAGTTGTATAAATATGGGGAATTATACTTGAAATTTAATCCGGGCTCAGCATTCTCTTATTCTGGAGAAGGGTACTTTTACCTTTCAAAGGTGATCGCTAAGCTGAACAATCTAACGATACAAACCTTGGACCCCTTGTTTCAACAGCAGGTCAACAAGCCTCTTCATCTCCAAAAAGCCTGGTTTAGCAGCGACAAGTACATCACATTGCATAAAGTTAAAGGCCATGTCAATGGAAAACCATTTGACAAAGCATGGCCAACCTCTTTTCCTGAACAGGATTCTACCTGGTTTGAGGCTGCAGGAGGATTACATACGGAAGCTTTGAGTTTTTCCCGGTTTTTGATTGCCTTAATGGATGGTCGGGGTTTATCAAAAGAAATGAACGCAGAGCTGTTTAAAGAACAAGTGCTGCTGGATAAGAAAAGTCCACATTACCTTTATAATGGCGATACGGCCTGGGGATTAGGCATTGCTATAAAACCTGTTGACTATGGTGTTCTATACGAACATGGGGGCAATAATGGTGATGCTCAATCGGGATTCAAGATTAATAAAGCCAATCATAATGGCTATGTATTTTTTACCAACTGTGATCAGGGGGTTAATTTCAATAAAAACATTGGGGCAAAGCTGATCAAATAACTTCGCATAAAAAAAGCCGTTAGGATGTATTTCTCCTAACGGTTTTTGTGATTTAAATCTTTATTTTTCTGTTACACGGATATCTATGCGTCGATTTTGCGCCCTTCCTTCCGCGGTAGCATTGCTCGCAACCGGATGCTCAGGACCATAACCTTCTGCCGCTAATCGTTTTTGATCAATACCTAATTTCACCAATTCGTTTTTGGCTGCATATGCACGCTCATTAGAGATTTTCTTGTTGACATCTGCATTACCTGTGCTATCGGTATAACCACCTAATTTCAGGTTCACGACTGGATAGGCCACTAAAATCGCGGCAATATTGTTTAACTGTTCCTGCGACTCTGGTTTCAGTGTGCTTTTTCCCGGTTCAAAATACAACCTGTCGAAAGTAAACCAGGTGGTCTTATCTACTGGTTTATTTTTATCTTCAATGAATCCAATCAGCTTATTCTCTACCGAGTTTTCAGCAATGCTGATCTCTTTTCCATTAGGGAGTTTCTTGGTCATCTTAACCCCCAGCACCTTCACAAAATCTCCGGCTTCATTCAATTTCCCTTCCACTGCAACCACCGTTGCATCTACCACACCGCCCATTTTTGCTCCTGCAGTATCGATATTAGCGGAAACAGAGTCCACAGTGCTTGTTACTGCCGTTTGGTTGCAGCCTTGTCTGCCCAATAACCACCATAAGGCCACGATCACGATGATCAGCGGAAGCAGCCATTTGATAAAACCACCACCTGTATTTTTATCCGGCACATTTACCGGCGTGACATGACTTGTGCGCTGTGCTGCCACTTTAGGAAGATCAGGAACATCTAATTTTGGAGGATGGATATTGCCTATGCCTAAAGAAGTACCTAAGCTGGCAGGAAGTGCGGCAGCGATTTCATTTTTACTTTCAAAGATTTTCCCTAATAAATCAGATACACCCCAGCCTTTTGAGGCCATTAGCTTGGTAATTAAGCCTGTTATTAAGGGAACGATCATCGCCAGTAAACCGGCCGATTTGCCTTCAGGAAGTCCTGTAGCAGTAGCTACAGCAGTACTTACTGCTCCGGAATCATTTCCAAATAAACTGCCCAGCATGGATTTTCCCTTTTCCAATAGGCTATCCTCAGGACCATTTACTAAATCATCGGTAGAATTGGCAGCCGTAGAACCGGTTACCCCAGGTAGGATGCTATCCAGAAAGCCTCCTCCGGCGCCATTTTTGAGGATTCCCGCTAAAACCGCAGGGATACCGGCAGAAAAACCTGCTTTCACCTGGTCCTCAGTTACACCAGCTTTCTGGCTTAAAGAAGAGATCATGTTACCGCTTACCTCATTCTTTAACATTTCAATTAAATTCATGCTTATAGTTTTATAGGTTAGAAATATTATAATTCAAACAAACACTATACACCCGCAATAATTTCATTCGGCATTCAATCCAATGCCTACACTATATAAAAATAAGAAATATCTTGTAATTAACATCTAATAAAGCACTTAACTGTAAAAAAATCAGAAGATTCCATTGTACTCCTTCTTTGTGAACCCTATATCAAACCTAAAAATTTGCGTATTTTTATTTTGAAAAACATCTTCTATGAAAGCAAAAATCAACTCTTTTGAAGAACTCATGGCCGCTTTGGACCAGGATTCTCCATTAAATTTAGAACTCCAGACTTCCATTCTTTGTCCTTTTGCAATTGTGCTGCCCGTTGGATTTAGCCTAAGCTCCGTAGATCAGGAAAAAACCATCATTAGTTTCAATAACAGTGATGGGGTTGGCTTAACGGCCAACAATGAGATTAACAACCTCAACATTCAAACGAACCCGGGTAATCGTGCGATCTACCTGTTAAGTCACCAGGAGGACCTTGGCAGCTTTACGCTCAGCAACTTAACGATCACCGGACAGGTTCAAATATTAATCCGTTCCGGCTCTCTTAAAGCCCGATTGATTGCGGAAAACATCGATATTGTGAGCTGTGATGCCCGCAGATATGCTGAACAGCCACAAAAATATGGTGTGAACGTTTACCAGGGTGCCTTTACAGTTTACAACTACAATAGTAACCCGGAGAGCGTAATTCAAGCCAGGCTGACCAATATTACTTTAGGAAGAAAGGGTGCTCCTGTAATTGGCACAGGCTTATTTGTTGGCGGCTTTGGCGACAATGGTGGTTGGGTACTTGCAGATCAGATCAGTACCGGCGATATTTATAGCAATGGCATGATTCCTTATGGCCAGCCGAATATGATCACCGCAGCTGTGTTTATTCTGAATGGCGCTAAAATTAAAAAACTAACCAATAAAGGTTGTGTGACCACCTATGGCGTAAATGATATGGTGCTGGATACCTGGGGCCAGGTAGATCGCTGGGTAGCCGAACAGCCAATTACCTCTTATGGACCGAGCGGCATTGGCTTTGTCAACTTCGGTGTGGTCGATTATTTCGAAGCAAAAGATAAAATAGAAACTTTTGGCCTTGGCTCCAGGGGTTTTAACCAATATGATGGCACCGTAAATCAGGCTGTATTTCATGGAATTCAAACTCATGGCAATGGTTCTGTTGGCATTCAGGTGAGTAAACCGGTGGGCAGCATCACCGTAAAAAATGACCTAATCACCCATGGAGCTGTTGGCCAAACTCTGGTTAAAGGGGTACTCGTATCCTTACCGGCAGATGGAATCAGTGTGAAAGCCGGAGGAGAAATAAAGCAGTTAAACATCTTTGGAAGCCTCATTACCCATGGCAATGGGGTGCAGACTTTCAATGTAGAAGGTGGTATAGTCAAAGAATTGTCTATCAAAGGGGAGGTCATTGCGGAAGGAAAAAATTCAGTGGCGGTATCTGTTACACAAAATGGAAAAACGTCGTTGAATGGAGTTCATGCGATTTCAAAGCTGGGAATTGCTGTTTTAATTGAAAAAGGAATCGTCACCGACCGAACAGCGCTCAAAGCTAAAGGCGGTAAAGGAGATATTGTAGAACAGTAAATAGATTCAATGAAAGCGCCGGCAATTGCCTGCGCTTTCATTATAAAATATGATACCTGATGTAACAGGCTTAGTACTCGTACTTGGTCGCGTTATGTCTGCTGCCATCTGGATTCTTTCCTTCACGAAGGTAATCACCAGTCATATCGATATACTTGTTATAAGTATTCAACATTCTATAGTCCCAATAAGGATACTCGCGATCTGTCAGCAGCTGATTAATCAAAGGCCTCATTGCCAAATGAAAAGCTTTACTATTCGAAGCATACGTCATATTACTGCTATGGCTAAAACCAAGTGCATGCCCCAATTCATGAACAATCACTTCTTCTGCATTCTTGTTATAATGGCGCATCAAGACGTATTCTGCACCAGCAACCAGATTTCCACCGCCTAAGCCACTTACATTTCTGACCAATCCGGTTTCGATATTTGCTCTGGTTAAGATGTCTCGGTATACCGCCTCTTTCTTTTCTATGCTCAGTAAGGATCCATCATTAGCAGTCAGGCCTTCATAAGCCATAAAAGCAGTTTGTGTAGAAGGCTTTGAAAACAAATAAGCTAAATTGGTAAACATCACCAGACTTTCTCTGGCATGTAAAGGGTTCATCCGGTACCAATTTCCTGCATCTTCCTGCGACTTACGGAAGCTGAGCTTCCATGGGATTTTAATGCTGTTCAATGTCTTGTAAAACGGATCATCTACCACTACCGTAAACGCTGCTTTTGAAAGATCAGTCTGTTTGGCAATGGTTACTAATTTACCACTTTCAGTATACAGCTGTTCTTCCTTTTCAGCAATCGACAAAGGTAATTTGAAAGCCACTAATGGTGTAATTGAGTCGATTTTTAACAGCTCAACTCTTTCTTCATTGCCCGCCAATTTCAAAAAAACATGTACATTTTTGATGGTTTTCAAAGTGAAATTGATCAGCTTTATTTCAGCTGTGCCACTGAGTTCAACTTTAAGCGGATCACGTAAAGTGATGCTTCGCGTCACCATCAGGGCGGTAGGCTCCGTATCAACCAGCAAATTCTCCAGCCCTGTGATGGTTTTAAAGTTTACAATTTTGGTAGGAACAACAGTTTCAATGGATTCTTTTTCAGCTTTTTTACAAGAGAAAAGAACGATAACAAGCGAAAAAATTAGTAATTGATATTTCATAATAGGGATTAAATATTATTTGGCCCAATTATAGTTAATTATTTCGTCTTATGTCATACATATTGCCAATAACCCCTGTTTAAATACTATCTAATAGGCTTCCAGCACAATATGAGTTTTGTTGATTTATCCCTACCTGTTTTATCAATTTTAACAAGTAATATGATTAATTTCAGCCTTTATAAGCCAGATCCTTACAGGTCTGGCTTACATTTATTATCAAAATAAGCTGAGATCAGGATATGAAGGAAGAACTTCAACAAAAAATAGATTTAAAGACTAAACCGCAGGGGGCATTAGGAAAGTTAGAAAAGCTTGCTCAACAAATAGGAACTGTACAAAACACACTGAGCCCGGAATTGACTAAACCCACTATTGTGGTATTCGCCGGTGATCATGGCATCGCAAATGCCGGTGTGAGTGCTTATCCTCAAGAAGTGACCTATCAAATGGTATTGAATTTCTTAAACGAAGGTGCAGCTATAAATGTGTTTTGCAAGCAACATCAGATTGACCTTTTAGTAGTAGACACGGGTGTAAAGTTCAAATTCGAGCCGCATAAAAAACTGATCCAGGCAAAAGTAGAAAAAGGCACCAAAAACTTCCTGGAAGAAAAAGCGATGAACATTCAGGAATTGGAAAGCTGCCTCAGTCAGGCAGAAAAGATCGTGAATGACCTCCATACCGCTGGCTGTAACATCATCGGATTTGGCGAAATGGGGATTGGCAACACTTCTGCTGCGACCATGATGATGAGTAACCTTTGCGGGCTACCCATTGAAAGCTGCGTAGGAAGAGGGACGGCATTAAACGACGAACAATTTGCACATAAAATCAGCATCTTAAAGCAATGTGAATTGCGACATGGCCGTTCGGCCGATCCGGTAGCTGTATTACAGACTTATGGTGGCTTTGAGATTGCTCACATCACCGGTGCAATGCTGGCCGCTTATGAAAATAACATGCTGATCATGGTTGATGGATTTATTGCTACCGCCGCTTACCTGGCTGCAGTGATGATCAATCCATTATTACAAAATAATGCCATCTTCTGCCACTTATCCGACGAAACCGGTCACCTCCAACTGCTGAAATACTTACAGGCAGATCCAATATTGAGCCTAAATATGAGACTTGGGGAAGGTACTGGATGTGCAGTAGCTTATCCCCTGATTCAAAGTGCCGTACTTTTTTTAAATGAAATGGCCAGCTTTGAAAGTTCCGGTGTTTCCTCAAAAGAGGCCTAAATGAAAGAAGAACTTCGCATATTTTTTACGGCAATGATGTTTTATACGCAATTGCCTTGTCCGAAATGGGTAGACCATAATCCGGAGTACATGAACAAATCCACCAGATACTTTCCTTTGATAGGATGGCTTGTTGGAGGACTTTCCTTCCTTGTATTCTGGCTGAGTAATTTCTTATTTGGTTTGGAGATCGCCGTCATTTTATCCCTGGCTGCTGGGGTCTATATTACCGGCTCCTTCCATGAAGATGGTTTTGCGGATGTATTTGATGGATTTGGCGGAGGCTGGACCAAGTCAAAAATTCTGGATATCATGAAAGACAGTCGCCTGGGCACGTATGGCGTGGTTTCTTTGATCTTTTTGTTCGGCATCAAATATCTGGCACTGCAAAAGGTAGCGGGCAATTTACAGTCTCCCTACCTTCTACTCCTCATTTTCATCACTTATCATGCTCTTGCCCGACTCACTGCCATTCAGCTAACTTTTACTTCAAAATACTCCCGTGAGGATGAAAGCAGTAAATCCAAGCCTATCGCTAAATCCTATTCTTATAAAGAGGTAATTGGTGCTTATGTATTCGGACTCGCTCCGCTAGCCGTACTGACCACCATTCATTGGCCGCTCATTGGGGTATTGGTCCCGCTAATCTTGCTTTATCTGATCAGTCAGCGGTACTTTAACAAATGGCTGGATGGTTATACCGGTGATTGCCTAGGTGCCGTAGAACAATTTGCAGAAGTGATTACGCTGTTAACATTTTTGGTGATATGGAAGTTTATGTAATCAGACATACCGCTGTAGGCGTACCTAAAGGGGTATGTTATGGGCAAGCAGACGTCCCCTTGGCGGCATCTGCGGAACAGGACATTCAAACTTTAACCATGAAACTCCCACAGGATTTTGATAAAATCTACAGTAGTCCCTCCAGTCGCTGCCAGCAATTGGCCGGCCAGATTACTGGTGTAGAACTGGAATTCGATAAAGCATTAATGGAAATGAACTTCGGAGATTGGGAACAGCAGCATTGGAACGAAATGGATCAAGAGGTTTTGGGCATCTGGATGGCTGATTTTGTACATACCAAAGCACCAAATGGAGAAAGTCTGGCCATACTTTTCAAAAGAGTACAGGAATTCATGAACCTGCTCAGAAAACAGGATTTCAAAAAGGTCGCCATTGTTACTCATGCTGGAGTGATCAGATGCATCTGGGCTTACCTATTGGAAATTCCTCTTCAAAACATATTCAAAATTCCTGTAGATTACGGGGATGGCCTGGTCTTTAGCCTGAATACAGATCCAGCATTTGATCAGCTAAAAAAGACCCGTATCTAAACATAAAAAAATCCCTTAGCTTGATGGCTAAGGGATTTTCTAAACGATCTGCCTATTAGGCAAATCCATATTGCTTTAATACGTCTGCAGGCACACCTTCCCATTTATTAGGAACGTTTCCTACATACCCGATATCTTTCACGCCCATTTCAGTGGTATAAAATCCGGAAGCGGTTAAACTTCTCATCAGGTTAAAGAAGGCTACCCCCTGCTCCATTCCTGGTTTTGCTTTCTTAGGGTAAGCAATCTGATCCACCATTTCAATTTGCTGCGCGGCAGAAGCGTCTTTAAATGGTTTCTCCCAACGGTTTAAACATTGGAGATCCAACCACCTCAGTCCACCTCTCATTGGTGTTTTATGCTCCGGCATATCTTTTACAATAAACTCGATAAAGTCTGGCACTTTAGCATCGGTAGCGCTTCCAGACTTATCATCTTTAGGGATGATGATGTCAGAAAGCACTGCGATAGTAGCCATCTCATGCGCGGAAAAGAACTTCTCCTCCATCAGCGTTTTATCTCTGAGTACTTCCCATTCTTCTCTTCCTGCGGGAGCACCTTCTTCAGGAACTCCGGCTACTTTAGGTTCACCTGGTTTACAGGCATCCAGCAGTACTGCCGAACTTATGGCGGTTAGTCCTAAGACTTTTAACGAATCACGTCTGTTCATAATTTTTATCTCGCTTTAAACAGATTAAATATTTTGTTTTTTCTTTTGATCCAGGATATATTCCGCAGTTCTCATAGAAAGTGCAAGAATGGTCCAGGTTGCATTTTTATCTCCTTGCTGAACAAAAGGCGCTGCATCTACCACGAATAAGTTTTTACATTCATGTGCCTGGCACCATTTATTCAAGGCTGATTTCTTAGGATCATCACCCATTCTGATCGTTCCTACCTCATGGATGATCTTTCCTGGAGCCTCTAAACCGTAATTGGTTTCCGGACCAGGAATACCAGAAGTAATGATTGCGCCCATGGCATGCATCATCGACTGGAAGGTCTCCTGCATGTGTTTCGCTTGTTTCACCTCTTCATCTGCCCATTTATAGTTGAATCTCAGTACTGGAATACCATATTTATCAACCACTTTAGGATCTATTTCGCAGTAGTTAGATTCTCTGGCGATAGCAGTTCCTCTACCGGCCATACCTACTGAAGCACCGTAAAAGCGTCTGTAATCATCTTTTAACGAAGCACCGTAACCGCCTGCTTCTTTCATTTTACCGTCTCTGCCCGGCACCATACCGTTTAATGTAGCGGTACCGCCACCAAATCCATAAGCTGGCATGCCCATACCACCCCAATATTCAATATGATAACCACGAGGGAAATCCAGTTTTTTATTGTCTAACCACCAAGGTGAGTAAATGTGCACACTACCTACACCATCTTCATTGTAACGCTTGCGGTCCATCAGCTGTGGTAAGAAACCACTTAAGCTGGCACCAGTCGAATCATGCAGGTATTTACCTACTACACCGCTTCCATTGGCCAATCCACCTGGGTGAGCCACAGATTTAGAGTTCAATAGGATACGTGCAGACTCACAGGCACTCGCACCAAGAATCACTGTTTTAGCATTTACCTGATATTCCAGACCGTCTTTTTTATTGACGTAAGAAACACCGGTAGCCAATCCGTTTTTATCCGTCAGCACTTCTCTAACCATTGCATTTGTGATCACGGTTAAGTTTCCAGTCTTTACAGCTGGGATAACCAGACAAGAAGAAGAAGAGAAGTCACCATATACTTTACAGCTGCGTCCGCATTGTCCGCAGTAGAAACAAGGTGCACGATCTTTATTACCTGGCAAGGCTTCTGTTAAAACAGATCCCCTACCTGGAATTACGGTTACCCCGGTTTTTTCTCCTGCTTTTTTAATGAACAGTTCATTTAGCCTTGGTTTTGGAGGAGCCATGAAGATTCCATCTGGTTCATTTTCGATTCCTTCTACCGAGCCATAGATTCCAAGAAGGCGGTCTATTCGGTCATAAAAAGGTTTTAGCTCTTCATACGTAATAGGCCAGTCGTCGGTCAGTCCATCCTTACATTTAAAATCCAGTGGCCCCATTCTTAAGGAAATTCTTCCCCAGTGATTGGTTCTTCCACCAAGCATTCTAGACCTGAACCAGGCAAATTCGGTTCCAGATTTCTGTGTATACGGTTCGCCATCTAATTCCCAACCGCCATAAGAGGCGTCAAAATCGCCAAAAGGTCTTGTTGTTCCTGCGCCGCGTCTTGGGGATTCCCATGGCCATTTTAACTGTTGTGCGTCGATTCTTGGGTCGAAATAAGCACCAGCTTCTAACATCAGTACTTTTTGACCCGCATGGGCCAATACATATCCGGCCATACCTCCGCCTGCTCCAGACCCTACGATAACTACATCGTAGACCTCAGACGATTTTTTGATTTGAAATTCACTCATATATTTGGTTGAATGGTTGATGATCTAATATTATTAAAATATCACTAAATATGCAAATAGCTGAATCAAGAATGAATCTTAATAAGCTAGATCATCAAAATGTAAACAAAAAAATACAAGGAAATTCAAGATTAGGCCTATGGATTAGGATCACTGGCCTGTTTCCTGTGAGCTACTTTTTTAACCGTTTGCTTTGCTGGTCCAGGACTTGCTTTCAGTTTATGATTTTTCACGGCCTCATCAATGGAATGGGAGCGATGAATATCGCAATCAGCTTCTGCGATATCTGATAACTTCTGATAGTATTTGTGCAATACATCTAATTCAGATTCTGTCAGGTCTTCGATATCGACCATCCGGTTACTTGCCTGCCTGCTTGCCGCAATCAATTCATTTAATTTCAACTGGATAGCCTTAGAGTCTTTATTTTGACTTTTCTGAATCAGGAATACCATTAAAAAAGTAATAATTGTAGTTCCTGTATTGATCACCAATTGCCAGGTATCTGAATAATTAAAGATAGGCCCAGAAAGCACCCATATAATCACTACGAGAAAAGCGACGCAAAAAGCCACCGGGCTCCCCGTCCAGTTGGTAATCTTTGTAGAGGCCCTTTCAAAAAAGTTCGCTTTATTGTTTTTCATCAGTGTATGATTAAGTTATCGGTGATTTTGTAGCTATAACATTAGAAGAATTAAAAAGTTTCAGCTCGGGGAGGCAGCACAAGCCAAAAAACTCATTTACTCAAAACATTTCAGTTCCAAATTTGTAATTACATTAACCTTAAACGATAAATCAAAACCCATGAAAAACAAACATCTAATTGCGATTTTTACACTGGGGGTGATTTCCTTATCCGCCTGCCGGAACACCGAAAACATCAACGCCTCCACTACGGATTCTACCATTGCTCAGACCATTCCGGATACGGCAACGGTCAATAGAGGTGGTGATATCTCTGCTTTTATGCAGGAAGCAGTAATTGATGGCATGATGCAGATGGAATTAGGGAAACTGGCAGCACAGAAATCTACCAATAAACTGATCAAAAGATTTGCTGAAGTCATTGTAAAAGATCAGACTAAAACAGTAACAGATTTAAAAGCACTGGCGGCCAGCAAAAGTATTGCCTTGCCCACTGCACTGCCAGCAGCAGATTTAAAACATATAGAAGAACTAAAAAACATGGATGTAGCTGCCTTTGAAAAACATTATATAGGCATGATGATCAAGGACAACGCTGCGGCAATGGATCTTTATAAAGCGGCCAGCGTAACCGGTGACGCTAAAATCAGGAGTTTTGCAACCAAAGCTTTAAGAATGTCGGAACGTCATTTTAAACGTGCAGGTGAAATCAATGGAAATGCAGGATATTAGATCATAAAAACTGCGTCTATAAATCCTTTCTGTAGCCCTATTTCTCTAGGAACAGGCTGTAGAAAGGATTTTTTTATTCTGCAATCATCTCCCGGGCTTTCATTTCCTTATACAACAAGTCATCTAACCCGTAAATGTCGTTTCTAATTTGCAGGAGGCGCTGCTCATCGACCCAGGCGGTGATATAAGTCAGGTAAACCGGCACTTTTGCTGGCAAACCAATATACTTGGCTCTTGGATAAGAACGTTCCATAGCGGTTTTAATCTGGTCATAGGTTTTTCCAGGACCAAATAGCGCAAATGCCAGTTCCATCGGTTTTTCTACCCGCACACAACCATGACTGATGGCTCTTGCCTTTTTCTTAAAAGCAGACCTGGCAGGCGTATCATGAAGGTAAACGCTGCTGTTATTATTGAAGATAAACTTAATTTTCCCTAAAGAATTCTGTTCTCCCGGACGCTGTTTGAAGGTATATTGTGAAATGTCGGTACTCAGCCAATCTATCCCTTCCGGAGAATTAACCCGTTTTCCAGCTTTGTAGACATCAATATCATTATTGCTGAGGTAATAAGGATCATTACTCGCATACCTGGAAATTTCCTTTCGGGCAATACTGGCAGGAATGTTCCATATTGGGTTAACCTGAACGCTGTAAATCATGCTGTTTAACTGAGGGGTTTCTTTGGTACCCGGATCTGTATCCGTTCGCCCCTCTCCCACGCAGACTTTCATTTCGAGTATAGCGCTTCCTTTTTCTATAACTTTCAACGTAAAATCAGGAATATTGACCCATACATATTTCTGCGCATCAGGTTGATTCTTCCATCGCAGCCGTTCTAAATTTAATTTAATCGTCTGTTCAGCATCTTCTTTATTCCTGTTGAGGGCACCTTTTCCTGACTTTAAAGCTTTTTGCAGGGCAAGATAGGCTGCAGATGAGGGCTGTATACTGTCTAGAAAAGCCAATAGATCGGGAGCGCTAAATACTGCTGTTATTTTTGATCGGTCTGGGGCCTGTGTTTTGATGAAATAGTTTTTATCCAGGCTATCGGGACGGATCAGCCCATATTGCATTGCCTCGCTGTATCGGAGTAAAGCAGAGGCCATCAGCATTTCCAGTTTCAGTTGTTCCCGATATTTCAAAGATGATGATTCCAGCTGGTGCTGCTCCATATCCCTCAGTAAAGGCCCAATTGCATTCAGGTAAAAATAATTGGTGTCCAGGCCATGAAGCGTTGATTTCCGCAGGTACTCCACTATTTTAAAAGGAGTTTTACCTCCCTGAGCAATCAGGAACAGTTTATAAAGATGATCCTGATATATACTATCTAACCATTCGGGATGTTCCGTTAGGCTGCTATTGGCTTTTAACTGTTGCTTAAAGACCAGAGCGGAATCGTTCTGACGTTTCAAAATTCCCTGCTGCCGCCGCCTTTCCTGAAGATCGGAATCGAGAGTTTCCTTTTGATCCTGACCATATTTTTCTAACATAGTTGATCCCTTAGGACGTTTTATGGCACATGCAGACAATAAAGCTATTCCCAGCATAAACAAAAAAAGTCTTACCTTTTCCTTAACAACAAATACAACCCACTTTAACATAGAGAGATAGATGTAAATATTTAACACAAGATCATTTCTATTGTTTCTAATCTTTAGTGAAAAACGTAGAAAAATAAAAAGTGTGTTATTTTGCTGATGGATTTATAAAATTTCTGGCGACTTCTGTGAGGTACAAATCTGTTCGTTTTTCATCCTGGAGACACTCTTCGATCAATATTTTAACTTTCTGATGGTTCATTTCAGTCGCCAATGACATGAGGTTCCCATAGGAAGCAATCTTATAATGCTGAATGATCTGGACCAGGCAAATCAGCGCAACATCCCTTAATGGCGATCCTGTCTCCATATCTCTGATCATTGCGGAAGCTTTTTCCGTTAAACACCCTACAATTTCACATTTCCCATTATTGCCGTCCCGATTGAACCGCGCGAGTATGGCTTTTAAATGCCCGAGGTGCTTTTCTGTAATATTGATATTAAATACCAATATTTCTTTTAATATATCATGTCCTGCTGCAATACCCAATGCAGCAAAACACTTCATAAATTTTCTTTCTGCATCATAAATATCTTCCAGTCCGTCGAGGAAGAAATCTTCCAGACCAATTCTTTTCCCTAGCTCTTTCATGACCATTTAAATTTCGTCAAATATTCAATAAAAGACAAGTAAAGCCTTGAATTAAAACCAAATACTGACAAACCCTACACTTAGAAAAACCGATTATTTGCTGGATTGTTTTTATAAGTCATCACAATAATTTTCAGATCATGGCTAAATTTTCAAAAAGAGCCGACGAAATGTGGAAAAGAGCATACAAGAAATGAAGGAGGTTACGATTTAGATTTTTATTATATTGAGGTCAGATTCGGACTATACATCTGAACAATAACGATCTATTATGTTTACTGAAACCCTGCTCCTGGTATTGGCATTGCTTTTTGCGGTGTTTATGCTAACTATGCTTGCTCAAAAGCTAAAAATCTCCTACCCTATATTCCTGGTGATTGCCGGCTTGGGTATTAGTTTTATTCCAGGAATTCCTAAAATTGAGATCGAGCCCGAGCTGGTGTTCCTCATTTTTTTGCCGCCGCTGCTTTATGAATCCGCCTGGTATACTTCCTGGAATGATTTCTGGAAATGGCGAACACCAATAGCGATGCTGGCATTTGGTCTCGTATTTTTCACTTCAATTATTGTCGCTTTTGTTTCCACTGCCATGATTCCCGGTTTTACTTTGGCTATGGGTTTTCTATTGGGCGGCATCATCTCTCCTCCTGATGCCCTTGCTGCAAACTCCGTTTTAAAGCATATTAAAATTCCAAAAAGGCTGACCACCGTTCTGGAAGGTGAAAGTTTAATCAATGACGCCTCCAGTTTAATTGTATTCCGTTTCGCCCTTGCCGCCATCTTATCCGGGTATTTCTCTATGGAACAAGCCATCGGACAGTTTTTTCTGGCTGCAGGAATGGGCGTAATTGTAGGTCTTGTCATTGCCCATATCGTCTATGTAGTACATCGTTTTCTGCCTACAACGCCTAGTATTGATGCTGCATTAACGCTAATGACGCCATATTTTATGTACATGGCTGCAGAACATTTCCATTTTTCAGGGGTCATGGCCGTGGTTGCCGGTGGATTATTCCTCTCTTACCGCTCGCATGAAATCCTGTCCCATAGCGCTTCCAGAATTCAGGCCATCAGCGTATGGGCTACATTGGCCTTTGTGTTAAATGGACTGGTGTTTATCCTCATCGGGTTGGAACTTCCGGTGATCATGGAAAATCTGGGTAATTATTCCATAACCCAAGCCATTAATTATGGGCTGATCATCAGCATTACGATCATCATTATCCGCCTGTTATATACGCTGCTCATTACTTATATCCCTGCCTGGCTAGGAAACACGAAACGGGCAGACCCTGTCAATCCATTATGGAAAGGCGCTGTCATTGTAGGCTGGGCGGGCATGAGGGGGGTGGTATCCTTAGCTTCTGCACTTTCGATTCCTTTGTTATTGAGCAATGGCGAGGCCTTTCCACACCGCAGTCTTATCCTGTTTATTACTTTTATCGTGATCCTGGTGACCCTGGTTTTTCAAGGGCTGACCTTACCGCTGGTCATTAAATGGATCGGAATCAAAGATATTGAGGATTTCCCTCCTGAAGGAGAGCAGGAAGCTGGGATTCGGTTAAGGCTCATGCAGGTGGCCTTAAAGCGGTTAAATGAAAAGTTTGCTATTGATATGAAAGAAAATGAACTGATTGGATTTTTAAAGAAACAGCTGGAAAGCGATATTTCCATCACCAATCAGCAATTGGAATCGCTGGAATGTGACACTACCGAAATACAGGAAATTGCCCGGTACAATGCTGTATTAATGGACCTGTACAGCATTCAACGCAAAGAATTATACCAGCTGCGAAAGGAGAAAACATTTAGTGACGACCAGATTCGGAAACAGGAAAACCAGCTGGATTTAGATGAAGCCAAAATCCTTTAGTCATTTTTACCTGATCCAGAACAAACAAATTTTAGTATCAATCAAACAAAATGGCCGTTTTTGGGTCTGTAATGTAAATTGTCCTCTTTTATGAAATGGATTCTTGTTTTTGAAATTGCTTATGTGCTCTTCATCATTGCAGTATGTCTTCGCATCATCTATGATACTAGATCGGTTAGTAAAACCCTTGCTTACCTGCTCCTGGCGGTTTTCTTACCCCTCATAGGTGTCATCATTTACTTTTCTTTTGGCATCAATTACCGGGTCAGGAAGATCTACAACAAGAAGATCATTTCCGATGAAATCCAGCTGCAAAGGGTGACCTCCAGCATCATGAAGAGCTCCGAAAAAACCATTGGAGAAATGAGCCCTCCCCTTCAAAAGTTTAAAAAGATGGCTCAGCTGCTATTGAATAGCAATACAAGCGGCTTAACGGGCAACAATGAGGTGAAACTGCTGATCAATGGTGAGCAGAAGTTTCCGGAAGTATTACAGGCTTTAAGGGAGGCAAAACACCACATCCATTTAGAATACTACATTTTTGAAGATGAAAAGATTGGCAATGAAATCAAAGACATCTTAATTGAAAAAGCATTATCTGGTGTTCAGGTTCGCTTTATTTATGATGATTTTGGGAGTCGATCCATACGGAAAAAACTAGTCCCAGAACTTAAAAAAGCAGGCGTACAAGCCTTTCCCTTTTATAAAGTGATCTTTATTGCCCTGGCCAACCGCCTCAATTACAGGAACCACAGAAAGATCATTATCATCGACGGAAACATTGCATTTACCGGAGGGATCAATATCAGCGACCGCTACATCAATGATCCTAAGTATAATGACAAATTATTCTGGAGGGATACCCATTTAAAAATTAAAGGAACCGGCGTACACTACCTGCAGCACCTTTTCATCTCGGACTGGAACTTTTGTGCCGAAGAAGATTTAGAAATACAGCCAGAGTTTTTCGATTTCAAGAACCATCCTTCCGGAAAGGTAGACTTACAAATTGCAGCCAGTGGTCCCGATTCAGACCATCCCACAATATTATTGAACCTGATTCAGGCCATCGGAATGGCAGATCAGGAGATTTTGATCACCAGCCCTTATTTCATTCCTGGAATCAGTTTACTGGATGCACTTTATGTGGCGGCATTGAGTGGGGTAAATATCAAACTGCTCGTTCCTTTCCAATCAGATTCTGTTTGGGTAGCTGCCGCAGCAAGATCTTATTATCAGGAATTACTGGATGTTGGGGTAGAAATTTATCAATATCAAAAAGGCTTTATCCATGCGAAAACTATGGTGATCGATGAGCAGCTTTCTTTTATTGGCACAGCAAATATGGATGAACGCAGCTTTGAGCTTAATTTCGAAGTGAATACTGTGGTGTACGACGATGGAATTGCAAAGCAGCTGAAAGCTGCTTTTGAGGAAGACCTGCAGGTTTCAAAACTCATTGATGCGAATGTCTGGACTGCCAGATCTGCCTGGGTACAGCTGCCGGAAAAAATAGCGCGTTTGCTCTCTCCACTTTTATAAGGAAGCTAATGCTTTTCACAATACCCCATCAGCTTGAGCTGATCAGTCTGGACTAGACCTTAATTACATGAAGCAATCCAGGTAATCAAGGATCATGTGGATCACCAGACCTACACCTACGATTCTCGTTTTTGGAAAGAAAAGGAGGATAAAGTAAAGGCCAATCGCATAGTAAGAATGCAAAGGGTGATACCCAATACTACAGCGATTTGGATCGTAAATCGGCACTGCCAATAAATGATCCAAATCTACTGCCATAGTAGCCATCATAATCAGCCAGGATTTTATCAGGGTTTTCCTGTAAAAAAGAAAAGCCACAATTGCAGGTACCAGAAAGTGTAGAAATATATGAAACATGGCTTCAAATATACCGCTATCCCATCAGTAATTACATTTAAAAATCAATATCCCAAATCCCTGCCGCCTGCTCCAATTCCAGCAATGCGATGGCATTTACGTAAAGGATCTCCAGGTAACTTTGCTGAACCTCGTTGAAAGTCCGCTGGGATACCAATACCTCTACGAAACTGCTTTCTCCTCTTTTGTAACTATAAACACGGCCTTCAAGCACCTTTTGCGCGTCATTCAGCATCCCTGAGCTGTATTGTAAAACTTGTTTCCTACTGCTCATATATTGATGATAAGCCTGAGTGACCTCGGTCTGGATCTGCAATTCTACCTGCTGATATTTCAACTCTGCCTGCTGTACTTTATAATCCGCACTGCGCAAGGCTCCTTTATTCTGGTTAGAAAATTTCAAGGGAAGGCTCATTCCAAAGGCGATCGTACCAGAAGGAAGGCCGGGATCTACCGGATTCGAAGCGACAGTATTGGCCGTTACATTTAAAGACAAACCTAAATCAGGCGTTCTGAGCGACTTTGCTAAACGAAAGGAGTTATGAGTTTGATTCAGCTCCTGCATCGCCACCAGCGCATCAGAACGATGCTGCTGAGCGCTTACAATCAGCGCAGACAATTGAAATTCTCTTTCGAACTTCAAAAAGTCTCCTGTAGGCTGGAAAATCAGGGCTTCCGTTTTCATTCCCAACAACTGATCCAGTGCGGCAAGGCTCATTTTCCAATCTGCTTCCTGCTGGTAAACTTCGTTCAATTGAGACCTGGCTTCCAGACGAGACTGCCGCACATCCAAACCTGGAATGGCACCGGATTTTAACCGAAGGCTGTCTGCCTTGCTCAACTGTTTCATCATTTGATACCCATTGATTTTCACCTGCAATAAGCGCTGCTCCTTCATGGCTTTCAGATACGCTACCGTAGCTTCCATCCTCAGCTGCCTGAAATAATCGTTCAGCGAGAGCTCCGAAAGCCTGCGTTCTCCATTGGCGAGCTCCATTCTGGCTTTACGCTTTCCGCCAAGTTCCAGCTGATAGCTGAGACCAGAAATGAGTTCGTACCCCTTTCTAAATCCGCCTTCCCGTTGGTCGCCGGCACTTAAATTAAATTCCGGATCTGGAAACACCTTTGCACTCAGCGCATCCGCAGTGGCAATACTGACATTAAACCGCTCTGCCGCATAGGCTAGATTGTGTTGGCTCAGCATTTTCAAAAAAGCCGGATAGGCGATTTTATGCTGATTAAAAGTAGTATCCACCTGGGCATTTGTTTTTCCGCTGAATCCCACAAAAACAAAAACCAACAGCAGGATGACGGAACCTCTAGGGCTGGATTTAATCAGCTGAGTCCGGATTTCTCCACTGCGTTCCAGTAGATAATAAAGGGCAGGGAGTGCGAAAAGCGTGATTCCGGTAGAAAAAAGCAGGCCGTAAACGATCACTGTTGCCAAAGGACGCTGTACATCCGAACCAATCCCTGTAGCAAGAGAAGCGGGCAACAGTCCGAGGATGGCCACTGTAGCGGTCATTAAGATTGGCCTGAAACGATGTTTTGCCCCTTCCATAACGGCTACTTTTAGTGCGGCACCTTTTTCACGAAGCTGGTTGATGTGTGTCATCATGAGTACGCCATTCTGTATCGCCAGACCAAACAGGGCGATAAAGCCTACTGCCGACGAAACATTAAGCGTCATTCCCCGAACATTCAGGGCCAGCATCCCCCCAAACAGCGCCAATGGAACCATTGCCAGAATCAACGCCGCCTGATGAAACTTACCAAAAGCAGCATACAGCAGCAGAAACATCAAGGTTAATGCCAGCGGCACAATAATGGCCAGCCTGGAATAAGCACGGCTCTGGTTTTCAAATTGTCCGCCCCATTCCATTCTGAACTTACTTTCATCATACTTCAATTCTTTATCAATTTTAGAATGGGCATTCTTCAATAAAGTCCCTAAATCCATGTCCCTCACATTTAGTTTTACGGTCAGGTGCCGCTGATTTTCTTCTCTTGTAATCGTACTTTCACCAGTACTCAATTTAACATCTGCAACTTGAGAAAGTGGAATTTTAGCGCCCTGCGCATTGCTGAGCATTAGATTTCCAATCTTCTCCCGGCTATCCCGGCTATCGGCCTTATAACGGCATACCACTTCAAATACACGATCACCAATAAACACGGCTGAGATCGCTTTTCCACCGATAGCGACGGCGATCAGGGTGCTCAGTTCCGCAGTATTTATTCCGTACTGCGCCATCTTTTCCCGATCAGCAATGATCTGCAGCTGCGGCAGTGCAGGTTCCTGGTCTATGGCCACATCCACGGCTCCTTTCACGCTTTTCAAGATCCGCACCACATCTTCCGCAATCCGTCTGCTTTCTTTAAAATCTGACCCATAGATTTTAACAACCAATTCACTATGTGCACCGGAAATTTTATCCATGACACCATCAATCATGGGCTGTGCAAAACCAACAGTATAGCCTGGCATCGATGCATAGGTTTGGGACAGTTCTGAAATCAGGTCCTCTTTTGTTTTTCCAGCTGGCCATTGGTTATAGGGCCTTAAACCTATAGAACATTCAAAATGGGAGGCGGTAAAAGGATCTGTTCCATCGTCATTTCTTCCCGCCTGAACCATCATATAACTCAGCTCCGGATGCTGCATTGTACGACTTCTCAGGGTATCACTCATTTCTCTGGCCTTGTCCAGCGTTATTCCCGGAGGAAGCTGAACCTGTAACCAGATAGAACCCTCATCTAAAACTGGCAGAAAATCCTTGCCTACAGTCACACTTAAAGCTATTCCGGCACATAAAATCAATATTAAAGGCAAGAAAACGCGCTTAGGAGCTGTCATGATCCGGCTGATTGTCCGTTCATACTGACCGGTCAATTTTTCCAGCCATTTATTATGATATAGCTTTTGTGGCTTGCGATAAGTCAGGTAGGCCAGGCCAGGAATTAAGAACAGGGCAACAGCCAAAGCAGCGAGTAAAGCATAGGCCACGGTGAAAGCCATAGGCGTAAACAATTTCTTTTCTACCCGCTCAAAAGCAAATAAAGGCAGGTAAGCCGTAATGATAATCAGGGTAGAGAAAATGATCGGTTTTGCTACTTCAATTGCTCTTTTAGCGATTGATTTTTCTTCCAGTACCGCTTCCGGATCAGATTCTCTCTTTTTCAAAATTGTTTCCATCATCACAATGGCACCATCCACCAGAATCCCAAAATCGATTGCACCCAGCGACAATAAATTGGCGGGAATATCAGTGAGCTTCATTAGAATAAAAGCAATCAGCAGGGAAATGGGAATAGTAATGGCCACCAATAAAGCGCCCCTCCAGCTGCCAAGGAATGCGATCAAAATCACCACCACTAAAACCATTCCCTCAATTAAGGTATGCGAAACGGTGCTTAAAGTGGTATTCACTAAGTCTGTACGGTCCAAAAAAGGATGAATCACTACTCCTTCCGGCAAAAGGCCATTATTGAGCTCATCCACCGCTTTATGCACTCCTTTGAGCACTTCAGAAGGGTTTTCTCCTTTTAAAAGCAGCACAATTCCTTCCAGACTTTCACTGTAATTTCTGTGGTGATCGGTATAACCCAAAATCCCTTTCCGCTCTAAATTACCATATTTCAATTCCCCGAGATCACTCACTAGAATAGGTACGCCCTTTTCCGTTTTAATCACAATCCGGCCAATATCTACCAGGTTCTGAATCAGGCCGATCCCACGAACTACATAGCCTTGTTCCCCGACATTTAAAGTACTTCCGCCTGCATTGGCATTGTTTTTTTGAATCGCCTCTTCTACATCCAGGGTACTCAAATGATACTGATCAAGCTTCGCAGGGTCGAGTTCTACCTGGTATTGCGTAGTAATTCCGCCAAAATTGGTCACATCCGCCACACCAGCAACCTGTTTTAGCTTAGGAATGATGACCCAGTTCTGCAAATCGGTCAGTTTCCGAAGGTCCTGCGGCTTGCCCTCAATGATATACCGATAGATTTCTCCGGTTGGAGAAGTCAGCGGGTCCAGGCCGGGTGCCGCCCCATAAGGCAAAGAAAGTTCTTTTAAACGTTCTTCAATGCGATTTCTCGCGAAATAATCATTCGTCCCATCTTTAAAAACAATGGTCACCATAGAAAGGCCAAAGGTGCTTTTGCTGCGCATCACTTCCATGCCTGGCATCCCATTTAAAGCCCGTTCTATGGGAATGGTAACCTGCTGTTCCACTTCTTCTGCAGCAAGTCCTGGTACTTGAGTCACTACCTGAGAAGTCACATCGGCAATATCAGGATAAGCCTCCAGCGCCAGTTTTGTCCAGGAATAATAGCCAAGCAAGCTCAGCATCATGAAAAGAGCCAGCATCAGCCAGCGTTTTTGTATAGAAATCAGTAGCATATTTTTCATCATATTTTTTTAATCACGTTTCCCTCATTTATTTCGCTTCCAGAAGGTAAAAAGCACCTGCAGCAACCAGTACATCTCCAACATTTAAGCCCCTGGTGATCATCACTTTCCCCTGATGCAGGCCTCCTGTTTCTACCTTTCTCCGCACAAAACGCCCTTTCCCTGTTTGCAGAAAAACGAAACTGCTGTCATTTTGCTGAAAAACTGCCTTTTCAGGCACAAAAAGCGCATTTACTGGCCTCCCTTTGAAACTGATCTTTGCATACATTTCTGGTTTTAAGGCGCCATCAGGGTTTTCACATTCGATGAGCACCTGAATGCTTCTGCTTTCCTCATCCAGGATCTCTGCGATATGTCCCACCTTTCCTTTAATTTTTCTGCCAGGGTCAGCAGTGACTTCCAGCCTGACCTCGTCCCCCTTATGGATAAAGCGGATGTCCTTTTCTTTCACCTGGGCGGCGACATACACCCGGCTCAACTCCGCTATTTTAACTAGTGCTGCAGCTTCCGTATTCAGGTAACCCCCTGTCACCAGATCATTCTGAATCACCTCCCCTTTTATTGGAGAACGAAGTATAAATGGCTGTCCGATTTTTAATTGATCCGCAGCAACATGATACACTTTAAATCCTTCTACCAAATTTTTATACTCACTTAAAATCAAATCATAAGCCTGACTAATCTCTTCCAGATCTTTAACTGATGACACTTCATTTTTAAAAAGATCCTTCTGGCGTTTCAAATCCAGACCTGCCTTTTTCAACTGCGCTTTTATACTGAAAAAACGCTGCTGAAGTTCAATAAAATCGGGTGATGCCAATTCAAAAAGTGGCGTTCCAGGGCTCACTTTCATGCCTAATTTTATGAAAACCCGAAGCAAACGTCCGGAAAAAGGGCTGGCAGTTTCTGCATAGAAATTGGGGATGGCTTTTACCTTGCCCACACTGGTAATTTCCATTTGAAAAGGAGCTTCAGCTGCCGTGGCCAAACGTAAAAGGCCATTTAGTTTTGACACTGCGGGAAGGACTAATGTATCTCCCTGTAATTGATAATTTTCGATCGGCTCGACCTCTTTTTTTGGGCACAGGAAGCCAGGAGCAACAGTAAACTGCCGCTTAAAATCAAATGTTTCATGTTCTTTTTTTAATATTTATTTCGGGAAGATTTTCAACACATAAAATGGAAAATCTACTGTTTACAATGACTAAACAGTAAAATATTGAATTTTTTAGTTAATACATAATCAAACACTTACAGCCATTGGTTAAACTTTTTGATAAACAAAGTTTTTACATACTGCGTTAAAAGACAATAGCTCAAAAGGATCCCTAACAGCCACGGAAAATAGGCTATTGGCAAGGGCGTTAGCTTCAAAACCCCTGCAAAAGGTGTAAAAGGAATCGCGATTCCAACCAGCATAATCAACGTTGTCAGCGCAATCACCGGAGCTGTTGCCCAGCTTTGAATAAATGGAATCTTACGGGTTCTGATCATGTGAACAATCAGCGTTTGCGACAATAATCCTTCTACAAACCAACCGGTTTGAAACAGCGTTTGGTGTGCCGGACTATTCGCCTTAAACACATAAAACATGACCGCAAAAGTGGCATAGTCAAAAATTGAACTAATTGGTCCGATAAAGACCATAAACTTGCTGATCCCTCCAGCATCCCAGTTCTGTGGTTTCTTCAAAAATTCCTCATCCATACGGTCCCATGGAATAGAAATCTGGGAAAGGTCATACAACAGGTTTTGAATCAGCAGATGGATGGGCAGCATCGGTAAGAAAGGCAGAAAAGCACTTGCACCTAACATACTGAACATATTGCCAAAATTACTGCTGGCCGTCATTTTGATGTATTTAATAATGTTCCCAAAAGTTCGCCGTCCATAGATCACCCCTTTGCGAAGTACCATCAGGTCTTTTTCCAGCAGGATAATGTCGGCGCTTTCTTTTGCGATGTCTACCGCAGTGTCTACAGAAATGCCTACGTCAGCAACTCTTAATGCTGCCGCATCATTGATCCCATCTCCCATAAAACCTACAGTATGCCCTTTCGATTGTAACAACCTGACAATCCTGGACTTTTGAACAGGGCTTAATTTTGCAAAAATACTGGTATCCTGAAGCTTAGCAGCAAGCTCCTCCTCCCCCATCTGGTCCAGTTCATGTCCCAATAAAACCTGCTGAAAGGGAATTCCCACTTCTTTACAGATCTTTCTGGTCACCACATCATTATCACCAGTCAGTACTTTAACTGTAATCCCCAGTTCCTGCAGCCCTTCAATTGCAGGCCTTGCAGAAGGTTTAGCGGGATCTAAAAAGCCAATGAATCCAGTTAAAATCATTTTATCCTCCTCCTTGACCCCATAGTTTGAAGGACGCGGGTCATATTCCTTTATAGCCACCAATAATACCCTCAGCCCATCTTCATTAAGCTTTCTGGAAGTTAGCAGCACGGTATTGCGCATGCACTCATCCATCACTACCACGGCATCCTTTTCCAGGTGCAACTGGTGATTTTCACCAGGCTCAAACGCATGAGAACATAGGTCGAGCATTTCTTCCACTGCGCCTTTACAGATCAGCAGCTGTTTTCCATGCTGCTGCTCCAAAATCACACTCATTCTTCGTCGCTGAAAATCAAAAGGAATCTCATCTACTTTATGATAACCTTCCGCAACATTCAGGTAATCATGAAGTTCCAAATGTTCCAGCACTGCCAGATCAAGGAGGTTTTTTAGCCCAGTTTGATGAAAACTATTTAAATAAGCCCATTTCAGCACTTCATCATCGTCTTCTCCATAAACATTCAAATGCCGCTCTAAAATGATCTTATCCATGGTGAGTGTCCCGGTTTTATCGGTACAAAGAATATCCATGGCCCCAATATTCTGGATGGCATTTAATCTTTTCACAATCACTTTATGCTGACTCATATTCTTCGCCCCCTTGGCCAGGTTGGCAGTCACAATCATGGGCAGCATCTCTGGTGTTAAGCCCACTGCCATCGCAATGCCGAAAAGCAACGCTTCAAACCAATCTCCTTTAGTTAAACCATTGATCACAAAAGTCAAAGGAACCATCACCAGCATAAATCGGATCAGTAACCAGCTCACCTTATTCACCCCTTTATCAAAACTGGTTTCTGAACGTTTTCCGCTGATGGCAGTACCTACAGCACCGAAATAAGTCAGATTCCCCGTATTGACCACCACTGCAGTAGCTGTGCCGCTCAATACATTAGTCCCCATGAAACAGATGTTATCCAGTTCCAATGGTGATTTATGATCTGCATTGGAAACCACTTCGGCACTTTTTTCCAATGGATGAGATTCACCTGTCAGCATAGCCTGACTCACAAAAAGATCTTTAGACTGGATGAGGCGTAGATCTGCAGGCACCATATCACCGGCACTCAAAAACACCAGGTCACCAGGTACTAAAGCTTTCAGCTCAACTTCTTCTTTTCCATTTTCTTTACGCAAAACGGTAGCAGTGGTTTTCACCATACTTTTTAGTGCTTCCGCCGCCCGGTTACTGCCGAATTCCTGCCAAAAACGAAGCAGAGAACTCAGCACTACCATCAGCCCAACTACAATAACCGTTTTATAATCCCGCTCAGCCTCCTCAGCGAGTCCCACATCGACAATAAACGAGACAATAGCCAATATTAACAACACGGCAATAAAAGGGTTTAAAAAGGCTTGAAATAGCTGAACGTACCAAGGTAAAGCTCGCTCATGCTCAATTTCATTCCAGCCAAACAACTTTCTCTTTTCTGCTACAGCAGCTGCTGTCAAACCTTCCTTGTCGCTATTGAGCATGGGATAGAAGAAATCTGCTGCTATTCTCGCCACATTTTTCAACTTTGTTGCTCCTGCCTCCTCAAAACCAGCAGCTGTTTTTTGATGTTTCATTTTTAGTCTTTTCATAACTCTGATTGTTGTCCTGTTAATTCCCAGCTTACCCGCATTACTTCTGCTTCAATCGTCAGCCTGCTCACCATTTTTTCCATTAATTCATCCTGATTTCCTACAGCAACTAACTCCGCAGTAATGATTGCATTCGCAGGATCACCGTTATCGCTGCTGGTCAGTGCCCTGAGCATGAGCTTTTCATGATTCCCAAGGTGCTGGAGCAGTAAAACACGGATGTGATTTTCTACCCGCTCTTTGCATTTGATGGAAATCAAATACTCAGTTTGAGCAGTTTCACTTTTGGGATGAAATGAGTTTTTGCCTAGTTTAAGACCTATAGGGCGTAAAATAAGGTGTGCGAGTACGATGAAACTTGTAGCAATTGCTGCTTCAGGGTAAAAGCCCATTCCAGAGAGTGCGCCAATCGCTGCAGAACACCAGAGTGTGGCTGCAGTGTTGAGTCCCCTTACATTCATTCCATCCTTCATGATCACTCCGGCACCGAGAAAACCAATACCACTCACGATATAAGAAGCGACCCTGCCACTGGCATCGCCCCCGATTTTTACCGCCAGGGTAATGAATATTGCGGCACCCAAAGAGACCAGGGTATTGGTGCGTAATCCTGCGATACGTTGATGCCATTGGCGTTCTATGCCAATCGCAGCGCCCAAACTGAGGGCTAATAATAAACGGCTGCTGAAGTCTAGTGTACTTAACATTGCTTTTCGATATCATTCCCTTTCAGGAAAGTATCGGAAATACTACACTGAATAGGGAGGGTAAATAATTAATGGCTTATAACACGGAGGCTTGTCCATACGTTTTGTTTTTTTGATGACACAAAAGTACCTCTAGCCCTTGGAAAGGGCCGTTAGGGCATGATTAGAAAATCATTAGAAAGTGATTAGAAAGGAAGAGTCACCTCTATAAAAAAGCTGAAGCATCCTCCTTAAGAACCCCCTCAAGCAGGTCCTTAATGAAAGCATAAATACGCCTTAAACATGAGTCAGTGTAACGATAAAAGTGGTTCCTTCTCCTTTTTCAGAAATAACAGAAATCTCACCATTATGCAATGTGATGATCTTTTTTGTGAGCGCCAGGCCGATGCCATTTCCCTCTGCGTAATACTGGTTATCCCCTCGATAAAACGGGTCGAATAAATGCAGACGGTCTTGTTCCGAGATGCCAATACCCTGATCAGAAAAACGGAGCATCGTTTTGTCCTGATAATAGGAAATTGCAACATTGGATTGTTTATCTTCAGAGAACTTACAGTTGTTCTCCATCAAATTGAGGAAAGCGATTTTCAATAAATGCTCATTTCCATAGATAGAAATAAAATCGTCATCTTCTGCTTCCTGATCAAAAATGAGGTTTACTTTATATTCTGGCTGGTGCTGCAATACCTCTATCCGAGCATCTAATAACACTTCATCGAGGCGAAGTTCTTTGAAGCTAATCTCCGTTTGGTCGTAATTGGCATTGGCCAGATCTAATAAACTGGTCGACAGCCGGGCCAGCTTCCTCGCATCTTTTAAAGCCAGCCCTATCGCGTTTTGGTATTCCAAAGGTGTTCTCTCTTTATTTTGAGAGATCTCCAATTCAGCAATTACAGTGGCCAGAGGTGTTCTTAATTCATGAGAAATATGAGAAACAAACTCTTTTTGTGCATCAAAAGAATGCTCAATACGATCCAGCATCCGGTTAAAGGTGATCGCCAGTTCACCAATCTCGTCCTTAGCATTTTCCACTTTTAAACGCTGATCGAGGTTATTTGCGGTCATCTCTTCGATTTCATCTACCATTTCTGCCACATGTTTTAAAGCATGCCTGGCAAAAAGATACCCTGCAAAAACAGTCAGCACCACGCTGCCCAACACAGAAATCAGCAGTATAAACCGCAGCTGACGCAACTTTGCAAGGCCATATTCGTCCTTTGCGGCGGCAGTCACCACATAATTTCTTCCTTTATAAGGATAAAGAAAGCCAACCGCCTGTAATTGTCCCTGGTTAAATTGAATCTCTCCTTTAGCCACGATCTCGGCGATCATGCTTTTGGTTTCCTTGATTTTGTCAATATTTACCGCATCATGGTACAATAGGTGAAAAGAAGTATCATAAACTGCTACTTCCTCCTGAAACAGGTTATTTGGCGCATTTTTATAGATCAGCTGTAAAACATCTGGTGCTACTTTAGCATCTAATAACAGGTTACTTTTGGTAATCGCTAGCTGTTTTAATCGTTTGTAATACTCATCTTCTCTATTTTCTGCCGAAGAATAATAGGTAAAAAAAGCAAATGCACAGATGAGCAGTGTAAAAAGCAATGTAAAAAGAAGTGTCAGTTTATAGCGGATTTTCACAATAGCAGCTGATTAAAGCAGTTTAATAAACCAAAAATTTAAATTTCTTTAAAAATAAAGCCCATTCCGGTTTTGGTATGAATCAGTTTATTTTCAAAGTTCTTATCAATTTTTTTCCTCAGGTAGTTCATATAGACATCAATAAAATTGGTTCCGGTATCAAAATGGGTATCCCAAACCTTTTCGGCGATCTCTGTACGGGTCAGAATTCTTTCTTTATTGCGCAGCATATATTCCAAAAGCTTGAACTCTTTAGGTGTCAGGTTAATTTCCTCTCCCATCCGGCACACGACATTCGTTTGCAGGTTCATTTCCAGATCTGCATATTTTAGTAATTTGATTATTGGGGCCTGCAAAACGCCAACATTGCGGCTCAGCAGTACTTTAATACGGGCATGAAGTTCCCGAAAATCAAAAGGCTTCACCAGGTAGTCATTTGCACCGGCATCAAATCCATCCAGTTTATCCTCTGTAGTTCCCAGGGCCGTTAACATGATGATAGGGAGTTCTGACCATACCAGCCGAATTTCCCTGCAAAGCTCTATACCATTTAGCTGTGGAAGCACAATATCAGTAATGATCAGGTCGTAATGATTGGCAATCATTAATTTTTTGCCCATCAGGCCATCATAAGCCAGCGTTACCTGATACCCATGCTCTTCCAAACCTCTTTTGACAAGCTCAGAAACACGAAGATCATCCTCAACTAATAACAGATTCATATTTATGCTTTTTTATTTTCCTGGAAATCTTCAGAAAAAGGCTGCTGGCAAATATCCTGAATTATTTCTGAATCCCGCATTTAAAGCTTTTTTAGAAAGATGAATTGCCAAATTTCTTGCATAAAAAAAGCCCCGGATAGAACCGGGGCTACAATATCATACTGAGTTACGATTTAATAACTCATTTCTACGATCTTCTCTACATCAGATGGAGAAAGGGTTTTATGTTCACCCAATCCTAACCAACCTCTTTCTGTAAAACGTTTCGAAATCTTTTGTGCGGTTCCTTCGAAATCATCCGTATACTCAGAAAGTGTCGTTTCAATCTCCATGGAATGGAAGAAGTCTTCAGTTCTGGCTATGGCTGCGTTGGCGATATCATCGATACTACCAGTGGTAATTCCCCAAACACGCTGACCATATTGCGCCAGTTTTTCTTTCTTAGCTTCGAAATTATAACGGTAATGACTTGGCGCAATGATCGCCAGTGTTCTCGCATGATCAATACCGAATAAGGCAGTCAGCTCATGCCCCATTGCATGGACAGCCCAATCGGTGGGCACACCTTTTTGAATCAATCCGTTTAAGGCCATCGTACAGCTCCACATAAAGTTGGCTGCAGATTCATAGTCTTCCGGATTCTCAATCACCTTTGGACCTACTTCAATCAAGGTTTGCAAAATACTTTCTGCAAAGCGATCCTGTAGATGTGCACCTGCAGGATAGGTCATATACTGCTCTAAAACATGCGTAAAAGCATCAGTTACTCCATTTACCAATTGGCGTTTAGGAATAGATTTGATCACTTCAGGATCAAGAATTGAAAATTCCGGAAATAAACCAGGGCCGCCCATAGCTAGTTTTTCCTGAGTTTCCTTACGTGTAATTACTGCACCAGAGTTCATTTCTGATCCTGTAGCTGGTAAAGTCAATACCGAAGCAAAAGGCAAACCTTTCTCTGTTCTGATATTTTGCGTCAGGATATCCCATGGCATATCACCATCGTATAACGCTGCTGCTGAAAGGAATTTTACACCATCTATTACAGAACCACCACCTACTGCCAGCATATAAGTAATCTTTTCATCTTTGATCACTTTTAGTGCCTGCATCAAAACCTCATACTCTGGATTTGCTGGAATTCCTGAGAACTCCAATACTTCAAAGCCTTTTAGTGCATCGATCACCTGATCGTATACGCCATTGGTTTTGATACTTCCTCCGCCATAAAGCACCAATACTTTAGCACCTGTAGGAATTTCTTTACTTATCTTTTTTATCTCTCCTTTTCCAAAAATGATTTTGGTTGGGTTTTTGAATTCAAAATTTAACATCTCAATTTGATTATTTTATCATTAAACTATTAACCAGAGCCTTCAAATCAGTGCTCCTCTAATACAGTATTCTTTTAATTATAACAGATCATCAGATTAAATCTTAACGATCATTTTACCTTCATTCTTACCTTCAAAAAGGTCCATAAAAGCTTGAGGAATCTGGTCAAAGCCTTCCACTATTGTTTCTGTGTAAGTCAATTTACCTTCTTTCAGCCAGCTACTCATCTGCGCGATCGCTTCCGGGAATTTATCCGCAAATACAGATACGATAAAGCCCTGCATCAAAGCACTTTTGATCACCATCGTGGTTTGGATACGAGGACCAACATCTTTTGTCGTATTATTATACAGTGATATGGCACCACAAACCGGGATACGGGCATACCTGTTCAGATTTGCCAATACTGCGTCAGAGATTGCCCCACCAACATTATCAAAATATACATCTACTCCATTCGGGCAAGCGGCTTTTACAGCTGCAGTCATGTCTGTAGTGGTTTTATAATTGATGGCTTCATCAAAATGCAACTTAGATTTCAGCATGGCAACCTTTTCATCGGTACCTGCAATTCCTACTACCCTACAGCCTAAAATCTTACCAATTTGACCAACCACCGTTCCAACAGCACCGGCAGCGCCCGAAACAACGATAGTTTCCCCTGCTTTTGGTTTTCCTATTTCTAACAAACCACAATAAGCCGTCAAACCAGTCATTCCAAGGACCCCTAAATAAGCACTTAGATCTGCTGCTTTAGGATCAACTTTGATCAATCCCTGGCCAGTATGGCTTTGATATTCTTTCCATTCCAGGTTTCCGGAAACAAAGTCTCCATTTTCAAAACCTGTCAATTTACTTTCTATTACTTCTGCAACTATGCCTGATGATATCGGTTTATTTAGCTCAAATGGTGGAACATAAGATTCCGAGTCATTCATTCTGCCCCTTAAATACGGATCTACAGAAACATATTTGGTTTTCAACAGCAGCTGCCCATCACTGGCCACAGGCATCGCTTCTTCTATAAATTTAAAATCACTCATGACTGGTTTTCCTACCGGTCTTGCGTTCAAAAGAATTACTTTGTTCATAGCCATTTTCTTTACAATTTTATTTTCTTAATTTTTCCAATAAGTCATTCAGCAGATCAGCATCTTCACTATTGAGGTCGAGCACCCCCTGATCGATAATCGCTCTGGCTGCCATTTTTAGCTTTAGCCCTTCAGGGCTCAGCGTCACATACACCACACGTTGATCCGACAAGTTGCGCTCTTTAACAATCAAGCCCTTATCCATCAACTTATTGAGCAACCTGGAAACATTGGGCATCCGGTCTATCAAACGATCTTTGATCAGATTGACAGTGGCGGTTTGTCCCTCCTGTCCATGTAAAATACTCAGCACATTAAACTGTTGCAGCGATAAACCGGTTGGTTTTAACGCAACTGCAATCTTGTTCAGGATCCAGTTAGAAGTGAAAATGATATTCGTGGCAGCCCGCTGCTGGGGTGTCAGAAATTGATGTTTTAACTCTTCTTCTATCTTCATGTTTCTTAATTTATTTCAGCCTCATAAAAGGCAGACACAAAAATATCATCCATGGATTATAATTCCAAGGAATACAAATAGTAAATTGCTTTCAGAATGTCATTTTAAAACTACACAAACGTAACACAGCCCCAGAAAACACTTTTATAGACATTTAAAGCCATTTTTTGAGGTAAGAGTTGAAGGCTTCCTTATGTTGCTCAGAAAGTGAGATCATACGTTCTCCGATATATAATGTGCTTTTTGTGACCGCAGTAATCTTATCCAGTGAAACAATATAGGAACGGTGAACGCGCATAAAAGTGGAAGGAGAAAGCTTAACCTCCAGATCTTTAAGACTGGTTAAACTGAGTATTGGTTTATCATTATTTTCCAGATATATTTTTACATAATCTTTCAAACCTTCAATATAGAGAATGTCCTTAATTGCGACCTTCAGCAACTGGTATTCTACTTTCAGAAAGATAAATGCATCAGCAGGCTCTACATGGTGCTTAACAGAAGTTTTCATTTCCGCATAATTCCTGGCCTTATTTGCTGCGGTTAAAAACTCTTCATAATCAAAAGGTTTCAGAAGATAGTCGAGTGCATCTACCTTATAGCCATCTATTGCAAAATTATTAAAAGCAGTGGTAAAAATCACCCTGGGTCCTGAACCACCTGGCTGATGATCTAACAAGCGTGCCACCTGAATTCCATTTAGATCAGGCATCTGAATATCCAGAAAGATGAGGTCAATTTCCTCTTCCCTTACCATTTCCAATGCCTTCAACCCACTGGAGAAACACCCTTTAAGCTCTAAAAAAGGTGTTTGTTCCACAAAACTGCAAACCAGTCCGAGGGCCAGAGGTTCATCATCAACTGCTATACATTTCAGTACCATCAAGAATTAGTGTTAAGTGAACGATAAACGCATTGCCGGATTCAGTCTTTGCAGCCGAAAAGGTGTATTTTCCTGGATACAACAAATCCAAACGTCGTTTTGTGTTGGTTAATCCAATTCCACCATAAACATCCGGCAAGGTGTGCTGCTCTTTAAAAATGGAGTTCTCCACCATCATCTCTAATACTGGCCCATTCATTTTCATGGTGATGCGAATCTCTGAAGGAGAAAGCATGCTTATCCCATGTTTAAATGCGTTTTCAATGTAAGGAAGAAAGAGCATGGGAGCCAGCATCAGCTCCTCCTGCAGGCCCGACTTTTCAAAAGATATTTTCACATTATCACTCAAACGAAGGCGCATCAATTCAATATAGTCACTGATAAAGGAAAGTTCTTTACTCAGCGGCGTACTGCCTTGCTGTGTTTCATACAGCAGGTAGCGCATCATCCTTGACAACTTATGGAGTGCTTTCCGAGAAGCTTCCACATCCACATGGGTAAGTGCATATATATTGTTTAAAGTATTGAAAAAGAAATGTGGATTGATCTGTGCCTTTAAAAAGGAGAGCTCTGAGCTGATCTTTTCCTTTTCTAATAGTTCTCTTAATTGCTTATCGGTTTGCCATTTCTGAATTAAGGTTAGGCTGGTGCTGATGCCAACAATGAGCAAAATCATCATGACTAAGAAAAGGTCTATTCCATCGTCTCTTCTTGGCAAACGTGGAATACCAATCTTTTGAGCAGCCTTTTCCATCAGAAATGGCAGGTCTAATATGTTTTCAAGGCCTTTCACCAAAGGGCCGGCAAGCACAGCAATCGCCAGCACAATAACGATGAATAAGATATTCTTATTTTTCAGCAACAATCGCGGCACCAGCACACCACTATTTAGGTAAAACACCAGCATCAGAATCACCAATACGAGTCCTTGTTTAATCCAAAACTGTAAAGGCAGGCGGATATTCCAGGACAAAGGGTGATAAAAAAGCAAAATGAAAGCAAACAACCCCCAAAGCAGGAAATGCAATAGCACGGTAATATAGGAACGGCTTTTTAAAGAAACCATTTGGTTTAGAATTAGGTACAAATTGGATAGTCCAAGGTACTTAAAGGCTAAAAGAAAGTCCAAATCTTACCGTCGACGAATTCGACCCATTCGTCGGCGTGTTTGCCCTCCCCGTCTATTCTGTTTTTTTAACCGCATAAAGAAGCGTTGATTTGAATGTTATTAGCAGTTTAAACGCATCATAATGTTACGACTTACTTTAAAAATCCTGCTCTTCTCCGCGCTTGGCATTTCCAGTATAAAGGGATTTGGACAAGATCGAAACAGCCTCCAGGATTCCGCATTAAAAGTGATCCCTCCGGTATGGGACCTCGCCAGTTGTTTACAATACGCAAAAATCAACAACCTACAGATCAGAGGACTGATCCTTGATAAAAAAAATGCCATAGAAGATCAGCTGCAAGCTAAATCCGCCTTGCTGCCAAATCTTTATAGCACTGCTTCTCAATCCTTCAACCACTATAATGTCACACAGACCACAGGAAGCAATGCGATCAATACTTCAGGCTCTTATGGGTTAAATTCTTCCTGGACCTTATATAAAGGAGGATATTTAAAGACAGACATCAAGCAAAAAGAGCTTTCTGTACAGTCTGCCGGACTAACCGTTTTAGAAACAGAGAACGATATTACTTTACAAATTACACAAGCCTACCTTAGTATTCTGGTGGATAAAGAAAGTATTGTCTACAATCAAGACCTGGTTAAAACCTCTGAAGCACAACTCGCACAATCAAGAAATCGCTTTAAAGTTGGTTCTGCGGCTCAAAAAGAAGTGGTGCAGTTCGAAGCGCAGCTTGCCACCGACAATTACAACCTGACCGCCTCACAAAATGCAGAACGCCAGGACAAAATCACCTTAAAACAATTGCTTCAACTTCCGGATAGCAGGGATTTCGATATTGTAAAACCTGATACGCTGATCGCTGAAAGCAATATCCCTGATTTGGAAACCGTACAGCAATATGCACTGAAGAACCGTCCGGAAGTAAAAAATGCAGAATTAGGGATCCAAATTTCAGATCTCAATCTGAGTAAAGCCAAATCAGGATACTTACCTACTCTGACCTTAGGTGCTGGGATTGGCTCTAATTACGCCAATGATCCAAACTACAATGTATTTAAACAGCTGGATAACAATTTCAACCAACAAGCTGGATTAACACTTTCCGTACCCATTTTCACCAATAGGCTCAATAAAACCAATGTGGCTAAGGCCAGGATCAATCTGGAACAATCTAGGCTAAGCCTGGAAAACACCAGAACTACTTTGGCATTAACGACGGAAAAAGCACTCATCTCTGCACAAAACAGTAAAAACCAACTTCTTTCTGCTACGGAGCAGTTAAAGTACAATACAGAAATTTATCGCATTGCGAATCAGGAACTAAAGATTGGCGCTGCTAACATAGTCGACTTTTATCAGCAAAGAAATCTATATGTACAGGCCATGCAAGCTTATATACAAGCCAAATACAATGCTTTACTGGCCGCAAAAATCTACGAATTCTACCTTGGAACACCTATAAAACTATAACCATGAAACCGAAAAAAATCTTCCTCATCCTTGCCGCTGTCATCGTGTTATTCGGTATCTGGTATTTCTTTCTAAGGACTAAAGAGCAAGTCATCAACCTGACGACGGAAAAACCGGTTATTGGGCCGATTTCTACTAGTGTCACTGCAACCGGCACGGTACAGCCAGTGGATACGGTAACGGTAGGTACACAAGTTTCAGGAACAATTTCCGCATTATATGCTGATTTCAATTCTACCGTTAAAAAGGGTGAACTACTGGCAGAACTGGATAAAGTATTGATTCAATCTACTGTAGATCAAGCAAAGGCAAACCTGATACAGGCACAGAGTAACCAAACTTATCAGGAGGCTAATTTCAACCGGCAGCAGCAATTATTCCAAACCGGGTCTATCAGTAAAGCGGATTATGACCTTGCTTTAAATACCTTACAGGTAGCAAAAGCCAATGTAAATAATGTAAAAGCACAATTAAGGGCAGCCGAAAGAAACCTTTCCTTCACACAGATCTATTCCCCAATTGATGGCGTAGTATTGAGCAGAAGTGTGAGCATCGGGCAAACAGTAGCAGCCAGTTTTAGTACGCCTACCCTCTTCACCATCGCCAAAGACATCACGAAAATGCAGGTACAGGCCAAAGTAGATGAAGCAGATATAGGGAATGTGCGGACCGGACAAAGATCCACCTTTACTGTAGATGCTTTTATTGATGATACCTTTAATGGTACCGTTAAGGAAATCCGCTTGCAGCCTTCCATTTCTGCCAATGTGGTCACTTATGCCACTTTAATCGATGCACCTAACGATGATAAAAAGTTAAAACCGGGAATGACCGCTAATATTATCATCTACACGAAAGAAGTTAATAATGCTTTACTTGTTTCTGCACAGGCTTTGAAGTTCCATCCAGACTCTTCACTTTCCAAAAAATATGAAATTGTTCCCGCTCCGGGACATAAAAAAGGAAATGGTAATGAGGGAAAAGGAAATCAAAAAAACCAAGCTAAAAAACCGATCGATGGAGATGTAGTAGCCAATCCTACTGCTTATGTATGGGTATTAGCAGGGAATAAACTCCTTCAAAAGAAAATAAAAACCGGCTTGAATGACAATACGCATGTACAGGTATTATCGGGACTCTCAGAAAACGAAGTAGTCGTAACCAGCGCCTCAGGCCCTTCAGCGGGTACCCCTACTGCCGCAGCCAGTAGTCCATTTATGCCAAAAAGAGGAGGTAAAAGATGACCGGACAAAAAATCCTGGAAATCCAGAACGTAAAACGGGAGTTTATTATGGGTGATCAAATCGTTCGTGCCTTAAAAGGTGTTTCTTTTGACGTGAATAAAGGCGAATTTCTGACTATCATGGGCAGCAGTGGATCTGGAAAAACCACTTTACTCAATATGCTGGGCTGCCTGGATAAACCGACAGAAGGCAGCTATATATTAGATGGTGTAAATGTTAAGGAACTGAGCAGAGATGAACTGGCCAAGATGAGAAACACTAAAATTGGTTTCGTCTTTCAGGCTTATAACCTCTTGCCGAGAACAACTGCCCTGGAAAATGTAGAACTCCCATTATTATATAATCCAACTATTTCGACCAAAGAGCGTAAAGAAAGGGCGATTGCAGCCTTGCAGGCGGTAAAATTAGATGGTCGTTTTGACCATACACCCAATCAGCTTTCCGGTGGACAGCAGCAAAGGGTGGCGATTGCAAGAGCACTCGTGAATGAACCTGTAATGATTTTGGCCGATGAGGCCACAGGAAACCTGGATACCCGGACTTCCTATGAAATCATGTCGCTGATGCAGGAGCTCAATCAGAATGGCAAAACCATTATTTTTGTAACGCACGAGCCAGATATCGCTGCATTTACCAGTCGAACGGTGATGTTAAAAGATGGCAGGGTACAAAAAGACACCCTCAATCCCAACCCGCGTTCTGCAAAAACAGCTTTAAGCGAATTGCCAGTTTCCGATGATTATTAAATGATAAGCCGATGAAAATCTTAAATCTGATCAAACTAGCCATAAGGGCATTACAACGCAATAAATTACGCGCGCTGCTCACCATGCTGGGTATCATTATAGGCGTAGCTTCTGTTATCACCATGATGTCTATCGGCGAGGGCTCCAAACAAAGTATCAACGCTTCATTGGCCAGTATGGGCTCAAATATGATCACTATACAACCCTACAGCAACGAACCTGGAGGTGCAAGAATGATGGGCAGCAGCCTTAAAACCCTGACCATTAAAGATGTAGAAGCTTTAAAAAAAGCACCGGATATTGCTTTAATTTCTCCATTGGCCTCTTCCAGTGGACAAGCAATCAATGGTGCAAACAACTGGCCAACCAGCATACAGGGCGTTAGTCCGGATTACCTGGAAATCAGAAAAGTGGAGGTTAAAGACGGCATCCTGTTTTCCGAACAGGATGTAAGGGCCTCTGCAAAAGTATGTTTATTAGGTAAAACGGTAGTCGACAACCTATTTCCTAACGGGGATGATCCGATTGGAAAAATCATCAGATTCGGTAAAATCCCTTTTCAGGTCATTGGGGTACTGGTGCCTAAAGGAACCAGTAATTTTGGACAAGATCAGGACGATATTATCATTGCGCCGTATACGACTGTACAAAAAAGGATATTATCTACTATTTATTTTGGAAGTATTTACGCATCCGCGATCAGGGAAGATGCTTCAGATGCGGCTGTAGATGAAATCACCCAAATATTAAGGGAAACGCATCACCTTCGCGACAATCAGGACAATGATTTTCAGGTACGTACCCAGGCAGAGTTAATGACCATGATGAATTCCACCAGCAGCATGCTTACCGCCCTACTGACTGCTGTTGCCAGTATTTCCCTACTAATTGGTGGGATTGGCATTATGAACATCATGTATGTATCCGTAACAGAACGCACCCGTGAAATCGGACTAAGAATGTCTATTGGTGCACGAGGCGTGGATATTTTGCTTCAATTTTTAATAGAAGCCGTTATGATCAGTATCACCGGTGGCATCATTGGCGTATTACTCGGCGTTACCGCAGCCATTGTGATCCCTTCTATGCTCAATTGGCCAACCGTCATTTCGCAATCTTCTATCGTCATTTCCTTCCTGGTCTGCGCTTTAACCGGCATATTTTTCGGTTATTATCCAGCACTAAAAGCCTCCAGGTTAGATCCGATTGAAGCCCTGCACTACGAATAAAAGTATTTTTACAACAAGTGATGGGTATCTTTAATGGTATCCATCACAAAAATACTCTTCGTTTGTGCAATCCCCGGAATTTCACTAAGCTTGTTCATGGAGAAAGAATGAAAACTTTCCATACTTTCCGTCACTATCTTGAGCATAAAGTCAAAATCACCAGATATATTGTAACATTCAGTCACTTCTTTGAAGTTCAATACTGCATCTATAAATTCCTGTGCTGCTTTCTTATTGTGAACTTTTAACGAGATCTGTACAATCACGATGATGCCCTTATTGATTTTCCGGTTATCCAGCAAAGCCACATATTTCCTGATTACGCCCTCCCTTTCCATTCTTTTGATCCTTTCGTGGGTTGGAGTTGGGCTCAGGTGTACTTGAGACGCGATTTCCCGGATCGTGAGCTTTGCATTTTCCTGCAATAATCTCATGATTTCATAATCTTTATCATCTAAAACCAAAGGGTTCTGACGGACTTGTTCTGTTTGAGTAGGCATATTTAAGATCAATAATGCATTTGTTCTGTCAAATTAGTAAATATTAATCATTTGTTCTAAATAAGCAGAACTTATTTTTAGTCTGTGTTACTAAAGCTACCTTTGTAAGGAAAATTTCCCCAAATACATTTATGACTCAAAGAAAAAACCTGATCCTCGCCATTGCTTCTATTGGTATTTTTATAGAAGCATTGGACATAGCCATTGTCAACCTTGCCATCCCATCTATTCAATCTGATTACGGGCTAAGCAGCGACAAAGTACAATGGTTGCAAACACTCTATGTGTTGTTATACGGGGGATTTTTGATCATCGGGGGTAAATTATCAGACCTTGTAGGAAAGAAAAATATTTTCATGGCCGGTTCTGCAATTTTTCTGCTGACCTCTCTGGGCGCAGGTCTTTCCAGCTCTTTTGAGATGCTGGCCTTTTTCCGTGCCGCACAGGGAATTGGTGCCGCCTTAATTATGCCTTCCGCTTTTTCTATTGTAACTCATACTTTTACAGAAACCCGGGAACGTGCAAAAGCCATCGGTATTTTCAGTTCATTTGCAGCCATCGGCTCTGGCAGCGGCCTGGCCTTAGGTGGGATTATTACCACTTATTGGGGATGGCACTGGATTTTCTTCGTTAATGTACCTGTTTTATTTGTCATTATTGGCCTTGCCTGGTATTACCTTGCTCCTGATGAATTGACGAAATCGAAATCCAGACCGGATTTATTATCTGGTGTATTATTGGTATTGGTGCTGTTAATGTTGAGCTATGGCGTACATGAACTGGGCAGAATCCGCGAACATTACCTGATGTTAATCGGCCTCACTATCGCTGTAATTGCTGGTTTTAAACTCATTCAGCACCGTTTGAAAGTTCAGAAAGAGCCTTTAATAGACATGTCCTTATTCCGTTCTAAAGCCACCACTACCGGTATTGGCGTATTCTTTTTACTAGGCGCTTATTTTACCGGATATATGTTCCTGCTGTCTTTACTGATTCAAAAAGACATGAATTTCAGTGCAGCCAAAGCCGGGGTTACCCTGGTTCCATTCAGTATCATCTCTGCCTTATTTGCGAAATTTGTACTTCCTCCATTAATGAGAAGACTGAATGTATGGCAAACCGGTGTTTTTGGGATGTCTTTAATGGTAGGGGGTGCAGGATTTTTACTGGCTTCTGTATTGATGGACCATAACCTGATCTTATTATTATGTTCTGCATGCTGTGTATCTGGATTGGGCATGACCATCTGCTATACCAGTTTATCGGTGATTTCTGTGCAGGGCATACCGCCACAGCATTATGGATTGGCATCCAGCCTGGCTTCAACCTCCTATTTTCTGGGTGGTGGAATCGGACTATCCATCCTTTCCTTATTCATCAGCAGTCATCAAAGTGGAAATTCAGTGAGCACCATCTCGATCCTGGTACTGTGTGCTTATGCGATTGCTGCACTGGTTTGGCTGGCCTCTTATACAAAAAGACACGTTTCAGTGCCTAGGCCTTCCTTAGCCGGACAATAAATTATTGATTCTTGATCCAGTCTTCCGCAGACTGGATCTCTGAAAAAAACTGCAGCACTACATCTCCAATTGCCATATCTTTTACCTACCCATTCTAAAGCATCGGACCAGGTGCCCAATACCTCAAGGTTGTTGTTTAAGATCATCGTACATCCATTGGCTTTTAACATAGCCATCATCACCATGTGGTACTGCTGCATGCTGTTTTAGAGGAAGCCTGAAATAAAAAGTAGAACCGACCTCTAGCTTACTTTCCAACCAAAAGCTACCATGATGGGCTTTCAAGATTTCTGAACAAATGAAAAGACCTAAGCCCAGTCCTTCATAACGTAAATCCTCATTATCCACACGGTAGTACCGTTCAAATAACCGCTGCATTTCGAATTCGGCAATACCTATCCCAAAATCCTGCACGGAAACGACAATATTGTCTGACTGAATTTCAACACTAATGATCACTTTTCCTCCATTTGGCGAGTACTTCACCGCATTGGTTAAAAAGTTCATTAAAACCTGTTCAATCCTCAACCGATCTCCATGATAGGAAACATCTATGCTGTTTTCCAATAGCAATTCATGATCTGGCGACATTGCCTGAACAGTTTGAACTGCTGTTGCTATAATTTCACTAAACTGGAACGCGTCTTTCTCAAAGACCATGTTTCCAGAATTGATCTTCGTTACATCTAATAAATCAGTAATCAACTGCTCCAAACGAATGATCTGACTGGCTGACTTCTCTACAAATCCCTGTAGTTTTTCAGGGTCCTTAGACCTTTTCATCAACTGATTAAAGGCCTTTATAGAAGTTAATGGAGTTTTTAACTCATGACTGGCAATTGCCAGAAACTCATCCTTACGCTGCTCATTTGATTTCTGAATGTCAATATTTGTATTGGTTCCCATCCACATTTTCAATTCACCACTTTCTATCAATGGAATGGCTTTTCCCAAATGCCATTTATATTGCCCATCGGCCATTCTAAGCCGAAATTGC